>CAZDRX010000001.1:0-116390 GCA_964508225.1 uncultured Candidatus Peribacteria bacterium
TGAGCAGCGAGGTCGCGATCTCAGGCGTGAGCGCCCAGCCGCACTGATCGGCGAAGTTCACGAGGATCTCGCACGTGGAGGAGGCATCGGGGATGATGATGTTCACGGAGGCGAACTTGGAATTCGTGGGGTGATGATCGATACAGACCGATGGCCAGCCTCCGCCGAAGATATGCGGGAATGTCTCGTGGTACTCCGTGAGCTTGGGCTCGGCTGAGTCGAGGAAGACGAAGACATCGCCCTCAGCAGGAAGAAGATCCTGCCGGATGCGGTGGACGAAGGGGAGGAACGTGAACGTCGGTGGCGACGCATCCACGCAGTACAGTTCCACGGGGATATTGGGCAGATTCGCCTCGAAGAGCTGTGCGGCCGCGGTGATGGAGCCGATCGCGTCCCCGTCCGGATTGCGGTGGCAGACACACTTGATTTTCCGACTCTGCTTGAGAGTGGCGAGTGCCCGGTCGATCAGATCTCGGTCGATCATAAGGGGCGGAGTCTAGTCGGTGCATCAGCTCCCCCTCAATCCTTTGCCCTTCCGTCTCTTGGGACTTTGTGACGCGGTAGTATTTGGGATCAGACGCTCGATGAGCTTGTCCAACCGGTCGAGCTCCTCGCCCCGGTGATCGGCATGGAAACGGATCATCGGAATCGCGTACGTGGAGACCTGTCCCGACACCGTCTTCGCGATATCGCGGATGCGTGACTTGAGAATTCTCGCGGCCGCCTCGGCACCCGTGAGCGCACTCACGTACACGTCCGCATACTGCAAGTCTTCCGAGATCTTCACGTTCGCGATGCTCACGGCCGTTGCCTGATCAGGCGTGATTTCCACGGCAAAGCGCGCGACGACGCTGCGGATGATTCCTGCCATCTGGGTGGAACGACGATTCTCCATGCGGAGAGTGTAGCAGTGGTACACTCAGATGCGATGAAGGATCGCACCCGTATCGTCTTCCTCGGCACATCGGCGTTTGCAGTCCCCAGCCTGAAAGCACTCGCAGCCGATCCGGCCTTCGATGTGCAGCTCGTCATCACGCAGCCCGACAAGCCCGCAGGGAGGAAGCAGGAGCTGACGGGCCCGCCGGTCAAAGTCGCCGCCATGGAACTCGCGATCCCCGTACAGCAGCCGGAGAATATCAATGCGGTGCCGGTGACGACGTATCCCCTGTCCGGACGACCGGACATCCTCGTCGTTGTCTCCTACGGACAGATCCTGAAGGAGGACATCCTCGCATGGCCGAAGGTCGCCCCTGTGAACGTCCATGCGTCACTCCTGCCGCTGCTACGCGGAGCCTCCCCTCTCCAGCACTCCATTCTCCTCGGATTCGGCGAATCCGGCGTGACGGTGCAGCGTATCGTGAAAGAGCTCGACGCGGGGCCTGTTCTTGCACAGGAAAAAATCACGCTGGATTCACGCGAAACCTTTACGACGCTGCATGACAAACTTGCCAGTATCGGCGCGGCGCTCCTTGTACAGACACTGAAGAATCCGCTCAGGGAAGCTGAGCAGGATCACACGAAAAAGACCGTCTGCAAGAAGCTCTCCAAAGAAGACGGCATCGCCGATCCGAAGACGATGACCGCGGAGAAGATCGACCGGATGGTGAGGGCACTCACGCCGTGGCCGGGGGTGCAGTGGAACGGATGCAAGATTCTCGGCACGACTCTTCAGGAAAACGTCCACGGATTTCCGCTCCCGTGTGCGGACGGAACGCTACTCTATGTCACACAGATCCAGCCCGCAGGAGGCCGTCCGATGGACGGCGCTTCGTTCCTGCGCGGCCGCCCCGACGCCCTCCGATGAAGAGACTTGGACTCGCCGCCGGCCTGACACTCGCCACACTCCTCCTGATCCCGATGAGTCCGGTGTTTGCCCTGTCGCCGACACAGGACACGGACGGTGACAATATTCCGGACGTGCTCGAGGATGCGAACGGCAACAACACGCTGGATGCAGGCGAGACGAATCCGTACAAAGCCGATTCCGATGACGGAGGAGAATCCGACGGGTCGGAGATCGCGGCGAAAAGGAATCCTCTCGATCCGACGGACGATCTCACGGCGGACACGGACAGCGACGGCTGGGTGAACGGCATCGAAATCCTGCACAACACCGACCCGAAGAATCCCGATACGGACGGCGACAGCGTGAACGATCCGCAGGATTCCTTCCCGCTCGATTCCAAGTACCACACGGACAGCAACGCCAACAATCTGCCGGACGAATGGGAGCAGAAAACAGGTCTCGATCTGCAGCAGGTGACACCGTCGACGACAGACGACTCTGACGCCGACGGACTCTCGAATGCGCAGGAGTTCGCGCGGGGGACGAACCCCGTCACGGCGGACAGCGACCGCGACGGCGTGGATGACAAAACGGAGATCGATACCGGCACGGACCCGAAGGAGAGCGCGTGTCTCTTCTTCGCAGCGGAGAGCGACCCCTTCGCAGATATGAACGGACACTGGTCGCAGTCGTATGTCTCGGCACTCTCACGCACGCAGATTCTTCCGGATTCCATACCGCTCATCGGCGGCTACACCCTCAGCGGCAAGAGACTCTTCGCACCGGATCAGCCGGTCACGCGCTACGAGTTCCTGAAGATGACGGTGCTCAGCACCTGCACGAAGCTCTGGAACACCGCCGATGACACGAAGCCTGTCTTCTCGGACGTGCGCAGCACCTCCGTGATCAACGAGAACGCAGATGCCGCACAGAAGCGCCGGGTCATCTACTCCGCAGTGCACTACGGCGTCGTGGGAGGTTACGACGACCTGACCTTCAGACCGGATGCTCCGGTGAACCGCGCGGAAGCCCTGAAGATTCTGACGCTCGCTTCCCAGCTCGGCACGTTCGCAAGCTCCGGCACGCTCCTCACTCCCCCGACATTCACCGATGTGACGGATGCTGACTGGTTCGCTCCCTACGTAGCCGAGATGGCGATCCGGGGCATCGTGTCAGGCTACGGGGATGGCACATTCGGACCCGAGAAACCGATCACGCGCGCCGAAGCCGCGAAGATCATCCATGAGGTAATCCTGCAGAACCCGCTCATCAACGGGTACGTCCTCTCGGAGTAACGAAAAAAGCCGGCGACCCTGCGGTCATCCGGCTTCTTCTTGGATCTCAAGCCTAGAGCTTCGTCTTCATCTCCTGAAGAGCGGCGATCATCGCGTCGAGGTCTTCGACATCGAAGACGATCGTGGACTTCTGGCCGCCGCGCGACTTCTCCGAGACCTTGAAGAACTTTCCGTTGCCGGACTGCTTCAGGTCGATGTAGAAGGTGCGCTGGCGTGCGCGGATCGTGATGGAGTGCAGCTCGGTGCCGTAGCGGCCGCCTGCGTCTCCACCTCCACCTCCGCCGCCGTGCTGGCGACGCGGGTGGGACTGCGGTGCGGGAGCACCGAAGTTGCTCGTCGGGGCAAGCGGATCTTCTCCGCCAACCGGACTGCTCAGTTCTGACATGGGGTCGAACATGGAATAAAAAAGAAAAGAAGTAATGACTCTCTGCCGCTCCTCCCCTCGCCCTGCAGTCACTCGTCGTGCCTTCAAGTTCCGGGATCTCGCTTCGAGAGCGTCCTTACTGTACCACAATCAGGAATCGGTGTCTAAGCCGCGTCTCTGTAAGCTTCCAGAAGCCTCCTGCCATACTGCTGCGTCGCGATCCTGAGAAGAATCCGAGGCGGGATGGCGCAAGGAACTCCCTGCGTGATGAGATCGATTTCTGTCTGCAGTGCCTGATGCGCATCCCGTGCACAGCCATGCAATGCGACGTATTGCCCCGTGGGAAGGACGACATCGGATGAACAGACACCCGAAAGCCCGGGGGGCAGGTCGTGGACATGGATGCCGGAGGAGACGTTTGACGAAACGTTCATGGGCTCGCGAATGTAACCGACGCAGTACGCAGGTGCAAGAATTTTCTCCTGCGGGCTACTTCTTCTCGAGTGGCGGGAACAGAATCGAGGGCTCCCCTGCCTTCGTCCAACCCTTCGCTCCACCCCACGTGCGCATTTCCTTCGTCATGACGAAATCCTTGCCGAGCATGGCGCCGGTGTACGGCACACCGAGCTGCTCATGCATCTTCCTCGCGGTCTCAGGGATGAACGGCAGAAGCATGAGGGATGCGTGACGCAGACACTCCGCGAACATCGAGAGCGTCGCGATCTTCTGCTCCCCCTCGAGCTTCCATGGCTGTGCATCGTTGAAGGCTGCGTTCATCCGGTCGACGGCAGTGACGACGTGCTGCAGTGCGCCGTGGAGATCGAAACTGTCCATCTTCGCAGAGAATTCCTCCCACTGCTTCGCAGTCCCGTTCGTATCCTGCGCGGGCACCGTGAGATCCTTCTGCTCCTTCTTGAGCATCACGAGGACGCGGTTCAGCATGTTGCCGAGCTGGTTTCCCAGCTTCGCGGTGTAGACCTCGTCAATGCGCTTCCAGCTGAAGTCGCCGTCGTTGCCCACCGGTACCTCAAAGGAGAGATAGAACCGGAGCGGATCGGGATTGCCATGGAAGTGCGCGAGCACCTCATCGGGCTTCACGACGTTGCCGAGCGACTTGCTCATCTTCTGCCCCTCGCTCGTGAGGAATCCGTGAATGAGGAGCTGATCCGGCACCTTCACGCCTGCTGCCTTGAGCATCGCCGGCCAGATGAGTGCGTGGAAGCGGGCGATGTCCTTGCCGATGACGTGCGTGACGGTCGCGCCCTCCCACCACTGCTTCTCTTCGTGATCCGTGAAGTACCCGAGACCCGAGATGTAATTCGTGAGCGCGTCACACCACACGTACATCGTCTGGTCCTCGTCTCCCGGCACAGGAATGCCCCACGTGAGGCTGGACTTCGGACGGGAGAACGAGACGTCCTCAAGCCCCTGCTCGATGAGCGCGAGCGTCTCTCCTTCGCGGAACGACGGTACGATCTTGTAGTCGGATTTGAGCAGCTTCCTCAGCCACTCGGTCTGCTCGGAGAGCTTGAAGAAGTAGTTCTCCTCCTTCACTTCCTGCGGCTTCGTCTTGTGGATGTCACACATCCCCTCCACGAGATCCTTCTTCGTGAGGAAGCGCTCGCAGCCGCTGCAGTAGAGGCCCGTGTACGTGCGCTTCTCGAGGACACCGGCTGCCTGCAGCTTCTTCCAGAGCTCGACCACCGTCGGCCAGTGCACCTTCTGATCGGAGGTGCGGATGAAGCGGTCAGCGGAGATACCGAGCTTCGCGTAGAGCTCCTGAAAGAGCGGAACATTTCTGTCCACGAGTTCCTTCGGCGTCACCTTCTCACGGTCGGCGGTCTGCTGGATCTTGATACCGTGTTCGTCCGTCCCGATCTGGAAGAGCACCGCGTCACCCTGCAGGCGGAACCAGCGCACGATGACGTCGGCGAGCACCTTCTCGAGCACATGCCCCATGTGCGGAGCCGCGTTCGGATAATCGATGGCGGTGGTGACGTAGCGCTGAGTCATCGGAGGCAGCCTACCAAAAAAAACCGCGCCGCGCCCGAGAAGACGCTCCTTACGGACAGATACCCGTACCCGTTCCTCCCCCCAGATAGTAGATGTATCCGCAGACGAACTGGATCGTCGCCCGTACGAGAAGAGCGGCTACGAGACCGAGAGAGGCGTAGATGAGAGCTTTCTTGCCTGCTTCCTTTCCCTCCTGACCCTGCGACGTGATCATGCGGATCGCTCCGTAGAAGAACGCTACCACCGCCATGGAGCCGATGAACATCCAGACACCGTTCACGATGTTGCCCGCGATGATCGCGACAACGTCAGGAGGCAGCGAGCCGCCGCAGTACAGGAATCCCTGACAGTCCCAGCCGGTCGTGCGGATGTCGTACGCCGCGTGAGCGATGACGGGGAGAGCGAGGCCGATGAGACAGGCAAGGAAACGTTTCATATCAGAGGGTGGCGAACGCATTGACGATAGCAACGGCAAGATTGATGACGATCGCGCCAACGGCAGCCCAGAAGAGTCCTTCCTTTGCCTTGTTGAACTCATCCTCTTTGCCGAAGGTGAGCACCATGCGCATGCCGCTAAAAATCGCGACACCGAGGATGACGATGTACGAGAGAATGATAATCGACTGGATGAGCGTCGCGATGACGGAGGTCACGAGATCGGAACCGGACGCACGTGAGAGAACTTCCTGCGGAATGAATCCGTTCGTACCGCCCGTAACGCTGTACGCTACGAAGTCCGCGGCAAACTCCGTGACGAAGATACCGATGATGGCCCAGATGATCGTGTTCTTTCCGCGTGTGACCTTCTCGGTGTCACCCGCATTGATGATCATGTACACGCCACCGATCATGATGAAGAGCGTGGCGAGTGCGATGACGTACCCCGGCAGACGGGTGAGCAACAGGGTGAGCACCCCGCTGAACCGCTCCGTCCAACCGGACGGACATCCGGGGAGCCCTCCACAGTAGATGTAGAGCGTGGAAGTCTGTGCGAGGATCACTTCCGGAAGCGCGAGGAGCACCGAGAATGCCGAGAAGCGGAGGAAGTGTTTCATTTAGAGAGCCGGAGTGGACGGCGTACCGAAACCGTACGGGTTGATGAAGTGCAGGATCACGCCGGAGAGGAGGAGGATCGCGAGGCCGATCGCAGAACCCATGAAGCGCTTCTTTCCGGCATCGACTGCGCCGGAGTCGCCATTACTCATGACAATCTGGAATCCTCCGAAGACACCATTGAGCACCGCGATGGCCACACCGACACGGAATGCCCACTGCCACAGACCCGGGCTGCCGTTCGCCCCGTTGATGTAATCGAGGAACACCTGAAAGCCCGAGCTGCTGATCTGTGCACTGGCACCGGGAAGAGGCTCGAGAATACAGAGATCGGTTTCAGGGATACATGCGCCGTTGCAGGGCTGGAGACTCGCCGCGCACTGCGCAAACACGGTGCCCGCCTGAAGAGCGAGAAAGACCAGAACCGAAGCCGACAGAATGATGCGTGTGAATTTGGTCGACATAAATCTAACTATTATACCATGCACAAGCCAAAATCTCAATATCCGGAGAGGTCATCCCCGGAGGCCGGGAATGGTCTATGCTGTGGCTATAGCCAGCTGCAGCATCATCATTCCGGCTCACAACGAGGAGAAGTACATCGGACCCTGTCTCGAGAGTGTCCTCAAAGCACGTATACCGGAAGTCACCCAGATCATTGTCGTCGACAATGCCTCGACCGACCGGACATCCGACGTCGCGCGCACCTATGAGGGGGTGACCGTGATACGGGAGGAGCGGAAAGGAACGTCTCCCGCACGTGAATGCGGGTTCCGCGAAGCGGAAGGAGAGCTCCTCGTCTTCATCGATGCGGACTCGCGGCTCCCTCAGGGATGGATCGAGCGCGCAGGAGCGTGGTTCACGGATGAGCGAACGGTGTGCGTGAGCGGGCCGTACCTCTGCTACGACGCATCGTGGATCTGGAATATGGTCACCCTCGCATACTGGTGGATCTTCGCCGTACCGGCCTCCCTCTTCACGCGCACGGTGGCGGTGGGCGGCAGCATGATGATCCGGCGATCAGCACTCGAAGCTGCGGGAGGATTCGACACCACCGTCACGTTCTACGGTGACGACACGAGCATCGCGAAGCGCCTGAGCCGGGTCGGTACCGTGCGTTTCGACCCGCTTCTCATTATCCGTTCATCGGCTCGCAGATTCAGGAATCAGGGATTCATCCGTGTGGCGTGGACGTACGCGTGTAACTTCGCGAGTCAGGCCTTCGTGAGCCGGAGCATCACGAAGCATCATGAAGACGTGCGATGACGTTCAGTGCATGAGGAGCGCGCCGAGACCGAGGAACGCGAAGAACCCGACGCAGTCCGTCATCGTGGTGACGAACACGGTACTCGCAACCGCAGGGTCGATCTTGAGACGCTTCAGAACGAACGGAATGAGTGCACCGAAGAAACCGGCCACGAAGAGGTTGATGATCATGGCCGATGCAAGGATGACCGCCATGATGCGTGGCGCACCGAATGCCACCACGAAGACACCGGCCGCCACTCCCGTGATGAGACCGTTCAGCGTGCCTGCGAATGCTTCGCGCATGATGACCTTCCACGCCTTCGCCCAACTGATCTCCCCGAGCGCGAGACCGCGGACGACCACCGCAAGTGCCTGTGTGGCTGCATTGCCTCCCTGCCCGGCGACGATCGGCATGTACACGGCGAGAATCGCGAACTTGGTAATCGTCTCCTCGAAGAGTGACACGACGAACGACGCGAGAAATGCCGTGAGGAGGTTGATGAGGAGCCAGTTGTAGCGGTTCTTCACTTTGCTGTAGGAGCTGTCGAGCGCGTGCTCCTCCATATCGACACCCGCGAAGCGGTAGATGTCCTCGGTCGCCTCGGCCTGAGCGACCTTCATGAGATCGCGCAGGTGGATAATGCCGAGAACCTGTTCATTCTCGTCAGCCACACACAGAACATCCGAACGCATGCGCGACATGACCTGCATCACTTTCTCGCGGTCCATCTTATGTGACACGACCGGAAGCAGAACGGTCTGGTCCTGTACCGTGGTGTTCTGCGGCGGGAACAGAAGCACACGCTCGGGGATGAACCCGAGGATGCGACCCGCTTCGTCCGTGACGAGCACGGTCGGCATGTCCCGCTTGCCGTCCACGTGCGCGCGCACCTTCTCGATCACTTCGCTGAAAGTGAAAGAAGGACGGACGAGGATGAAGTTGAGATCCATGAGACCACCGGCCGTTTCGGAGCCGAATTTGAGGAGCTTCTCGATTTTGCGGCGCTTCTCCTCGCGCATGCCCATGAGGATCGTGGCGCGTCGTGACTGCGAGAGATACTGCAGGATGTCGGTCGCGTCATCCTCGGCATTGAAGTGGAGGAACCGTGCAACCACGGCATCGGAAAGCCGCGGGAAGATCCTCCGCTTGCTGTCTTCGTTCAGAACAAGTGCCACTTCCGACTGCTTTTCAGGCGGAAGAAGAGCGAACGTTTTGCGCTTGCCGCTCATGAGACCATCGATCACCTGTGCGATGATGTGGAAATCCTGATGCGACAAAAGCTGCTGGAGTTCGCGATCCTGCTTTTTTCCAAGCAACGCGTCTGCCTTTGCGAGAAGCTTTTCCTTCATGAAGTGCGACGGAAGGTCGCCCAAGGTATACGCCTCCGTTTTGAAAAATGGAAGCTGAAGCACAGGCTCCGAGCGAAAGTCGCGAAAAGTGCCGGGACGATTCCATCGCTCCAGAAGCCGCTCAGTCACAGACATGCCGGAAGACGCTTGAAAGGAGAGATGACATCTGCGTACGATTCGCACTTGATGAGGATCGAGACGCCGTACGGCAGATCGACACCCACACGGACTCCGCCGCGAGACTCACCGATGCTCCGGTCGCTCCGGACAATTTCTCTGGCTGCAATGGTGGCGATCACAGGAGCCGAAAACAGAGCCTCCGCGGAAGAACCTGCAACGCCTGTCACCGCCGAACGCACTGAGCAGGAAACGAGGGAGCAGGAGCTTGCGAGACTCCTCCCGGAACTCAATGAGGTCTGGGGGAAACAAAGCGCGGAACTCACGGCAAGAAACGCCGCGCTGAAAGTGCGTTTCGATGCCCTGAAAGCATCTCTGGAAGGGAAAGGCATGTCACCGTCGTTCCAGACGCTCAGCAAGGAATGGAATGCCATCGTCGTGGAATTCAGAGGACATGACGACGTCGCGCAGACGGATCTCTCGGTCTACTACGGAATCCAGAAAAAACAGGAGGCGCTCCTCATCCGATGGGAGACGTGGGATCGGCTGAAGATCGCGGGCGCGGAAACCGATCCGGAATTCCATACGAGGTACGGCGCGGTGACCGCGAAGCGCGCGACTCTCGAGTACCGTCACGCCCAGCTTCTCATGACGAACGCGGAAGGCCGCATGATCGGCATGTATCCGTACGAGAAGAAGCGTAATCCCGCACTGACGCCTGACGGCTACCTCCACCTCCTCGCGAAACAACTGAAAACTCCCGAGGATCTTGCGATGTTCCAGCGGTACTTCATGAAGTACGAATACGACTCACCGGAAGTGGACAGGCTGAAGAAGGGTTCGGATGCACAGTACGGCGAATACTGGCAGACGCCGGAGGAAACGATGTCACGCGTGGAGGGGAACCGCATGCTCGGCGATTGCGAGGATCAGGCTTTTTTCCTGCAATCCGTGGTGAAGTGCTGGGGCAAGAAAGTCGTAGCACTCGAGATGCCGCATCACATCACATGCGTCTGGGTGGACAAGAACGAAGACGGGAGCTTCACCGGCTGGGATATCGGCAATCACGGACTCAGCTGCAACGGACGGCGCTACGGCCTCACCACGGGCGGCATCCAGATCTGCGCGCGATACTGCACTCATCCGAAAGCAAAGGAAGGATTCCCGTCACCTCTTGAAGCGCTGCAGTCGACACTCTGGAAGTACCGTGAAAATCCGAGCCTCGGGCCGAAGCTCAAGGATTGGAGCATCGATGCAGGAATCACCATCTCGATGCCTCCGGTGTATCAGCCTGACCCAAGCGGACAAGTCGTACGGACACACGTGAAGTGGTACCTCACTCCTGACCGATTCGCCGAGTACCTCGTGAATGCGCCTCCGGAGAGCGCTCCGCCGCCACCGGACGACGAAGCCGCTCCTACTTCTTCGGCTTCGGTGCAGGGAGCTCCGATGCCGTGATGCTGATGATCGAAGCGAGCCAATCGGAGTCCTCCCAACGGTCCTCCTCGATCACGAAGAACGGTTTCGAACCCGGATACGGCGGTGCCTCCTCGGGGTTCCCGAGAAACTCTCTCCCCTTCCCGGTGGGCTTCACGAACAACCGGTCATCACAGACGAGTGCAACCACTTTGTCATCACAGTAGATGGCGTATTCCCCGAACATCTTGCGGCTCCGGATCCTGCCTGCAGAGGCCATCTGACCCGTCAGAAAGTCTGTTGTGGACTGTTTTGTGGCCATGGACCCATCCTAGCACTCCTTGCACTCGGATCACGCCTTGTGTAGCATCCCAGAGCTCTTTTTTCCGCGGGTATCGTACAATGGTAGTACGGCGCCTTGCCATGGCGCAGACAGGGGTTCGATTCCCCTTACCCGCTCCACAAAAACAATCCGCGAACATCAACGCATGCGTACAGAAGTTCCCGCTACCTTCTCCGTAGTCGATCCGACAAATCTTTGGGGATTCTGCATGCCTGTACAGAAATCTCCGTTACTTTGCCAAAGCCGCAGTTGTGCGGAGCCGGATCTTCCC
This sequence comes from uncultured Candidatus Peribacteria bacterium, assembly GCA_964508225.1. Taxonomy (GTDB): domain Bacteria; phylum Patescibacteriota; class Gracilibacteria; order Peribacterales; family Peribacteraceae; genus CAZDRX01. The sequence continues at coordinate 11,257 of CAZDRX010000001.1, forward strand.
GCACATTATTTTCGAGTGACACGACCGGAAAGTCCGCATGCCAGTGTGCGCTATCGCATCCGCCGGCATGCTCCCCCGTGCGGAACTGCTCCGCAGGGTAGTGATCGCGGTCAATGATAAGGCAATTGCCATCCACGAATCCCGCATCCGTACCGCTGGAGGAGGATGACGACGAAGACGAACTGCTGCCGACAACGCATTCCACAGATTGCCCGATGTCGAGATCGATCTTAAAGGCGCGCGTCGGGTAACGACGCGGTTCTTCTCCTGTGGGCTCCGTAAATTCTCCATCGGCATAGCCATAGTTTTGTCTTGTGAGGTATCCCCGATACTCAAGATCGAACTGCTGGTGAACGTAGGCTTCGCCCCCTTGCATACACGTGAAAATACGAGTGAACCTGAGCGTCGTTGCCTGCATGAATGTCCGCTCTGGAGAGTCCCTGAAGAGCGGCGGGCGAAGATGCGTGTTTCCCTGATGCCCCGTCTCACCGGAGACGAAGGGTTTCTTATCGAGAAGATTCACGAACACCTTGCTCGGTGGCCTCGTTGTGAGATCACCGTACGAGATGAACTTTTCCTGATCCGGACGCTCCAACGAAACAGTCACCGTCACGTCCCCTCCGATCGCCTGCTTCTCCGGAACAATGTCCATGGTTGTCTTGTAACTGATAGAGCCGATGCCGTGATGGACGCTGCTGAAGTGTGTGACAGGCACGGTAATGGTCGTCTGATTCTTCGTGAGATCGACGAAGACGCTCGTATCCACAATTTCCAGCTCCTCTCCCGCCTTGCTGGCATGCACGAGAGGCATCGGAATCCGGGCTTCATGCAGGGTGATGGTGAGGGTTCCGGGTTTTTTCAGGACGAGCCCGTCCGGCTCCAATTGATATTCAACACTGTCGCTCGTTTGCTTCCGCGTAATTTTTACCGACGAAGGATCAACGCCCTCCGGAAGAGACTCCTCCTCGAGTGTCAGCACCACATCCCCACTGGAACCAGTAATGGTTAATTGCTGCGCTGGTGAGCAGCCGTACAGTACCGGGGCGCAAAGGACGGTTGCCAGCAAGATTCCTTTTTTCATTGGAAAGAAGTGTAGCAGAAACAAGTACAGGAAAGTCCACACTGGTTCCGGATACGCTTTGGTATACTCACGGTCATGAGAATGCTCGTGATGCTCGTCATCGGTCTCGCCGTCGCAGGCACCGTCGCGTTCTTCTTCCTGCAGCAGCAGGAGAATGTACAGGTGGAGGTGCAGGAATCGCAGAATGCAGCCCAGAAAGCCGCCGATGCCTACAAAAAGAATCAGGCGGACATGATGAAGAAGCTGGAGCAGTAATCCCCTCCTCTACAGCGACGCGAGATCGAGCTGCTCATCGACGTGCAGCTGGCTCACGAATTCCTGATCATGGCTGATGAGGATGATGCCGCCCGCATATTCATCGAGCGCCTGCGCGATGATGGGGAGATGACGGAAGTTGATGTGGTTCGTGGGCTCATCGAGGATGAGCAGCACCGGCTTCTGCAACATGAAGCGTGCGAAGCAGAGAAGCCCCTTCTGACCCTCGGAGAGAGACTCTACTTTGGTCTGCACCTTCTCTCCCGGCAGGAGGAAGCGCGCGGCCGTGCTGTAGATATCCTGCTGCACGGGCGGGTCCATCACCTGTGCGAGCACCTCGTACACCGTCTTGTCCTGCGGCAGACCCGAGAAGTCCTGACGGTAGTACCCCACCCTCACGCCGGGCTCGATCACGACACCCTTCTCTTTCCCGTTCACCATGGATTCGAGGAGCGTGGTCTTGCCGATGCCGTTCGGGCCCTTGATGAGCAGCTTCGTGCGCTTGCGCACGGCACGCTCCACCTTCTTCTTCACCGGCTTGCCCTTCTCCATCACGGTGACGGAGGAGATCTTCACGAGGATGCCGGGGAAATCCGTGACACCGATTTCAAACGACGGGATCGTCTTGTCCTCCTGCCGCACGTCGACCATGTTCTCCTCCGCTTCCTCCACCTGATCGCGCATCTTGCTCGCGAGCGCGCGCATCTTTCCTCCCTTGTGCGAGAAGAAGTTGATCTTGTCCTTGCGGTCCTGGATGTTCTTCTCGAGACGGGCGTTCTTGGACTTCTCGGCTTCGATCTGCGCCTGAATCTCAGCGACGACGTCGAAGTAGTCACCCACGTACTGCTGTGTCGTGTGCGTGAACGCATCGAGGTTGATGACGCCGTGCGTGAAGCAGTTCAGGAACGCCGAATCATGCGAGATGACAATGCACGTCTTCTCGTACCCGATGAGGAAACTCGTCAGGTGATCGATACCCTGCGTGTCCAGATTGTTCGTCGGCTCATCGAGAAGGAGAATATCCGGCTCCTGGATAATGGCGTACGCAAGCAGCAAACGAGCCTTCTGACCGCCCGAGAGATCCTTGATCTTGCGGTCGTGTTTCACCTCGAGGTGCACCACGTCGAGCACGCGCTTGATGTGACGCTCGAGGTCAAATTTCTTCTCGCGGAACGCGGTCGCGAAGAATTCCTCGATCGTGTGTTCGAGCTGCTTGGCCGGAATCACCTGCTTCGCGATACCGATCGTCGCGCCTTTCTTGATGTGGATCTCGCCCGCCTGCGGCTTCACGTCGCCCGTGATGAGCTTGAAGATCGTGCTCTTGCCCGCGCCGTTCTGTCCGACGATCGTGAGCTTCGCGTTCTCACGCACGGAGAAGTTCGCTTCCGTGAGGATGGGCTTCTTGTGGTCATAGCTGAAACTGACCTTATCAAACCGGAGGAGGACGTCACCGTGTTCCATGAGGCGACATTCTAGAGGGATTTCTTCCTGAAGGGTAGTCTCAGAGCTTCGCGATCCTTCCGTGTTCGTCGAGCGTCCAGAACGGATTGAATGCCACTTCCCAGAGATGACCGTCCGGATCCGCGAAATAACCGCTGTAACCGCCCCAGAAGGTCTTCTCAGGCATCTTGGTAATCCATGCTTTCATCGTCTTCAGCGTGGCGAAGATCTCATCGACCTCCTCCTTGCTCCGCGCATTGTGCGCGATGGAGATGCCGCGGAAACCCGAACCGTCGTCTTTCACTCCGGCATCGGCGGCGAGGAGCTCCCGCGACCAGAGTCCGAGGACGACACCGCTTAGGTTGAAGAAGAGGACACCGTCTTCGATCTTCGAGTCCGTCGTGAATCCGAGTCCGTCACGGTAGAACATGAGCGATCTCTGGAGATCGTGGACACCGAGCGTGACGAGCGAGAGATTCGGACGCATGGAACGATTCTACCTCCAAGTCTACGGTTTCAAACGGAACCGCGAGAGATTCATCCGCTGGATACGCTGGAGCACGCCGAAATACAGCCCCTTCACGGACCAGTCTGGCTCGGGAAAGAGCGTGACATCGGGGAGCTGGAGCACGCGCTTGAACCGTGCGGACGTCGTCATCACGACGTTATCGAGATACGCCTGCAGCATGAGCATTCTGCCGGGGTTCCAGCCCATCTGATCGAGGAACACCCCTTTCTCCAAGAGGAGGCGGGTATCCGCTTCCACGATGCCTGAAAATTCTTCACGTACCGCAGGGTGCTCGTCGAGCAGTGCGGGCGTCACCGTCTCATAGTCTCCGAGATCGGGCTGGAGAATGCAGTACGACGTGTGCCGCGCATCGAGTGCGATGTCCGTGGGGAGCACGTGATCACCGAAGTACTCCTGCGCAGTGTCGAGATCGCTGCGGAGCTTGTCCGTCGACGGCGTGAGAATTCTTCCGACACTCTGCGAGAGGAGATCGCGCATTGTCTCGAGACGCGGGTACTTGATGACGCGATCCTGACCGTATCCACGCACCACATGCTGCGCTCCCATACCGCGCTTCGCGCCGACGTCTCCCGGATCGATGTCCGGAAACCGGTCAAGATATCGCTGCTCGAAAGAGGAGAGAGGCTGCATGAGGCCGGGCAGTATGGAGATTCTCCGGCCGGAATCAAGCGTCTGGAAAGCGGCTTTGAGATGTATTGGTGCGCTCGGCGGGGGTCGAACCCACAACCTTCTCCTTCGGAGGGAGACGCTCTATCCATTGAGCTACGAGCGCAGAAATCCGAGGTCATCTGCTGCGATTCTACAAGATCCGAGCTGCCTGATTATCACGCGTTTGCAGGCAAACGCTAGGCCATTGAGCTATGAACGCAGGAAACCGGATGTTCCGGCGGGGATTGTACAAGAGTTGCGTCCTTACGTGGGCATGTGAAAAAACTCCATCGCATTGGCCGTCGTGACCCGATTCACCTCCGCAAGATCCACGCCTTTGATCTCCGCGATCTTCTGCGCGGTCTCTGTGACATGCGCCGGCTCGCAGCGTTTGCCGCGGTGCGGCACCGGTGCAAGGTACGGCGCGTCCGTCTCCACCATCATCCGCTCGAGGGGGCATGCCTTCACCGTCGCGCGAATCTCGTCGGATTTCGGATACGTGACGATGCCCGTGAACGACAGCAGATATCCGGCGTCGACGAATCTGCGGACATCCTCCCACCGCTCCGTACAGCAGTGGATGACGAGCTTCTCCGGCTGCACGTGATGCACGATCGTCCAGACGTCTTCCACGGCCTCTCGGCAGTGCACGACCGCGGGAAGGCCGAGCTCTTTCGCGAGCAGCAGCTGCGCCTCGAACACACGCTGCTGCGTATCCTTCGGACTGTTCATGTAATGGTAGTCGAGCCCGATTTCGCCGACTCCTTTGCACTTCGGATGCGCGAGCGCCTGACGGATGAGTGCGAGATCGCGCTCGGCAACGAAGTCTTTGGCGTGATGGGGATGCACGCCAGATGTATAAAAAATATGTTCATATTTCTCCGCGATGATGCGGCACTTTTCAAGATCAGACATGTCATCGGAAATCGTGACGAGTGTCGTGACACCCGCCGCGGAAGCACGAGCGACAACGGCATCCAGATCATCGGAAAATTCCGGCGCCGAAAGATGACAGTGCGAATCGATCACGTGCGCGGAGCGGGACGGATGCCCCAGATGACGAGTGCCGCGACGGTGGACCCGAGAAGGTTCGCGACCAGATCCCAGCCTGTGTTGATGTACCCGCCGACATTCGTGTCCGGAATGAGAAGCGTCGCCACGAATTCCACCACTTCGTTGAACGCTCCGAGCCCCATGCCGGCGAGCGCACAGAGAAGCAGGATGCCGGGCGTGGGTTCTGCGCGGGGCAACGCAATCCTCACAGACTGCCAGCACACCCATGTCGCAAGCCCGAACCCGTACGCGTGCACGAGCTGGTCGTACTTGAGGAGACCGGGGATGAGCCAGAGGCTGTAGAAGACCTGCTTCGTTCCCGAGATCGGCCAGGATGCCGGAATCGGTACGAGACCTCCGATCATGTGGAGGATTCCCCAGATGCTCAAAAACCAGACGATGTTCCTCGTGAGGGTCACTCGCCGGTCGACGATGAGCACCACCGTGCCGAGGAGGACCACGACGGCGATGTAAAAGACAAATTCCCAGTTCTGTGTTTCGAGGGCAAAGTAACCCGCGATGAGCAGGTAGACGGACGTGAAGAGCGTGACAGGACGGAGTCTCTCGGGAATGGGGAAGATGAGCATGCCGAGAGTATAGCTCCTAGTGATCCTCAAGGAGGTGTTCGGCGAGGACGTGACCTGCGATCTCATTGCCGCGCGCGTCCCAGTGTGTGTCATTGGTGCCGTACGGCGAACGGACTTCCTGCGCTTCCCTGCGGAGCTCGTAGACGGTTTCGACGTAGTCGATCTCCCGCACATCGAGTGCCTCAGCCACAATCTGTTCCGTGCCATCGGCATCAATCCCCTGTCCACCACGTGCCTGTTCCACGTTTCGGCGCAGAACATCGTTCACCTGCAGCTCGTCCGGGATCACGACAACGACGAATCTCGCTCCGGCCGCTTCGGCGTCGTCCCGCATCCGTGCGATGACATCGGCCGTCTCGGCAACGAGTGTCCTGAGCGTCTCCCGGCCCTCGGTCGTGAAGAGTTCTGCCCGTCGCTTCTCGATCTTCAGGAAGATATCGTCAGGGAACGTCTTGCGGCCGCGGTCGTACGCATACCGGTCCGGTTCGAAGCCCGGATTCGCGGGGGCGTAGAGCCCTCCGGCACTGCGCACGGTGCGGATCTGATCCGGAAGACGTTTGAGTGATGCGAAGAAACGCGCGGCGTAGCTCACGCCGTGTGAGGCGCGGACCGGCACCGGGGAGCCCGAGATTGATATCCTCGACGGGCATCTTCAAGGCACCGCTGAGCATGCCTGCCGCAATCCGATGCCAGAGCACCGGCCTCGGGACACCCCCGAAGAGAACGTAAACGAATCGCCGATACTGACCATGCGCAGCACCCCCGGCTTCTTCGTCCGTGTGTAGGATTCCGTCCAGAAACCGTGCTCGTCCAACGGATATCCCGCATGGTAACTCCCCGGCTCCGACATATCCGGATTGAACCGCGCGATGTCATCGACACTCTGGATAAAGTCGAACTGCATGCCGCTCGTCTTGCCCCAGAGCACGAGGCGCACAGTCTCTGAGAACGGCGCAAGAAAGCGCAGAGCGATCTCGAGTGTGACAACGATGATGAAGATAGCAAGAAATATCTGACGCAGCGCCTTTCGGGAAATGCCGATGAAAAAATCCTGCAGTATCACGCGATGATTGTAGACAGGAAAAACTCCGGATGCATGCTGCATCCGGAAGTGGAGACGAAGGGACTTGAACCCTCAACCTTGGGATTATAAGCCCCGCGCTCTGACCAATTGAGCTACGTCCCCCGTTCTTCTGCACGGTGCAGAAGGTAAAAATATTATAATCTATTTTAGTATTTCGTCAATAATTACTGGTGGGTCGGGCGGGGCTCGAACCCGCGACCAATGCCTTAAAAGGGCACTGCTCTACCAACTGAGCTACCGACCCCAAGAGATGAAGACTGTGGAAAGAACAGAAGTGAACCGAGCAGATTTTCTCTGACGCCTCGCGCAAGCGCTCGGCGGTCAACTGAGCTACCGACCCGCTGGTACCGGCGATTATGGAGGAAGAATCGTAAATGCAGAAGGGAATGTACAATCCCTCTATAGCAACCTTCTTCATCTTCCATGGCACAGGAGGAACTCCGGAAGGAAACTGGTTTCCGTGGTTGAAAGCAGAGCTGCAATCACAAGGTCACACGGTGATCACGCCCGCGTTTCCCGATGCCGAGCATCCCGATCTGAAGACATGGATGGCACAGCTTGAACGTGAACAGCGAATCACCGGGGATGCGATCCTCATCGGGCACAGTCTCGGCGGCACGCTGATACTGCGGATCCTTGAAACGCTCAAGATCGCTGTACACGGATGCGTGCTCGTTGCGCCCGTTTCGGAACCAATGAGCAACGACTTCGATCCGCTCGTCGCGACATTCATTGATCATCCGTTCGATTGGGCAAAGATACGGAGCAACGGCGGAAGAATGACGATCCTCCATAGCGACAATGATCCGTACGTTCCCCTCTCGCATGCACGCACGCTTGCCGATCACACCGGAGCCTCGCTCAACGTCATTGCAGGAGGAAAACACCTGAACCGTAGCGCGGGATTCACGACGTTCCCGCTCCTCAGAGACTTGATTCAGTAATCCTACGGACTCCTTCCGAGGCGTGTATCCTAACGCAGCATGAAGATCGCCCTCGTCCACGAACTCCTGACCATGCGCGGCGGTGCCGAGCGTGTGCTCCGCATCCTCGCGGACATGTTTCCGGATGCACCGATCTATACGCTCCTCTATGACGAGAAGAAGCTCGGGGACTGGTTCCCGCGGAGTCGCGTACGGACGAGCACGATCAATCCGGTCTTCGGATTCAATCATCATTTCTATCTGAAGAAGTTTCCGCGCGCCGTGGAGGCGTGGGACTTCTCGGAGTTTGATCTCGTGCTCTCGACCTCATCGGCGTTCGTGCACGGCATCATCACGAACAGTGCGCCCAAGCATCTGTGTTACGTCCACTCCCCTGCCCGTTACCTCTGGGACCGCACACACGATGTCGTGCGCGAAGCCTCCAAGGGAATGTTCGGAGGCTTCAAAAAGTGGTATCTGCAGCGCACGTTTCATCCACTCAGAATCTGGGATGCGGAAGCCGCAGACCGGCCGGACATGCTGCTCGCTGCCTCCAAGACCGTGCAGCGCAGGATCGAGCTCTACTGGAGGAAGAAGAGCACGGTCGTGTATCCGCCGATCGATGACACATGGTTCGTGCCACGGACACCGGTCAAGATGCAGCATCCCGACTACTTCCTCATCGTCTCGTCCCTCGTGCGTTACAAGAGGATCGACCTCGCGATCGAAGCCTGCAACCGTCTTGGCGTGCGTCTGAAGATCGTGGGAGAAGGCCCCGACCGCACACGCCTCGAAGCTCTCGCAGGCCCGACGGTGGAATTCTACGGATGGCGGCAGGGCGATGAAGTCGCGGATCTTCTGGCGCAGGCGAAGGCAACGATCTTCGCGGGTGACGAAGACTTCGGACTCGTACCGGTGGAATCAATGGCAGTGGGAACTCCCGTGATCGCGTACCGTTCGGGTGGCGCACTGGAGACGATCATTGAAGGAGTCACCGGAGAGTTCTTCGATGAAGCGACACCGGAATCACTGCAGAAGGTTCTGGAGAACTTTGATCAAAAAAAGTATCCAAAAGATGCGCTCATCACACAGGCCAAGAAATTCTCCCGTGCGGAGTTTGAGAAGAATATCCGTCAAGAAATCGCTCTGATGATGGGATAGCGCGCTCCGGAAACTCACACCGAAGATTGCGCGTGCTGTCCGAGCCGGACTTGCAGGGCCGGCGAGTTCACGCGCACAAGTTTTCTTGGTTACTTCTTTGGCGATCCAAAGAAGTAACAATTCGTCATCCTAGAACAATGTCTGATTCCCCTCCGGCATCTTCATGCCAAGGAGTTCGTAGGCGAGCTTCGTAGCGGCGCGCCCCTTCGGCGTCCTCTGGAGGTAGCCGCACTGAATCAGGTACGGCTCGTAGACATCCTCGAGTGTCTCCTCTTCCTCCGAGAGTGCAGCGGCCAGCGAGCCGAGTCCGACCGGTCCCCCGCCAAACTTCTCCGCAATCGTCAGGAGAATGAGGCGGTCGGTGGAATCGAGACCCTTGTCATCGATGCCGAGAAGCTGAAGCGTGCTCTTCACGCGCGCAGCCGAGACCGTGCCTTCGTCATTCACCTGCGCGAAGTCGCGGATGGAGCGCACGAGACGGTTGGCGATACGCGGGGTGGCGCGTGCGGCGCGTGCGACGAGGTCGGCGGCGGTACTGTCGATCGGGAGCGAGAGGATGCCCGCCGTACGCTGGACGATCTTGCAGACTTCCGCAGGCGTATAGAAGGAGAGCTTGAAGTTGTGGATGAAGCGGTCACGGAGCGGCATGCTCACGGCACCCGCTTTCGTCGTGGCACCCACAAGTGTGAACGGCTGCAGATCGATACGCATGGATCTGGCGGACGGCCCCTTGCCGATGACGAGATCGAGCGCGTAGTCCTCCATCGCCGAGTAGAGCACTTCCTCGATGGCGGGACGGAGGCGGTGGATTTCATCGATAAAGAGGATGTCGCCGGCCTGCAGGTTCGTGAGGAGGGACGCGAGATCACCCGCCTTCTCGATGGCGGGACCGGACGTGACACGCACCTGTGCACCCATTTCTTTCGCGAGGATGAACGCGAGGGTCGTCTTCCCGAGTCCCGGAGGACCGTGGAGAATCGTGTGCCCGAGCGGCTCACTGCGCTTCTTCGCCGCCTGAAGATAGACCGTGAGGTGCGCCTTGATGTCTGATTGTCCGATGTATTCTTCCAGCGAAGAAGGCCGGAGCGTGATGTCCGCCTGATCATCCGCAGCCGCAGGCAGCACGTCCACTGCTTCCTCGGCCCGCTTGCGTCTCTCAATCGCCATACAGAGGAGAGTATACGAAAGTCCACCTGCAAGCGGAAGCGGAAAGTCACCCTGTTCACGGCGGAGGCAGAGAGCCCTACAATCGGATCCGTGTTCACACTTGAACCGACATCGGTCGCACTCATCGGAGCATCCGGCGAGGAAAAGAAACTCGGCCACTACATTCTCACCAATCTCCTCGGCGGTTTCCGCGGAGAGATCTTCCCCGTGAATCCGAAGCATGACGAGCTCCTCGGCAAGAAGTGCTTCAAGACCGTCGCGGACATCCCCGGATTGATCGACATGGCCGTGATCGTGACACCGGCGGCGACCGTAGCGGCACTCGCAGAGGAATGCGGAAAGAAGAAGGTGAAGACACTCGTCGTGATCTCGGCGGGCTTCGGGGAACTGGGCAATGACGAAGGTCACGCGCGCGAGAAGGAACTCACGGTGATCGCGGAGAAATACGGGATGAGTGTGGTGGGTCCGAACTGTCTCGGCGTGCTTCGGCCTTCCATCGGACTCAATGCATCGTTCGCCGATACACCCGAAGCTGCCGGTGACATCGCACTCATCAGTCAGTCGGGTGCGATGGCCGTCGCGCTCCTCGACGAAGCTGCAGGCAAGAAGCTCGGCTTTTCGCTCGTGGTGAGCATCGGCAACAAAGCCGATCTCGCGGAGAGTGACTTCCTCGAGGTCGCGGGCGCCGATCCGAAGACGAGGGTGATCGGTCTCTACCTCGAGAGCGTGAAGGACGGTGCGCGATTCATGGAAACCGCGGAGCGCGTGGGAAAGAAGAAGCCGATCGTGCTCATCAAGGCCGGTATGTCCGTACGCGGCGCACGCGCAGTGTCGTCACACACCGGCGCGCTCGCCGGCTCAGGTGCCGCTCTGGAAGCGGCTTGCCGCGCTTCAGGCATCCACCTCGCATCGACCACGCAGGAATTCCTCGCGATGCTCACGAGCCTGAGGGTGTCCGCACCGCTCGTGAGCAGGAAGATCGCCGTCCTCACGAATGCCGGAGGTCCGGGTGTGCTCGCCACCGATGCAACGGAGATCGCAGGACTCGAGCTGGCCGAGCTCGAAAAGCGCACCGTGGAACGGTTGAAGAAAGCATTGCCGCAAGCCGCGAGCACCGCGAATCCCGTCGATGTTCTCGGTGACACGCTCGCGGACAGGTACGCAGAAGCTCTGGATGCTGTGGCAGATGACGGCGAAGTGGACGGCATCGTGTGCCTGCTCACGCCGCAGGTGATGACACCGTGTGACGAGATCGCAAAAGCCGTGATCGCCACAGTGAAATCGCATCCTCTCCTTCCAGTCACCACGGCGTTCATGGGCGGCTCTCATGTCGAGAGCGCACGTAATCTCCTGCGCGAAAGCGGTATCCCATCGTTCGGCACTCCTGAGGAAGCTGTCCGTGCCCTTGCGATGCTGCGCCCGATGCCGGAGAAACCGCCATGCAGATCAGGAGACCGTGATGATGACCGCACGGCTGCCGCAGTGCAGCTCCTGAAGAAACGGAAGGGGCTTCTCTCCGAGGAAGTGACCGAAGAACTGTTCGCGCTCTACGACCTGCCCGTCCCCGAGCAGGCGGTGGCGCGCAGTGCGGAAGATGCCGTGAGCATCGCGGAATCCGTCGGCTATCCCGTGATCGCGAAGGTGAGCTCGCCGCAGATTCTCCACAAGACGGACGTGGGTGGTGTGCGCACGAATCTGAAAGACGCGGCAGCGGTGAAGAAGGCGTACGCGGAGATTCTGAAGAACTGCGGCAAGAATATGCCGACCGCAGCAATCGGCGGCGTCCTCATCCAGCAGTTCCTCCCCGTCGGCAGCGAGTTCATCGTCGGCGCTCTCAGAGATCCGACGTTCGGGCCGCTCGTCATGGTGGGTCTCGGCGGCATCTATACGGAACTCTTCCGCGATACACGGTTTGCCGTCGCTCCCGTTTCCTCGGAGGAAGCGTACGACATGCTCACATCGCTCCAGTCGTGGAAGCTGCTGACCGGCATGCGCGGCCAAGCCGCCCTCGATATCGATGCACTCGCGCAGACCGTCCAGAGCGTCTCGGAGATCATCGCAGACTGTCCTGCCATCACCGAAATCGACCTGAATCCGGTTCTTGTGCGGGAAAAAGGCCTCATGGTGGCCGACGCAAAGGTGGTGACGGCGTAGGAACCCCTGAAGTTGGGTTTGAATAAATTGTTTCAAAATGCTATAATGTAAAGATTTATAAACAAACAACCCTCCTCATGAAGAAGCCTTCCCTTCTCCGCGCCAGCCTGAGTATCGCCTCGGGTCTCGCACTCTGTCTGGTCTCCGGCACCGCAGTCGCGGACGGATTGCAGGGACAATTCAAGACGCGCATGCCGATCTCCGCGGGAAAAGTGGAGACCGTCTCGCGCCATCAGAAGAAGGCTGCACACGGTGGACCGATCTACCGTGCTCCGACGACGGATGCAGAGATCATCGGCATCATCATCCGCAGGAACCACCGCGCCACAAGGCGTCGCGAGAAGTGGTTCGGTGTCGGCTCTGAAGTGACACCCGAAGCAAAGGCGGAAAAAATCTCTCCGGTGAACTCCGGCAATCAGGCGGACAAAGCGAAACTCATCAAGCGCGGCAATCAGTCGCTGCCGAGCAAGTGCATGAATCTCCACACACATGACCGTGCGGTCTGTCTCTACGAGTCACAGCTGCAGAAGATGGTGCGCCTCGAAGTGAGCGTTCGCTAAAAGGAGACTGTCGAACCTGCACGTGTTTGCTACACTCGGGGGGTGCGCGGAAACACCGTCATCACAGGAGTGATCATCATGCTCATCGCGGGAGGACTCTTTGGTGCGGATTTTGTGCTGATGGAACTCCCGCGACAGCAGGCGCTGCAGGCTGGTGACAACAACGTGCCGGCAGTTCCCGCGGGATCGTCCGGATCCGTCGCAAGCACCGGCGTGTCCGTCTCGTCCTCTTCCTCCTCGAAACGCGTCGTGAAGAAGGGCACTTCGACCAAGAAGAAAGCGGGTATCGATGTCGGGGCAGTCTTCAGCCAGCTCCAGCTCATCACCCAGCAGACGGATGAAACCGGATTCCTCACCTTCGTGATGAGAGATCCATCCTCTGTGAAGACGTGGGTGCTGCTCAGGAACAACGACCGCGCGTACCTCTTCTCGTGGGTCGACTCTCCTGACGCGAAACCCATCTTCGGCAGCCTCAAACAGGCACTCTCGGAACAGTTCTCCGGCAAGCTCACGGACCTGATCGACGAAACGCGCACGCCCGAAGGAGGTCCTCCCGTGGATATCCTCTCCTTCTTTGACCCCACCCTCAGCCCGGAGAAGATTGTCTTCCTGCGCGTCCGGACCCGTCTGTACGAGATCCACGCGGCGAAGAACGGTGAAGAGACGCTGGACGCCCTCGTGACGAACCTGAGCAAGTGAAAACAAGGATTGACGACAGACCCGTTGATCTTTAAAGTACGCGGGCTATGGCAAAGAAGATCATGAAAGTCATCAAAGTGCAGTCACGCGGTGGACAGGCCAATCCGGCTCCGCCACTCGGTCCTGTGCTCGGACAGGCCGGTATCAACATCCAGCAGTTCTGTCTGCAGTTCAACGACAAGACGAAGGGGCAGATGGGACAGGTCATTCCGGCAGAGATCACGATCTACGAAGACCGCAGTTTCACGTTCATCCTGAAGCAGCCGCCCGCCGCGTTCCTCATCCTTCAGAAAATCGGAAAGGAGAAGGGTTCCGGCAAGCCGAACAAGGAGAAGATCGGTTCCATCAAGATGTCGCAGCTGAAAGAAGTCGCGAAGGCGAAGATGCCCGACCTGAACACGACGGATCTGGATTCCGCCACGAGCATGATGGCCGGAACCGCCAAGAACATGGGGCTCACGATCGAGGACGATCTCGGAGCAAAGAAAGCAGCCTGATGATCAAAGAACCGAGTGCGGTTCGTTGCAAGCCTTTTTGGTGTTCCTGAAGCGACAAATGACAGGGGGAGGCGGTACTCTGAGAGACAATTTCCTCTCCCTTCTTGTATGTCCGATTTCTCCGTGAGTCTCTTCCAGTCGACGGCCGTCGCCTACGCACTTGCCATCGTGGTGGTCGCGTTCGTTCTGCTCTTCATCCCGAGCCTCCTCGTGCCGGGTGCCAAGCCGCAGGGCATCGCACGCGCCATTTCGTGTTACCTCTGGAAGACCGTGGGTCTCATCATCATGGCGATGAGCATCGTGCAGCTCGCGTTCAACCTCGTGAACGGACAACTCCCCGACTCCCCGCTCCTCTCCGCACTCATCCTGCTCTTCGTTGTCGGCATCGGCACGATGATCCAGGCCAGCCGCATGGTGAAATCCGTCGATGAAGCTTCGGTTGTTGTCGTCCGCCTCGTCTTCTCACACACCTGCGAAGTGGTCGGCGGCATGATCGCCCTCGTCTCCGCTCTCTCTATCGCCCTCACGGTGCTCCTCACGAGCGGTCTCGCCGACTGGCAGATGTCGGCCACGATGCTGCTCCTCGGTGTCACCACCATGCTCACCGCCTCCATCCACATCAAGAACAAGAATGGCGGCAGGGCTCCTGCAAAGCGCAGGAAATAGGCTTGCAGGGTCGGAAATCACACGTGTACACTACGCGAGCTTCGTGGAAGCCCTCGCATACGGGCGAACCCTTTTAACCCACCACGTTCCCCCATTCTTCTATGGCGTTACTCAAAGTTCAGCCGGTTCAAGGCGGCAAGAAATACCGCGAAAAGAAAGCACTCGTGGACAAGCCCTCCTACAGCATCGCTGACGCGGTCGCACTCCTCACGAAAGTGGGCGTGACCAAGTTCGATGCCTCCGCCGAGGTGCATATCCGTATCGGCGCCGACATGACCCAGTCCGATCAGCTCGTGCGCGGCACGGTCACCCTGCCGCACGGCACGGGCAAGAAGGTGCGCATCGCCGCATTCGTCACGGACGACTTCGTGGACGAAGCGAAGAAGGCAGGCGCCATGCACGTAGGCAACGCCGATCTCATCAAGCAGATCGAAGGCGGCATGCTCGATTTCGACATCACGGTGGCCATGCCCCAGCTCATGAAGGATCTCGGCAAGCTCGCCAAAGTCCTCGGTCCCAAGGGCCTCATGCCGTCCCCGAAGTCGGGCACGGTCTCGGACAAGCCGGGCAAGATCATCGAGGAGCTCGGCAAGGGACGCATCGAGTTCAAGATGGACAAGCAGGCCATCATCCACACGACCTTCGGCAAGCTCAGCTTCGGCGCCGAGAAGCTCACGAAGAACCTCGAGACGCTTCTCCAGGCCATCAAGGACGCACAGCCAAGCGGTATCAAGGGCGTGTACATCCTCTCCATCAGCATCAATCCGACGATGGGTCCGGGGATCAAGGTTCAGATGTAATCCTCACTCCGTAGAATCAGCCGGACGGGCAACCGTCCGGTTTTTTTGTATCGGGTCAGACAGCCTGCAGCGTCTGCTGCACCTCCTGCAGATTCTCGAGCGTCATGAGCTTCATACGCAGATCCTTCGCGCCGTCGAAGCCTTTGATGTACCCGCCCATGTGGCGGCGCATCTCGAGCACGCCGCGCCTCTCCCCCTTCATGCGCACGGAGAGCTCGCAGTGTTCGAGAATGAACGGAATGCGCTCCTTGAAGACGCCGATCTTCTCTTCAGGAGTCAGCGCGCGCTTCACCGCAATATTCCCGTGCCTGAGCGCATCGACGACTTCACGCATCACCCACGGATTGCCGAATGTGCTGCGTCCGACCATAACCCCGTCGAGATTCCCGAGCTTGGCAATCGCATCTTCGCCGCAGGCGATGTCGCCGTTGCCGATGACCGGAACTTTCAACTCCCTCTTGAGCGCATAGATCGGTTCCCAGTCGCTGTCTCCCGTAAACTTGTCGCAGTAACGGCGGCCGTGGATCGCGAAGGCAGCGGCACCGGCTTCCTCAAGCCCTTTGCAGAACGTGATGAGACTGTCTTTGCTGTCCCAGCCAAGGCGCGTCTTCACGCTCACGGGGATCTTCACGGCCTTCACGGCGGACGCGACGAGTTCCGCGGCGAGCTTGGGGTTCCGCATGAGCGCCGATCCGTAACACGACGAGACGATCTTCGCGGCAGGACAGCCCATGTTGATATCGATACCGTCGGCACCCATCTGCTCGATGACTTTGCATGCCTCGAGAAATTTCACGGGATCGGATCCGAAGATCTGCACGATGAACGGCCGCTCCACCGACGGATCGAAGTCGAGCATCTTCATCGTCCGTTCGGAACCGAATGCGATCGCATTCGTGGAGAGAAACTCCGTATACACCACCGTCTCGGGTGCGACGCGCTTGATGATCTGACGGTACGACGCATCCGTCACCCCCGCCATGGGAGCGAGTGCGACGATCGGCCTGTGAGTGGTTTCCCAGGAGAATGGCGTCATGCGATGAATACAATTGGAACTAGTTTACACTATTGGTCAATTTCGAAGAGGGGTTTTACTCCGGAAGAGATTGAGTACAAGCCGAAACCGCGTGATAATGCCTTCCATGATTCATGTCATGGATCTACTGATCCCGACGGCGCACGCACAAGCGGTCGCGCCCGAAGCTTTGACGATTCCCGGGAGCTGCATCCAGTTCTTCAGCACGAATCAGGCCACCGCACCCGTTGCCGGCGCCGGATTTCAGTGTCTCGAGGAATTCATCTCCGGTCTCACGTTCGTGGTCATCGGACTCGCAGCATCGATCGCCCTCATCATGCTCATGATCAACGGCATCCGCTACATGACGGGGCCCGCGACCCCCGGCGGCAGCTCGGATGCAGCGAAGAAAGGCATCCAGACCTCACTCGTCGGTCTCGCGGTGTGTCTCCTCACCTACGTCATTCTCTCCACATTCATCAGCGCCATCACCCTCTAATCCCATGCCGAAGAAACCACCCGCACAGGAATCGTTCAAGTCCATCCAGATCCTGAGCGCGAAAGCGCAGTCACTCTGGAGCAAGGCAAAGTCGCGCATGCAGTCAGCGCAGCAGGAAATGAAGTCCATCCGGAACATCGATCTTCCTGAGCAGAAAGCCAAGAACGTCATGCGTGTCGATGTACCTTCGATCACGGTGGCCAAGGCAACCATCGTCGTGCTCCTCGTCATCGCAACGGCACTCGCGCTCTTCACGATCCGGGACAAACTGATCGTTCTCGGACTCGCCATGTTCCTCGCCATTGTCATCGACACGAACGTGCGCTGGCTGGAGCGTCGGGGCGTACCGCGTGGCCTCAGCGTCGTCATCATCTACCTCGTCTTCCTCTCGGTGGCGGTGTTCCTCCTCGCCTCGCTCATTCCGATCGTCGCCTCGCAGCTGCAGGACATGGCGAGATACATCAACCGGAGCGCGGACTCGTTCCTCCTGAATCCGAACATCCACTTCCAGTTCCTCTCGGACGGCATGAACGAGCGGCTCACCATCGTCATGCAGGATGTCCTGCAGCAGATGGGCATCAAGGATCGCGCCTCCGCGCTCTTCCAGTTCGGTCAGAATCTCTCGGGCGTCGTGCAGAGCTCGGTCACCTTCGCCGTGCAGGCGGCGGGCTCGCTGTTCAATTTCATCGTGAACTTCATCCTGATCCTCATGCTCGCGTTCTTCATCCAGCTCGAGCGTGAGAAGATCTCCGACTTCATGCGCTCGGTGCTCCCGCGCGAGTACCGCGGTTACTTCGATGCCAAGTCCGAAGCGATCTACCACAAGATCTCGCAGTGGTTCCACGGCCAGCTCATCCTCTGTGTCGCGATCGGCGTCCTCGTCTTCGTGGCACTCGAGATCCTCGGCATGCCGTACGCACTGACTCTCGCTCTCCTCGCAGGCTTTACAGAGTTCATCCCCTACGCAGGCCCGCTCATCGGTGCACTGCCCGCCATCCTCATCGCGCTCTCCCAGCAGGGACTCGTCTGGGCGCTCGTCGTGCTGCTCGTCTACTACGTCATCCAGCTCTGTGAGAATAATCTCCTCGTTCCGCTCATCATGAAGCACGCCGTCGGGCTTTCCCCGATCGCGATCATGTTCGGCATGCTCGTGGGTGTGAGCTTCCCGAACACCGTGCATCCGGTGGTCGGCATTCTCCTTGCCGTGCCCACCACGGCGGTCCTCACGATCTTTATCCAGGACTTCTACGCTTTCAGACGCCGTAAATGAGGAATGTAAATTCTTCACTACATTTCGTCACTCAGATCCACTTGGAGAAATTATCAACGACAGTCGCTTCCCTTTCAGGAAAAGGGCGGTTTATAATGTGCGATCAACTGATCAACTTGTCACTCTCCATGTGAGAGTGATAAGGTCACTCCTCTCCCCACTTCTATGCATCCGTTCGACCGCTTCACACCGAATGCAAAGCTTGCTCTCCAACTCGCGGAGCAGGAGGCGAAGACCATGAAGTCCCAGTACATCGGGACGGAGCATCTGCTCCTCGGCCTGCTCGGCATCCCGAAGTCCCTCGGCTTCTCCATCCTCACGGGAGCCGGCGTCACCCATGAGAACGTCCGCATTCTTCTCAAAGCCGAGAAGGGCGCCGACGATGAAGGCCAGAACGTGAAGCACGGTCTCTCGCTCTCGCTGAACACTGTCATCGAGCAGAGCGTCATGATCGCCCACAAGTTCCGCCACGGATCGATTGGCACAGAGCACCTCCTCTACGCACTCATCAGCAACGGCAAGAATGCCGCGACCACGCTGCTCGAAAGCATGCAGATCAATCCCGAAGATCTGAAGATCCACATCGAGGAGATGTTCGGCCAGATCAACAGCTTCCGTCAGCAGAACAAGAACCTCGAGTCTTCGCTTGAGTCGTTCTTCCACGGCCTTCAGGGCGCCCTTGCAGGCGTCCAAGGGCAGAACCCGACGGAGAGCGAAGGGCTGAAGCGCCGCAAGGCCGAGGGCAAGAGCAAGACGCCCGTGCTCGACTACTTCTCCGAGGACATGACGAAGAAAGCCACCGAGAAGAAGTACGACCCGATCATCGGACGCGACACCGAGATCGAGCGTCTCGTGCACATCCTGAACCGCAAGACGAAGAACAACCCCGTGCTCATCGGTGAGTCCGGTGTCGGCAAAACTGCGATCGTCGAAGGTCTCGCCCAGCGCATCGTGGACGGCAAGGTGCCGCCTGCGCTCAGGAACAAGCGCGTCCTCCAGCTCAACATGGGTTCGATCGTGGCCGGTACCAAGTACCGCGGTGAATTCGAGCAGCGTTTCGACGACATCATCAAGGAGGCCACCGACAGCAAGGGCGAGATCATTCTCTTCATCGATGAACTCCACACCGTCGTCGGCTCCGGCTCCGCCGAGGGCTCCCTCGACGCGGCGAATATCCTGAAGCCGGCGCTCTCGCGCTCCGCTCTGCAGGTGATCGGTGCCACAACCACGGACGAGTACCGCACGAGTATCGAGAAGGACCGCGCTCTCGAGAGACGGTTCCAGTCGATCATGGTGGAGGAACCGAGCACCGAAGACGCCATCGATATCCTCGAAGGTCTCAAGGGCACGTTTGAGCGCTTCCACAGGCTCACGATCGACCGGAAGGCCATCGAAGCCGCCGTGAAGCTCAGCAAGCGTTACCTCACCGAGAGGTTCCTGCCGGACAAGGCCATCGACGTGCTCGATGAAGCGGCCGCAGGAAAGAGCATCCACATCAAAGATGACCAGTCCCCCCGCCTCAAGGAGATCGACGCCGGACTGAAGGATCTCGAGAGCAAGAAGCAGCTCGCGGTCCGCGACCAGAAGTACCAGTACGCGCTCAAGCTCCGCAAAGAGGAGGAGGAACTCCTCGAGGAGAGGAAGACGCTGCAGGCACAGGTCGACGGCGATCTCCGCTCTCCGGTGGAGATCAACGAAGACGACATCAACGCCGTGATCGCGCGCATGACGGGCATCCCCGTCTCCCGTCTCATGAAGTCGGAGACGAAGCGCCTCAACTCGCTCGAACCGGTGCTGAGGAAACACATCGTCGGTCAGGACGAAGCGATCCAGAAAGTCGCACGCGCCATCCGCAGGAGCCGTGTCGGTATCGCTGACAGCAAGCGTCCGATCGGTTCATTCCTCTTCATGGGTCCCACGGGTGTCGGCAAGACCGAGCTCGTGAAAGCGCTCGCCACCGAGATCTTCCAGCGCGACGACGCTCTCATCAAGATCGACATGTCCGAATTCATGGAGCGCCACAATGTCTCCCGTCTCACGGGTACGACCGCCGGCTACGTCGGCTACGAGGAAGGCGGACAGCTCACGGAAGCCGTGCGCCGCAAGCCTTACTCCGTCGTTCTCTTCGATGAGATCGAGAAAGCCCACCCCGAGTTCTTCAATATCCTCCTCCAGATCATGGAGGACGGAACGCTCACGGACGGTCAGGGCAAAGTGGTCGACTTCAGGAACACGATCATCGTCATGACCAGCAACATCGGCGCCGACAAGCTCACGAAGGAAGCGGGCAAGATCGGCTTCAAGCTGAGCGGCACCGACGACCTCAAGCATGAAGAGCAGATCTACGAAGAGAAGCGTCAGGAGGTGCTCGCCGAGCTGAAGGACAACTTCCGTCCCGAGTTCCTGAACCGCATCGACCACATCATCGTCTTCAATGCTCTCGCACAGGATTCCATCCGCAAGATCGTCCAGATCCACGTCGGCCAGCTCGCCTCCCGCCTCAAGGAGCAGGGCTACGACATCACGCTCGACGACAAAGCCATCGAGATCCTCGGCACGCTCGGATTCGATCCGCAGTACGGTGCGAGACCGGTCAGGAGAACCATCCAGGAACACCTCGAGGACCAGATCGCCGAGAACATCCTCAAAGGCATGTTCAAGAAGGGCGACACCATCAAGGTGGTCGGCAAGGGTGACAAGGAACTGGTACTCCTTCACGACGATAAAGTGGAAAAGCCGCAGACGAAAGCCAAAAAGGCTGTCGCAGCGTAATCATTGACAATCAGGGGAAGATGCCGGCTGATGCTGGCATTTTCCTCATGTTTCTGCTATAATTATGAGATTTCCCGAAATAAAAAACTATGCCCATCGAAGCTGTCAAAATCCCGCAGAACGTCTACGTCGAGGACCGCATCATCGGCCCGGTGACGCTCAGGCAGCTCATCATCTCGGGACTCGGCCTCGGTATCAGCTACGCGATCTTCTCGACGGCACAGAAGTCAGGCGTGACCAACCCCGTCGCTCTCGTTGTGACGTGGGTTCCGGCGCTCATCTTCTGCTCGTTCGCATTCCTGAAGGTCAACGATCTCACTCTGTTCAATATCATTCTGCTCTCCATCGAAACCTTCAATAAGCCGAACCAGCGCGTCTGGAGTCCGCACGCCGGTCTCTCGATCAACCTGATCACCCGCCAGCACGTGAAGGAGATCAACGATCTCACGGCCAAGGCATCCACGAACGCCGACAAGCTCGTGGAGATCACGCGTCAGCTCGAGAAGCGTCAGGAAGAACTCAGCCAGCTTGCAACGCACTCGATGCCCAATCCGGGCGCTCTGGAAGGGGTGAAGACGAGGTTTGAAGCCGGTGAAAAGCACGGACTCTACGAGCATGACGACACGAACACCGATTCCTCCGGACCCGTGAAGCGCGAACGCGTGCAGGCCGCGGGTCTCGATAAAGCGAAGTCCATCGACAGCATCACCGACATCGTCTCCGCATACGAATCCCTCACCGCCGATCCCGCACGCTGAATCTATGGCTGAACCCACCAATCCAACGGCAACAGGAACCGGCCAGGGCGCTGCAATCCCGGACACCGTCCGCGGAAAGAAGAAGGGCTTCGCGGTCTCCACCCAGCGCTACCTCCCGATCGCCGAGATCAAGGAAGACACCGTTGTGCTCAAGAACGGCGGTCTGCGCGCCGTGCTCCGCGTGAACTCGCTCAACTTCAATCTCAAGAGCGAGATCGAGCAGCAGGGTATCATCGCGGGTTACCAGTCGTTCGTGAACACACTCATCTTCCCGGTGCAGATCATCGTCCGCAGTACGCGCCTCAATATCGACCCGTACATTCAGGGTCTCAAGAAGCGCGCGGACAAGCAGGAATCGCCGCTGCTCAAAGAACAGACACTCGACTACGCCGACTTCATGGAGAAGCTCGTGGATATCGCGGACATCATGCAGAAGAGCTTCTACATCGTCGTGCCCGTCGACGCCCCGACGAAGGTGAAGCGCGGTCTCATCCAGCGCTTCCTCGAGTGGATGAACGTGGACGATGCACGCTCGAAGGCGCTCCAGCGCAGCCGCGAGTTTCATTCCTACGGCAAGATCCTGCGCGACCGCATCACGCTCATCCAGTCCGGCCTCGAGAACGTGGGCATCACGATGCGCCGCATGAAGACGGCCGAGCTCGTGCAGCTCTTCTACTCGATCTACAACCCGATCACCTCCCAGAAGCAGAAGTTTGCCAATCTGGAGGAACTGAATCCGGACAAGGCCGCGCTTTTCTAGCGTAGGAAGCAAGAATCACACGGGAGTCTGTGTTGTTGACCGAAAGGCCAAAAGACATGTAGAGTAACCCCGTTTTCTCCCCGTGCTGCTCGTGCAAGAGCCCGCAGGAGACCCTCTTACTTCCTTTCCTTGCACCCCCCGTTTTTTATGACCAAAATGATCCAGTCAGCCGTGATGATCGAGCTCCTCAAGGACTCGCCTCCGGTGTTCCGCGCGCGCCCCGGTGAGCTCATCGAAGGCGGCGTCATTTTCAAAGGAAAGAACAAAATGCTCATCGACCTCGCAGGGGTCGCCACCGGAATCGTCTCCGGCCGCGAACTCCGCGACTCCATGAACACCTTCCGCGACCTCAACGCCGGTGACCTCGTCACCGCCCTCGTGCTCGAGGAAGAGAACGACGAAGGAATGGTGGTGCTCAGTCTCCGCATGGCCAGCCAGCAGAAGGCCTGGGACCGCTTCCACAAGCTCGTGGAGGACGACAAGACGATGAAGTTCACGGCACAGGAAGCAAACAAGGGCGGTCTCCTCGCCAACATCGACGGCATCCGCACGTTCCTCCCCGTCTCCCAGCTCGCTCCCAGCAACTACCCGCGCGTGAACAACGCCGACTCCTCCGAGATCATCAGCCGCCTCGCCAAGTTCATTGGTCACACCTTCACGGTGAAGATCATCACCCTCGACGAAGCCGCCGGTAAGATCGTCGTCTCCGAGCGTGAGGCCATGGCCGAAGAGCGTTCCAAAGCTCTCGAGACCCTCGCCATCGGTTCCGCGAAGGAAGGCATCGTCTCCGGCATCGTGAAGTTCGGTATCTTCGTGTCCTTCGACGGACTCGAGGGTCTCGTCCACATCTCCGAGATCGCGTGGGGTCACGTGAAGAACCCGTCCGAGTTCGCCCAGATCGGCGACCGCGTGAAGGTGAAGATCATCGGCATCGACGGCGAGAAGCTCAGCCTCTCCATCAAGCAGCTCACGAAAGACCCGTGGGAGGAGATCGCCGAGCGTTATCCGGTCGGCAAGAAGGTGGAAGGCTCTGTCGTCCGCTTCGCGGACTACGGCGCATTCCTCGCCCTCGAGAAGGACATCACCGGTCTCGTACATCTCTCCGAACTCAGCCACGAGAAAGTGACCGACCCGTCACAGGCTCTCAAGATCGGCCAGAAGGTGGAGGCGCAGGTCATCAACATCGACATCGACGAGCGCCGCATCGGTCTCTCGATCAAGGCTCTGAAGCCGATCGATGCCGCGACACTCGAGCGCATCAAGAAG
Source organism: uncultured Candidatus Peribacteria bacterium (assembly GCA_964508225.1). GTDB lineage: Bacteria > Patescibacteriota > Gracilibacteria > Peribacterales > Peribacteraceae > CAZDRX01. Next base: position 34,901 of record CAZDRX010000001.1, read on the forward strand.
GGTCAGGCCGAGCGCGAGAAGGCCAAGGGAGGCGCTCCCGCCTTCGTCGCCTCCAAGACCGGCAAGAAGTATTACGAAGCCGGATCCGCTCAGGCCGAGAAGATCGCGGAAGAGAACCTCGTGAGCTTCAAGACTGCCGAAGAGGCCGAAGCCGCTGGGTACAGCGCGTAACTCTCCATCTCAGGAATCAAAAGACGCCCTCGGGGCGTCTTTTTTTAGAGTTTCGTGTCCGAGAGGAAGTGCAGATGGAGATAGAACACCTCCTGTCCTCCGCCCTTGCCGACATGGAACGTGAGCTTGTAACCGTGGATCCCCTTCTCCTTCGCAAACTTCTGCGCCTTGAGAATGAGCAGGCCGGGAAGATGCGCGGTCTCGGGCGTGACGTCCGCAATGGATGCCACGAAGTGCTTGGGGATGAAGAGGAGGTGCAGAGCCGCCTTGGGATGGATATCGCGGAAGACGAGCACCTCGTCATCTTCGAACTCGACCGTGGCCGGAATTTCTTTCCGGAGAATTTTGTGGAAAATGGTGTCGCACTGCATGGAAAAACCATACAGAAGAATGATGATCCGAAGAATTGACGTGGAAAGGAAAATAATGTTTTATATTCTCCCTATGGAACGACTCCTCATTGTCGACGACGACGCAGCACACCTGCGAACCGTGGGGGAAATCTTCGAATCACGATTCGAGGTGATGCTGGCGGATACCGCCGAGGAAGGACTGCGTATCGTGGAGGAAATCCGCGGCATCCATGCCGTGATCAGCGATCTCGATCTCCCCGGCATGAGCGGTGTCGACCTTCTTGAACGGATACGGAAAGTGGAGGAACGCATCCGGCGTGTCCTCATGAGTGCCCAATTCTCTGACCCAGGATTCAAACCGGAGTCGGTGGAACGGGCGGCCGCACACGAACTCATTCCGAAACCAATCGATGTTCGGAGGCTCCGGAAGGCTGTCTAAGGGGAAGGGAATGACTTTTGGCTCAAAATACGCTAAAATAGAGGCATATGGACGGTGTGAAGATGTCAGCGGAAACCGGTACCACGAGCGCTCCGAAAGCAGTCGAGAGTGCTCCGGCAGTCGTGTTCCAGCCGCAGAAACTGAAGGAGGTGGTGGAGATCATCGATCTCATGGGCAATATCGCAAGCCGTGTGCGCGAGGATAATTCCGGGGACGCCGGCGGTTCCGGAGCGGCGAAAGCACAGCAGAAGAGCGGCACGTCCGCACGCGACGAAGCGATCGCAAAGGCTCCCGCCGTCGAAATCATGCAGCAGAAACTTGTGACACACCTGCGTCAGGAGATGGCCTCCATTGAGCGTCAGGCACGCAAAGCCTCCCGTTCAAGCGACCGTGGTTCCGCATGGATGCTCTCCGAGCTCTACCGCAGGCTCCGCAGTCTTTCCTCGCTCATCAACGAAATCATCCACGCATCGGCGGAAGTGGTGAAGCGCTTTTACGTCTCCGTGTTCATTGATCAACAGCCGCTGGCGGCGACTGGCGACTCGCTTCAATCTGGTGGATGACGTTGTTCACGAACCCCGAGACGATCGGGGGCCACTCGACCAAGCGGAGCGCCCAGACGATCACAGGCAGGACGATCACCACCGCTGCGATGGCTCCCAGAGCCGACGTGGTGCCTTTCAGAAATGAGAGAGCGAGTGAGCGGCGGGTCTGATTGTTCCTGCGGTAGTCCAGACGGATCTCTGCGATGGCCTCACGGAGATCGGCCATCTCGGAGGGGAGATCGCGCTTCTTCGGTGTCTTCTGCTTGGTGTTTTTCATAGGTCAGATGATACCGCAGTCACGCTGCTCTTCGCGATCGATTCCGGTGATCGGATTCAGTTCGAGTACCGTCTCGGCGAGAGGCAGCCGTTCCATGAGATCAGACGTGCTCGGCAGTACATTCACATCGAGTGACCGCATCTTCCAGAGTGCGCGCAGCTCCTCGAAGTACTTCTGATCTCCACGAAGCACTTCGATGAACGGCATCGCAGTCACCGCGAAGCGCGTGTGCTTGAGGCGCTCGGAGAGGGCGTACATGAATGCGGTGAAGATCTCCTCTCCTCCGGCCAGGCGGAAGGCGTACTGGTCTTGCACGACGTTGGCGATCTCCTCGGCGTCCATGCCGGCGAGAATGATGAGCTGCTCGCTCGGAGCGGACGGAAAGTAGTGACGCACACCGATCCGGCGGAGCGTGCACGGTAGCGAAAGATCAGCGACGAGGTCGGCCACCTGACTGGCAAGCCCTCCCTCGGTGTTGTGATCCTCCACGACGACGAGGTGCTGCGTCTCGAGTGCTGCCTTGATGACGGCGGAGGCATCGAGAGGACGGATGCAGGCAACGTTGAGGACACGCACCGTGCGGTTCTGCGACTTGAGGATCTCCGCGGCCTTCACGGCTTCATGGAGCGCGGCTCCGTAGCTCAGGATGGTGGCCTCGTCACGGACAGTGTCCTCCCCTGCCACGACCGTGGCCTTGCCGTCGAAGACATAGTCCGGACCGTAGATCGGCTCCCCCTTCTCGGTGAGGAGCTGCGCATGATTGGAACGGCCGGAGAAGACGTACACGTTGGCCGACCCCTCGGCGATGATCTGCATACCCTTCTCCGCCATGGCGGCAGCCTGATTGCTGTCTCCCGTCACCCACACCTGCGTGTGGTCGAGCGGGATATTCACATAGTTACGCTCCTGATGCGTCTCGCCATCTTCACCCACACTGAGTCCCGCATGCGTACAATCGTGCAGGACACCGAGCGGGATGTGACCGGTGTTCACGTCGATGAGGCGCGCATTCGCTCTCGCTTCATTCGTGCCGAACGCTGCGAATGTGTACGTGACGGGAAGGAGCCCCGCCTGACGCATACCTGCAGCCATCATGTACATGTTCGCTTCGGCCACACCCACGTTGATCACGCGATCCGGAAACGCTTTCTCCACGACACCGAATCCTCCGGAGTCGGCAAGATCGGCGTGGAGCACCACGATCCGTGGATCACCGGCCATGAGAGCTTTGAGGTGCACGGCACCGAAATCCTTGCGTGCGGCACCCGGGTCCTTCGTGACGACGCGCTTGTAGCCTGTGGGGAGATTGAACGCTAGACGTGCGCTCCTGCGCTTGGCGCGTGCGGCCTCGTACGCATCGCGGTGTGCGCTGCGGAAAGGCATGTACGCCTTCGCGAGGTCCTCTAACGACGGGAGATTGAGCGCCGAGAGCGCCTTCTCAGCTTCGTCCTTACTGAGCGGGGCTCCGTGATAGTTCTTCTTTCCCGTATTCGAGCCTTCCTCCATGAGTGCCACGCCGTCCCCCATCGTCGTGTAGTAGCAGACGAAGATCGGATGGCCTTTGCCTTTGAGGGAGTCCGCCTTGTCCATGGCCGCGCGTACCTGCGCGATGTCATTGCCGTTCTGCACTTCGATCACCGACCAGCCGAGTGCGGCCGCCACTTCAGCGAAGTCGGTGGCCACAATCTTCGACGGAATGCCGGAGAGCTGTATGTCGTTCCAGTCCCCGTGCACGACGAGGTTATCGAGCCTCAGGTGCGAGGCGAGGCGGAATGCCTCCGCCACCTGTCCCTCCTGACTGTCGCCGTCGGCGAGCAACACATCCACCCAGCCATCGCGCTTCAGGAACTTGCGTCCGAACGCGACACCCATGGCATTGGAAGGCCCCTTGCCGAGCGGACCGGTCCCGAACGGGATGTCGCCGATACCTGCCTCGATGTGGCCGGGGAGGCCTGCAGCCGTACGGAAGGTCTCCATGATGGCCTTGGGTGAGCTGAGCCTCTCGTCTCCGCCGTCGCGGCCGAGCATCCACTGCAACGCAAAACCGAGGAGGGAGAGGTGCCCCGCGCTCATGCGGTAGGGCTCGTCGTTCTTCGGATCCCTGCGACGCGAGACTTCGTAGCTGAACGGGAACGCGGAGAGCAGCCCGCCCTGCTGAGCGGACCTGTGGAGGAGCGGCGCCTCGATGCTGAGGCGCATCATGATCTTGTGCGCGAGGTCGTAGGCCTTCAGGTCATCGGCGCTGAGTTTGGCGGCATCCTTGGGTCCGATCCAGATACGCTCACCTTTGCCCTGCACCGCAACGATGCGCTGAAGGGACATGGGGACTTCCTTCGTGTCTTTTCCGATGAGCGAAGCGGGGGTGGGGCGGGTCATGGGGAGAGCTTAGCAAAGAAACGCACGGACGTAAGTGCGCATGGAATCATTATAACCTCAGTCTATTTGTGGTGATGCTTCTTCTTGTGCTCGCTGTCGACACGCATGGTGTCGACCATCGAGAGCACCCAATCCAGCATGTAGTCGATGGCTCCGATGGGCTTCAGGATCACCGCCTCCACGTCCTTGCTCACCTGATCCATCCGGTCTGCAATACGGCGCAGCGACACCGAGACAAAGATGAGGTGGTAGAGCAGGATCACGAGCATCGCGACCGCGAGGATCGAGAGGATCGTGAGGATGTCGTTCAAATTGAGCTGCATCGTTTCGTAAGATAAAGGTATTATCGAGAATCCTAACGCATGGACTCCCCTCTCTGCAAAGCACTGGCTACTGTTTCCAGACTCCCTGCAACGCTATCCGTGGCGTTCGTCCGCATATACCAGAGGATTCTCTCACCCGATCACGGGTGGCTGCGTCACCTGTATCCGTACGGGTTTTGCCGTCATGAGCCCACCTGTTCCGTGTATGCGATCGAGACACTGAAAACTGAACCGTATCCGAAGGCGGTGTGGCATATTCTACGGCGCGTGCTTTCCTGTCACCCGTGGAACAAAACAAGTGATGAAAGGCTTGCGAAAGCCGTCCGCAGGGCGCTCGGGTAACTCTTCTCAGAGAGGTTTCGCTTCAGTACAATACCAACGCTCTTTCGAAGGTTTTTGCGGGTGTCGTATAATGGCTATTACCTCAGGTTTCCAACCTGATGAAGCGGGTTCGATTCCCGCCACCCGCTCCAAATGATAGAAGCCTCTTCAAGGGAACACGTTATGCCAGTCTGGTACTGGCTTTTTAACGGTTCGAACGCACCTTTTTCAATGCCAAGCCTCTCTTTAGTCTTTTGGATGGCAGCAGGGATGAGATTTGGCTTGTAGCCAAGCGATTTCCCAAGCATTTTCCATTCCGAACCGAGAATGCGGACAATCTCACGGCGTTGATCGGTTGTGCCATTTTCAAAGAGACTTCGAGCATGAAGGAAGTAAGCCAAGGGATATGCGTTTGAGTACGATGGAGAAAATAGCAAAGGGGTTTAATATTGAATTACCAGCTTTGTTTATGACGAACGACTGATTTTCCTAAAAAAATTTAGTATTTTTTGTGCAAATGCCTGTCGCTTCAATTTTCGTTCTACCTTTTTTACCTGCTTGTCGAATTTGGTTTGTTGCTGATGCAAGTAATCACATATAGCAAGACAAATCCTGTGACGCTTAAAAACATTCTCTAATTGTTTTGAAGCCAATTTCTCGCTCGAATAAAACTCTGAATATGCTGAACCAACTGTCCGCCAATTTACTTCATGAATCTCGTCAGGAAAAACTTTTTTGAAGCCAGTAATGTTCAAATAATTTCCGACAGCCGCATATTTATAACTAAGCGGCAGAGTTATTTCCAAAGTTTTTGAGATAGGGCTTCCGCCATAAAAGGAATTTTTAGAGTGGAAGTCGTAATGACAGACAGGATTATCAGAGGTGAGAAATCGCCATTCTTCGGAAGACGATTCTAATATTTGCCAATCGGCAAACTGATAACGATTAAGTTCTATGGCTGTAAGTACATTAATGACGAACATATCATTGTTTGCAATGGAGTCTTTTATTTCTTTAGATTGTTTAGGAGCAATCCCATGAGCTTTTTCCATACTTGAGACCATCTGCAATACTCTTTGTTCAAAGCCCTCAATATTTGCCTTTTGAGCCTGCGTTCTTGCTTCTGAAATAGAAACAAAAATGCTTAGCACCCATTTTTCTTTAGCAGAAAGAGGATCTTTGTTTCCTAAATTTATTCTTTTCATCAAAAGGCCAAATTCCGTCTCAAATTTCTGCAAGATATTTTCTAAAACGTTCACGGGCAAATCACCACCTTCATAAAAATCAAGCTGCCAACACAGTTGCTTGGAAGTTTTTTCATCAGGCACAACTTTGTCAGCAGCTTCAAAGTAATCATATTTTTTCGGATACACCCATAGAGCTTTGTTTTTATGGGAAGCGTCAGAGAAATTGCGAAGATATGCCTGATTTACAAAGTGCTGTTTTCTAACTTGTTGCATTTTGTCGCAGGAAAATGTTAGTAGAACGCTCTGAAATTAGTTAGACGATGAACTGCTAAGAGAAGATCTAGCTCTCGTAGCCTCAACCTGTATTGGCTTATCTGTGTGCAAACGTACATCATTGCCATACAAATACTCTGCTATTGATAGACCAAATGTTGCAGCAGTAAAGGCTGTGGTAAACAAAAGTAACCACTTAGACCACACGTAATTCTGATGTTCTGAATGCTTATAAAACTCCTCACGAATTTGAGCTATTGAGTGAGAAGCCGCTTCGATAGAAATTTCCCTAAGTCCCTTCATTTCTCGTTCTAAATCGTCATATTTTCTAGGAATCGAAAGAGAAATGTTATCCAGTTCGGCAATTTTTATTATGCGATGATACTCAGCAATTAGCTCCCTCATTCTTTTCAAGACATCATTATAATTTTTAGAGTCCCAAAAAAGCTTTGTCGATTGCTCTGTTATTTTCATCAATATTTCTTCTGAAATTTTTCGAGACTTCGCTTTAAAACTTTGAATATAGACCAACAATAGCCTTCGCCAGATTGTTCGCAACTCTTCAGAATTTAGCTTGAAGTAGCCGTCTAAGCCCTCTCTCTCTACAGGCGTTAAGTCAGTATTTTTCTCATAAAAACTGCGTATCTCCAATTCCATTTTCTTCACTTTCTCTCCAAGCTCTTCCAACGACTCAAGCGTCATCGGAAAAGCTTCTTCTTGAATGTCTCTTTCTTTCAACATTCTCCTGATATCTGGAGCAATTTTGCTGAATCTGGCACTCTGGTTTGAGTATTTTCCTATGCCATCTTCAAACCATTTCCACTGAATAGAGCTAAACATGTGCATATCGTAGCATTCGAAGCCCTATAGAACTTCAATTGTTGACCTCGTTTCTAGAGGAGTATGATTTAGCTCAATGTATAAGTCCTTTTTAATTGGCGCACTTCTCTTAGGATTACCTATAACTGCAATTGGGCATCCGGGGAATACCGCAGCAGACGGCTGCCATTATTGCCGAACTAACTGTGACAAATGGGGAGAGGTATGGAATGAAAGGCATTGCCATAACCCAAAGCCCATCACAACTACACCAAAAGCGACGCCTAAAAATACAGCCATTCCAAAAATCGACGAGTGCAGCATAAATGGTCTGCTAAAAGTTTATAAAGACCGCAAAGCTAAGGGTGAAAATATGGGGAGTCTTAGCTCTAAGTCATGGTGGAAGAAGTGCCCCGAAAATGTAAGAAAGGAAGTTTTCAAAAAAATTAAATGAAATACTTGGCATTTCTTTTCATTGTTATAGCTCTAGCGGGTTGCTCTGCCTCTGCGGAGATGTGCGAGGACTATTATTCGAAGGGATATGAGGAGGGCAAAGATGATGGCTATGAGACTGGATACGAGGAAGGGCATCAAGAAGGCTATGATGAAGGTTATGGAATCGTTGAAGAAATTTGTGAAGGAGATGCTACTTGCGACGACTATTATTGATCATTACTCAGAACGTTTTTTAAATCTATCTTTTGAAATAGTAATCAATTGCACGAGTCCTCTAGCTCTCCCTGCAAGGATGAAACCATAGTATCAATGTATTTTTGACACTCTTGGTCACCATTGCAGCGTATTCTAAATAGCTGAAAGCTCTTCTTCCTCTTTTCCCAATGAACAGAAGCTTTAGAGCAAAGTTCAGGAACAAATTCATAAAAATAGTTTGTTGTTTCTTCTACCGCCAAGTTGACTTCTAGAGTCAAAATATCTTGTTTTAGCAATTCAATATTTTCAGCTAGATCTTCGACTTCATTATTACTTTCAAGATTCAGGACTCGACTTTCCAAAGCGGCAAGCTTTTCCTCTGACTTTGCCAAATTAGCCGAAGCTTCACTACTGCTACAGGCACTAAATAGGACTAAACAGGTTATTAATGACGCCTTCAGAAAGATATTTTTCATATATTTACAGAATACTCCATTGCCCCCTTGGTGGGTATAACCCTAATCGCAGTTCGAACTCATTCTGTGATAAGCTCCCATAAGGAGCTCCACTCATCACACCTGCATCACATCGCATGACTCTGCGAAGCGGCTCCGGAAGGAACCGTCATCTTCTTCTGTTTGATGATGAGGAAACCGAGGAGAGTGGCGACCGCGATGAAGGCAACGGCGACGAGGAACGCCATGTTGTACCCGTACACGATGGATTCCATCTGACCCATCGCGGCATTGCGGGATGTGATGAACGCGGCAGTGCTGGAGAGAATCGCAAGACCGAGTGCTCCTCCCATCTGTTGCGACGTGTTGATGAGACCGGAGGCGAGACCTGCCTCGTCTTCGCCCACGCCCGAGGTGGCGGCCACCATGAGCGGCATGAAGGTCATCGCCATGCCGATCGGCATGATGAGCACATTCGGGAGAACGTCGATCCAGTAATTGCCGTCTACGGGGAGACGGATGAGCCATGCCACTCCGAGAGCCACGAGGAACGGTCCGGCCACGAGGAACGGCTTGAACCCGAAGCGCGTCACACCTCTGGCCATGCGCTGGGAGAGTGTGCCGAGGATGATCGGGAACGGCAGGAAGCTGAGCCCCGTCATGACGGGCGAGTAGTGGAGCACGCTCTGGATGTAGAGCGAGATGAGGAAGAACATGCCGAATGCACCCGCCGTGATGGGCGCCGCCATGAGGTTGGCACCCGTGACATTGCGCGAGCGGAAGATGGAGAGCGGAACGAGCGGATGCCTGCTCACGGCTTCATTCCAGACGAATGCTGCAAGGAGGAGGATCGCAAGTGCGCCAAGGCCGAGAGTAAGCGGGCTCGTCCAGCCCCACTTGGGGGCTTCGCTGACGGCGTAGACGAACAGGATGAGACCGCTCGTGACGAGGGCAGCTCCGGGCAAGTCGAGGTCGTGGTGCTCGTTCTCCTGCTTCTCGTGCGGAAGCAGACGTGCGATGGCAATGGTGATGAGGATGCCGATCGGCACGTTCACGAAGAAGTTCCATCGCCAGCTGAGAAACTGCGTGAGGATGCCTCCGAGGAGAAGCCCGACGGCGGCGCCTCCGGTGGAGACCGTCGTCCAGTGACCGAGAGCGCGATTACGCTCCTTGCCTTCCGCGAACGTGATGAGGACGACGGAGAGGGCAGCAGGCGACATCAGTGCAGCGGCGATCCCCTGCGCCGCACGGAGCACGATGAGCATCGTGGGTGAGACAGCGAGGCCGATGAGGAGCGAGAGCACGGTAAACGCGGAGAGCCCCACGAGGAGAACCCTGCGGTGTCCGAAGATATCCGCAGCACGGCCTCCGAGGAGGAGGAATCCGCCGAATGTGAGCGCGTACGCCGTCACGACCCACTGGAGCGCATGCACATCGAAGTGCAGCGAAGTACCGATCGCCGGGAGCGCGACGTTCGTGATGCACACGTCGAGCACCACCATGAACTGCGCGACAGCGACGAGGCAAAAGAGTGACCAGGGGGATTGGACTTTCACATACGGCGGGGTAATGGTTGAGATCTAAACAATGGTAGGCACCGGGAAATACAAAGTCAACGGTCAGGACAGAGGGAGGAACGGGGAAAGCTTCAGCGGAGACAGGCGGCAAACTTGTCGAGGGACGTGCCCCATCCAAGCTCGGCCATCTTCATCATCTCGATCGGATGACCGATGTGCGTGAGTGTGAGTTTCGTCTTTCCCCCGAGATCCTCGAATTCCGCGGTGACGATCATTTCATCCGGCCACTCACCGGGCATGCCGACGTCCTTCGGAGAGATATAGTTACCCTCGGCATCGGCAAAATGGTCACTCGTGACGATCTTCTTCATCGGAACGATTTCTTGAAACACGCCCGCACTCCAGAAATCCTGCTCGGGCATCCCGGGGCCGGGTTGGCCACGCATGCAGTAGAGATATTTTCCTCCTACACGGAAATCGATCTTGATCACGGGCGAGGTGAATGTCTCGGGACCCCACCACTTCTTCAGGTGATCCGGATCGGTCCATGCATGCCAGACCTTGGCGAGGGGGGCATCGAAGACGCGGGTGATGATGAGCGGAGGAACAGACATGTTCAGCGGGAGAAAAGAGATAGATAGCGTTCAAGGCGGTCAAATCGTGCACTCCAGAGCTTCTCGTAATGTTTCAAGTAGACGGCGGCATCTTTGAACGCCGCGGGAGAAAGATGGACTCGAAGCTCCTTTCCGTAGCGCTCCTTGATGATGAGCTCGGCCTTCTCGAGGATCTTCAGGTGCTTGGAGACCGCGGCAAGCGAGACCGGATACGGCTGCGCGATCTCCCCCACCGACAGCTCCTTCTTCGAAGCGGATACACGCTGGAGAATATCTCTGCGGATGGGATCCGCGAGAGATGCGAAGATAACATTGAGGCGACGTGCTTGTTTAACCATTTGGTTGAATGATAATCCGTCAGTGAAGATCGGTCAAGTCTGACCCATCCCGCCACACCCTCCTACTTCACCTTGTAGATGTTGAGGAGCCGCGCACCCATACGGTCAATTCTGAAGACCGGCTCTGTCAGCTTTGCAAACTCCCCCGCCTCGCTGTAGCGGGTGAAGAACATGACGTAATTCGTATCCTTGCTGCAGTCGAACGTGAAGTCTTCACGCCACGGATACCACTCGACGAGGATACCCGCCGTCGGAACGCAGATGACGGGATTTGCCTCCGCGTGCTGGATGAGCCACTGCATGCCCTGTCGGTACGTCGCTCCCCAGTACTCCACCTGAAACACGTGATCCATGCCGGAAGGATAGAGTGACCGGACGGCTTCGCTGCGGTACGAGCCTTCGTACGGATGAACGAGTGCAACTTCGTACGCCAGATCCGCCACAAGGATCACCAGAGCGAGCGCGAGAGAGAGCGCACCGCGCAGACGGGGCTTCAGAAAGTCGGAGGCCGCACCGATGCCGTATGCAGCAATGACCGAGGCCGCAGGAATGAGGAAGAAGAACTGGCGGATACCGTCGTACCGCACGAGTCCGGGTTTCATGCTGAAAAGCAGCGGAAAGAAGACCCAGAGCAGGAGCAGGATGTACTCCGGTTTTTGTCCGTACGACCGGAACTGCCGGATCAGCAGCACGGTGCCGGCGAGGAATCCTGCGAACACAAGAAGTGGTGTGGCCGCGAAGAATTCGAAGGGAGTGTAGTACCACGGCAGATCCGCACCCGCGTACTCCGTACCGAAGAACAGAACTTTTCCGGGCCAGAAATCCGTGCCGAGGAAGAAGCGCACGGAACGCAGAATGAGCAACGGATCACCCCACGCATCCGGCCAGAAGAGGAATGCGCCTGTACAGAAGCAGCCGAGAGCGCAGAGAAGAGTGACCAACTGGATCTTCACGGAACGAAGGTGCATCGCACGGGAATCCGAAACCACCCAGACGACGTACGTGGCCGCGAAGACGGGTGCCATGAGGAGTGCGCTGACCTTGGCGGCGACAGACGCTCCCATGAGAAAGGCGGAGAGAAGGAAAAGGAAAACCGATCCCCTCTTCATCGCGACAATGAACACCGTTGCCGTGATGAGCACGGCGGTCATGAGCGGAATATCCTTTGGGTTGTACTGCGCATGCGCAAGGAGCTGTGGGAAAAAAATGAATGCGAGTGCCGCGATGACACCGGTACGGATCCCTCCCATCATCCGGCCGATGATGAACGTGAAACCGGTCGCCACGGAAGCGGTGAGGAGATTCAAAATGTGATTGGCCTCCACAAAACGGAAGAATCCTGACTGATACAGCTGCTCCGAGAGAAGGTAGTTCAGGGTGTAGTAGAGCGAACCGTAGTGGATGCCGTGACCGGGCATCAGCTCCAGCGCCTGCCGGTTCCCCGTCTTCCAGAAGTAGACGAAGAGCTTGCCCCAGTTGCGGTGAAGCGGCTCATCCCATGTGACGCCGTACTGCGAGAGCTGAGAGAATCCGTACACGAAATACAGGACACCGATCATGAGCGGAACGAGCCAGAACGAGGATCTCCTGCACCAACGGAGGAATCCCGATTGGTCACGGGCAGCCGCCGATGTAAGATTCATCCCTTTCATGCGTCAAAGATGCTGATGAACTCTATACGTATACTCCCGGGATTCCTACTCGCGCTCTGCCTGACCGCGGGAGCAGCGCAGGCAGCGAACTTCGTCGTGCCGCCGTGCTCGGCGGAGAGTCTCACGAAGACGCTCACGCAGAAGATCCAGGAAGGTGACAGCAGGAATCTCTCCGGCAAACTCTGGTGGACGCGCTGTCCTCAGGAGATCCGCAAGGCGGTCTGGGAGTCTTTTCTCCTCAAGCCCGCGGATGACGGACGTGCGGCATGGCAGATCCCGACATCATCGCCGCTCCCCGTCCTGAAACAGGCGCCGGAGATCGCGGACACCGGTCAATGGTTCAACGCAGAGCCGCTCACCATGTCGAAGCTGCGCGGCAAGGTCGTCCTCGTCCACTTCTGGACGCTCGGCTGCATCAATTGCATCCGCACGCTCCCGAAGATCGAGGGCTACGCGCAGAAGTATGCGGACAAACCGTTCACGGTGATCGGCGTGCACTCGCCGGAGTACGCGTACGAGAAATCGATCCAGAATCTGCAGGCTGCCATCCGGAAGCACGGACTCACCTACCCTGTGGTGACGGACAACGCCTTCACGACATGGAATGCCTACGGCAATCAGTACTGGCCTGCGATCTATCTCATCGATGCGCAGGGACGCATCCGGTACACCCACTTCGGCGAAGGAGCCTACAAAGAAACCGACGATGCCATCGCCTCACTCCTCACGGAGACACACTGATCACTGATGCGGATTCCGGAGTCCCTGACGGACAACGGGGGCTGCACGATGCTTCAGGAGTGACTCGCAAAGTTCGCGATACTCGGTATCGACATCCTGCGGGCAACCGCCGGATCTGAGCTGCCTGCGGAGCGTCTCGCGGTGCTCGCCCGTGAGATCGTCCACCGTGAGCGGTTTCACCGTTGTGTCCTCGGCAGCCGGATGCTCGGCCTCAGCGGTCGAGTCGTCGTCGTGACGATAGAGATCGCGGATGTGCGTACGGAACATCCGCTGATTGAAGAGGTCATGATTGATGCTCTTGGGATTGTAGGACTGCGCCATCGTCATGGCGATTCCGAGAAAGACCGTGGGGACGGCAATCGAAATGAGGGCGAGAGCCCGGCGCTCGAACGCTGCGAATGTGTGTTTCATGTGGGTGTGTGGAATGACAAGTTTATTTTACATCATTTCAGGCGCTTTGTCGAGGATTCAGCGGAGCCCCACAGCCTTCCGGACACGCTCCATCGTGGCCTGAGCGACGTTTTTCGCCTTCCTGGCACCGCTCTCGATGATCTCACGGACGAGATCCGGTTTCTTCTCCAGCTCCTCGCGCTTCTTCCTCATGGTTCCGAAGGTATCCATGTATGCGGAGAAAAGAAGCTTCTTCGCGTCTCCGTACCCGAGGCCTCCCGCGCGATACTTCTCGGCCAGTGTCTCCGCTTCATCCTTCGACAGGAACAGTTTATGAATCTGGTACACCGTGCAGGTGTCGGGATCTTTCGGCTCCTCCACACCCTTGGAATCCGTCACGATTCCCATGATCGCCTTCTGGATCGTCTTCTCGGTACCGAAGAGCGGGATCGTATTGCCGTAACTCTTGCTCATCTTCTGGCCGTCCGTGCCGGGCACGACTGCGCTGTCCTCACGGATCATCGCTTCCGGCAGCACAAACGTCTCGCCGTAGGCGTTGTTGAATTTGATCGTGATATCGCGGGCGATTTCGAGATGCTGCTTCTGATCCTTGCCCACCGGAACCGTGTCGGCGTTGTAGAGGAGGATGTCGGCGGTCTGCAGCACGGGATACGCGAAGAGTCCGACTGAAGGGGTGATCCCCTTCTCCACTTTCTCCTTGAAGGAGACGGCGCGCTCCAGAAGCCCCATGGGAGACACGGTCGCAAGAATCCACATGAGTTCCGCGTGCTCGGCAACATGTGACTGGAAGAAGAGCGTTCCCTTCTCCGCATCGAATCCGCACGCGAGGAGGTCGAGCGCCACCTGTGCTCCGTTCTCCCTCATCGCCTTCGGATCCTGCACGGTCGTAAGTGCGTGGAGATCGGCGATCATGAGCGTCACATCCGCGGTCTTCTGCAGACTGACGTTCGGCTGGATGTATCCGAAGTAGTTTCCGAGATGCGGGATACCCGATGGCTGGATTCCGGAAAGGATGCGCATGACGAAAAGTATACCGCGGCTATCTCGATTCCCGAAGTTTGCCGAGAACGGCGGTGAAGGAGTGCGGTGGTTCGGAAACGACGATGACGGGCTTGCCCGTGACCGGATGCGGGAACTCCACCTTGGAAGCATGGAGGAAGAACCGCTGCATCTTGAGGAATTTGCCGAACGCACGGTTCACCTTCTGATCACCGTAGAGCTCGTCGAGGATGAGCGGGTGGCCGATCATACTGAGATGGCGACGGATCTGGTGCTTCTGGCCGCGCTCGAAGTGCACTTCGAGGAGAGAGACCCCGCGGAATGTCTCGAGGATTTTGTAATGCGTGAGACACTCGACATTGCCGGTACCGCTACGCGCCGGAAGCGGAATTCTGATCTCGCTGGCTTTCTGGCGCGGTATACCCGCCACGATCGCGATGTACGTCTTCTTCCATCCTGCGAATTTGGATTCGACGACCGTCTTGAGCGTGTTCTTCGTCTTCGCGAAGACGACGGCGCCGGACGTCTCGTAGTCGAGGCGGTGGATGGGCGTGAGCCCCGGATACTGCTTGCGGAGGAAATCCAGAAGCGGGAGACGCTGGATCTTTCCTTTTCCCTTCACCACGAGCTCACCGCCCAGCTTCGTGACGGCAAGGAGCCACTGGTCTTCGTAGAGAATGCGCTTGGGGTCGACGGGCATGCGCTGATTCTATCTGAAAGAAGAGCTGAAAGATGTAGGATGCGCGCCATGCGACGCCTGATCATCAACGCCGACGATCTGGGGATCAATTCCCAGCGCAGCCACGGAATCTTCATGGCTGCCGAGGAGGGTGTGGTGTCGAGCGTCAGCCTTCTCGCCAACTGCTCGGACAGCGAGAATGCCGCGAGGCGGGCGTCACAGCGCGACGTCCCCACCGGCCTGCACCTGAACTTCACCGAAGGCGCACCACTCTCCAAAGACGGACACATCCAGAGCCTGCTCACGACCGACGGCTACTTCCTCGGACGCGATGATCTGCGCAGGAGGCTCGGCGAAGGCGAGATCGAACCCGAGCATGTGGAGCGCGAAGCGAGAGCGCAGGTCGAGTGGTTCCTCGAGCACCGCGGACAACCCACGCACATCGACGGTCATCACCACATCCACGTCCACCCGTTCATCGTGAGAGTCCTCGCGCCGATCCTGGACAGGTACGGCATCTCGTACGTGCGCATCCCGAGCGAGCCTCCCGTTCCCTTCGGTTACGAAGTGGAGCCCGAGCGCTCGAAGTTCATCGAGAAGATCTCGGCGGAGGCGGAGGACGCGCGCAAGCTCCTCGCCGCGCACAACGTGCGGGGCAGCGATCACTTCCGCGGACTCGCGTACACAAACCACGCCTCCATGCGCAACATGCGGCACACGCTCGGCCGTCTGCCCGACGGCGTGACGGAGTGGATGGTGCATCCCGGCAGCCCGAACCCGAACGCGGAGCCCTTCGATGCGAACCCGCAGCGTCAGACGGAGCTGAACATTCTCCTCTCGGACGACACGCGCGCGGAGATCGCGGAACGGGAGTTCACGGTGTGCTCCTATGCGGATCTCTTCTGACGGTTGTTGTTACTATGAAGAACGCTTCCGCAGGACGAGAATACCGTTCCAGAATGTGGGGTGACCGTTGCACGACGTGTGCTGTTCGAAGACCGTCTCGTACTCCGGAAACTCCTGCAGGAATCGGCTGGTCCCCTGCTTCGGCCACTCCCAGTTCCAATCGTCGACGATGAGAATGCCCCCGGGAATGATGTGCGGGTGCGCAGCCTTGAGCGCGGCATACTGACTCTCAGGATCGTGTGACGCGTCGTAGAAGAGCACGCCGATGGGAATGCGATGGGTCTCCATGTACGCATGCCAGTCGCTGTCGTGGAATTCATGATGATCGGTACGGAGTCTGCCGAACCTGCGCAGGAACGCCGCGCGCGGGCCGCCGAATTCGGTGAAGGAATCCACTCCGATGCAGCGCTTCTCCGGATTCCCCGCCATCCCTGCGAAGAGTGAATATCCGTTCCAGACACCGATGTTCAGATAGCAGGACGTGCCGGGCATTCTGCGGACACACTCGTTCAGAATGGCGCCGATGGCGGCCGTGGACATCCTCGGCATCGCGCCAATGCGCCGGAGCGCGGAGACGGAACGGCGTTCCATCTCCGGAGGCAGCTTCGTAAGATGATCAAGGAGCGACTGCAGCACGCCGATCCGGCATTCGAGAATCCACCGGAGCACCGCCGGAATCTTCGTCACCGGTGTCACGAAGCGGAAACGGATGGCGTGGCAGAAGTCCCGGAGATCCATGCACAAACACCGTAGCGGGCATGCGCGGAGCCGTAAACATTGCTACGATCCCGCCATGGATACGCAGTTCATCGAACACGACTGGTTCAGCCAGCACATTCCGGTCTGGGAGAACCTCCTCGGCTATCTGAAGCACGCACCCGGACTCCGGGGCCTCGAGATCGGATCGTTCGAAGGCCGGAGTGCAACCTGGATGCTGCAGAACCTCTTCACGCATCCCACATCCGAGCTCACCTGCGTCGACACCTTCGAATACAACGCGGGTTTCGAGAACATCACGAGGACGATGATGCTGAAGATGCCTGCGCAGATGGATCTGGAAGGCCGGTTCGACGCGAATATGAAGGCGATCGGTGCAGGAAAACGTGTCCGGAAGATCAAGGGGAGCTCGCGCGATGTGCTCCGCACGCTCCCGGTCGGAACCTTCGACTTCATCTACATCGACGGATCCCATACGACGCCGGACGTGCTGGCGGATGCGGTGCTGTCATTCGATCTGCTGAAGAAGAACGGCGTTCTCGTCTTCGACGACTACCGGTGGAACTGTTTCCCTGATGAGCCGCTGCGCAATCCCACGAAAGGAATCGATGCTTTTCTCGAATGTTATGAGCAAGAGATCGTCGTGTTCTGCAAAGAACACCAGGTCTTCCTCCGCCGGATATCGGATGCGGGAGGACCATCGCCCGAGCCCGAACATTTCACATGAAGATCCATCTCCTCTGCTGGGCAAGGAACGAAGCGGACGTTCTCGAAGCGCACGTGCGTCACCATACACGGTTCGCACACGCGTTCACGTACGTCCTCCACCGCTGCCGGGATAATTCGGCCGATATTCTCACACGGCTCGCAGCGGAAGGATTGCCCGTAACGTTCCGCACGGATGAACGGCTGCTGCATGCACAGAATGATGTGATGACGCAGCTCATGAAGGAGGCACTCGCGGAGGGCGCGGACTGGATTCTGCCGGTCGATGCAGACGAATTCGTGCAAGGAGACGTGTCACGCGCGCTTGCGCAGGCGACGGGAACCCTTCCTCTCCGGATGCCGTGGAGAGGATACGTGCCTCTCGGCAGTGACCCGCAGGCGGAACCGTGCGTGCTGAGGCGGATCACGCACCGGAGATCCACGGAGAAGCCCGTGTGGTACAAGGTGATCATTCCGAAGAGTGTCGCAACGGAAAAGGCTGAGACGGCGATCACGTTCGGCAATCACAGCGTGCGTCAAAACGGCATGATTCTCACGCCGGAGGAAACGTCCCTGACCATCGCGCATTTTCCGGTGCGATCCGAACGGCAGCTGCGCCGGAAGATGTACGGCAGCTGGCTCTCGCACCTTGCAGATCCTGAGCGGCCGGCAGGAGGATCGTTCCAGTGGGAGGCGGCATACCGCGATCTGAAAAATCAGGGCGTGATCGCATCCGAGACACTGACGAAGCTCGCAGTGGAGTACGCGGGCATACAGCAATGGGTATCGCTGCCCGAATCGTCCAAAGTGAATGCGTACATCGATCCGCCCTGCATTGATCCGAAACCCCAATCGGTCATCCACGATCCGGTGCCGTGCGATTTTGATCTCCGGTACGGGATTCTCGAAGCCGACCCCGTCTCTGTGCTCATGGAAACCGCGGAAGCGGTGGCGACGGATCATGCGCTGCTCGCCCGGCGCGTCAGAGAGGCCTGAGCTTCCGGAGCCGTTGCAGGAGATGCATTCTCGTACGGAAGAAGGACTCTGTCCTGAAGACCGCAATGCCATCCGCTCCCGCACTGGGGCAGACGCAGACCGTGCCAAGACAGTGTGTCTTCGGCTTTCCGGCTCCCGCATGGCTCAGCACCATGTCATCCCAAACGCTCAGGTTCCACATGGGATCGCCGGGGACAATACCCAGGGATTCGGCAAGGCGGAAGAATCCGGCCGCATGTTCGCGGGTGACGGCATAGACACAGTTGAGGATCTCAAGCCGTCCTTCATGATCGCGCACGTTGTGGTGCACCCGATCCATCCACGCATCGTAGATCTGTCCGATGACACCATGCGGCACGTCCGGCTCCGCCTTGAGTTTGCGGAGCAACCGGTCGATCTGCACCGGCGTGAGGAAGACGTCATCGTCAACAAAGAGGAAGTACGGGGCGCCGTCCGCAAGAGCGAGGGAGAAGCGTAGATGTGTGGGACGGTCGATCACCTGCTGAACGACCTGCACGCGCGGATCACCGAGACCGAGACCTGCGGGAAACGACGTACGGCTGTTGTTGTTGGAAACAAGAACGCGCCCGATCTGCGGAACCCGGAGGAGAGAGCGGACAATCGGGACGATATTCTGCGGACGACGGTAGGCGAGGAGAATCGCAGTGACATCTGCGGAGCCTTGAGGGACAACGGTCTCGGCACGTGCACGCTTCTGCCACCTGCGGAATTCGTTGAACCAGCGGACGCGCGCGGAAAACGGGAGCGTTGTTGCTGCGAGAAACACGGAGATTGCATCGGTCATCGGCATCGATCCGACACTACCACAGAGCGATGCCCGGAGGCAGTTATCTGCCCGGGACAGCCTCATCGAAGCGCTTCTGCACCTCCGCCTTGAGCGTGGAGTCGCCGGAAGCGAAGACCATGTCGTTCATCGTCGTGACCGTCTTGCTGAGCTGATCGATGACGTCTCCCACGCGGGAACAGTCGCGGCCCTGTGAGCACTTGAGCGAGACGTCGGCGTAGAACGCGAGCGTCTGATCGTGCATGGAACGCAGGTTCATCGTGGAGTAACCGGCATCGTCGAGTGCACTGAAGGCCGCAGGGACACCCTTGATGATGCGATGGGCATCGGCAAGGAGCTCGGCTGCCGTCGGGGCATTCTTGGTGTCCGAAGTGATGCCGTGCGCCGTGACGAAACCATGCACCTCTTTCACGAGGGCTCCGAACGTGGAGGTATCCGTGGCAATCTCCTGGCGTGAGGAGGCATGATTGGCCTTCGAGAGGAGCCTCTGGGCCTCGGCAATCTTGGCGACGAAATACTCCTTCTCGGTATCCGTAACGGAGTCGAGATCCTTGAGCATGCCGAGACGGTTCACGACATCGGATGCAAGCCGGACGACGGATGCCTTCTGATTACTGACGACATCGGCATCGAATCTGGTGCGCAGGATATTGAGCACCGTCGCTTCCTCTCCCGGAATATACGGAGCCGTGTCACGGACAACCGCACGGATCTGCTCGGGAAGATCGGCAGGATCAGACTTGAGGGCAGCCTCCTTCTGGTTGGTGGCGCAGGAATCCGCTTCGGTCGTGAGCGCTCCGTTGACATCGAAACACTGGGCGACTTCCGTCGCGGAACGTGCAACAGATGATGCGACGACAGCAATGTCGCCGGCTGCGCCGTGGAGACTGGACTGCTCCCACTGCCAACCGTCACGCCACACCCAGATCCACCCGTTCTCGTACGTCTCTTCGACAATATCAAGCTGCCAGCCCTTCTCCGGAGACCACTTCCAGCGGTGGCGGGTATTGTCCTTGGGCGCACGGAAGAGCGTCGTGGTATCGGAATCCGTGCCCGAAGCATCGCCGCCGCCCAAGTTGTAATCGCTCAGAGGAGTTCGTGAGGCACCACCGCCACCGTCTCCACCACCCAAAGACGGATCGGCAAAAACACGGCTGTTCGCGGAATACAGCGTGAGAACAACCGGAATGATGACCAGAGTGGCCTGCGTGATCACCTTCACGGCATGGGTGAAACGGGGCGATGAGGACGTATTCATGGGTGTGATTGGTGTGGATGTAACTTCTACATTATACAATACTTTCATGAAAAGTGCCAACATGCAGAAAATGGCTTCTGCTGGTATACTATCCTGATTGCTCTCTACACAAAAAATGACCAACGGGCGTGACGTTTCCACGAGACATCTTTCGTGGGTGGTCCTGCTCGTCCTCGCGATGGCGCCGATCGCTCTCATGAGCATCTACAGTGAACAGATCGCCTCATCGTCTGTCCGTGAACTCATCCGTGCGGAAGATCTCTCGCAGACAGGCAACGTGGCGATTCTGCTACAGCAGGACATGAGCAAGACCGTCGCGCTCGCGGAAGCCTTCGCCGGAGCGGAAGGAACGATGAGACTGCTCGATGCCGAGGATGTTCTCGGCATTGTGACACGCCTGAAGGGTCTCACCCTCGCATTCCCTGCGCTCGAGAGCGCCGCCATTGCGGACGGAAAAGGATCCATTGCATACCGCTATCCCACAGCCACAGCAGACGGAAGCGTGTCGAAACCGTTCATCGCATCCATTCTGGAGAGCACACGTCCGGGCATTTCCGCCTCGATGAAAGGCATGAACGAATCGATCGTGATGGTGGGCGCACCGGTCGGCGGAAGCGGAGGCAACGTGCGCGGCGTGGTCGCGCTCGCCTACCGCACGGCACAGATCGAGCGGTGGCTCCGGAATATCGAACTTTCCGAAGGCGGTTCACTCTTCGTCCTCGATCAGCGCGGCATCGTCATGGCGAGGAGCGGACTGAATCCGGTGCAGCCCGGCCAGTCGTACGCCGAAGTCCCCGAGGTGCAGCGCGGCCTCAACGGCACATTCACAGCGTCGGAATTCTTCGATCCTTACCTCCCCGGCGCCGTCGTGGCCACCATCGTACCGGTCTCGGTCGGTCGGAGTACGTGGGTGATCGTGGCGGAAAAGACCGTCTCGAGTGCCTACCGTGACCTCGAACGCGTGCGCTTCAACATCGGCGTGGCGGGAGGAGCGCTCACGCTTGTGACACTCCTCATGATCATCACGATCGCACGGATCCAGAGCCGCAACGCGCGTCTCGCCCGTGAGCTCGAGGAGAAGAACCTCCGCCTCAGCGAGGCAGCGGCCATCGTCCAGACGAGCAACGACGCAATCGTCGGCTTCGGACGCGACGGGCGTATCCGCACGTGGAATGCGGCGGCAGAGAAGATGTACGGCTATGCGTCCGCGGACATTCTCGGCGAATCTGTGAAGCAGATTATCCCGAAAGAGAAGACAGACGAATTCGCGACGCTGCTCTCGAGTGTCACCGGCGGACAGACGATCCAGAACATCGAGACCGTCCGCATGAAGAAGGACGGAACGCTCGTGCCCGTGTCCATCACGCTCTCCCCCATCCGCGCGGAGGACGGCAGCGTGGCCGCCGTGTCCTCCATCGACCGTGACATCACCGAACGCAGGAAGATCGAGCAGATGAAGGACGACTTCATCTCGTTCGTCAGTCACCAGCTCAAAGCCCCCGTAACCGCGATGCGATGGACGCTCGAGAATATTTCGGATGGCGACTACGGCCCTGTCCCCGAAGCAATCAAAGAGCCCCTGGAGTCTCTCCGCGGTGTGAACGCCCAGAACTTCCAGCTCATCAACGATATTCTGAATGCGTCCCGCATCGACCGCGGCGTCATCGCCGTCGAGACAAAACCGGTGAAGATGAAGGACGTGATCGACCGTGCGCTGCGCGATTACCGTCCGGCGATCGAGAAAGCGGGGCTCACGCTCACGATCATCCTCGGCAATGACGATCTCACGGTCGAGGTCGACCTCGAGAAGATGGCGGAAGCCGTGACGAACAGTCTGAGTAACGCCATCAAACACACGAAGACCGGCGGCCTCACCGTGCGCAACTACCGCGACGGCGACTTCGGCTGCATCGATGTGAGCGACACGGGAGAGGGCATGCCGCAGGCGATCATCGACAAACTCTTCACGCGCACGGGCGTCCTCGGAACCAACACGGTGGCGGAGAAGAGCGCCGGCCTCGGGCTCTACATCGCCAAGCACTTCATGGAGCTGCAGGGAGGCGATATCCGCGTGACGTCCACTCTCGGGAAAGGCACGACATTCACGTACCGCGTCCCGCTGGCGAAGAGTTGAATATAATCGATAATTATTGTATAATAGGAAAGAACATCCACATCCCAACACCCCTATGAATACCCAGAAGAAGTCTGCATCTGTTCTCTCGGGCGCACTCGCTCTCGTGATGTTCGCCGGAAGCGCCGTCGCTTTCTACGATGAAATGGCGAGCCTGAAGAACGAGCTCAAACTGTACGAAACGGCTCACGCCTCGGACTTCTCGGATGTCATCGACCAGCTCGGTGAGATCACGGGCTCCGTCTTCGCGGATGTAAAGGATCAGGACTGGTTTCAGCCGTACGTGACGTCTCTCGCCGAGTGGCAGATCGTCTCAGGTTACCGCGGCAATGACGGCAAGCTCACGGGTGAATTCAAGCCTGCCAATTCCGTGACGATCGCCGAAGCACTCAAGATGACGATGGAAGCCGCGAAGATCGATGTGCAGTCCTGCATCGGCACACCGAAGCACAAGGCAGCCACGGGCCACTGGGCTCTCCCGTACGTCATCTGCGGCGAGCGCATGGATCTGCGGATCCTGACGGCGGATGCGATCGATCTGAACCGCAAGGCCACGCGCGCCGAAGTGGTGGGCATGGTGCTTGATGTCTTCGGAGACAACGTACCGTCACTCCTGTCGGGTTACCGCGACGTCGCACGCTCGCCGTACGAGTCCGATATCGCCTACGCATCGACGCTCGGCATCGTGAGCGGCGACAAGGATGCATCCGGAAAACTCACGGGCACCTTCCGTCCGAGCATGGCGATCAACCGCGCCGAAGTGGCGAAGATCGTCTATGAGCGCCTCAAGATCGAAGCCCGCAGGACGCTCGCCGAGAAGCAGACCGGTGTCTAGGCCGGACAATCAATGGTGGACGATCTCGGGATCGAACCGAGGACCTTGCGAATGTGAATCGCACGCTCTAACCAGCTGAGCTAATCGTCCGAAGTTGTGAAGGAAATCTGCCGGAAGCCTTTTGGAGAGCCGTACGATACGGGGTTCGGTTTCGCGTCGCAAGTTGCTACACTCTCCCGGACTCCATGCAGACCGCTCCCGACATCGCCGCAATCCTGACGAGCAACGCTATCCGGACGGATCGGGGCTCCATCCCCGAGAACATTCACTTCGAACTCGAGTCGCTCGAAGCACTCAACGTCTCCGAGGAGACGCATTTCTGGCCGCTCATCCGCCAGACCCTCGTCACGAGCCTCATCGGACGGTATACCAAGACGCCATGCAGCTTCCTCGATGTGGGCTGCGGCAACGGAGGGCTCCTCCGGCACGTGGAAAAGACATTCCCGGGCTCGACCGTGGCAGGCATGGACGGCTACCTCGAAGCACTCGTGAACTGCCGTCGCAGGAACTCTTCCTCGCATCTGTTTCTGCAGGACATCACGAAGTCTCCGTGGATGGAGACGGGTGAATCGTACGACGTCATCTCCTTCATGGATGTCCTCGAGCACCTTGACCATCCGGAAATCGCCCTGCACGAAACCGCGAAGATCCTGAAGAAAGACGGCGTCATCATCGTGTCACTCCCCGCCCGCCACGAGCTCTGGAGCAAGCGCGATACCTTCCTCGGACACCGCCTCAGGTACGACTATCGCGATCTGCGCACGCTCATGGAGAAAAGCGGGTACGAGATCCTGCACATGAACTACCTGTTCTCCTACCTCTACATCCCGATGTGGATCAACCGTCAGGTGATCGCGCCCATCTTCAGGATTCCGGATGATCAGGTGGAACAGAATGAGTTCCGGATCGTACCGCTGCTCAATCGCATCGTGACGTGGATCGGAAAACTGGAAGTGATGTTTGCAGCAATCCTCCCGGTGCCCCTCGGAACTTCGCTCTACTGTGTGGCACGGCGAAAAGCCTAACGCACGGACCAGAGACTCCACCCGGGGCCTTTCACGACGGACGTGAAGAGCTTCTGATTGATCCTCCACTCGGGATGATTGCGTTCGTCCCACGCGAGCCGGGTGACACCGTATTTCTTGAGTGCCTCCTTCTCATGCGCACTGACCCACACGCAGGCGTCTTTCGTGAGGGCGAGATCTTTCTCGAGCACAGCCTGCGTACCGGCACGTCCCGCGGCACTGAGTTCGCGGATGTCATACGCCAGCCACTCCGTATCCGGCGGGATACCCTTCAGAATCTCGGTGAGACAGTATCGCTCGGCGAGTTCCCGATCGGAAATGAGGACATGGCGGAGGAACGGTGTGAAGACGACGTCGTGCTGGGTCGCGTTGCCGATGATGAGTGATGTCTCACGGTCCGTGAGCACGGTTTCGTGTGCGGGATCCGCCGTGAGGGAAGCGAGCATGCCGGAAAGATGCTGGTACTGCGTGTACTGCGGAAGCGGCGCGTTGAACGATCCCCTGCCTTTGTAGTCGTTGAACGCTCCGATGAGAAACACACACGCTGCCATAGCAGTGCAGTACTCGAGGATGCCGCGACGCGACTGCGAGACGATGACGGCGAGGAGCAGCACCGAGACCGCACAGACGTACGGGTAGTAGTGCGTCCAGTAGGAGAGCACCAGTCCGTGGATGAACTGCTGGTGGAGGACGACGAAGAGCGCGAGGACGAGCGCAAGCGCAGGGATTGCACGCTTCCATTCGGTACTCCGGAGCACCCAGAGCACCGTGGATGCCGTGAGAATGAGGAGCACGAGACTGCGGCGCGCGGATTCGAGCTCACGCGCGGCGATGAGCGAACTGCGGATACCGGCTTCGGCCGCTGCGGGATGATGTGCGTTCAGCCACAGCAGGGTGAAGAACGGGAGTGCGGTCAGGAGCGCGATGATGCCGGCACCGAATGCATGGAAGAGCATCGACTGCACGACTCTCGGCTCACGGTGTGCGAAGCGCTCGACAACTCCGAGTACGACCAGAATGCCGAAGACGGCCCAGAGATACGTCCACGCCCAGAAGTAGATACCGGGCACGAGACCGAGGAGGATACCGAGCGAGATCGTCCTGCCCCGCGACGGCTCTCTCCACCACGAAAGCATGAGAAGAAGCGTGCCGAGCATGTACGGCAGGCTCCACGACTGATGGATGACCCTGCGGAGCGGCCCGAAGAGCAGGAAGAAATAGAGGAAGGCAAAGAGGAGCGCAACGCGTCGCGAGGAGCCGAGTCGGACGGCGAGGAGCCCGATGAAGACGGTGACGAGCGGCGACAGAAGCACGGAAAGGAGAACCGTAATCGCCGTGGCACTGAAGCCCGTCCACGCAAACAGACTGCCCGCGAGCGTCTCGAAGAGGGTCATCTGGAGTCCGCGGGGGGCATCCGGGCCTGTCGTGACGGCATTCGAGACATCCGTCCATGGATGCGTCATCGCATCCTGTACACGCATGATGTACTGCGATTCGTCCCCTCCTTTGAAGTAGACCCCCTCGTATCCGGAAGCGACGATCGTGCGCAGCGGCTGCATCGCGAGCGCGAAGACGCCCGTGACGTAGAGGAAAAGGAGAGCCAGTGTGAATCGGTCGATCTGCTTCTGCACGGCGAGTAGTCTCACCCGAAGACGGATCGGATGCAACGGACTCCACACGAACGCCGCAGCGCTGTACAATCCATTCCATGATCCGGACGCTCACCATCGTCTACTCCTCGGCAACGGGTCACACGGAATTCGTCATCGATGCAGTGGAAGCCGCACTCAAGGGAACCGCTGACCTGCGGATCGTCCGTCAGAAAGCCGAAACCACGCAACCCGAAGATCTCCTGAAGGGCGATGTTCTGCTGCTCGCGTGCGGTTCGTGGAACACGGGCGGCGCGGAGGGGCAGCTGAGTCCGTACATGCACGATCTCCTCACGGGACGCGCCAAAGATGCCGAACTGAAAGGACAATCTGCAGCTGCCATCGGCCTTGGCGACGAACGGTACTACTTCACAGCGCGCGCCGCCGACAAGCTCACGGAGTACCTCCAGTCACGCGGTGCAAAATTGCTCCTGCCGACACTGAAGATCGTGAATGATCCCTTCGACCAGACGAAGAAAATCGATGCATGGGCGAAGGAATTCACGGGCAAGATCAATGCCCTCCCCGCTCCGGTCGCTTCCCCGAAGAAGAAATGAACCGCATCTCTCTCAAGATCGTCGGCGCGTCCGGTCAGGGCATCGACTCCGTCGGTGAAATCCTGGCAAAGGCGCTCAAGCGCAGCGGTTACTGTGTTTTCGGCTACCGCGAATATCCGTCGCTCATCAAAGGAGGGCACGCGAGCTACCAGCTCGACATCTCGGACGAGAGGATCGAGAGCACGGAGACAATGGTGAATGTGGTCATCGCGCTCAATCACCACGGACTCGAGCACAACATCACGGACGTGAAGCCGGGCGGGATCTTCGCCCACTCGACCGCAGGCTGGAAGTTTCCGGATGCGGACAAGCAGCGCATCGAGAAGCAGAGCCTCCAGATGATCTGCCTGCCGATCGAGGAGACCCTCAAGACACTGAATGCAAAGCCGATCCTCGGGAACGTGCTGCTCGCCTCATTCGTCTGGGCGGTGCTCGGACAGAAAGCCGAACCGTTGAAGACGATGGTGGGCGAACGGTTCGCGAAGAAGAAGGATCTCCTTGATCTCAACATGCAGTGCATCGATGCCGGCTTTGCGCTGCAGGCGAAGAACGCGGGAGTGACGGTGCAGCTCCCGAAACCCAAAGCGGAATTCAGGAAGCAGATGCTCCTCACCGGCAGCAAGGCCATGGGTCTCGGTGCCGTCGCGGCAGGCGTCCGTCTGTATGCCGGCTATCCGATGACCCCGAGCTCCCCCCTCCTCACGTACATCGCATCCATCCAGAACGAAACGGGAATGGTGATCAAGCAGGCGGAGGACGAGATCACGGCGGCACAGATCGTCTCGGGCGCCATGTACATGGGTACGCGCGCGCTCACGGCGACGTCCGGCGGCGGCTTCGATCTCATGAGCGAGACTGTGTCACTCAATGCCATCATCGAGAACCCGACCGTCTTCGTCCTCGCGCAGCGTCCGGGGCCTGCCACAGGCCTTCCGACATGGACGGGGCAGGGCGATCTCCTCATGGCGGTTCACACCTCGCACGGTGAGTTCGCACGCTGTGTGATGTCCGTCTCGGACTCAGACGATGCGTTCACACTCATGAACGACGCATTCAATCTCGCTGAGAAGTATCAGATCTCCGTCATCGTGCTCACGGACAAGCAGATCGCAGAAGCGCTCTACACGCAGCCTCTGTACGACATGAAGAAGATCGCGATCGATCGTGGTTCGCTCGTGACGGACGCAGCGAAGCTGAGGAAGCTCAAGGCAACAGACCGTTACGATGCCACGGCGAAGGACGGTGTGTCCCCGCGCTGGCTGCCGGGCAGTGACGCTCCCACGTTCGTCGCGCAGGGTGACGAGCACAGCGGCGACGGATCGGTGGAGGAAGGTGCCGTAAACGCGAACGCACAGATGGAGAAGCGCATGAAGAAAGCCGAGGCGCTGAAGGCGGGACTTCCCGAGCCCGAACTGTACGGGGCTGAGCAGCCGGAAGTTCTCCTCGTCGGCTGGGGCAGTACGAAGTCTGTGGTGATCGATGCGCTGAAGACGGATGCGCTCAAGGACAAGAAGATCGGCTACCTGCACTACCGGTACCTCTGGCCGCTCAAGACCGAGAAGCTCCAGAAGCTCGCGAAGAGTGCGAAGAAGACAATCCTCATCGAGGGGAATTTCCAGGGACAGCTGGGGCTCCTCGTCCGTCAGGAGTGCGGACTCGAGATGAAGACGAAGATCCTGAAGTACGACGGCCGTCCGTTCTTCGTCGATGAACTGACACAGAAGATCTCCTCCCTCCTCTCGTAATCATGGCCATCAAGCTCGACACCGCCGGCGCCTCCATGAAGGACTTCCACTCCGAGAACCCCTGCACGTGGTGCGACGGCTGCGGCAACTACGGCATCTGGACAGCCGCCAAGATGGCGCTCACGGAGCTTGGGATCGCGCCGCATCAGGCACTCCTCTGCTACGACGTCGGCTGTCACGGCAACGCCTCGGACAAGCTGCAGGGCTACCGCTTCCACGGTCTGCACGGACGCGTGCTTCCGTTCGCCGCGGGTGCCAAGCTCGCGAATCCGAAGATCCCCGTGCTCGCCTTCGGCGGCGACGGCGCGAGCTTCTCGGAAGGCATCGGCCACCTCGTCCACGCCGTACGGAGCCACTATCCGATCGTCTTCGTACTCCACAACAACGGCAACTACGGACTCACGACCGGTCAGGCAAGCTCACTCACACCGCAGAACCAGCCGATGAACACGGCACCGAACGGCGTGCCTGAAATGACACTCAATTCCATGGACTTCATCTTCTCGCTGGAGCCGACGTTCGTGGCGCGCGCATTCTCGGGCGACATCAAGCAGATGACGTCCGTGCTCAAGGAAGCAATCAGTCACCGCGGCTTCGCGTTCGTGGACATCCTGCAGGCCTGCCCGACATACAACCACTTCGCCACGCACACGATGCTCCTCGAGAAGTACTACAAGGTGGAGAACGAAGGCCATGACCCTTCGGATCTGGTGAAGGCGCGGAAGCTCGCCATCGAGACGGACAAGCGGATCGCCACCGGCATCCTCTACCGCCGTGAAGACATCCCGAACTTCTACGAGCGCCTCGTACCGAGACAGGGAAAGGCCACGACCCCCGCTCAGGAGGTCGTCCCGTTCGACGTGACGAAATTGATGCAGGAGTTCATTTGAGGGTATAGTGATCTCCATATGCACAATCACCTCAAGACACTTGCTCTCGTGAGCGCGATTCTCTTTTCTTCGTGCGGTGCACAGGCACCCGTCGAGGAAAAAGCTGCGGCACCCGAAACGGAAGCAATGCCGGTCATCGAAGAAGATGCCGTGATGCCCTCAGCTCCCGAGACGGCACCCGCGGTGACCATGGATCAGGTGGCAGCACCGTGCTCTGCAAACGAAACAGGCTTCAAGACCGTCACGATGGGACCCATGACCTTCGAACTCCCCGTCTCGTGGAGTGCGGTCAACCGCGGGGACACAGGCCTGCTCTCCCTCCCGCCGGATGACGTGACCTACCTGGACGCAGCGCTTGTCCGGTACTCGTTCGCCAAGGATCAGGTGGCCTACGGCGACACGAACTGGACGCAGGTGGACGTGTACTTCACGGACAATGACAGCGTGATCCCGACGTTCATCGAACGCCTGAAGAACAATCCCGATGCGGCAGCCTTCACCGACCACTGGGAAATGCAGACCATCGGCGGCATGGAGGCGGAAGTGCAGATCCTCAGGAAGAATCCTGACGGCTCGGTGGACAAGGGAGCGACGGGAGGTGCCTTCACCTACTTCCCGCAGAAGAACATGATCCTCCACAAACAGGCCTTCGGCGATGACGCATTCGAGAGCGGCTTCCAGCACTTCCTCGGGTCTGTCCGTTTCGAATAGTGGCTACTGTGCGAGAATAGAGTCGATGAAGTACCGGTGAATGGCTGTTTCCGCCCGCACTTCGGGGTGGAACGTACCGACGAGGACTCTTCCCTGCCGGACGAGCACCGGAAGCCCCTGATCATGGGCGAGCACCTGAACACAGCGGCCGGTGTGCGTGATCTTGGGAGCACGGATGAAGGCGACGGAGAGCGGCTCCTTGATGTCGCGGACGTTGATCACGGTCTCGAAGCTCTCGATCTGCGTGCCGTACGCATTGCGGTCGACGACGATATCGATGAGCCCCAGTGTGCGGGGGGCATTCTTCCCCGTCGCCTTCCGTGCGAGCACGATGGCGCCCGCGCAGGTGCCGTAGACCGCAAGAGGGTGCCGCTTGTCCCTGAGACGGCGCTGGATTTCCTTTCCGACGCCACTGGATGCGAGAAACCTCGCGATCACCGTGCTCTCCCCTCCCGGAATGATGAGGCCGTCGATCTTCGAGAGGTCATCCTTCGCACGGACTTCGAGTGACGGCACATGCAGGCGCGTCAGAATCTGCACGTGTTCCGCGAAGTCACCCTGAAAAGCTAAAACTCCAATGACCATACGTGAAGTATAGATAATGAAAACAAATCGCGCGAAGCGGCGGGTGCCGAAGGTGGGTCCCGTCGCTGGAGCGCTCCTTTTAGGGAAGGGTGAGCCCACGAGAGGGACACCGTAGGTGGCCCTTTCGTTTGATTACCATCCTCTGTCTGCCATCTTTGTCGGCAATGTGCCGATCTCGAGGCCGGCCATCGCGGCTCCAAGCCCTGACGAAATCTCCGCGAGCTTCTTGCTGTCCTTGTAATGCACGGTGGCCTGCACGATGGCCGAAGCCATGCGGCGGGGATCCTTGGATTTGAAGATGCCGGAACCGACAAACACACCCTCGGCACCCAGATCCATGAGAAGGGCGGCGTCTGCCGGTGTTGCGATGCCTCCGGCGACGAACGTGACGACGGGGAGGCGCTGCTCTTTGCGTACGTTCTCGACAAGGTCGACGGGGACGCGCTCCTGCCGCGCGAACGCCTTGAGCTCCGCTGATTTCATCGTCTTGAGAGACGCAATCTCGCCGTGAATGAGCTTGAGATGACGCACGGCTTCGATGACATTGCCCGTGCCCGCCTCACCCTTCGTGCGGATCATGGATGCGCCTTCGCTGATACGGCGCAGAGCCTCGCCAAGATTCGTCGCACCACAGACGAACGGCGCCTTGAACGGACGCTTGTCCACGTGATCGAACGGATCAGCGGGTGTGAGCACTTCGGATTCGTCGATGAAGTCGATCCCGAGAGACTCGAGGATCTTCGCTTCCATCGTGTGACCGATTCTCACCTTGGCCATCACCGGAATCGAGACCGCTTTCCGGATTTCTTTGATGAGCGCAGGATCACTCATACGTGCCACTCCTCCCTGCGCGCGGATATCGGAGGGAACACGCTCGAGTGCCATGACTGCGCACGCTCCGGCAGCCTCGGCGATGCGGGCCTGCTTGGCCGTAACCACATCCATGATGACGCCTCCTTTCAGCATCTTCGCAAGATCAACACCGGTGCGGTTATGAACCTTGAACATCGTGGAAGCAGGGTATCGGTTACAGGGACTTGGCGGCATTGACGAACTCCGCGTCGATGGACAGGCGGCTCTCCTCCGGAAGAACCTGGTTCTGGTACTTGCTGCCGGGCTTCGCGTTGTACGGCGTCTCGGCGGGGCTCGACATCATCTCGAACGCGAGCTGGCAGATGCGCATGCCCGGATAGAGCGCGACGGGGAGACGGTTCAAATTGCTGATCTCGAGCGTGATGGTGCCCACAAAGCCGGGATCGACGAAGCCGGCGGTCGAGTGGACGATGATGCCGAGGCGTCCGAGCGACGACCTTCCTTCCACGCGCACGACGAGATCGTCGGGGACGGAGATTTTCTCCATGGTGACACCGAGGATGAACTCACCCGGCTGCACGATGAACGGATCACCGTCGGCAATCGTGATGATGCGCATGTTCTGCGCGAAGGTCTTGGGGTTCTTGGGGTCGAGGAGCGCGTACTTGCTGTGCTCGTAGACTTTGAAGACGTTGCCGAGGCGCAGATCCATACTGGAAGCATGAATATGCGGGAAAAGCTCGCCCTGTGTGGACTCGATTTTCACCCGTCCTGAGGTGATAGCCGCCTTGATATCGCGATCGGAGAGGATCATCGGGAGCGAAGCGTATCACAGTCTTATGCGGCGGGAGAATAGGAAAAATGCAACGGAGATCCGCGGTCAACATTGTCAGATTCTGTATACTTGTCAGCCCATGGCAGTTGAAACAGCCCCCCGGCAGCAACGCGCTCCAGAGACCGAGACGGAATCCGTTTCCGCGCTCCATTCCCAGCGCAGTCACATCGTGGATCAGATCCGCGGATACATCGATGAAACATTCCGTCAGAAAGGAATCGCAGGCGAATCCGAGACACGCCAGCTCGAGACATGGATCCGCACGCAGGATGCATCCGCAGAAGGTGTGAAGTCACTCCGCGAGTTCTACGAAGGCTTCCTCAGGAAGCAGCTGAGTTCCGGCCGAGAGCTCTACAACAGCTTCTACGGCTCGATGCAGACCGCACTGAGTAGCCGCTGGATCAACCAGCAGTCATTCAAGAAGTGGGAGGAGCGCTTCCGCGACAAGAATGTGGGCTACAAGGCAAGGGAGAACTGGGTGAAGGGCGACATGGCAAAGTACATGGCGGGATGGAAAAAGGCCGCAGAGGAACGAAAGGAAGTGATGCGGGACAAGGGTTTCAGCGATCTCGTGAAGCAGTATCCGGAATTCGCGAGCCTGAAGGACGAAGGTCAGTTCCTTGATCTCCACTTCGACAAGAGGAAAAGCCTTGTGGGGGCAGCGCGCGGCGCACTCAAGGCGATCGAGAAGTCCCAGACGGATCTCTATGTGCAGGCGAAGTCGAAGCTGAGCGACGCGGTCTCCCGCGGAATCCTCGGCGCCGGAAAGGAGGGAAAGTGGCTGCAGCGCGTCTTCGAGAGCAGTGCAAACCCGAAGAAGATCGAAGCCTTCGTGAACGGATCCGGCAGCACGTCTCTCTCGTCCCTCATGAAGAACTGGGAAAAGGTGCGTGGACGCTACGATGCGGTCGCGGACAAGTTCCGCGAACGCGGCGCTGACTCTGCGGCGCGCGGCTTCAAGATCATCCCCGCATCACAGTTCCTCTCCATGCACTACGCCCAGCGCGTCCGGTATGTGGAGGAAGCTGAACAGCGCCTCGGCGATGCGAAGGAAGTCGCGAACGAACAGCCTGCCTTCCTCAAGATCCGTCACGCGATGGACATGAAGGATTGGGACGATGCAGCGCTCCTCATCGCGGAAGCGAAGACCATGCATCTCAAGGATTCGGACTGGCCGCGACTCAAGTCCATGGAGCGCTACGTGACGCAGTTCAAAGGAAAAGAAAAGCAGGGTGCGGATAAGGCGACGGAGGCGAAGCACCGTCTTGATCTGCTCCTCGAACGCTTCGGACAGTCGCACTCCGAGATGAAGCCGCTCGTGGAGAGGCTCCTCAAGAGCAATCACGCGAACCGCGCGATCCACCAGTTCCGGTGGGTCTGGTACAACAACATCTGGTGCCGGACGCACGGGCCTCCATACCTGAATGATGATGTGGCGAGGAAAGGATCGAGTGAAGACCAGGAGCAGCTCACGAAGCACCGCGCCGAGCAGGGTCTCGACGTCGGACGTCATGACGTTCTCGACTACGAGACCGCCGACCGGAATTACTTCCGCAAGCAGGAGACTGCGAAGCACAAGGCAACGTACCTCCACACCAATGTGAACTCCGGCGGTGTGCAGAGCGCGCTCGCGGAGAAGATGGAACATGAGCAGGATCCGAAATGGCTGTACTGGACCACCTTCTGTCCGCACACGGACGGCGAACCGAAGAGCGAAGCCTGGATGCGTGAAGGTCTGCTCATTCTCACGGAGATGCGCTCTCTTGCACGGACGATCAATGGTGCGGGCTTCCGGTATCAGGGAGCGAACGCCAAAATGCTGGCGTCCTAAGGAACCGATCTTGCCAAGCAGCGCCGGCGTGCCCACAATACGCCCCTATGCGCACCTCCCTCTTCGCCGTTCTGACGGCTACCCTGCTCCTCTCCGCCTGCAATTCCCACAGGACGACGGACATTGCGACGGAAATCGTGAATCCCCTCACCGCTTCGCGGTACGGTGACGAGCTCGCCGATCGTCTGGCCGATCTCATCATCGAGAGTGATCCGGTGATACAGGAACCGGGGATGGCAGACTATGTCACAGGAAAGATCTCGGATGCCAAGAGCATCGCGGCCGAGGCAAGACTTCTCCAGGATCGCGGCATGATGGGGGCGCTCATCGGAGAAAAGCAGAGTGTGATCGGATACGCCCTCTACGTCGACGATGTCCTCTACTTCTCCTCGGACTTCGAAACCGATCCGGGGCCGTCTCTCCATGTGTTCCTCTCGACGGTTGTCGATCCCCGCGATGCCACCTTTCCGGACGAGACAGCGATCGATCTCGGCGAAATCCAGACGCCGTACGGACCCACTGCCTACGATGTACCGCATCAGGAGGAGCCGGAACTTCTGCGGACTCTCGTCCTCTTCGACACCAAGCTGGAGCGGCTCTACGGATTCTCGCAGCTCTCGGTGCGCGGCAAGGAACCTCTCTAGAGAGGAGTGGATGTCGCCTGCTTGAGAGCCTCTTCCACCGCGGCTTCGAGATCGGTGACCTGATTGATCTTCACGCGCTTGTCGTTCACGAAGAACGTCGGCGTTGAGTTCACACCCAGTTTCTGACCCTCGGCAAACTCCGCAAGCACTGTCTTCTTCTTGATGCCCGAAGTGAGGCAACGCTCGAAGAGATCCATATCGAGGCTCAGATCCTTCGCCCATGTGCGCAGCGACTCGCTGCTGAGATCGGACTGCTTCATGTAGGCAGCATCCACGAATTCCCAGAACTTTCCCTGATCGGCAGCGCACTCGGATGCCTCGGCGGCCTTGAGTGCGTACTGGTGGATGTTCTGAAGGGGGAACTGCTTGTAGGCAAACTTGATCCTCGTGCCGTACTTCGCAAGGAGAGGCTTGTTGATAAGGTCATAGGCACCCTTGCAGGCCGGACACTGGAGATCGCCGTACTCCGTGACGGTCACGGAAGCGCTCAAAGGTCCGAAAGGCTGCTTGGAGGATGCGGCGCTGATGCCCGTCGTATCCACCGTGCCGCAGGCGGCAAAGAGAAAGGCGCCGGCCAGAGAGAGTACGAGAGAAGTCTTCGTCATCGGGTGGGTGGGGAAAAGCACGCACAGTGTATCGAAGACGTCGGAATTCTCAATCCGGACTTCTTACGGCGTTCTTCATCCACGGTGACAAGGGGTGATATACTCCGGTTCCCCCATGACGCTGTACCTCAAGTACCGGCCCCAGAACTTCGCCGATGTGGTGGGTCAGGACCACGTGGTGACCACGATGGAACAGGCGATCGCCAAGGACCGTATTTCGCATGCCTACCTCCTCTGCGGCACGCGCGGCACGGGCAAGACGTCCGTGGCGCGTATCATGGCGAAGACCATTCTCCTCAAAGGAATCGAGGATGACGTGATCCGTGCCCAGATGACGAAGGGAATCGAAGAGGGCTCCCTCGTGGACTTCATCGAGATCGATGCAGCGAGTAACCGCCGCATCGACGACGTGCGGGACTTGATCGAGAAGATCAACTTCTCCCCCGCCGTCTCCAAGGCGAAGGTCTACATCATCGATGAGGTACACATGCTCACGAAGGAAGCTTTCAATGCGCTCCTGAAGACACTCGAGGAACCGCCGGACTACGCGTTCTTCATTCTCGCCACGACCGAGCTGCACAAGGTTCCCGATACGATCCAGTCGCGCTGCCAGCGCTTCCTGTTCAAGCGGGTGAAGGACGAGGACATCGTCCGCCGGCTCCAGTACATCGTCGATCAGGAACGGATCGTGGTCGACCGTGAGGCGCTCCGCACCATTGCACGTCACGCTTCCGGCAGCTTCCGCGACGGCATCTCTCTCCTCGACCAGCTGCGGTCACTGCCCAAAATCAGCCTCGCCGACGTCACCGAGAGAATCGGTCGTACCTCAGCGGTCTTCCTCGAAGACGTCTTCGCCGCGCTCGGCGAGAAGGATATCCCCAAGCTCGCGGAGCTCGTGGCACAGATGGAGGAAGCCAACATCCCTCTCGACACCGTGGTGACCGATCTCCTCGGGCACATCAGGAGCGGCATGCACGGAGCCATCGAGAGGAAGGAGTCTGCCGTTCCGTTCATCCGGATGATGGATATTCTCCTGCAGGCGCTGAAAGATCTGCGGCTCTCCCCTGTTCCGGGTCTCGTCCTCGAGTCGGCACTCGTCATGCTCTGCACCGACGAACTCGAATCACCCGCTGCCGCTCCTGCTCCGAGAATCCCATCGGCTGAACACCCGAGAATCTCCGTACCGCAGACGCCCGAACCGCAGGTCTCCGCTCCGGCACCCAAGCCTGAAGAGGCGCCTGCCAAACCTTCCATCGTGGAAGCGCAGGATCTCACCGTTGAGGGAATGCACCGGAACTGGGACCAGCTGCTCAAGGCCGTATCGCCGCCGTCCGTACGCATGAGCCTCAAAGATGCGACGATCACGGGTGTCGAGAACGGCACCGTATTCCTCTCGTTCGCATCGTCATTTCACTGTGACAAGATTGCGGACACGAAGGCGAGCCGCACGGTCGAGGAAACGCTGCAATCGATCTTCATGAAGCCGGTGCGCATCCGCTGCACGGTGGAGAAGGCGGCGACCCGCATCACCGCGGAACCCACGACGGATCTCGCGGAAGCCGCAGCCGAAGTCTTCGGTGGCATGTAGATGGAAGCAAAGATCGAACTCCGCCGGGCGATCAAAGAGCGTCTCGCAAAGATGTCGGAGAACGACCGGAGAGTCGAGAGCCAGATCGTCGTGCGCGAACTCCGCAAGCTCCTCCCGGAAGGCCACCGTGCCCTCGCCGCGTACTCGCCGTATCTGGACGAACCGGATATTTCGCCGATCGTGACAGAACTACTGACGCAAAAAAACGTGATCTGCATGGGAAAAGTAGAAGGTAACCGCATGGTGATGCACCGGATCCGATCCCTCGCAGATATCCACAGACATCCCGTGACGAACATCCTCGAACCACGGGAGAGCGCACCCCTCGACGAATCTGCGGTGGATATCGCGATCATCCCCGGACGTGCGTTCACGACGGACGGACATCGGCTCGGACGCGGAAATGGAGGGTACGACCGCTGGATCAGCGAACAGCGGAAGCGGAATCCGAAGACGATCATGATCGGCGTGTGCTTCGACTGTCAGATCGTGCAGGAGATTCCGATGGAACCGCATGATGAAAGCGTCGATCTCGTGCTCACCGCGACAAGACTGTTCCGGAAAAAGTAAAGAAAAACCGACATGAGCCGCAAAAAGCGACGATCACCATTCTCAAGGGGGAATTCTTCGCCTAGAATCCGGCCATGCCCACCTATGACAACCTCCAGAAGTGCGATCCGGACGTGTACAAGGCTCTGTTCGGCGAAATGAAGCGACAGGCCGACGGCGTCGAGCTCATCGCATCCGAGAACTACGTCTCCCCCGCCGTCCTCGAGGCGATGGGCACGGTCTTCAACAACAAGTACTCCGAGGGGTATCCGGGCAAGCGGTACTACGCCGGACAGGAATTCACCGATGCAGTGGAAACGCTCGCCATCGAACGCGCGAAGAAGCTCTTCAATGCCGGCCACGCCAACGTCCAGCCGCACGCAGGAGCACCTGCGAACGTCGCGATGTACTTCGCGCTCCTCGAACCGGGCGATACGGTCATGGGCATGGACTTAAGCCACGGCGGCCACCTCACCCACGGCCATCCCGTCACGTACATCACGAAGATCTTCAAGTTCGTGCGCTACAAGATGAAGGATCCGGAGACGGGTGAGATCGACTACGACGAAATGCTCGCGGTGGCGAAGAAGGAGAAGCCGAAGATGATCCTCGCGGGTTTCTCGGCGTACCCGCGCGAACTCAATTACGCGAAGATGAAGGCCATCGCCGATGAAGTGGGTGCGATCACCGTGGCCGACATGGCGCACATCGCGGGTCTCATCGCAGGCAAAGCACTCAGGAACCCCTTCGATGACGGTTTCGACGTCATCACGACGACCACGCACAAGACGCTCCGCGGTCCGCGCGGGGGCATGATCATGACGCGCGACCCCGAGCTCGGGAAGAAGATCGACAAGTCTGTGTTCCCCGGTTTCCAGGGCGGCCCCATCATGCAGATGATCGCCGCGAAGGCCGTTGCGTTCGGTGAGGCGCTCAAGCCGGAGTTCCAGACGTACGCTCGTCAGGTGGTGGCGAACTCCAAGCACCTCGCCAAGTTCATGATGGACAAAGGCGCCAAGCTCGTCACGAACGGCACGGACAACCATCTCATGCTCATCGACTGCGTGAAGTCGTGGGGCATCGGCGGCAGCGACGTGGAGACCGTGCTCGATAGAGTCGGCATCACACTGAACAAGAACATGATCGCGAATGACACGCGCAAGCCGATGGATCCGTCCGGCGTCCGGCTCGGCACACCGGCCATCACGACCCGCGGCATGAAGGAGAAGGATATGGAGACGCTCGGGGCATTCATGCTCCGCGCCATCGAGCAGCGCGGCGATGAAGCCTCTCTCGTGAAGCTGCAGGAAGAAGTGAAGACGTTCTGCCGGATGTTCCCGGTTCCCGGCATCAACCTCTAAGCCATGAAACGCACCCGTAAGAGCTTCGGCCATGCCGTGGAAGGTCTCGTGCACGCGATCAAGTACGAGACGAATCTGCGCCGCTTCGTGCTCGGACATGCGCTCCTCCTCGTCCTCGGCATCCTCGTCCGCGTCGATCCGTTCGCGCTCATCATCGCCACGATGGCCGCAGGGTTCTTTGTGACGATCGAGCTGATCAACACCGCCATTGAGCGCGTCACAGACACCTTCGATGATCACCTGAAGACGGCACGCGGCGGCCATGAGCACCCGGGAGTGAAGATGGCGAAGGACGTAGGCTCCGCGGCCTCCCTCGTGGCTCTCGCGATCTACGGCGCGATGATGGCGCTCCTCCTGCTTCCGTACGTGATCTACGCTCTCGCAGCGCGATGAGTCTCTTTGCTGCCACCCTGCTTGGAATCGTGGAGGGAATCACGGAGTTCCTGCCGATCTCCTCGACCGGACACCTGATCCTCGCGCAGCACCTCTTCGACATCACCTCCACCGACGCGGTGAAGAGCTTCGACATCGTCATCCAGCTCGGCGCCATCGCGGCAGCGCTCGTCATTTTCTGGAAGACACTCCTGCAAAGCCGGCGTGTACTCACACTGGTCCTCGTGGCGTTCGTACCCACAGCCCTCCTCGGAGCCCTCCTGCACAGTGCCGTGAAGACCTATCTCCTCGAACCGTCGGTCGTCGCATGGGCGCTGTTTCTTGGCGGTTTCATCATCATCGCCTTCGAACTCTGGTACAAGGAAACGAGGACTGCCGTGGAGACAGTGGAGAAGATCACGATTGGCAAAGCCGTGCTCATCGGCATTCTCCAGACACTCGCCGTGATCCCCGGCACGTCACGCTCGGCGGCCACGATCATCGGTGGCATGGCTCTGGGTGTGCGGCGCTCCGTGATCGTGGATTTCTCGTTCCTCCTCGCTATCCCGACCATGGCGGGTGCCACTGCACTCGACCTGTACAAGTCCGCAGGCGCGTTCGGCAGTCATGACCT
The DNA here is from genome assembly GCA_964508225.1 of uncultured Candidatus Peribacteria bacterium. Classification (GTDB taxonomy): domain Bacteria; phylum Patescibacteriota; class Gracilibacteria; order Peribacterales; family Peribacteraceae; genus CAZDRX01. The sequence continues at coordinate 74,792 of CAZDRX010000001.1, forward strand.
CCTCACGATCGCCGTAGGTTTCGTGACGTCCTTCGTCGCCGCGTACATCGCCATCCAGTGGCTGCTCCGGTACGTGCGTACCCACTCGTTCATTGCCTTCGGCGTGTACCGCATCGTGGTCGCCGTCGTCTTCTGGCTCTTCGTACTGAAGAAGCCGTAATCCTTGCGGATCACGGCTTCCATGGATTCCTGTGATAGAGAAGGCGCTAGTTCGAGATGGTGATCGTCGCGGCGCTCGGATCGGCGAGAGGCGCCTTCACAGGCGAGTTCAGGCTGATGCTGAAGGCGATCGAGCTGGAGATGGACTTCTGTGCGATCGGAACGATGACCGTCTTGCTCGTCTCTCCGGCGGCGAAGTTGATGGTGCCGCTCGTGGCGGAGTAGTCCGTGCCCGCCTGCGCCGTGCTGTTGGCGGTCGAGTAGCCCACCGAGACCGCCCCGATGCCGCCGACGTGATTGATGGTGATCGTCACTTTTCCGTTGCTTGCGGAGGCCTGGTACGAATTGGAGCTGAACTTGATCGATCCGCTGCCCATGGCGACGGCTTCGTCGTCATTGATCGTCACGAGAGCTGAAGCCGTGACGAGTGCGACATTGGGGCCCGTGAGGTTCGAGAGGGCGATATTGAACGTGCGGTTGCCATCGACGGTCACGTTGTTGACTACGGTGACCGTGAAGGTCTTCGTGGTTTCGCCTGCAGCGAACGTGAAGGTGCCCGAGGTGGACGAATAGTCGGAACCAGAAGAACCGGAGCCGTTGGACGTACCGTAGTTCACGCTGTGGGAACCGGTCGTATCACCGCTGCGGGTGGCTGTGATCGTGATCGATCCTGCGTTCTCCATGACGCCGTATCCGGCGGCGCTGAGAGAAATAGTCGTGGCAGCTGCCGCTGCGGAGGAGACGCTGGCGGAGGAAGAGGAGATGTTCGGGTTGGCCGGGTCATTGATATTGAGTGTGACCGAAGCGGGCGTACCAAGCGTCATTGCGCCGGTCGGCTTCTTGAGCGTGAGCGTCACGGTCTTCGTACCGACGGCAGACGTGTTGTTCTTGATCTGGATGGCGACCTTCTGGCTCGTCTGCTTGTTGGCGAAGCTGAGCGTGCCGGATGCAGGCGTGTAGTCCTTGTCCGCGATGGCCGTGCCGCCGCTGAAGCTGTAATCCACCGTTCCGGAGCCTTGGTTACCGCCCGTACGGACAATGATGATGTTGATCATGCCGGTCGCCACGTTCTTGTCCACGTTGTAGGCATTCGCATCGAAGCGGACAGATCCTCCCGGGTTGTAGGAGGACGATGTGGAGGATGAGCTGGAGCTTGAGGTGCTCGAGGAACTCGCCACACTGGAACTTACGGAGGAAGAGCTGCTGCGGGAGGAGCTCGTACTTGATGTGATGCCGTTCAGCTCATTGCGCAGGCGCTGGAGGAGAATTGCCACCTGTCCGCGCGTGATCGGCGCATCGGGGGCGAAGTGCGAACTGTCCAAGCCCTTGATGATGCCGAGAGAGTACATCTCACCGATGGCTTCATCGGCGTAGTGACCCGACGGGATGTCACGGAAGATGGCGGAACCCTTGAAGGCTGCCATACCGGCGGAAACGCCGAAACCGAAGATGGTGCCGACGACGAACGTGGCCGGGACGACCTTCACAAGAAAACGCTGTGCGCGTGTCATAAGAAAGAAGGGAAAGGAAACTCGGAGGGCATTATGGAAAACGCAGCATGGTCAAAGCAAGTGACATCTTCTTAATATCCGTTGTTAGTACAAACGGCCTCCGAGCGGCACTTCGGTGTCCGGCGCGATGAGAACGACTTCTCCGGCACTGTCCGGCACACCGAGCGTGAGTACTTCGGAAAGAAACGGCCCGATCTGGCGGGGAGGAAAATTGACCACACAGAGCACACGACGGCCAAGGAGCTGCTCCTTCGTGTAATTCTTCACGATCTGCGCGGAGGACTTCTTCAGACCGATCTCCGGTCCGAAGTCGATCGTGAGTTTGTATGCGGGTTTGCGGGCTTCAGGAAAATCCTGCACATCGGTGATGCGCCCTATGCGGATATCGAGTTTCAGGAAATCATCGATGGTAGCCATGACATGATCATACAGCACTGTTACGCCTTCGGCTGCTTCCCGTTCATCGCTTCGAGCATCGCCTTGCTCGGCGGCGGCACTCCCCCGCTCTTCTCGAGTTTGCCTTCGAGATCCTTCATCTTCGCCTGTTCCTCCGCGGAAAGCGGCTCGGCAATCGCCTTCTTGCGCAGTGCGTTGAAATCGTTCATCCACATCTCGCGGTCGCGCCATGCGCGGTACTCCTCGAGCTTCATCCCCTTCTTCTTGGCCTTCTCGCGCTCTTCGGTCTCCTTCTCCTTGGCTTTCTCGGCCTTCACGACGATGTTACGGCCTTCCTTGGCGCTATCAAGCCACTTGCCGATCTTCTCCTCCACCACCGCGCGCTTCTCGCAGTAACGCTCGCGCGAGGCCCTGCGGATGAGCTCAACGCGGTTCGTATCGGTCTCAGGCTTAGGAGGCGGAAGTGTCGAGACGGAGAACGGCTTGCTGGCCATGCCTCCCACCATGAGGCGCATGTACGCGTGGTATTTGGGGAGGCTCAGGATGTCATTCTGGGTGACGAGCTCCTCGAACTGGAGACTCAGATCTTCGGCGTCATCGGAACCGATCTGAAAGCTCACCATGGAACCCACGTTGCCGAAGACGGCGTCACGGAGTGCATCCTTGTTGTCGCCGAGCGTGAGCTGACCCACGTACTGGTGCGCGAGCGTGAGGTTCAGGCGGTACTTGCGTGCCTCGGAGAGAATCGTCGCAAACGACTCCGTCGCGAAGTTCTGGAACTCATCGACGTAGAGGTAGAAGTCCTTGCGCTGCTTCTCGGGAACGTCCGTCCGGCTCATGGCATCAAGCTGGAATTTGGTCACGAGCATGGAGCCGAGGAACGCCGAGTTGTCCTCACCGATATTGCCCTTGCTCAGGTTCACGAGCACGATCTTGCCCTGATCCATGGCCTCACGAATGGAGAGCTTGCTGCCCACCTGACCCACGATATTGCGGATCATCGGCACCGAGAGGAGCTGTCCGATCTTGTTCTGGATGGCTGCGATGGCTTCCGTACGGTACTTCTCGGACCAGCCGGCGTACTCGTCCTCCCAGAAACTCTTCACGAGACGGTCCTCGAGATGGTCCGTGACTTTCTTGCGGAAGACATCGTCGGAGAACATGCGGAGAATGCCGAGCATGGAATTCCCCTGCCCCTCGATGAGGGCAAGAAGCGTGTTGCGGAGGATGTGCTCCATGCGTCCGCTCCAGACGTCCGGCCAGAGCTTGGTGAAGACGCTCATGAGTCCCGACACGACGAGCGGGAACTGGTTCGGATCTCTCGCCGAGAGCATGTTGAAGGAGAGCGGGAAATCGCGGTCGGCGGGATCGAAGAGGATGACGTCGTTCGTGCGCTGGCTGGGAATGAACCGGAGGACGGCCTCGATCAGGTCGCCGTGCGGATCGATCACGCCCACGCCTTTGCCGTTCAGAATATCGGCATGGATCATATTCTCGAGCAGGGTGGATTTACCCATACCTGTCTTACCGATGATGTACATGTGACGACGACGGTCGTCGGGCCTGATACCGAACTTCGTGCGGTGTCCGCGGAAGACGGCCTCACCGAGAATCGTGATATCCGGATCGGTCTCCGGCACCGGAAGGTCGACGGGCGGCTCGAGCTTCTTGCTGATGACCCAGTCGATATTCGGGGTTTTGACGAGCGTGTTCGGGAAGTGCCACAGCGTGGCGAGCTCTTCCACGGACAGAACGTACGGATACATCCGGAAATCCGGCGTCATCGACTCGGACACATACGTCTTCTTCACGATAAAGCTGTTGCAGTTCGGAAGGGCGAACTGCTTGTAGCTGCCCATGAGCTCCTCCATCTTGTGCTCGGCGGCGAGTCTCTGCGCGACAGGCGCCGTGACGTACATGCGGACATTGGAGAGATACATGAGGCGATTCACCTTATCGATGGCTGCGGAGATCGGGTCTTCGGCTTCGTGGTTTCTGCGGCCGCTTGCGAGCGTCTCCTCATGCGTGTCCATCTCACGGGCTGCAGCGCCCGTCACTTCGTCCATCGTCGGCAGAATGTTGAACCACACGCGGTAGCCTCCCATCAGCATGTTGACCGGAAAGTACGCGAGACGCCGCCATCCGCGTGCAAGGTGCACGGTGGCGAAGAACTTGGCGTACCAGCCGAACATCTTCGCGAGCCCCTTCTCCATGAGCGGGAGAAACTTGAGCACGCGCTTGCGGTACTTGGTCTTGAGCGGCTTGAAGACGATCTGGATGTGTCCACGCATCGCCGGATGCGGATAGCGGACGAGTGCCGACGTGATGCCGGCCATCGTGTCCACCGTCTGACGGGCAAGCATGTCGTCGAACTGCGGATGACGCTTGATCGGGAAAATTTCGTGCTTCTTGAGCTTGAGATCAGCCGCGATCATCTGTTCGCCGGGCTTCGGGTCGAGTTCTTTCGGATCCATCCGTTCGATGTCGAGGTCCGGAAATTGTCCGTAGAGCTGGCTCTCCACGAGCGGCATCGCTCTCTCCGTGCACCGCACGAAGAAGCAGACCTTGCCCTGATACGCACCGATCTCGAAGGACAGCATGCCGTCGTGATCTTTCAGTGAATGGAGCGCCGAGATGGCGGGCTCGATGTGAAGCGGTCCCTTTTTTCCGCTCACCTCATCAGGATCCGGCAGCGTCGGACGGATGCGGAGCAGCACGATGTCTGAAGTGGGTGCAGGCAAGGAAGATCGGGAAATTACGCGTCGCGGAGGAGACTGACGACCATGTCGAGCGCGGCGGTGTTGTAGGCGTAGTCCATACGGGTGGGTCCGAGGATGCCGAAGGCTCCCACCTGATCGCGGATGCGGTACTTTGTCACCAGCATGGAGCAGCTCTCGAACTGCTGGCAGAGGTCGCGCTCACCGATGTAGTACTGCACCTTGTCCGTGAGCGTGATCTGATCGATGAGTTCGGCGAGCCGCTTCTCCAGGACTTCCACGACACTGCTCATGAGCTGGGAATTCGCGAGGAACTCCGGCTGGCGCACGGCATTGGCAAGACCGAGGTAGTACACGCGCTCGCGGTGCGGCACGGTGGCGAACGCGACGTTCGGCATCATGTTGGAGAGGAGGGCGACGGCCTCGTACACGCGCTCGCGGTCCTTGTGCTGGAAGTACTGCTCACGGAGTTCATCGAAGCGCGCGCGGACGGCAGCCTCGTGCCCTGTCGGATCCATGAAGTCCTTCACGTACATCCGGTAGCCCTTCACGGTGGGAATGCGTCCCGCGGAGATATGGGGCTGGTCGATGAAACCCTCGGCACTCAGGATCTGCATTTCGTTGCGGATGGTCGCTCCGGACACGGCAAAATTGCCGCTCTCCATGATCTGTTTGGAGCCGACCGGGATCGCGGTTCCGATGAATTCGTCGATGATCGCCGCAAGCAGCTTCGCCTGACGCAGGTTCATAATAGTCTGATTATAGCACTCTTGGCTTCAGAGTGCCAGAAAACCCGCATGCCAAAAGCGTGGAACCGTCCATTTCTCCTCCGTGGCCTTACTTGGCCTTCTTGACCCTCGAGGGCTTGACCTTGCGCTTCTCCTCGATGGCTTTGACCTCCTCCTGCTTCTTCTTGGTAGCCTCGGACATCTTGCGGAAGCGATCCACACGACCGGAGACCATGAGTCCACGGTACTCACCCGTATAGACGGGGTGGCAGTTGCTGCATGTTTCCACCTGCTGCACCTTCACCGTCGACGGGATCTTGTAGACGGCATTGCAGGAGACGCACGTCGTGACGGCGTCTTCATGCATCTGTGGGTGGAGGCCTTTCTTCATAGCTGCGGGATTGTAGGGAACCGGAAAGTCCTGTGCAAGCCTATTTGCCCTTCTTCGCCTTCGCTTTGGGCTTCTTCGCGGGCTCTTCCTCAGGGATCACGAACTCCTCGATCTGCTGCTGATCCTCCTCTGCTGCCTCTTCGGCAGCGGCTTCGGCGGCGGGATCGTGCATGATGACGCTCATGGAGGCAACTTTGTCACCGGCGTCGAGACGCATGACGATGACACCCTGTGTAGCGCGTCCGCGGCTCGGGATATCGGCGAGCGACATACGGATGGCCTGACCCTGCTTGCTGATACAGATGAGATCGCCCTGATCGCCCTCCTGCAGGATGCAGCCGCCGACGATGTCACCCGTCTTAGCCGTGAGCTGGGCGGCTTTCACACCGCTTCCTCCGCGACCCTGCAGACGGTAGAGCTCGACCGGTGTGGACTTGCCGAGACCGTTCTCCATCACGACGAGGAGCTGGCTCTTGTCCGAACTCACGACGGCTGCTTCCACCACCTTGTCCCCTGCTCCGAGACGGATGCCGTGCACACCGGCGGCGGCGCGTCCCATGGAACGGACGTCGCCTTCCGCAAAGCGGATCGACTTGCCCTTCTTGCTCAAGATAAAGATCTCGTCCTTGCCGCTGGTCGCCACCACCCACTTGAGTTCGTCTCCGTCCGGCACCTTCTGCGCAATGAGACCGGAGCGGCGGATGTTGTCGAATTCACTCAGTTCCGTGCGCTTCACCGTACCTTCGATGGTCGTCATGAAGAGGTGCGTCTTGCCGTCGAGCTTGGCCTTCATGATCGCGGCCACCTTCTCGTTCGGCTGGAGCTGGAGCAAGTTCACGATCGCCTGACCCTTCGCGACACGGCTGGCCTGCGGGAGCTCGTAGACCGGCAATTTGAACACGCGACCGGTATTCGTGAAGAACAGCATGTCGTCGTGGTTGCTGGCACTCACGAGGCTCATGATTTCGTCCTCCTCCTTCGTGGTCATACCCTTGATACCCTTGCCACCGCGGTGCTGTGCGCGGAACTGGATGGGGCTGAGGCGCTTCACGTAGCCATGCGTCGTGAGCGTGACGATCATCGGCGCGTTCGGGATCGTGTCCTTGGCCGAGAACTCGCCGACGGCATGCGGCACGATCACCGTGCGGCGGTCGTCGCCGTACTTGCGGTTCATCTCCTTGAGCTCGTCTTTCATGATGGCATCGATGCGCTTCGGATCCTTCAGGATCGCCTCGCACTCCTTGATGAACGCGAGCGTAGCCTTGAGTTCGTCCTCGATTTTCTTACGCTCGAGACCCGCGAGACGCCTGAGCTGCATCTCGAGAATAGCGCCGCTCTGGATCTCACTCAGCTTGAATTTCTTCATGAGCGCGAGCTTCGCGTCGTCCTGACTGTTGCTCTCCTTGATCGTCTTGATGACGGCGTCGATGTTGTCGAGCGCGATGGAGAGACCTTCGAGAATGTGTGCGCGTTCCTTGGCACGGTCGCGGTCGAACGTCACGCGGCGCGTGATCATCTGACGGCGGTGTGCGACGAAGATCGAGAGGAGTTCCTGCAGGTTGAGGAGCTTCGGCTGAAGGCCGTCGGCGAGCGCGATGCAGTTGTAACCGAAGCTCGTCTGAAGGTCCGTGTGCTTGTAGAGCTGGTTGAGGATCTTCTGGGGATAACTGTCCTTCTTGAGCTCGATGATGATGCGGATACCCTCGCGGTCGGACTCGTCGCGGATATCGGAGATACCGGCGATCACTTTGTCCGTGACGAGCTCGGCGACACGCGCGATGAGCACGGACTTGTTCACCTGATACGGAAGCTCGCTGATGCGGATGATGTTGCGGGTGCCCACTTCCTCGATCTCGGCCTTGCCGCGAACCACGACGGAACCGCGTCCCGTGAGGTACGCCTGCTTGAGTGCTTCCTTGTCATAGACAATGCCCGCCGTCGGGAAATCCGGACCCTTCACAAACTCGAGCATGTCCTCGACGGTCGCATTGGGGTGATCGGCAAGATGCAGGATGGCGTCGATGAGTTCGCGGAGATTGTGCGGCGGGATGTTCGTGGCCATACCGACGGCGATACCGACGGTGCCGTTGAGGAGCAGGTTCGGGATCTTGCTCGGGAGGACGGAAGGCTCCTTCTTCGTGCCGTCGTAGTTCGGGCGGAATTCGACGGTGTTCTTCTCGATGTCCTGCAGAAGCTCGTCAGCAACGGTCATCATCTTGGCTTCCGTGTAACGCATGGCAGCGGCGTTGTCGCCGTCGATCGAACCGAAGTTTCCCTGTCCGAAGATGAGCGGATACCGCATCGCGAAATCCTGCGCCATACGGACGAGTGCTTCGTAGATGGCGGAGTCTCCATGGGGGTGATACTTACCCATCACGTCACCGACGACGGCGGCGCACTTGCGGAATTTGGCCGAGGACCGGAGTCCCATCTCGTGCATCGTGTAGAGGATGCGGCGGTGCACGGGCTTGAGACCGTCGCGGGCATCGGGGAGAGCACGTGAAACGATGACGCTCATCGCGTAGTTGAGGTAGCTCTCCTCCATCTCTGTCGTGATCGAGCGCGGGGTGATATGACCCATGTTGCCGGTCAAAATATCGGCTTTCTGCTGGTCATCTCCGGGGGTGGGAGTCTTCGCCATAAAAGGGGGTGTGACGCGGAAAAACGAATGCGGGAAGAGTTTACCCGAACCGGATCGAAAAGGAAGCGCTTTGACTAACTCCGGTGCTCACGGGAAGAGGTGTTTCTTACTCCGTCACCGTCTCAACGGCGACGTTGGTCCGACCCTGAAGCAGACTGGCAGCTTCGTGACGGGTAGCGCGTGTCATTACGAGGAATATCGGGGCATTCGGATGGGCGCGAAGGGTATCAAGAACGACATTCACGGTATTTGCGTACCTGAGCAGCGTCTGGCCTTCCTGAAGGGTCGAAGCAACGGCAAAATCACCATCTCCCTTCGGCAGAACATCGGCGGCGTAGTGTCTCGTTGCGCGCAGGTCATACTCCGTGGGGCACACAAACGTGGGCAAGGATGTTCCTGAAGCTTCCGAAGAAGGAGAAAGTGTCATGGGAGGGAAAGAAAGTTTGCGGCATTCTGACCACAAACTTTTTTTTGTCAAATGATCTAAGCTATGGCTGTCCAATCACCAATGCTCTCCATCGTTTCGACCCCCATCGGCAACCTGAAAGACATCACGCTCCGCGCACGGGAGACGCTCTCTGCGTGCGGCGGGATCATCTGCGAGGACACACGCGTCACGGGGCATCTCCTCAAGCTCCTCGATCTGCCCAAGAAAGAACTGATCTCCTTTCATGGGTTCACGGACAACGGCAAAGCCGACTGGATCGTCTCGCGCCTCCTCAAAGGAGAGCACCTCGCCTTCGTCTCCGATGCAGGCACTCCCGGCATCTCTGACCCGGGCTACGCGGTGATCAGCCGCGCACGCGATGCCGGTGTGACAATCGAGGCCATTCCGGGGCCATCGGCATTCCTCGCGGCACTGAGCATCTCGGGGCTTCCGATCCACCAATTCACGTACCTCGGGTTCCTCCCTCTGAAGAAAGGAAGGAAGACTCTGCTCGAATCTTTGAAAGAAGAGGAGCGCACCGTTGTCTTCTACGAGTCCCCTCACCGTATCGCGAAGACGCTCAACGAAATCGCCGACACGCTCGCACTGCAGTCCGACCGGAGAATCGTCATCGCGCGTGAGCTGACGAAGATGCATGAAGAAGTGATCTCTGTGACGGTGGGAACTCTGAAGGAGAGAATCACGACGATGACTATCAAAGGAGAGTTTGTTGTGGTGATTGCTCCTCAGAAGTAAGCGTCTCTTCGTCACTTTCTTTGACGCAAAGAAAGTGACCAAAGAAACAGTCGCTGGTGCGGATCTCCTGCGGTTTCACGCCGTTCGCTTCGCTGCACGCGCGAACTCGGCCCTCGCCCCCGGCATCGGGCCTCAAACATGCGCGCGTGCGACGCTGCGCTCACGGGAAACCGCGACGGAGCTCCGCAAGGCGACAAGCGCCTGAAAGTCTCACAACAGAGATTGCGCTTCATGTCCGAAGCGCGACTGCAGTCGCGCGAGTTCTGAAGCGCACAAGCTTTCTTGGTTACTTCTTTGTCGACACAAAGAAGTAACACCCGTCATGCTTCACCTTTGTCGCCGGAAAAAGGTGGAAGAAAACGAATCACCGAGAAGGAAGCACACTCAACGGATTCACATGCACACCATTCTTCGTGATCTCAATGTGAAGATGCGCTCCCGTCGTCATCGATCCCGCTCCATGCGTGCCCGGTGTACCGCCCGAGAGCCCGATGATCTGCCCTGCGTTCACCACCGTACCGTTGGAGACGAACGAAGAAGAGACGTGACCGTAGAGCGATGCGTAACCATTCCTGTGCGCAATGAGGATGTAACTGAAGCCGCGGGCTCCTCCGTCCTTCACCGCGTACACGACGCCATCCGAAATGGAACGGACGGGACTTGCCTGCGGCACGGCAATATCGACCGCACGGTGCGGCACATGGAAGACCTCCTCGTACGTGACATCGTAGTATCCGGCGGTGATCGGACCCGAGACCGGCCAGAGGAAGATCGGCGGGAGATCCGAGAGTTCGTACTGCTTCGAGACATCATCGATCTGGGCCACCTTCGCGCTCACGCCCTGCAGTGCGGACGCGGCCTCCGCACTCAGTGCAACGATCTGCTTCGCATACTCGGCGCGCAGCGGTGCACTCTGGTCAGCCTGACGACGTGCGTCGATGTAGTCTTCCGCAAGATCCTGCGGGATGCCGTCTTTCATCATCTTCAGCACTTCATCGGTGTGTGCGATCTTCGCCGTGAGCACCGCGATTTCCTTCGTCACGGCATCCGAGCCCGAAGCTGAGGCTCTCGCCTTGAGCGTGAGGAGAGCATCGGCATCATGGCCACGCTTGAGCTTGAGCTCCTCGATACGCTGGTAGAGCTTCTTGTCCGTGCCCTTGCCCTGCATCGCGGACTGGAATGCGTGGAGTGCGTTGTCCTCGAGCATGGCGATCGCCTGATCCTTGAGCTTCACGCTGTCACGGCGGGACTCGGCATCTTTCTGCTTTGCCTCAAGGCGCGCGAGATCTTCCTTGAGCGCCTTCACTTTGCCCTCTTTCAGCTCATCGTTGATCTGGAGCAGGCTCACCTGCATTCCGGCGATACGCGCGCTCGCTTCGGCCGATTCCTGCGCGACTTCGGCGATCTCCGCCTCGGTGAGCTTCTTCTGCTTCCATGAATTGTCGATGAACACTTCTTTTTCGTCCATGAGCGAGGAAATCGTGCTGTGTTGCTTCTCGAGGAGACCAAGCTCCGCCGAGATTTCCGTCGCGGCACTGTGAAGCTGGGACTGCACACGGTTGGATTCGAGGACGAGAACACGCACCTGATCGAAGAACCGCTGACGTGCGGCGAGGACGGCGTCTCTGGCCATCTGATCCTCGATCGCCTCACCGAGCGAACCGTGGAGAATCCGCTTGAAGAGCGGAGATGCGGCGGCCGGACCCGCTTCGGCGTCCGCGATGTTGCGGCTCACCATGTACCGGATGAAATCGGCGAAGTCCTCTTTCTGACTGGAAGCGACGGCCTGATAGAACGCCTCAGCCTGCTGCGCCGCGGCGATCTGTCCCTGCAACGCATCGATGAGACCTTTGTGCTCGGTCATCTGCTCACGCACGGCCTTCCGTTGCTCGGCGGCGGTGGCAAGATCTTTGCGGGCACTCGCGACTTTGGAATCGAACTGTGCGAGATTCTGCTCGAGCTCGGAACGCTTCTTCGTCGTCTCCGCGGCAGAGTGCCAGAGGGAGTTGAATTCATCCTTGGCGGCCACGAGATCGTCGTCACTCGCGGCGAAGATCACTCCTGCGGGAAACGCAACGAGGATCACGAGCGCAAGAACAAGCCGGAAGGGATGTGTGTTTTGGCCGTAAGGCATCAGGACAGTATACCACAGAATCGCCGTTTGCTGAAGCCATGAAAAGCCTCTCCGGACAGACAAAATGCCCGCGGAACAAAGCCGAAAAAAAGTAAAGGCAGTTCACGAGGTTCCGGTGGCCACTTTTTGGTACGATCAGACACGATGATTTACGCACTCACCGGAACCGTCCAGAGGCTCGACCTTCCCCACCTCACGGTGGACGTGGCGGGTGTCCGTTACCTCGTGTCCGTCCCCTACCCTTTGTGGGAGTCGGTGAACGACGGATCCGTGATGACGGTGACCATCCTGACGTTCCTGCGCGAGGATCGTCTGGAGCTCTACGGATTCGGCAGCGGTGCCGACCGCAACCTCTTCGCCGCGCTGCTCAATATCTCGGGGGTCGGTCCCAAGCTGGGCTTGGAACTCTGCTCCATCCCGCGCTCCATGCTCGCACAGGCCGTGGCCGAAGGTGACGCGGGCACACTCACGGAGATCAAAGGAGTCGGCAGGAAAACGGCCGAGAAGATGCTCGTGGACTTGAAGAGTCTCTTCGAGAAACACCCCGAGTGGGCCACCGTGAGGGGAGAAGCGAAGACGAAGCACGCGGCGTTCGATGCCGATGCCGTCTCGGCGCTCACGTCACTCGGCTACGACCAGAATTCCGCGCTCGACGCCCTCAAGCGCGTACCTTCGACCGTGAAAAAAACCGAAGACCGCGTGGCCGCCGCCCTCCGTTCGCTGTAGACTCACTCCCATGCTCACTCTCGACATCAAAGGCACGCTCGCGAAGGTGATCACGCCGACGCACGGCATCCCGGACTCCGAACTCTCGGCCGTCCGTTCCACGATCCGTCGCTACACGGAGGAATGGCTCTCAGAGCGGGAGAAAGGCATGCACGCGTGGTCGATGAATCCGTACGACAAAGACGCGATCAAGGAGGTGACGAGTCTCGTGGAAAGCCTGAAGCCGGAGAATATCCAGACGATTGTCTGGATCGGCATCGGCGGATCGGGTCTTGGACCCAAGGTGATTCAGGAAATTTTCGAGTCGCCGAAAACACCCGCATTCGTCGTCATCGACACCATCGATCCGGCGACCCTCACGAACCACCTCGAACTCATCGACTGGAAGAGCGCGCTCATCGTCGCCGTGAGCAAGTCGGGCTCCACACTGGAGACAATGTCGGCATTCTTCGCATGCTTCGAGCGACTCAAGTCCGAAGTGAAGACGCACCCGGGCAACCGCGTCATCGCGATCACGGATCCGGAAGGCGGACCGCTCCGCGCATTCGCGAAGCAGAACCACATCCACACGCTCTCCATCCCGCCGAACGTCGGCGGACGCTTCAGCATCTTCACGCCCGTGGGTCTCCTCGCTCTCGGCCTTCTCGGCGGCGATGTCGCGCAGTTCGTCCGCGGTGCCAAAGAGATGGACACGTACTGTCAGGAAACGACGCTCAGCCGGAACCCTGCTGCCTCACTCGCAGCCGTGCAGTACATCCTCGACACGAAGCGGAATTACCCGATCCGCGTCATCATGCCCTACGGCGACCGGATGACATCCATGGGGCGCTGGGAGCAGCAGCTGCTTGCCGAAAGCCTCGGCAAGACCGACGGATTCAACCCGATTCCGGTGGCCGCCATCGGTACACAGGATCAGCACTCGCTCCTCCAGCAGTGGATGGCCGGACCGCGCAAGTCATGGCACCTCTTCCTCCGTGAGATCGAGAAGCCGCGTCTGGAAGTCCCCCGCTCCGTGCCCGAGACTTTCGGCTACGTGGCAGGAAAGACGTTCGGCCAGCTCCTCGACGCCTGCTACGAAGGCACGAGTCAGGCGCTCACGCAGGCCAAGCGTCCGCACGCGACCATCGCGCTGCAGCGTCTCGATGAGTTCCACATCGGCCAGCTCTTCTTCCTCTTCATGGCGGAGGTCGTCTACCTCGGCAAGCTCTACCGGATCGATGTCTACGGCCAGCCCGCGGTCGAGATCGGGAAGCAGATCACGAAAGGCATCCTCTCGAAAGGCCAAGCCTCGTGACCGCGCTTGCACCGCGTTGTATACTACAGTTGATTCCTCAACTTTCTTCCTCACCCCCTGTCATGGCCACCCCGATCACCGATGCTGAATTCGCTTCCAAAGTCCTCAAGTCACCGATTCCGGTACTCGTCGACTTCTGGGCTCCGTGGTGCGGTCCGTGCAAGGCCATGCTCCCCATCGTGGAGGAGCTCGGCGCGCAGTACGAAGGGAAGATCGCCTTTTACAAAGTGAACGTGGATGAGAACAGCGACGTGCCCCAGCAGTTCAACGTCATGAGCATCCCGACGTTCGTTCTGTTCAAGAACGGTGAGGCCGTCGAGAGCTTCATCGGTGTGCAGTCGAAGGAAACAGTGGCAGGAAAACTCGACGCTCTCCTCAAGTAGGCATGGGTCGCATCTTTCTCGGTCTCATCGGCATCGGATTCTCGTTCCTCCTCATCAAGTACCGCGAGCAGGTGGGCGACATGCTCGGTGATCCGGACTGGGCGAGCAAGGTCGGCGGCATCTACAACATCGTGATCCTCCTCGGAACGATCGGATTCTTCTGGAGCATCGCCTACATGACGGGAACCGAGGAAGTTCTCTTCGCCCCGCTCGTGTACTTCCTCCCCCACAGTGCGCCGCCACAAGGCATCCCGGGGACGGAGTTTTAAGGTCAAGGAGGGGGTACTCGCATCCCGGGAGATGATCGTCTACACTACGCGTCACGTGGGGCTGTAGCTCAGTTGGTAGAGCATCTGGTTTGCAACCAGAGGGTCAGGAGTTCGAATCTCCTCAGCTCCACCACCGTCATCATCACACCAAACCCATCACGTCACGATCTCCTCCAGTCTCCCCTGTTCCACGGCGGAGCGGATTTCTAAGCCCACGCGCTCGCCCACACTCATGGAGCGTCCGTAGAGGTATCCCGAGTACGGCGTGGCCGCTGTGCCCGGAGAACCGGGAATCCGAAGCGACACATCGAAGATGACGATGTCCTCTTTGCCTTCCTCCGCGACCACCGCACCCTGCAGTGCAAACGGGCCGATGAGGCCTTTGCCGCTCGGATCGAGATCTTTCGGTAACTTCCTGCACGCCGCAACGAACTTCTCACCCAGATCGAATGCTTTTTCGAGAATGGATTCCTTCACCGTACACGAGACGTGGCCGGTTTCGATCATCTTGAGCGGGACGTGCTTCATGGCCATCGCCTGCTGATCGGCGGTCATCCGGAGGAATCCGTCGAGATTCGTCTGACGACGCATATCGGTACCGAGCAGCTCGAGCTCGCCCGTGAGCGGCGAGTAGAAGAAATTGAAGTTCACCGGTGCGCCGACGATGAATTCCTCGATCGTCGCGTTCTTCCAGTTCTTGGAGACCTTCTTCTCCTTCTCAAGTTTCGCGCCGGTCGAGGCATACGACTTCGCGTCCGTCGCAATGAAGAACGCACGCTCGTAACTGCGGGAGGCTTCCGCGGCTTTCACGAGAACAGGGCGGTCAATTTCTTTCCCGCTCTTGAAGATCTTCGGCGTGCGGATGCCTGCTTTGCGCAGCAGATCATACTGATTGAACGGCTGATCGCGCTCCTCGAGCTTGAGGAGTGTGCGTGAGCCGAAGATCGGCACACGGAAATCATTCTCGATCTTCGAGAAGTCGTCGAAGTACACCCAGAAGTATCTATTATGAACAAAAATTGTATTCATTTTCCGGAGCTTCTCCTGGATCTTTTCGTCGAGTACGTCCTTGAAATCCTTCACGACAATCGCCTCATCAATGCATCCGCGCTCGTCACGCACGCGGAAGTAGTCGGTGTACGTCTTCTCTCTACCCTTCCTTGCGACGGCGACCGTCGAAAAGCCGCACTGTTTGGCACCGTGGCAGACATCAAGCGCACTGTGTCCCCCGAGCACTCCGATCGTCAGCTGGTTCTTCTTGTACGACGTGAGGATGGGCGTGATGTCCATGAGGCAGAGTGTACAGGAATGGAATGGATCAGCCGAGAATGTCTGCGAGTCTTCCGCCTTCGATCGCCTGCTTGATATCGCGGGCGATGCGGCGACCCGTGCTCATGGGAACGCCGTACTTGAGTGCCGTGTACGGAGAACCTTCGATGAACGGATTCGTGCCGGCGACGATGCGGGCGCTGATCTCGAACACGAATGTCTGAAGCTTCCTCGTGACGATGGTTTCGAGGCAGAACGGCCCGAAGAGTCCCTTCGTGAGCTTCTCCTTCGTCTTCGTGTTATAGAGCTTGCGGCTGCTCTTGAGTACCCTGTCCCCCATCTCGAAGAACTCGGGGAGCATGGATTCGCGGACGACGAGGGGAATGTTGCCGACGATCGTGTACGACGTATGGATCTTGGCGGCGAGCTGATCCTCAGCCTTGATGCGTCCGATGGAGTCGGCATTCGATTCGTAGCGCTTGTCGAAGCTCATGATCTCCAGCTCGTCCGTGATCGGCGAGTAGAAGTAGTGGATGTAGAGCGGCACACCGATGATGTACTCCTGAATCGTGTACTCGTTGTCGTCGGGATACTTGCGGTTCTTCACTTCGTAGAACTGCTCGGCGTTCCGGACGACGAAGTAGCCGAAGCCTCCGCCCGCACCGTGGAATTTCACGATGACGGGGCAGTCGATGTCTTCGGGTTTGTCGAAGACGCGCGGCATGAGAATATTGGCATCCAGAAGCCATTCGCGCTCCATCTTGCGATTGCTCTCCCATTCGAGGATCTCCTTCGTGCCGTAGTACATCGTCTTCATCTTCTCCACGCGGTCGTGTCCCATGTACGAGATGAACGATCCGTGCGGGATGATGATCGCATTGCGCTTGAGCAGCTCGGGCTCGATCTGCTTCTCCCAGTCGTTCCAGTCGTCGATGAGGAGGATCTCGTCCGCGACCCCGTAGCTCTGGTACGGGCGCTCGGATCCGCGCTTGCAGATGGCGATATTCGGGACGCCTTCGTCCCGCGCGCCCTTGAGAATCTGCAGTGCGCTGTGACTGCCGATCGTGGCGATGCAGTAATCCTTCGGATTACGCGAAGCGCCTGCCGCTGGTTTCTTGGCGGGTGACATTGGGATTTCGGGAATACTACCCCGAAACGGTGCCCGTTGGCAATCCGTTCTTCGGTGAAGTTCTTAAGAGCGCGGAGATGATGGAGGTGCTGGCGGGAATTGCACCCGCGTATGGGGGTTTTGCAGACCCCTGCCTTACTGCTTGGCTACAGCACCACGGCGCTGCGCATTGTAGTGAGATACGCGGGGAATCTCTAGAGCCTTCGGCTTATTTCTCCAGCCGGAAGTATCCCATCCGGAAGGGCGTGCCCGGAATCAGGGTGATGTACACGATACCGAGGAACTTGTCGGATCCGGTGCTCACCATCTCGTCGGTGATGAACTGCAGCCACCATGGATTCTCCTTCTGACGATAATCGAGCTTGAGGATCTTCTTGCCCGGAAACCCGATGCTGTCCGTGATGAGAAACGCGAACGGATATGCCTCGGAGGTCGTGCCGGATTTTTCGAAGAGATTGATACCGCGGTTCCCCGGAAGGAACTTCTTGCCCTGCCACGAAATCTTGCCGAGCTCGGGGACAGAGCCCTTCCAAAGCCCTTCCGCAGGCAGGATTGCAGGAGCAGATCCTGCGACGAAGAGCGCATATTCGGGAGCAGTACCGGTCTTCCACGAGCGGTAGAAACCGTACACACAGAAAACGACGAGGAGCGTCAGGAGGATCTCGATGATCGTCGTGAAGAGCATCATATTACTTGCTCGTACCTTCCGCGCCCTTGGGGTCCTCGAAGGAGACGTTCTTCAGGATGAACTTCACCTGATCGGCTTCGCTATCCTGAATGCTGAGCGGGAAGGATCCTGTGAAGGTGTAGCCGGTCTTGTCCTTCGTCGCGGAGACCTGATAGTAACGGCGGATCGGCTGATCGGGGCTCGGACGGGCGCTGAAGATGTGCAGGGCGGACTCGAGTCCGTCGATCGTGATCGTCTCTTTGTCGATGAGGCGGTAGTCCGGCAGCGCCGAGACCGCGAGGATGTTCGAGTTGCTGTAGTCCGGCGTCTTCATGTCCTCGGCGAGCGGCTCGCGTGTCACCGTCACGGTATCGAGCTGACCCGCATGCGGGACGGTGTACTGGAAGGCAGCGACCGTTTCTTCCGGAACGCCGAGCTGCTGCAGTGTCTCCTTGGAGAGCACTCTCCAGTCCTTCGGCAGACACACGGCGAAGATGAGATTCCAGTACTGCTGATCGCACGCCACTTTGCTGGTCGAACCAGAAGAACCGCAACCCGCAAGCAGGAGCAGTGAGAGGCACAGAATCGCGGTGCGTTTCATGGCGCCGATGGTACCACGGAATCGCACGTGCAAGCGAGTGCAAAGAAACGCTGACAGATGAGGAAAAGTTGGAATTGACACTACGCCGAAAAGAGGAGATTTAGCACGTTGGAGCATTGGGTAAAAGATGGTATTTTTGGTATAATAGAAAGATTTATGAAAACCCGCGTCTCCTCCGCGCTGACACTCGCTCTCCTGCTCCTGCAGGCTAGCGCACCGGCAGCAGCACTGGCTGCTTCGTGCAGCGTCTCGGCGCTCGACACGGTCGCAGGTCTCGGGACACAGGTATCGTTCATGGGATGCGGCAGCGGTTCGACGAGTCTTCTCGTCCATGGACCGAGCGGCATCGATTACACGCAGACAATCGCACTCGACGCTTCCGGCAATGCGATCACGCTCGTGCCGTCGCGCTACGCCGAGACCGCAGGCAAGTATCAGGTGATCGCCGCAGGGCAGAACGCCGGCTTCACCGTCATCGCTGACCGCGCGGACGACGCACACTCCTCGCTCAAAGCATCACCCTCCACCATCCAGGCGATCAACGGTACGTCGACCGTCACCGCGATTCTCCGCGACAAATTCGACAACCCCGTCACGGGACGTCCCATGGCACTCGTGAGCAATCGCACAACGGATGATGTGATTGCCAAATCCGCACAGACCGATGAGAACGGACGCTTCGTATGGTCTGTGAGCGGCGCGGAAGGCGGACAGATGACCCTCGTTCCGTATGACATTCTGAGCAGCCGCCAGCTCAAACTGAAGACGGACATCTGGGTGAGCGGCGGTTCTTCGGCACTGCAGGCCTCGATGCTCACGGGCACCGAGCAAGGCGGTGACGTGACTGCGGACATCACAACGACGATCATCGACAGCTTCGACATTTCGCTGCCGCAGAACGCGACGAGCGTGAAAGCCAACGAGCTCTTCAGCCTCACGATCCGCGCGATCAGGAACGGCGCCATCGAACGCAGTTACATCGGCACACTCATTGTGAAGAGCTCCGACACAGACGCGGATCTCCCGAAGAAGGGCGAAGACCCGAACTCACCGACGACCGGACGCATCGATGTCCGCAGCGTCGACCAGGGGCAGCGCAACGTTCCCCTCTCGTTCCTCCTCCGCGCCAAAGGTCCGCAGACGATCTTTGTCTATGACAAGAACGATCCAGATGTGAAAGGCGAGATCACCATCAACGTACTGCGTGGTGACAATAGCGGCAGCGACAGCATCGTCATCCTCGATCCCAAAGACCGCTCGAGCATCCGCGGCCACAGCGTCATGCTGCAGGGGCATGCCCCGAGTCTCGTGAACCTCAAGGTGAAAGGTGGTGCCACCACCGTGGATGCCGAGAGTGACGAAGAGGGCGTCTTCCGCGTGAATATCGAACTCAATCCCGACGACAAGGAAGCCACACTCTTCGTGACGAGCGAGAGCGGCACGTACGAATCCGAGCCGATCCACATCATCGTGGACAATGAGCCTCCGGAAATCGGCACGATCACCTTCGATCCCGCCGAGGGCAAGACGGGCGAGGAAGCGACGATCACCGTGAAAACGGAAGCCGATCTCGCCTCCGTCACGGCAGTCCTCGGAGAAAAGACCGTGACCCTCGCAGGCAGCGGCACGACCTACACCGGAAGAATGACCGCACCGGAGAATCCGGGCACGTACGACGTGACGGTGGTCGCGATGGATCAGGTGGGCAATTCGACGACGATGCTCACGAAGTGGACCGTGAAGACGAAGCTCGTGCCCGTCGTGCAGAACGTGACCGCCGAATCCCAGCCGCTGCAAGTTCTCATCAAGTGGCAGGCCATCGAAGGCATGCCGGTGAAGGAGTACCGGATCTACATCGCCAGGACCGACGAGCCGACGAATTATCTCTACAGCGTTTCGACGAAGCAGCCCGTCACCTCCGCGGTGATCAAGGATCTGCCGCTCGGACTCTCGTACCAGTTCTCACTCACCGCGGTGAATACCGACGGCATCGAAAGTGCGGAGAAGAGCTCCCCCGCCATCGCCTCTCCTCTCGGCCTCGTCCTGAAAGCAAAGCCCGGACAGGACAGCATTCTCCTCGAGTGGAACAAGATCCAGGAGCTCCCGATGTCCAAGTACGTGCTCGAGTTCCGCGCGGAGAGCACGGCCGAGTTCCAGAAGATCGACATCGACGGCGGAGCCGTGGCGTACGTTCTGAAGGATCTCATCAAGGACGTCTCGTACGAGATGAAGCTCACACCGGTGACGATCACCGGCGAAGTGATGACGAAGCTGACGGCCACCGTCCACGGCACTCCGGGCGGCACCGGCTTCGTTCCCGGCACCACGGATCCGGTTCCTCCGGACCTCCTCAGCTCCTCCTCCGCCTCACTGCATCCCGGTGCGGATCTCACCAACCCTCCCGTCTCCATCGACGAGCTCCCGTCCACCGCAGGCAGCGGACTTTCCACGATCGTCCTCGGTCTGCTCTTCGTGACGGCAATCGTGCTCGGATTCTTCGTGCGGAGTTACATGCAGCAGCGCCGTCTCGCACAGGAATTCCTCCGGCTCATGCAGGAACGCTACCACTCGTAACGTCTCCCGATGAACCCCACATCCACACAACCACCGGCCACCCTCTCCATCGGAGGCGCGACGTACGATCTCTTCCTGACCATGACGTCTGACGCGGGATGGAAAGACGATGCCATCGTGCTCAAGGCCGGGGGCAAGCTCCGCGTGGGCAGTGTGATCGAGACCTGCGGCGGCGGCGCCTGCAACACCGCGATCGGCTTCAGCCGGCTCGGACTTGCAGCATCGTTCTGCGGCGTCATCGCCTCGGATCAGTGGGGCGGCAAACTCCTGGAGACGATGAAGCGCGAAGGTGTCGGCACCGCATCGGCCACCATCGTGGAGCATGAGACGAGCAGCTTCTCCATCATCCTGTCGCTCAAGTCCGGCGAGCGGACGATCCTCTACACACCGGGTGTGAACGAGCATCTCCACGATGCGACATTCGATCTCGACGCTGTAGGAAGGAGTGCGGCGGTGTACCTGAATCACCTGAATGAAACATCGTGCATGATCGAAGACAACGTTCTCGACGCCCTCGTGAAGCATCCGGATGTCCACCTCACGTGGAACCCCGGCGGCTGCCAGATCGAAGAGGGATACGACGCCAAAGACAAAGCGGCGCTCCTGAAAGTCACCGATCTTCTGCTCCTCAATAAGGAGGAGGCAATGGCATTCGCGAAGACGGACAGTGTCGAGAAGGCACTGACGATCCTCTCGGGCGCAGGCGCCAAGAACGTCTGCATCACGGACGGCAAGCGCGGCGTCATCGCCACGGACGGCACAAAAACGTGGCGTTGCCCCATCCTCGAAGGCGTGAAGGTGGTGGATACCACGGGTGCCGGAGACGCGTTCGGCGTGGCCGCTTCGTGGGCTCTCGTGACCGGCCGATCATTGCCAGAAGCCCTCCGTGCTGGTACACTGAATGCAGCAAGTATCGTCAGCGTGATCGGCGCGCAGGCGGGACTGCTCACAGACACCCAGATCCTGGATCAACTGAGCTCGTCACCCCTTGAAGTTTCCGAAGTTCACTGACGTTTACACGCATATCCATTCCACCACTCGTATGTCCGACGACAAACTCCTCGCCATTCAGGAACTCATCGATGCCGCCATGTCTTCGCTCAAGACGGCGAACAGCCTGCTGCGCGATATGACGGGCATTTCCGACACGTCCCGCGAGCGGCTCACCTCCAAGGCGAGCACGATGGGCATGGGTGCGTACGCTTCCAGCGCCACGAAAGTGGTGGAGGGCGTGTTCGACGGACAGAACATGGTCGACTCGCTCGGACAGACGTATCCGATTCCGGCGAACTATGCGTCGAAGAGCAAGCTCGTGGAAGGCGACGGCATGAAGCTCACCATCACAGACGAAGGCAAATTCATCTACAAGCAGATCGCTCCGATCGACCGCCGCACCGTCGTGGGCGTGCTCATTCAGGAAGACGGTCAGTACAAAGTACTCGCCGAAGGCAAAGCTTTCCGCATCCTCCTCGCCTCCATCACGTTCTACCGCGCCGAAGTCGGCGATCAGGTGACGATCATCGTCCCGAAGGGCTCGACCGCCACGTGGGGCGCCATCGAAGCCGTCATCCCGCGTCACCTCATGGAGGCCGCTGCCAAGGCTGCCGTCCTCGGTGACGAAGGAGAGGCTCCCGCCAAGAAGTCCGTCCGCAAGAAGAAGTCGGACGACGGCGAGATGAGTCCGAAGCTCGAGGATTAAGGAGAAGTGACAGCACCGCTGTTTCGCGGACGCTGCCAGCCCGACGACTCCCCTTTCGCGTGCCCGAGTGGTACGCTCCTGTCCCGTGAAGATTCCCGCACGCTTTACCGTTCCGGTCGTTCTCGCCGTCCTGCTCACCGTAGGCATCGGTGGGCTCTTCCTCTGGCAGATCCACCGTTCGGTCGCCACGATCGAATCGTCGTTCCGTGTGGGGAACGCAGGGCCGTCGCTCATGAAGAAGCTCATGCCGGGATCGTCGCGCATCGTGGCTGATTCCACGACGCAGTCGGCCGCGCTCATGCAGCTCAAACAGGGTGAGATCTACGAACTCAAGGGAGAGTGGAAGCACGCGGAAGACCGGTACGCGGAGAGCGTGAATTCCGGAGGAGGATCTCCTGCACTGAAGAAGCTCGCGGCCATCCAGCTGCAGCGGCGCGAGTACAGCGAAGCCGCAGAGACGATCAGCCGTCTCAAGGAACAGAACAAGGACTCGGACGACGTGATGCTGCTCGAGGGCATCCTCGCGCTGCGCAAAGGCAACCCCGAAGCAGCCGCCGCGATCTTCGGACGCAGGCCCGCGACCTCGCAAGGTCTCTACGGTCTCGCACTCTCCTCCATCGCGCGCAGCGATCACGAAGCCGCGAAGGCGCATCTCCAGAAGGCTGCACAGAGCGGCGACCCGACGATCCGTTCCTACGCGAATGCGATTCTGCAGTCGTACGGCGAATTCGCACTCTTCCCGAACGGTCAGGCCATCCACCTCCAGACGCTGCTCGCCCGCTCGCTTGCACAGGTGAACGAATGTGAGACGGCGCTGCAGCTCATCGCGCCAGTCATCAACGCCGAGCCCCGCTACCGCGACGCATGGATCGTGAAGGGTTTCTGCGAATTCAACACCGAACGGACGAAGGACGCGCTCGCGTCGCTCGAGCAGGCGTACTCACTCGACCCCGAGAAGCCGGAGATCCAGTACTTCCTCGCGCGCACGCACGCCGCCCTCGGCGATCCGGCGAACGCCGTGACATTCCTGCAGTACTCGCTCCTCAACGGCTTCCAGCCGGAGAAGGACGCACGTCTCCTCCTCGCCGATTACGCGACCGAACTCGGGAATACCGATCTCGCCCTCGAGCAGTACAAACTGATTTCACAGGAACCGGATAGCGACCTCGATGCGTTCCGCAAATACATCCTCCTCGCGGTGGGCACGGGCAACCACAGTCTGGATGCGTTGTCCGTCGCCAAGAACGCCCTCCAGCGTTGGCCGGATGACGCGGTCGCCCTCACACTCGCCGCCAAAGCCGCCCTCTCCGCGGGCGTACCCGAAGATGCCGTGCGCTATATTCAGTCCGCCCTCAAGATCGACCCGACAGACAAGGACGCCCTCGCGACGCAGGAAGCGATCAAGAAGGCGGGGTCAGCCGTAAAATAATTCGTCCCTATAAACAAAAAGACCGGCAAGCGGTCTTTTTGTGTTTGTATTCGCTTCCTCGGCTATCAACGAATGAATGTTGAGAAACGTTCGCTGAGCCTGCGTGCGGAAGGAGTACGTGGGGGAGGAGCCCCGTATAACTCTACCTTGCTACGGTCTCTTGTTTCTCCTCGTGACCAGACGAAGTCCCCGTACCGGTTCGTCGCGCGGTGCCAAAGGCTCCGGGAGAACACTGGGGAGAAAGGTGGCACCCCCCGGAACTCACTCGTATCCGAAAGGCGTCATCGCAGAGTAGAGAGGGTGTTATCCAGCACGAGTGATGGACATCACCCTCTCAACTGATATCGGTTGCGGGCGTACTCCCGTTTCCGACGGCGGTGGTGTGAAGGATCTTGTTTGTGTGGTGCCGGGCGTCCCCGGCGGTGTGTATTGGTGTCAGCGATTTCTTTGTTTTGAAGAAATCATGTCATTGTATTCGCTCATACGTTTTCCGCAAGGAAGAGCACTGGAAATAACTGAGAAATGTGTTCATTGAACAATTCCTGTGCTCACGAAAACCGATGCTATAGTAAAGGTATGAACATGGTTCTGATCCGCCGCACCCTCTCCCTCCTCATCGCAGGGGGCTGTATCGCCTTCATTGTGGCCGTGGGGGCCGGCATCCTCCGTCTGGGGATCAATCCGAAGCAGGCTTCTCTTGCTCTGCGGGTGGAGGCCGCCCGCACCAAGCTCTTCCTGAAGACGGACGATCGCGCGTTCTTCGCCGAGATGTTCAATACGCTCGCGGCACCCGTGACCGGCTCCGAATCCATCGAACCCTCAGGCCTTCCGCAGGGTGAAGTGTACGAGTTTGCCGTACTCACCACCGCGGGCAGCGGCAGCGCATGGATCATCTACGTCCATCAGTCACCGGACGCACGTCACCAGACGATCGTCTCGGAGAATGATGCTTCCCTGTTCCTGCCGATGAACAAGGCAGGATTGTCTCTCGAACGCAGCGCTCTCGTCCGTGAATACGCGGGAAGCCGTGAGAAGGCATGGATGTTCGCAGATCCCAAGGTGCTGCCGGAGCACACCGGCATCGTCGATGTCTCCGTGCGTGCTCTCCTCTCCTCCGTCCGCGGCATGCTCGTCGTGTGGCGTGATGCCGGACGCGGAGTGATCATCCTCCAGAGTCCGCATCCGAATGTGTTCCAGAGAATCGAAGAGACAGGCGCACTGCCGGAAACTCCCCTCCTCCGCTTGAGCTTCGGCAGTGCAGCACCGGCACTCGCGGCATTCGGCACACTCATCGGCGATACACACCGCGGGCTCCAGAGCGGCCTCTCGGGCGTTCTGCGCGCGACACTGAAGAGCTTCACCGGCAGAACGGACACCGGCGTCTTCGCGCAGGAGATGCTCACGGGACCGGCGACACTCACAGTGATGAGAAACGGCAGCTCGGTCAGCGTCGGCCTCTCCGGATTGGCCAAGAGCGAACAGGGTCTCGACACATGGATGCTGCTGTTCGGCATGACCGATGCTGGTGCACGGGTGCGGCAGATCATCTTTCCGAAGCGGGAGAATATCCGCACCGACGTGGTACCGGACACCTCCGGCTTCCGTGACCTCGACGAAGAAGGCGGTTGGAAGCTGCAGGGCCTCGGAGGAAGCGGATCGGCACGGAGTCTCGTGAGTGCGGTACAGGGCCAGCGCTACGTCCTCGCGACAGATCTCGGGCTCCTGCGCTCCCTCATCGCGAAGCCCGCCACCGGCACTCACTCCGACGCGGCGTTCGGTGGTACGGCGGATATGGCATGGCTGACCGGCATGGCGAATCAGGTCTCGGCCGAGACCGGCACGGAAGTCCGTGAAGGCTTCGAGCGGCTGCTTGGACGCGGCAGCGCACGGGCGGCATTCGATGCACGTCCCGTCGACGTCGGCTGGCTCATCAACTGGTCAGTCACCAGATCCACTCCCCCCACCCCCTCGCGTTCACTGGTCAAGTGACCGGCGAACCGCTACCCTCCACCCGCACTATGGATTTTCTCAAGCCCGCCAAATACTTCTTCGCCCTGTCGGCAACCCTGACGATCATCAGTATCGTCCTGACGTTCTATCCGGGCCCCATCCTGTCCGTGGAGTTCACGGGAGGCACCCGTATGCAGGTCACTGCCGCAGACAAGACCGCCGAAGACATGACCGCCGCACTCAAAGCCTTCAAGGGTGCAGAGCTGAGCCCGGTGGTGAACAGGATGCAGAACGGCGATTTCCTCGTGCGTATGAAGGGCATCGACGATACGACGCGCAATGCGCTCTTCGCTTCCCTCTCGTCCTCACTCGGACAGTACTCGGTGGTGCAGTACACGACGATCGGCCCCACCGTCGGTGAGACGCTCAAGCTGCACGCCCTCTACGCCATCATTGTGGCCTCCCTCGGTATCATCATCTATCTCGCCTTCGCCTTCCGCAAAATCCCGCGCAAGTACAGCCCGTGGAAGTTCGGTGTGGTCGCGGTGCTCACCCTCCTCCACGACGTCATGGTGACGGTCGGTATCTTCGTGATCCTGAGCCACTACACGACGTTCGAGGTCGACACGCTCTTCGTCACCGCACTGCTCACGATTCTCGGTTACTCGGTGAATGACACGATCATCGTCTTCGACCGTATCCGCGACAACCTCTTCATTCAGGAACGCAAAGAGGAGTTCGCCGTCATCGCCAACCGCTCGGTGAACCAGACGTGGAAGCGCTCCACCTACACATCGTCCGCGACGCTCATCATGCTCTCCGCTCTCCTGCTCCTCGGCAGCCAGAGCACGCACTGGTTCGTCCTCACGCTCATCATCGGTATCGGTCTCGGCACCTACTCGTCGATCTTCGTCGCGACTCCGCTGCTCGTCTACTGGAACGAACGGAACCGTCAGCACTGATCCGGATTTCCCTCCGGACACCTCTGACCGGCTGAGCGCCGGTGACTTCCCCCTCCCGCCATGGAAACCAAAGTCGAGAAACTGAAGGAATCGAAAGTGATGAGCATCACCACCGTCACGGAGGAGGAGCGTCAGGGCGCCGAGCGTCAGGCTCTTGCGCGTCTCTCCGAGCAGGTCGAGATCAAAGGCTTCCGCGTCGGCAAGGCTCCCGAGGACAAGGTGCGCGAGCGTGTGGGTGAGGAGCGCCTTCTGGAAGAAACCGTCCGCGTGCTGCTGCCGGTGGTGCTGAAAGACGGACTCGAGAAGACCGGCGCCAAGCCGATTCTCCGTCCCGCCGCAAATGTGAAGTCTGTGAGTCCGCTCGTGATCACGGTCACGTTCGTGAACCGCCCGCCGATCACGGTGAAGCGCGCGGAGAGCATCAAGGTGGACAAGAAGCCGATCGCCGACGTGACGGAAGCCGACATCGACGATTTCGTGAAGAAGGTGCTGCTGCAGGACAGAGTGGAGACCCCCGTGGAACGCGCAGCTGCCAAGGGCGACTCCATCCGCATCGCGATGAAGGGCACGAAGAAGGGCAAGCAGGTGGATGAGCTCACCGTCGGCTCGTACGCGATCATGCTCGGCTCCGAGGAGCTCTTCCCCGAGCTCGAGTCTCACCTGATCGGCATGAAGAAGGACGAGGTGAAGTCCGTCGATGTCACGTTCCCCAAAAATCATGACATTCCGGGTATCCGCGGTGAGAAGATCACGGTGGAACTCACGGTGAAGAATGTCGCGGATGTGAAGATCCCGGAGCTCACAGAGGACTACATCAAGACGCGTCTCCAGACCGACAAAACGCCCGCGGAACTCCGCGCCGACATCAAGATGATGCTGAGTGACCGCCGCACGTCCGAGGAGATGAAGCGCCGGGAAGAGGAGCTCTATGACAAAGTACGCGAAGCGACGTCCGTCGACCTTGCCTCCGAGCTCATCGAGACTGAAGTGCAGGAGATGGTACGTGACCTCCACGAGCGCCTCGAGCGTCAGGGTACGAACGTGACCGACTGGCTGAAGGCAACGAACAAAGACGAGAAGTCCGTCGTCGACGAGATGCGCACCATCGCGAAGAGCCGCACGGTACTGCGTTTCGGCATGCAGGAGATGGCCGAGAAGCTGAAGATCGAGCCGGATGCAGAAGAGCTTGCCGCCGCCGTGAAGGCCACGGAAGCACGCGCCAAAGCCGAAGGCCACACGATCCCGAAGGGTGAGCTGGAAGCCGGCGGTTCCATGTACGAGAACCTGCGCTACGAACTCCGCATGCAGGCGCTCAGGGACAAGATGATCGGCGACGAGAAGAAGCTGGCTGCCTAGTCTAGGCCCAGTGCATTTTGAGCTTCCGTTCGGGATTGCCTCCTTTCACCATGTGACACGTGTCTTTGTGCACGCTGATGATGCCCGTGCGCGTGACGATGCCGACGATCTTCTCCGGCCGCGGATCCATCGCCTGCGGGCTGCAGCATTTCGCAAAACGGTACGGCATCGTGAGCGGCTGACCGTCGACGGCCACGAGATCGCTCTTCTTGGCTGCCGCAGCCTTCGGCTTCGCTTTGGCTTTGCTGCTGCGCATCTGCTGCGGCGGACGTGAGGCCACGTGCCGGAGGATGGACGATGTACGGATGGACCCCATGCCCACCTTCACCACGAGATCTTCGCGCTCCTTCACGGGAACCTGCCTGCCTTCCTGAATGGCGAGCGCTGTGAGATCGTTGTCGAGGGGCTGCTGGCCGCGGGTCTTCAGCTCCGCGTTCACCATGTCTTTCCCCTTGCTGAGGAACTGCGTACGGTTATGGGAGAAGAAGTACGCCTTCAGCTTGGCGCGTGCGGACGAGGTCACGAGTTCCTCGAGCCATTGGAGAGCCGGCTGCGGATACTTGTGCGTGACGATCTCCACCACGTCGCCGTTCTCCAGCTTGTACGAAATCGGGACGATGCTGCCGTTCACGCGCGCGGCTTTGAACTTGAGTCCGAGATCCGTGTGGAGCACGAACGCGAAGTCGAGCGGGGTGCCGCCTTCGGGGAGTTCGATGATGTCACCACGCGGGGTGAGCACGTAGATATGATCCACGAGCGTCATGGCGTCCGTCTTGCCGGAGTCGTCGGCACCCACGCTCTGCTGCTTCAGGAGCACGTCGGCCAGCTGCATCTGCTTCGCGGAATCGATGACGTTCTTCCCCGCCTCCTTGTAGAACCAGTGCGCGGCCACACCGTACTCGGCTTCGCGGTGCATCTCCTCCGTACGGATCTGCACCTCCACCATCACATCCTTGGGCGCATGCGGCAGACCGATGAGACACGTGTGCAGACTCTGGTAACCGTTCGGCTTAGGAAACGAGATGTAATCCTTGAAGCGGTGCGAGATCGGCGTCGCAAGGCGGTGCAGAAGTCCGAGTGCCTGATAACAATCGGGGAGACTCTTCACGACGACACGGATGGCGAAGAGATCATTGATCTTCTCGAGCGCCGTGACGCTCTTCGAATGCATTTTCTGGAAGATACTGTAGGGCTGCTTCTCTCTCGCCATCACCTCGGACTCGATGCCCTCCTCGCGGAGGAAATCCCGGAGTGCGCCCGCGGCCTTGTTCAGGAATGCGCCGTGCTCGGCCTCCAGGTTCTTCAGCTGCTGCGCGATGAGCTGCGCGTCCGACGGATACGTCTCGGGGAACGCCGCCTTCTCGAGGCGGTACTTGAGTGCGTAAATACCGAGGCGCGCGGCCACCGGTGCGAAGAGCTGGAGGGATTGCCTGCAGAGCCGCATGCGGTACTCGGGGCGGACGGACTTCAGGTTCGAGAGGTAGACGCTCGCCACCGACAGCGCGATGAGGAGCACACGGACATCGTCGGCCACCGACACGAGCATGATCTTCATGTCGTCGACGGACTTTCTCCAGTCGGTGGTGTAGAGGTGTGAGAGGAGGTGGATGCGGCTCACCATGTCGCGCACTCCCCTGCCAAACTCTTTGCCGATCTCAGGGAGCGTCACGTCGGGGGACTTGAGCGTGTGCTGCAGGACACAGGCGATGAGCGCGTCATCGTCTCTGCAGAACTCCGCGAGAAACTTGGCGGTCTCCATCGCATGGTCGATGAGCCGGACGTCGGGGAGAAGCTCCACGCACCGGTCACCGTACGCAGCTTCGGCAAACGCCACGGCCTTCAGTAAGCGCGCCTGATCTGCAGCGGGCACCTGCTCCCGGATGGTGGCGATGAACCTGGGGCCGGATACGGCGCTCTTTGGCGGCATGGTCGGGACTGGGAATCCTACCATAACGGGCACTCTTTCTGCCACGAAATAGGAGCAAAACCTGATTGGATTTGACAAAAGAGTACAGAGGGGATACTCTTGCCGCACGTCCGAAGACCGGAGGTAGTAGGCCCCAGGCTTACGGTAAATCCTCCCGAGGAATACAGCAGCGCTCATCCGGCCCCGGCTTGGTGAATCGTGCCGTGTTCCTCGCTGGTCTCCCGGGCGTGAGATCAGCTTTTTTTTGCTCTCACGCCTCGGAAACCGCTTTCCCCCCACTTTCACATGGCTCTCACCCGCAAGCAGAAGGAAGATCAGGTCCAGGTTCTGACCGATAAGATGAAGAATGCTTCATCCGTGATCTTCACCCACTACATCGGCCTCACGGTCAGCTCCGTGACCAAACTCCGCGGACAGCTCCGCAAGGAGGACGCCGAGATGCAGGTGGCCAAGAAATCGCTCATCCAGCTCGCCGCCAAGGGTGCCAACGCCCCCGAGATCAGCGACGACATGATCCCCGGTCCCGTTGCGTGCATCTTCAGCTTCAAGGAGCCGACGTCCGGCGCGTCCGTGACGTTCAAGTTCGGCAAGGACCACCCCCAGATCAAGCTCATCGGCGGCATCTTCGACGGCAAGATCCTCTCCGAAGCCGAGGCCGGTGCCATGGCCACGATCCCGTCCAAGCTCCAGCTCATCGGTATGTTCATGTCGATGTGCAACGCTCCGCTCACGCAGTTCGCCTCCGCCATCAGTTCTCCGCTCACCGGTTTCGCCCGCGCGCTCTCCGAGATCGCGAAGAAGAAGGAATCCGAGTCCCCTGCTCCCGCCGTCGCCGCCACACCCGCAGAAGTTCCGGCCGCAGTGGCTGCTCCAGAGGCACCGGTCGCCGCAGCCGCAGCTCCCGCTGCCGATGCTCCGGCCGCTGTCACACAACCCAGCGCTTAATTTCTTTTATCCCCACTCCCCCCTATCCCCATGTCAGACACAATCACGCTCGCCAAGGAGGAGCAGGCTGTCATCGACGCCCTTGAGAAGCTGAACGTCATTCAGCTCAACAACGTCGTGAAGTTTATGGAGAAGCAGTACGGCATCTCCGCAGCCGCTCCCGCCGCAGCCGCAGCACCCGCTGCCGCAGCAGCCGCTCCCGCCGAGGAGAAGTCCTCCTACGACGTCGAGCTCACCGACGGTGGCGCCCAGAAGATCGCCGTCATCAAAGTCGTCCGCGAAGTGACGCAGCTCGGCCTCGGTGAGGCCAAGGATCTCGTCGACAAGACTCCGGCCATGCTCAAGAAGGGCGTTGCCAAGAAGGACGCCGACGAGATGAAGAAGAAGCTCGAGGCTGCAGGAGCCAAGGTCACCCTCAAGTAATTTCGACCCTCATCTTCCGAAGGAACAAGGCGGATCACTCCGCCTTTTTCTTTTGCCAAATCGCTCCCGCTTGCCTACCGTAGGAAGCGTTCCCGCTCCCATGATCAAAGATCTCCTCAGTACGTACATCTTCCTCATCCCGCTCGTCGTGGGTCTGCTCAGCGAAGCCCTGAAAATCATGACCGAGGGTATCGAGAACGGAAAGTGGCATGAGGGACTCTTCCGTCCGGGAGGGATGCCGAGCAGCCACAGCGCACTCGTGACATCGCTCCTCATCATCGTGGGGTACCGCGCAGGACTCGATTCGGTCCCCTTCGCCATTGCCTTCGTGTTCGCCTCCATCGTCTGGTACGACGCCATGAGTTCCCGCCGTGCCATCGGCAAACAGGCAGAGGTCTTGAACCGCCTTCAGCACTGGGAACACTTTTCCGAGCGTCTCGGGCACTCTCTGAAGGAAGTGGTTGGCGGCATTATCTTCGGTGCTGCCGTCACGGTCTGTGGAATATTGATTTCTAGTTAGAATATGGTATAATAGTAAAAGTAACAAAAATCAAATTCCCACACACCCCATGGATTCCACGACAGGAAACACTCCTTTGATGTCGAAGGGCAAGATGAGGCTCCTCGCCGGGATTTCGGCTGCCGTCCTCATCACCGTCGTTCTCAGCGTCTCGCAGGACATGACATCGGTCTTCACCGGCTCTGTCACGAAGAACAGGCCGCTGAAGCTCATGGATCTGAGCGTGGTGTGGAGCGGCCCCACCGTCGTACAATCCTCGGAAGATATTGTGCAGACGATCGATGTGAGTAATGCCGGCCCTGAGATGGTGAAAAAGTTTCAGCTGATTCAACCGACGCCCGCTGACCTCAGGTTCGTCTCGGTGCAGGCGTCCGATCCGATCACGCGCGTCACCTGTGGAATGAAGGAACAAAGAAGTCTGTTTGTGTGCACGGTGCATCCGGCCGGCAACGGTCTCGTGCAGGACGGGCACGTCACGATCATGATCACATTCGCAACGCACGGTGCAAATCAGCCGGCTTCCTGTGGCAGGATCACGAGAAGCGGCGACCTCGTCGTGACATCGGAGGAGAAGAATATGACCGACACGAACGCGGACAATAACCGTGCCACCGGCTTCGAGACCGCCGTCGACTGCAGCGACATCACGACGGAAGTGTCTGTGAACGCACAGGCTCTGCCGGCACCCATCGTGCCGTCGCAGACGATGCAGTACATGGTCACCGCGATCAACAACGGTCCGGGGAAGACGAAGGGGGCGAAGATCCATCAGAAGTATGCTGCCGGTCTCACGTTCGCAGGTTCGAATGTCCAGAACTGCACAGATGATCCGGAGAAGCGCGAAGTGGTCTGCAATCCGGGCGATGACACGGACGGCATGCAGGGCATTCTCCTGCCCGGACAGAGCACCCAGATCGAACTGAGCTTCACCGTGGATCCGACAGTGCCGGGCTGTACCTTTGTCACAGGCAATTCCTCCGTAACCGTTCCTGTCACGGGTACCGATGCCCTCATCGACCCGGTTCCCGAGAATAACCAGACCGATCTCACGACAGAAGTGGCCTGCCAGTAGGAAGGGCGAAGAGATGAGGCTCTGGTTGCATTATTTGACAAATCATTGACATATAGCCAAAAAGAGGACTATAGTGTAACTGCAAACGCCTTCGTCTTCGTCAATCGGACTACCGAACTACGTTAGAAAGAGGGAAGGTTGCAGTTTACTTCCTTTTTTTTATCCGTATGGCTGATCAACAGCTTACATGCCGCGATTGCGGCGCTTCCTTCGCCTTCTCAGAGGGTGAGCAAGCTTTCTACGCTGAGCGCGGCCTGGCCGCTCCGCAGCGTTGCAAGGACTGCCGCAACAAGAGAAAGAACGAGCGCATGCAGACTCGGCAGATGTTCCCCGCTACCTGTGCCAAATGTGGTACGGACTGCGAGGTTCCGTTCAAGCCCCGCCCCGAATCAGAGGGTGGTCGCCCGGTTCTCTGTCTGAACTGTTTCAAGGCAGACAAGGCCGGAGCGTAAGCTTCGTCCGAACGAATGATGAAGGCCGGGAATCCCCCGGCCTTTTTCTTTGTCCATTCGAAAGAGAGCGCTGTATCATAGGCGTATTCTCTCCCGCTTCCTTATGACCTACGACGAGCTCACAGCCCTCATGAAGAAGCGGCGCAGCGTGCGCTATTTCTCGGACAAGGCCATCGACAAGGCAACGGTGGAGAAGCTCCTGAAGGTGGCGGTGCTCGCCCCGAGCGTGGAGAATGCGCAGCCCTGGGGCTTTCACGTGGTGACGAATCCGGAACTGAAAGCCAAGCTCATGGAGACCTCGTGTTATGGGAACTTCATCTCCGGAGCGAGTGTCTTCATCGTCGTGACATGCGACCGTGCGGCGAAGGGAACCGCGCTCAAGCAGACCATCTGGAACCCGCGCGAACTCGAGTACTCGTGCGTGGCCGCCATGCACAGCGTCATGCTTGCGGCCGCAAGCATGGATATCGGCTCGTGCTGGGTATCGCTCCATCACGGACCCGCACACAACCTCCTGAAGCTGAAAGATCACATGGTGGTGGTTGGCGGCCTCATGCTCGGGTACTACAAGTCCGGCGAAGCCGAAGCGAGCGGCGAACACGAGAGGAAGCCGATGGAGAACGCGATCTGTTACCTCTGCTAAGGGATCTTCCGCACTCCGGGGAGATCACACACGATCTTCGGAACGGTAATTCTGTGCTGCAGCGGATGACCGGCCTGCCATTCGTGGATGGTCTGGAATGAGTCGAGATACATGCGGTGCATGCTGTCATCGGCGTAGAACGCGATGTGCGGCGTCACGATGACACGCGGATGGCTGATGAGCTTCTCATTCCACTGGAAGTCCTTCTCATGCTCAAGGACATCGAGGAGCGCACTCGCAACCTTCCCGCTCTCGAGACCTGCAAGCAGTGCAGCGGAATCGACAAGCTCGCCGCGCGCGGTATTCACGATGATGACACCCTTCTTCATCTGCGCGATCGTCTGCGCATTGATCATATGGATGGTATCCGGAAGCGCCGGAACATGGAGTGTGATGACGTCACTCTGCGCGAGCAGGGACGGCAGATCCGTGTACCGGACACCGTAGTGCTCTTCGAGTTCGAGCACGCGGCAGACGTCCACCGCGAGGATCTTCATCCCGAAGCCGTGCGCGATCTTCGCGACGAATGCGCCGATCTTGCCGGTGCCCACAATCCCGATCGTCTTTCCCATGAGCGCCATCCCGCGGAGTCCGTGGTAGTCGAAATCGCCTTTCCGAACCTTGCTGCCCGCTTCCGTGACGTGACGGAGCGCCGTGAGCAGGAGTGCGAAGGCGTGTTCGGCGATCACGTGCGATCCGTAGTCAGGCACATTGCAGACTTCGACTCCCTGCTTCCGGCACGCGTCGAGATCGATGTGATTGAATCCGACAGAGCGCGTGCAGAGAAGCTTGAGCTTCGGGAGCTTCTTCAGATCGTCTGCAGTGAAACGACTGTAGATGAAGCAACAGACGACTTCTGCGTCCTTCGCGGCACCGATGAGTGCCTGTCCTTCGAGAGCCTCTTTCCGGATCTCGGCATCCGGAAACTGCTCGCGGATCATCGGCTGATCCTGCGGGTCGACTTCGAGGAAGAGAATCTTCGTCACTGAGGCATCGTAACGCCGACATAGCTTGAAAGAAAGGCAACCCACGAGAGGTGACGGGGAAGCAGATATTTCAGTAGAATCTCCTGCGATGTCCTTCACTTCCCGACGCGTCCGCGAACAGAAGAAACCGAGCGCACTTCACCGATACGTGATGCTGGCTCTGCCGGTGATCCGGTCGATGATGCAGATGAAGGAACACTTCGGTCACGTGAAGCACGAAGAGGAGGTGACGGTGAAGCGCGAGCGGGCGCTCAAGAAGACCATCGCGGTGCTCCTCTCCGCACTCCTCATCCTCCTGCTCATCATCGGGACGCTGAAGGTGCTCGTGCGGCTGAAAGAGATCGCCCTCGGCATGGTCTCCATGGCGGGTACGGATCTGCAGAAGGACGAGCACGGTTTCACGAATGTCCTCCTTCTCGGCGAGGGCGACAATGACCACGACGGTGTGGATCTCACGGACACCGTGATGATCGCGAGCCTCGATCCGGACAAGACCGAGAGTGCGGTACTCTTCAGCATCCCGCGCGATACGTACATCCTCAATGCCGGCAAGATGGGCAAGGGGCGCATCAACAGTCTCTACCGCGACTATAAAATCTCTCTCGAGCGCAAAGGGATGAAGGAGCCGGAGGCATCGCAGGCAGCGCTGGCGCAGCTTGACGAAGAAGTGGGCACGCTCCTCGGCATGAAGATCCACGGCTCCATCAAGGTGAACTTCTCGGGCTTCACGGAAGCGATCGACGCAATCGGCGGCATCGATGTCGTCGTGCCCGAAGACCTCGTCGATCCCGAGTATCCGGGACCGAACTACAGCTACCAGACATTCTCGATCGGCAAGGGGCTCCAGCACCTCGACGGTGCGACCGCGCTCAAGTACGCACGCAGCCGCCACTCGACGAGTGACTTCTCGCGCTCCGCACGCCAGCAACAGATCATCGCCGCCGCAGTGCAGAAGGTGAAGGATGACGGCATCATCAGGAATGCAGGGCGCATCACGGAACTCCTCTCGATCATCGCCAAGAACGTGGAGAGCACGCTCTCGACGCGGGAACTCATGGGGCTTGCGTCCATGGGCAAGTCCATCGATCACGGCAAGATGGTGAACATCCAACTGAATGACCAGAACGGTCTCTACGGCAGCACCATCCAGCCGGGCGGCTTCCTCTACTCCCCTCCCCGCGAGGAGTTTGACGGTGCCGCGGTGCTCCTGCCCGTGTCGGTGCCCGAATTCCCCGTCACATGGAAACAGATCCGGAGCTTCTCGACGCTTCTCATGACACACCGCGAGCTCTTTCTCCACACGCCGCGCATCATCGTGCTCAACGCAGGTGCCAAGCCGGGTTCTGCCAGACTCATCGGCGGTGAGCTGTACCGGTACCTCTTCAATGTCCAGAACACGCACAACTACGCAAAAGGAAAGAACCCGAGCTTCCCGAACTCATTCATCGTCATTCATGCCGCCCTCCTGCAGGACGACACCCGCTCGGCAGACCAGAAAGCCGCTCAGGAGACCGCCGAGTTCCTCTCCAAGACCTTCGGTATGAAAGTGACCGTAGACCCCGACGGACAGGCATTTTCGCAGGATGACGCCGATATCGCCATCGTGCTCGGGAAGGACTTCGAGTACACTCTCCTGCAGGATCGCCTCTAAGTCACGGAGACCCAAGGCCTTCCCTTCCTGATGCTCACGCCACGAGAGATCATCGCGCAGGCCTGGACAATTGCCACGACCGAACCGCAGCTCAAGCGGTGGGGATTCTTCGGCTCCTTCTTCGAGATCCTTCTCGATGTGAAACTGCTCGTGTACCAGATGTACTTCCTCTACGGATACCTCTACGGACACGCCACGGGGCTCTTCGATATCGAGATCGCACTGTATAACAGCGTGCCGATGTGGCTCTTCCTCACGATCGTCATCTCGTTCATCGTCCTCGTCGTCGTCGAGCTCTTCGTCCCGAGCTTCTCGAGCGGCGCGATCATCGGACTGGCGGCCAAAGCACACAACAAGGAGCGGATGCACGGCGGCTTCATCATGGCGCTCTACAACTTCTTCCCGATTCTCGCCGTCCACGAAGTGTTCGTCTTCTCGAGCTTTTCCATCCTCATCACGGGCATCTCGGTGATTCTGCGCTACGGCAGCGGCCTCGAGAGCGTCATGATCGTCGTCGCCCTCCTCGTCTGGATCTTCTCGAACATCATCAAGTTCTTCAGCAGCTTCACGGAGTCCGGCATCGTCGTGGAGAAGCTCGGCGTCTTCGAATCCGGTGCCAAGAGCGTGAAGCTTATCTTCAGCTACATGCCGCACGTCATGTTCCTGACACTCCTCCTCGTCGTCATCACCGTCCGCATCGTCATCAACACGCTCATCATCCTGCTCGTGCCGGCCGCGGTCATCGGCTCCTCACTCCTGCTCACCTACGTCTTCCAGCCGGTCTTAAGCTACACGATCGCGGGCTTCATCGGACTCATCCTGACCATGGTCGCCGCATACTTCTTCACGTACCTCCATATCTTCAAGCAGGCCGTCTGGACCATCATGTACATGGAGCTCATCAAGCAGAAGGACTTGGACAAGATCGGTTGAAAAACTATCACACCACACTTTGTTCGTTGTCACTCCGGAGTGCCGCCTCCGATGCTTGACCGTGGACGAACGTACACCTAGAATGGTGGACGAACGTTCCCCATCACTTTTATGTCACTCACACCCCACCAGCGCACCGTCCTCAATTACATCACGGAGTTCCAGAACAAGCGCGGGTACTCCCCGTCTCTGGCGGATCTGGCCGTGGCGTTCGGTGTCCGGAGCAAGAACTCGATTGCGAAAGTGGTGAATACTCTCGTCGCCGAGAAGCAGATCGAGAAGGACCCGAAGGGACGCATCAAGATCGTGTCCATGCCCGGAGAAGACGCCCCGATGCCGATGACGCTCCCCCTCTTCGGCCCCATCGCCGCCGGATTCGCCGCGCCTGTCGAGGAGCACGCTGAGGAACAGATCACCATCGAGAACTACCTCGTAAAGAACCGCTCGTCGACGTTCCTGCTCCGCGTGAAGGGCGACAGCATGATCGGCGCCGGCATTCATGAAGGCGATCTCGTGGTGGTGGAGAGGAGCAAGCAGCCGAAGCCGAACGATATCGTCGTAGGTGTGCTCGACGGCGAGTTCACGCTGAAGCGCCTGAAGAAAGACAAAGGGAAATTCTACCTGCAGGCCGAAAACCCGGACTATCCGGACCTCTTCGCACTCGAGGAGCTCAACGTAGCGGGCGTGGTGATGGGGCTGATGCGGAAGATGACGATCTGATCCTATGATTGCTCATATTGATGCCGATTCGTTCTTCGCCTCGGTCATCATCCGCACGCATCCGGAGCTGAAGGGTAAAGCTCTTCTCGCGATCGGCATGGGCGGCGGTTGTGTGATCGCAGCGACGTACGAGGCCAAAGCCAAAGGCGTGAAGACAGGCATGCCGCTCTTCGAGGCGCGCAAACTGGTGCCGGGAGCCATCGAGATGGCCGCGGACTTCCGCGAGACGGGCATTGCATCGGAGCAGATCGAGTCGATTCTGCGGAGTCACTGTCCGCTCGTGGAACAATTCAGTATCGATGAGTGGTTCCTCGATCTCGGAAGTCTCGTGGGAGGAGCCCCAAAGGACGCCACTGCGTGGGGAAGAACCATACAGAAAGAAATCCTGCTCCATACCGCACTCTCGGTCTCCATCGGCATCGCAGGGAGCAAGCTGCTCGCCAAAATGGCAGGCGAGGAACACAAGCCCGCAGGCGTGACGGCCGTGACGCCGGAGGACACGGAACGGTTCCTCCGAAGCCGCCCTGCAGCGGCCATCCCGGGCATCGGAAGGCAGCGGAGCACGAAGACGGAGACGCTCGGATGGACGACAGCGTGGGACATCGCGACGGCGCAGCCAGACGAGATCATCCGGATCTGCGGACGCCCGGGCATCGACATGCAACGGGAGCTCCTCGGAGAAGCGGTGGAGAACGTCGCGGAGAAAAACGCTCCTCCCAAATCCATCTCACGCTGCCGCACGTTCAAGACCACGGACAACCGTGAGATGGGGAAGGCACACCTCCTGAAGCACCTCGAATACTGCGTCCTCAAAATGCGTCGGCACGGACTCGGCTGTACGGAGGTGTCACTCTGGGTACGGGCACCCGATTTCGCGTACCGGAGCGCGCATCGCAAGCTCAGTCGTCTCTGCATCACGGTCGACGAGATGGCAGGAGCCGCGCTCTCGGCCTTCGGGAGTCTCACGTGGCACGGTCAGCGGTTCAATCAGGTAGGGCTCGCGCTCACGGGGCTCCGCAATGCCGACACACGGCAGCAATCGCTCTTCGATGATCCGGAAAAGTCCGTCTCGGGAGAGCAGCTCCAGACTGCGATGGACACACTGCACAGCCGCTACGGGCGCGATAGTGTCACTCGGGCTTCGGCTCTGGCTGTTTCCTCCGGGACCGTGAAGTCTTTGAATCTCCCGATCGTGGAGTGAGCGTATCGCGCACCGCCGCCTTCGTCTCGTTCACAGCACCCATGATCATAGGGAATGCCTGCGCAGCATCATCAGGAGCCTCGATGAGACCGATGACCTTCACAGGGAAACGCAGAGTCTTTGAAAGTGTGGCATCGAGACCGGCGCGCATCTGATCCGTGACAACGGTCATGCTTCCATCCGAGTTCCCGCGGACGAACATCACCCGATGCTGCCGCATGAGTTCACTCGGGAGATCGTTTGCCGTGCGACGCGAGGTATCACTTTTCGCCATGCGTGCAGCATAGGCTATCGGAAGAATCGGGAAAGAAAATGCTGATTCTTCCTTCATGAAAGGCTTATGTAAGCCAACGGATCATACAAGACGAGTTGTTACTTCTTTGGGACGCCAAAGAAACCCGCGAAAACTTGTGCGCTTCAGAACTCGCGCGACTGCAGTCGCGCTTCGGACATGAAGCGCAATCTCTGATGTGAGCCTTTCAGGCAACGACAAAAGGAATTGTGAAGAAGCATCCCGGGAGGCGTGCGCCACGGTGGGGGCCAAGTGGTCTGGCGAGCGGAAGCGAGCCGTGGGAGTTGGCGCACACGCGTTTCTTTTGGTTCTTTTCTTGCCGCTTGGGCAAGAAAAGAACGTAAGCGCACAAAGAAAAGGTGGAAGGAACTACAGCTGCTTCAGCCTCTCCGTGATCTTGCCAAGCTTTCCCTCCGCCTCTGCAAGCTTCCCCTGCTCCCCTTCCACAAGTTCCTTCGGAGCACGGTCAGTGAATGCCTTGTTCGAGAGCTTTCCCTTGAGCGCACCGGCATACTTCGTGAGCTCAGCCTGTTCTTTCATGAGGCTCGCCTTGAGCTTCACGGGGTCGAAGAGTCCCGCGAGTGAGACATGGATCTCGACTTCGTCGATGAACGTGCTCGCCGCGTTCTCCTGCTTCTTCGGATCCGTCGACACGAGGAGACTCTTCACCTTGGCCATGCGGCGGATATGCGCCTCCTGCGATTCGAGCAGTGCGCAGTGCTTCTTGCTCACGAGAACGACATCGACTTCTTTTCCCGGCTCGATGTCATTGTCGCTGCGGAGCCTCCGGAGTGCCGTGATGACATCGATGAGCACCTGCAGATCATCGAACGCCTGCGGATCCTTGCGCTCTTTCTTGGCGACAGGCCACTTGGAAGAAATGAGGGACGGAATGTCCTTCGGTGCCACGTGCGACCAGAGCTCTTCCGTGACGAACGGACAGTACGGGTGGAGGAGCCGGAGCACGCGGCGCAGCACATGGATGAGCACGGCATGGTTCGCCGTGCCTTTGCTGAGCTCCAGATACCAGTCGCAGAAGTAATCCCATACGAAGGTGTAGAGCTTGTCACCCACCTCGCTGAGCGCATACGATTCCATCCCTTTCGTCACGTCTTCGATGAGCACTTCGGACGCATGGAGCACCGCACGGTCTGCAATGGAGAGTGTCTTCGCATCCGGCAGCTTGTCGACCGACTTCGGATCGATCCCCGCCTGCTCGCACTGCAGAAGCACGAAGCGGGACGCATTCCAGAGCTTGTTGATGAAGTTCCGATACCCCGCGATCTTCTCTTCGTAGAGCCGTGAGTCCGCACCGGGGCTCTGCCCGACGATCATGCTAAGCCTCAGCGCGTCCGCACCGTACTTGGGGATGATGTCGAGCGGATCGATCATCGTCTCCGGATGCGATTTGCTCATCTTCTTGCCGTCACGCGTGCGGATGAGGCCGTGGAGGTACACCGTCTTGAACGGAATCTGTCCCGTCGCGTACGTCGTCATGAGGATCATGCGCGCGACCCAGAAGAAGAGGATGTCGTAGCCCGTCTCCATCACGGTCGTCGGATGGAACTTCTGGTAATCGGGGCTCTTCTGGAGGAGCTCCTCGAGGGAGAGTTTCCTGTTCCCGGCAAGGTCGCGATCGACCAAGGTGCTCCATGTCCAGAGCGCG
>CAZDRX010000002.1:0-9581 GCA_964508225.1 uncultured Candidatus Peribacteria bacterium
CCGCTGATTCCTCCGTCTCCAGCGGAGAGAGTTCTTCCGTGACGTCGAGCGAGACGTCCTCCTCCGCTTCCTCCGAGGTGAGTTCCTCCGCACCGTCTTCCGTCGAGTCCGCGCCGGTGACGGGTGAGTCGGCCGATCCCGCGCCTGCGCCTACAGTGACCGAGTAAGCCTTATTTCGATTTCTGCCACCCCCTCTTCGTGCGGCGGTACCGCAGTGTTTCGCTGATGCTGAATGCGCCGCCTTCCCATGTGCGCACATCGATCCTGAGACGTCCGTCATCGATCGTGAGCAGGTTGTAGCTGTTGGGCTCGCGGTTCGTCCGCGTCGAGATCGCGGTGCCCGCCTGCACGTGCAGGATGGAGCGCTCGAGATCGGTATGCACGTTTCGGAGATCCTCGGCACAGGATCGGTGGTAGTGGCCGGTGAGGATGAGGTCGACGCCGCAGCGTTCGAATCGCTTCAGGGTCTTGCGCGCGCCCTTGATGATCTCGCGATGCTTCAGATCCGGATGCTTGCAGAACGGGTGATGCGCCACGACGATCCGGAGCGAGAGATCGGGGAGTCCGCGGAAGATCTTCTCCACCTGCTTCATCTGTCGTCCGTTGATCTTCCCGTTCACGAGCGTGAGTGACCGTGCCGAATTCACCCCCACGACTGCGATCTCATTGTCTGCGTAGAGCGGATTCAGCTGCTTCGAGATGTAGTTTTTGTAGCGGTGCAGCGGCAGGAGAAACCGCCTCGTGACATCGAAGAACGGGATGTCGTGATTACCCGGTACCACGATGAACGGTGCGGGGAGCTGCTCCAGATATTCGCGCGCATGTTTGAATTCCCGGCGCAGAGCCCGTTGGGTGAGATCACCGCTCACGGCGATGAGCGAAGGCTTCATCGCCCTCAGATCATCGAGGAGCGCCTCCTCCGCGTTCTCGCGGATACGGCCGAAGTGCAGATCAGAAATGTGCGCGATGGTGCGCATGGCGGGAGTTTAGTCTTCGTTGCGTCCGATGGATACGCGAAGCGTCACCCGTTCTGATTCATCGTCGTGACCTGCATGAGGTGCATGAGCTCCTCCCGCGTTGTCTCCGGCATCTTGCGGACGTTCGCAATAACAA
The DNA here is from genome assembly GCA_964508225.1 of uncultured Candidatus Peribacteria bacterium. Taxonomy (GTDB): domain Bacteria; phylum Patescibacteriota; class Gracilibacteria; order Peribacterales; family Peribacteraceae; genus CAZDRX01. Next base: position 1,114 of record CAZDRX010000002.1, read on the forward strand.
GGGCGCGGAACTCATTATTATGGATGATCTCAGCAGGTTTCCCACGGATGAGACTTGCCAGCCTCTCAGGTTCGATGATGTCCGGGAGTTTGGACATTGAGAGACAGCCTAATCTCAATCACCCCCCTGTCAAACCCCCGCAAGGGTGGCTTCTCGGGAGGGCTTCAGGAAGCCCTCGGATCACGCAGGCGACTGTTCGATGCGGAGAAGCTTCTTCTTCCGGTGCACGCCGGCACTGAAACCCCCCAAACCGTGCGTGGACACCACCCTGTGGCAGGGGATGAGGATCGGCATGCGGTTTCTGCCGCAGGCGTTCGCCACCGCGCGGTACGCCTTCGGTTTGCCGATCTTCTTTGCGAGTTCCGCATACGATACCGTCTTGCCGAAGCCGATCTTCTGCATGGCCGCGAGCACCGCATGGTCGAACGGGGTTCCGGTGATGTGGAGCGGCACGCTGAAGACATCGCGTTTTCCGGCGAGGTACTCCGTGATTTCCGCAGCACATTTCCGGAGCAGCGGACTCGCCTCATCGCCCTTCTTCTTCGAAGTGAAATCGAGCCCCGTGATGGCTCCGTTCGTCTCCGTGATCGTGATGCTGCCGAGTTCTGACGGGAAAGTGAGGGTCTGCATGGATCTGATTGTACCGCTTCGGAGAGCCATCGCCAGTCTGGATTGTCAGGCTTCTTTGACGAGGCAGGTGCGGGCGAATACCCTGACCGTTCCCTATGACTCCCGACGCCAAGCGCGAACCAACGGCTCTGGAACTCGAGATCGCGGCAGAGATCGTGGTGCCCGCGGATGGGCAGCATGATTCGGCTGCCGAATTCACACTCCACTCGCTCCGCCGGGATCTGGCACGCACGCTCACGCTCTCGGACGAGGAGTCCGCACGTCTTTCGACACTCGATCCTGATACTCGTAACAGCCTCCTCGGTTCACTGAGGGATACGTACTGGCACATGAGTGCCTTCGTCGCATTCGAGCCGGTGGCGGCCGGAGCCGTCACGATGGAGCTACGGAGCAAGCTCGCGCAGCTTTCCGCAGGTGTGGATTCCTGACGGATTTGCTACGCTGGAAGGCACATGGCCATCCTCTCCGCACGCAATCTCCAGTGGTCGATTCAGGGTCAGAAGATCCTGAAGAACATCACGCTCGACGTGGCGGAAGGCGAGATCGTCGGCATCATCGGTCCGAACGGTTCGGGCAAGACGACGTTCTTCAATGTGCTCTCCGGATTCCTGCGCCCCGAGCATGGCACGATTCACTTCAAAGGTGCCGACATTACAGCGCTTCCTGCAGCGGAACGGGCACGGATCGGCATCGGCAGAGTCTTCCAGAACTTCGGCATCTTCCGCGATATGACGCTCTCCGAGAATGTGCTCGTCGCACTCGAATCCCTCCCGAAGGAGCAGAAGCTCGTCCTTGGTGACCTGAAGAAAGCTGTGCATGACACCCTCAAGATGGTCGGTCTCGAGAGCCACACGATGCGCAAGGCGAGCAGCCTCTCCGGCGGGCAGATGCGTCTCCTCGAGATCGCACGCACGCTTGCCTCCGGCAAAGAACTCTTCCTCCTCGACGAACCCACCGCCGGTGTCTCACCCAAGATGACGTCCGAAGTCGCCGCTCTCATTCAGACACTGAAGAAGGCGGGGAAGACGGTCCTCATCGTGGAGCATGACCTCCCGTTCATCCGCCGGATATGTGATCGCGTCATCGTCTTCGACGTCGGAGAGGTCGTCCTGCAGGGGACGCCCGAAGAGGTCCATGGCAACCGGAAGCTCAAAGAACTGTACTTTGGCGCCGATCCGACCGAGTGATTGACTTGGAACTTTCGGGGATGGAGACTACCTCCTGAATTTCCCTTTTCCCCTCCTTCCTATGAAGCGTGCCTTCCTCGTTTCTGCCGTGTGTGCACTCGGACTCGCCGCGTGCGGTCAGGGCAACCAGACCATCCGTATCGGATTCATCGGTCCGCTCACCGGAGACGCCGCATCGTTCGGTGTCGATACCCTGAACGGCACCCGGATCGCCGTCGATGAAATCAACGCCGCCGGAGGCATCAACGGCAAGAAGGTCGAACTCATCGCCGAGGACGGACGGTGCAACGGAGCCGACGCCACAAGCGCCGTCCAGAAGCTCGTGAACGTCGATCAGGTGGTCGCCATCATCGGAGGACAATGCAGTTCCGAGACGCTCGCCGCCGCACCCGTTGCCGAGGCCGCCAAGGTCATCCTCATCTCGCCCGTCAGCTCGAGCCCCGACGTGACGAAAGCCGGTGATTACGTCTTCCGCGTCTACCCGAGCGACGCCCTCAAGGGCAAGGCTCTCGGTGCGTACTTCGCCAAGGCCGGATTCAAGAAAATCGCGATCATCAGCGAAAATACGGACTTCTGTCAGGGAGTCCGCGGCTCCGTGAAGGCCAACCTCCCCGCGGGCGTCACCCTCGCCTTCGATGAAGTCGTGGATCAGGGTACCAAGGACTACCGCACGCTCATGACCCGCCTCAAGGCTACGGACTTCGATGCCTTCCTCGTCAACGGCCAGTCGGACGCTACGGTCGTCGAAATGGTGAAACAGATGCGTGCACTCGGCATGAAGCAGCAGATCGTCGGCACCGATACGTCGGACTCCGTCAGCCTTGGTCAGATGGCCAAGGAAGCGGTGGAAGGGCTCAAGCCGCTCTCCGTACCGAGTCTTTCCGAGGAGAATCCCAAGGGTAGTGATTTCGCCAAAGTCTTCCGCCAGCGCTATGACGAGCCGAAGTTCAGCATGTTCTTCGCCGCTCTCGCGCATGACGCCGCCAAACTCACGATCGAAAAGATCGGTGAGGTCGGAACCGGCGAGCCGCTCAAGAACGCTCTCTACGCGCTCAAGTCATACGACGGCGTCGTGGGTTCGTTCCACTTCGATGAATACGGCGACGTTCAGGGCATTCCGTACGCCATGAAGCAGTTCAAGGACGGTCAGCTCGTGCAGTCGGAAATCATCCCGCTGGACTAACCGTACCGATCGTAGAATCCCAAGCGGGGGCTGCTGCCCCCGCTTTTTTTGTGGGACAATGCGCCCGTGCAGCTTCTCGTGAACGCCCTCATCACAGGTTCTTTTGCCGCTCTGATGGCGGCGGGGCTGTCGCTCGTGTACGGCGTGCTCGGCGTCTTCAATATGGCACTCGGCCAGATCGCCCTCACCGGTGGTTACGTGACGTGGTGGCTGGTCGTGCACGCGTTCCCGCTCCCGATTGCCATGCTCGGTGGACTCATCGCTGCGGCACTGGTGACGTGGTTCAGCTTCGAGATTTCCGTGGCGCCGTTCTATCAGCGTCACCGCTTTCTTCCGCTCGTGACCACCATCGCTCTCAGCATGGTGCTCGATGGTTCCATTCTCATGCTCTTCCATGAAGATCCGAAGAGCATCATCGCCGGACGGGGTCTTCTGCACTTCGGATCAACGGTCATCGCGGTCGAACAGGTGATTCTCATTGCCCTGACCTTTCTGTTTCTCGCCGTCCTGACGTGGGCGTTGCTCGGTACGCCGCTCGGCCGCCGTGTCCGTGCCACCGTGCAGCATCCCGCTGCCGCGCAGAGCCTCGGGATCAATGCCGCGCTGCTCCATCGCGGGATCTTCATCCTCTCGGGCGTGCTCGCCGGATGCGCCGGCATCTTCCAGGTCATCGATCTGAATCTCACACCCGTGCTCGGCTTTTCGATCACGATCAAGGCGTACGCCGCTCTCATCGCCGGTGGCAAAGAGAGCCTGAAAGGAACCATATTCTGTGCGTACATGATCGCGCTTCTTGAGCAGCTTGCCATCGGCGTTCCCTGGTTCGGCGGTTACATCTCAGCCGGCTATCAGGCCACGGTCGCACTCCTGATCATCATCGTCATGCTGGTATGCAAGCCTGAAGGACTCTTCGGCTCCGTTACCCGTCGCGCATAGTCATGAACTACGCACTCCATATCATCATCATGGCCTGCATCACGACTCCCGTCGTGCTGGGTCTCAACCTCGTCCTCGGCCGTGGCAAAATCCTGCATTTCGGATCGGTGGGCGTCAGCGTCTTTGCGGCGTATGCGACGTTTCTGACACTCCAGGCAACGCAGAATTATATCCTTGCATCTCTCGCGGGGCTTCTCGCGGCACTGCTGATCTCCGCGCTCTTCGCGTGGCTTGCACTGCGTCTGGACGGCGATGCCTTCGGTATTCTCTCGATTGCGATGCACCTCTCCATCATTGCGGTCGTGCTCAACTGGACGGCACTGACGCGCGGTACGCTCGGGCTGCCGAGAATCCCGCGTATGCCAGGCCTTGAAACCCTGCCGATGTTCACGGTTGCGATGCTCCTCGTTGCGGGACTCTACGCGTACGCGATGGTCAGGATCGACCGTGGCAAACTTGGGCGCTCCCTTGCAGCGCTCGCCGAGAACCGTTTTCACGCCGAATCGCTCGGAATCAACCGCGTCAGCGTCACCTTCAAGGCATTCCTGATCGCAGGCATCGGTGCATTCTTGAGCAACCTCTTCTTTCCCCAGTACATCGGGCTCCTGCACCCCAATGATTACCTCTTCCAGGTGCTCGTCTTCGACATCATGTGCGTGGTGGCCGGAGGCCCCGGCAGTGTCCTCGGTGTCACACTCGCCACCTTCCTGCTGACGATTCTCCAGGAGTGCATACGATTCCTCCCCTTGCCCTTTTCGGTGGTCGGGCCGCTCCGGCTGCTCATGTTCGGCATCATTCTCCTCGTCGCGGTCTATGTGCGGCGCGAGACGGTGTTCCCGAAGCCTCGGACCATCTAGACGAGCACTTCCTCGACCGCATGGGCCTTGCAGAGGCCACGGTGCTTCTTCTCGCAGTCGCTGCAGCAGACGAAGAGTTCGTGGCAGGTGGGGATGGCGCAGTCCGTGTAGCGGTCCGTCGGGGTCTTGCAGTGCTCGCACTCCGAGACGTACGTCTGTTTGCGTGCACCGGGGAATCGCATCGATCTGCGCTCGTCGAACACGAACAGTCCTCCGTCGAAGTGGCCGTCCGGAAACGCTTCGCAGTATTTCACGATGCCGCCCTCAAGCTGACGCACGTTCGTGAAGCCCGAGTCGCGGAGGAATGCCGAGGCCTTCTCGCAGCGGATGCCGCCCGTGCAGTACGTCACGACGTTCTTGTCCTTGTACTGTGCAAGATCGGAGAGATGCGCGGGGATGTCGCGGAAGCTCTTCACGGGTAGTGTCACGGCATTTCTGAACCGGCCGATCTTCGCTTCGTAGTCATTGCGCATGTCGATGAGCACCAGATCCTCTCCGCGCTCGAGTTCGCTGTGCAGCTCCTCGGGCGTCACGTACGGTGCGGCGTTCGCGGGCTTCGTGTCCGTGTGGAGCGAGACGATCTCGGGACGGTAGCGTACGAAGAGCTTGCGGAAGACGTGATCGGGATGCACGGATTCTTTGAAGGCGATACCGCCGAAGAGGGGATGTGCGTTCAGTGCCGCTTTGTACTTCCCGATATTCTCCGGCGTGCCCGAGCAGGTGCCGTTGATACCCTCGGCACCGATGAGGATACGGCCTTTCAGCCCGAGCTCCGTACAGAGACGCCGGTGCGCCTCGGTTTCGGCCTCGGCATTCGGGACTGCCACGTATTTGTAGTACAGGAGGACATCCATCGGTTGGATGGTAGCAGAATTGTCGGTTACGATGGCACCCCATGCAGACTTTTACCCTCATCACCGGCGCGAGCGCAGGCATCGGAGAGGCCACAGCACGCCTCTTTGCCGAGAAAGGCAGGAACCTCATTCTCATTGCGAGGCGTGGGGAAAGGCTCCAGCAGCTCAAGAAAGAGCTTGCTGCGGTCGAGGTGAAGATCTTCGAAGCCGATGTCACGAATGCCTCGGTTCTGGAGAAGATCTTCCGGACGGATCTCGGGAAGACGGCGATCGACTGCATCGTGAACAATGCCGGCCTCGCACTCGGACGCGATGCGTTCGATCAGTACGACTTCGCCGACGTCGAGAGAATGATCGACGTGAACATCACCGCTTTTCTCAAAGTGGCGCATCTCGGTCTCCCGTTCCTCAAGAACACCAAAGGGCATCTCATCAATCTCGGGAGCATCGCGGGGATGGAGGCGTACGGCGGGGGCGCGGTGTACTGCGGCACCAAACACTTCGTGCACGCGTTTTCCAAAGCACTCCGTCAGGATCTCCTCGGCTCGGGCGTGCGGGTGACGACCGTCGCTCCGGGCAATGTGGAAACCGAATTCAGCATCGTCCGTCACAAGGGTGACAAGGCCAAGGCGGATGCCGTGTACAAGGGCTTCCATGCTCTCACGGCGGCGGACATTGCCGATGCGATCTGGTACGCCGTCAGCCGACCTGCGCATGTGAATACCGAGCTTCTGCTCGTCATGCCGACGGATCAGGCCGGAACCACCGTCTTCAGAAAGTAGCGGTTACCGGTGAGCGGCGATGTAGGTATAGATCTTTTCTCCGATCGTCGGCACGCCCGGGAAGAAGAGCACGGGCTGGAAGAACCACGTGACCGGCAGTTCGCCCAGGATGACGCGGAAGGCATAGAAGCCTTTCCGGTACGCTCCATCCGGCTTCCGGACGTGCATGGCTTCGCTGAGCGTCTTCAGATCGATAGAGGGTGCATACTTTTTCCGTGCATCCGGATCGTGGAAATTCACGAACGCGAGACGGTGCAGCCAGTCGAGGCTCCGGAGCGTTATCACCGTCTTGCTGCAGAAGCCGCACCGCCCGTCGAACAGGATGACGTACGGATCGGTGAAGCGGCGGTTGATCACCGCGCGGATCGCGCGGAAATCATTGTCGACGAGGAGTCCGAGGTACGCCGTGAACATCACGAAGGAGAACGTGCCCACATCGAGAAGAATGGCGATGGAGCCGTGCAGAAGCACGCCGCAGAGGATGAGCGCACGCTTGTAGGCGTCGAACGCCGTCGTCCGGAGCACGCCGGAAATCGTGAGGAGGCCGAGGGGGAGCAGCAACACCCACGCTGTCTGCGTGATGAGCGTGAAGTAACCGACCGTCGGGCTCAGGTGCGAGAGCATGTCCGCCATCCACGGGGTGATGCGGCGGAACATATCGTGATGCAGCACGATCGCGATGGCTGCGCCGTTTCTCCACGTGATGCCGCCCCACTTGAGGATCGCAGATGCCACGTAGAGAATGCCGATCTGCCAGAGCAGAAGGCGGTACGGCCAGATCGGCATCGTGCGTACGGAAACGTCCTGATCCTTGCCTGTGGATTCTGCGAGACGGAACCGTCTCCAGAGATTGCCGAGTGTGAAACTGCGGTCACACGGGGAGAGCAGGAGGATGAATCCGATGAGACGGGTGGTCGTGTCTCCGCCGTCGAGCGCGATGAGTCCGTACTCATGGAAGGAGAAGAGGAGCACGATGGAGACGAGCAGTGACCACCGCGTCCAGATACCGACCGCGACGAGGAGCAGCGCGACGAGAAGGAAGAAATACAGCCACTCCGCAGTCGGTACGTTCACGTAGTCGATGATGGTGAAGCGCCACGCTTGCCGCGTCATCGTGGAGAGCATGGCATGCGGGAGGATTCCCTCCGGTCCGTAGTACCGGTCCATGCTCGGCCACTGGACGGCCATCTCGAAGAACGTCACGAAGCCGAACGCCATGCGCATCATGCCGAATCCTGCCGCGGAGACAGGACGGAACCAGAAGCGGTGCCACGCGCTTTTCTCTGCCGGTCGGGTCGGAGATGCGGGCATCAGAGCGGGGGGCAGCGGGCGGAACCGAGGAGTTGGGATGTCTGGAAGAACCGCTTGCTCGACATCGTGGTGAGCGACGGGAGGTCCGATGGAAGAATGTGCCAACGGATGGTGAGACGGATGTCTTTGTCCGCCGAGTACGGGATTTCAGGACAGAGAGAGGTGAGGTAGGGGAGCGTGAGCCCGCTCCACGCACCGGCGATGCGGTCGAGCACTTTCATCTCTTTCACCTTGAGCCACCACGGGAGATCGGCGTACGTCATGACCATCGCCGTTTCCCAGCGGTCACCGGCGTTGCGTTCCACAATGAAGACCGGCACACGCCGCATCGGATCCGGAGAGAAGATGTCCCAGTACTGCCACTGGCTGAGGCTGAGAATATACGGATCAGAAATATTCCTGAGCCCTTTCAGCGGTCCGAGGTACTGCAGCGGCACGTTGTAAAGCGTGACGGCCAGCATATGCCACAGGCAGAATCCGATGATGAGTGCTGAGAGGGCCGGGCGCGGCGAGTCTGAGGCCCGCATGCCTTACTTCACGGGAGCAAGCAGCACGATCTCGCGGCCGACGAACTGCTCACTCCTGCGGTACATGAGCGAGAAGTGACCTTCGATCGCCGGACTTGCGTGCGGCGGCAGGGTGGGGCGGAACTTGAGGGCGGGGAGACGGTCCCAGAGCTTCTCGAGGTGGATCATCTTCTTCTGGGCGTACCAGACGGGCAGCGTCAT
>CAZDRX010000002.1:9591-71090 GCA_964508225.1 uncultured Candidatus Peribacteria bacterium
CGTCATGACGACGGGCACACCCGGCAGCGTGTCCGCAACGTTCTTCAGGAAGGTCGCGGCGAGTTCCTCGGCCTGCTTGCAGTACGCTTCCGCATCTTTCACGGTGGGACGGCTTGTCAGCGCGGGGCCGAGCGTTCCCTCCGTGACGATCATCGCGGGCTTGTCCTTGAGGGCGAACGCTTTCGTTGCATCCTGCTTCCAGACGGTCGAATCGAGATCTTTCTTCGGGATCTTGAACGTTTTTCGTAGCCACTCGATATTCTTGTCCGTGCCGTTCACGGCCTTGAGTGCCATATCGGACGCGAGTGCGTTCATCCCCATGAGCAGTGCTTCCATCGGGACGACACCCGTGCCGCAGAACGGGTCGAGTACTGTCAGTGTGCCGGTCTTCGCGTCCTGCGCGCCTGCGAGGAAGCGGCCGAAGTTGAGGAGAATCTGCGCGAGCTTCGGGGGAAGGAGCCCCACCGTTGTGTCACGGACAGGCTTCTCCATATCGCGGAGCGTGTACGCCTTGATGTCCTGCGCGGCGACCGTGCGTCCGATCCAGAGCGTGTTCTTCTCCTGCAGGATGACGAGCTCGCAGCCGGATTTGGGATCGAGAAGGCCTTCATCATGGAGCTGGATCGCCTTGGCGGGATCACGCTCGTTGCCGATGTAGCGGCTACTGACGCCGCGCGTCCTGAGGCCGTTCTTGCACACCTTGTAGAGGTCGCGCACGCGTCCCGGAGACACCCCGACCGTTCGCAGCGCGAACGTGGCCTTGCCCTTCACGGTCGCAAGTTCCGTTGCAAGGATCGTCGGCAGGTCGTCGAGCGTCACGACGGCATCCGTGATCTTCCTTGCGATGAGGACGGTGCCGCCGAGGCGCGAGAAGAGAGCCTGATTGATCTCGGCCTTCGTGCCGAAGCTGATGAATTGTGAACCGAAGAGCTGCCCGCGATCGAAATCGGGGAAGACGGCGGCGAGTTCGGCGATGCTGATCGAGGGATTGTTTCCTACCAGTGCGGCGTAGCTGTGCATGGCTGAGAGTATAGACGACTTGCCGCTTAGCTGGCGAGGATCGAATTCGTGTACGCATCTTCGCGCAGTCGCAGAGCGTTCGCGCTGAAGTTATCGTCATTCAGCGTTGCCGTGACGTTACAAGGATACGATTCTCTCACAGCGTCTTTTTCGGTAGTAGGATCACCTTTCAAGCGTACGGGGTAAAATTGTTTCTCGTGCAGATAGCAGTAGGACGTCAAAATCCTGCAATCATCGCCGAACGTCATGTGAGCGTTTCTGGTCATGCTTCGGAGTTTGCTGAGCACTTTCTGATTGTAATCCTCCCAGCTTTCCATCACTCCTGTCACCTGCACGTTGATGTGGATCAATGGAGGATGCTGCTGCTCCTTGCGGTTGTGCCTGTTTTTGAGAAGCACAGTCTTTGCCACTTTCAGCGCTTCCAGATCGTCACCTCTTCCCGGTTTCACCAGCACGACCGTGTTGCGCGGCTCGATCTCGAACCCTTCGCCGTAGGCGACCTTGTCTTCCGCATGCTCGATCTCCAGAGCAATCTTTTTGTCCTTGTTCGTCTCCAGTGACGTGTTCCGATTTCTCCGATGGAGTGTGTACGCCACATTCCAGAGCGTTTGATACAGGAGTGCAGGCTTGAGCTGTTCAGGCAGGCCGTCGACCGTTTCAAGGATGCTCCGGATATGATCGAACAGGCGCTGATTGAAGACGACATTGTTCCGTGTTTTATTCACGGTGATGCGTGAGACCTCTTCAAGCAGATAGGATTCCATCGCCACGGTGCACTCCAGGTCTGTGAACATGGCTGCATCAGGCCCTTCCATGATTTCCCCCGGTTTCCGGTCGCTGACAAGCCGTTTTGTGACAACGTCATCAATAACCGATGTGAGGAAGCCGTCCTTGCCGCCCTTGAAGACGTCGGATGATTGCTTCAGAGGGAACTCTTGGGTGTCGAGGAGGCTGATAATTTTCTCGGTATTCAGTTCCTGTCCGCCCGGAAAAATGATGCGCTCCGCTCCATCGTACGTATTCGTCATGCCATGGAGCGCATACAGCTCAGATGGCTTGTAGATCTGTTGCACCGCTGTCGCCTGCTCAGAGACAGCTTTGAGAGCTAGTTCGTCGTTCTCATGGTGAGCGGCGCAGCCCGAACCCTTCGTTCCCTTCTCTGGGTTCTCCGGATCCATCGGTGGTGCGGAGTGCCCTAAGGCGATGAACAGCGCGGGACAGCCGGGGGTATGTTCTTCGGCATCGTTCACCACACTGTCCAATCGTTGCCAGTACGCCGCGTTGCCGCCACCATCAAGAGCGACCTTGTTCCCGTCGGTCCGTGAAAATGTGACCGTCGTGATGGGATAGCCCTTTCCGTCGCTGCCGTGGACTCTTCCATCGATGCATTTGCTGACGAAGAGTCGCGGGGCTCTCTTCTTGAAACTTTTGATGCGGTCTGCCATCCGTCGGAGCGTTTCGCTTGCCTTCGCATTCCCACGGAGATATTCCATCAGACGGAGGTTGGCTTCGAGACTTTCGGGTGGGAGCTCCTGTGCAAAGATCACATTTTGCCCGCTCTGGAATTCGTTTTTGCGGAAGCCGGCAGGCTTCTCCTGTGCATAGCCCGAAGCAGTGGCAGCAGCCCACAGAACGCCGCTTGCAAGAATCCCCATAAAGTCCCGCCGATGACAGTCTGTTGTTCCCTGGATAGATTGCAGACTTTCCTCAGGGTCATGATTCGGGCAGGAATGGCCAGAAGCCGGTGCATGTGTCGGGGCGTGAAGAGCCATGTGAGAAGGACAGGCCTACCTGATAATTTCCAGGAAATCAAGCCTCTTAGAGGTCACTTTTCCTGATCAAGAAGCCAAAAGACACTTGCGTTGCCGGTATTCGTTCCTAGAATGCATGCGCAAGTTCGCCCCATTTCTCACCTCACTTCCTATGTCCGGAACCATCTCACAAGTCATCGGAGCCGTCGTGGACTGTCAGTTCCCCGCCGGAAAACTGCCCGCCATCTACTCTGCACTCAAGACAACCATCGCTGAGCAAGAACTCATCCTCGAGGTGCATCAGCATCTCGATGGCAATATGGTTCGCGCGGTCTCGATGGGTTCCACGGACGGCCTTCGTCGCGGTATCGCTGTCGAGGATACCGGTGCGCCCATCCAGGCTCCCGTCGGGCCCGAGACGCTCGGACGCATGTTCAACGTGCTCGGCGCGCCGATCGACGGTCTGCCTGCAGTGAAGACGAAGAAGACGTATCCGATCCACCGCCCCGCCCCGCTCTTCATGGATCAGTCTGCGGACACGGAAGTGCTCGAGACGGGTATCAAAGTCATCGACTTGATCTGTCCCATCCTGAAAGGAGGCAAAGTCGGCCTCTTCGGAGGAGCGGGTGTGGGCAAGACGGTGGTCGTGAAGGAGCTCATCCGCAACATCGCGGCCGAGCACGGAGGATTCTCCGTCTTCGCCGGTGTGGGCGAGCGCAGCCGCGAAGGAAACGACCTCTACTACGAAATGAAGGAATCCGGTGTGCTCGACAAGACAGCGCTCGTCTTCGGTCAGATGAATGAACCGCCGGGACCGCGTTTGCGTGTTGCGCTCACCGGCCTCTCCATGGCCGAGTACTTCCGCGACGAGGAACAGCGCGACGTGCTCCTCTTCATCGACAACATCTTCCGCTTCACGCAGGCGGGATCGGAGCTTTCGGCTCTCCTCGGACGTATCCCGTCCGCGGTGGGATACCAGCCGACGCTGGCGACTGAAATGGGTCAGCTTCAGGAGCGCATCGCCTCCACGAAGAAGGGCTCGGTCACTTCTGTGCAAGCCGTCTACGTGCCGGCCGATGACTTCACCGATCCGGCTCCGGCCACGACGTTCGGTCACCTCGACTCCACCATCGTGCTCACCCGCAGCCTCGCGGAACTCGGTATCTACCCCGCCGTCGACCCGCTCGACTCCGCCTCCAGCATTCTCTCCTCCGACGTCGTCGGTCAGGAGCACTACGATACCGCCCGCGGCGTCCAGAAGGTGCTCCAGCGGTACAAGGAGCTGCAGGACATCATCGCGATTCTCGGTATGGAAGAGCTCTCGGAAGAGGACAAGAAGTCGGTGCAGCGCGCCCGCAAGATCCAGCGCTTCCTCTCGCAGCCGTTCTTCGTCGCCGAGGTCTTCACCGGTGCTCCGGGCAAATTCGTGACCACGAAGGACACCGTCCGCGGCTTTAAGGCCATTCTCTCCGGCGAGATGGATGCGATTCCAGAGCAGGCCTTCTACATGAAGGGTTCGATCGATGAGGTGAAAGTATAGTTTCTCTCTGCATGCATGTTTCACGTTGATGTCATCACACCAGAGGCCAAGATCTTCAGCGCCGACGCCGACTCGGTCAGCCTGCCCACGATCATGGGCGAAATCACGATTCTGCAGCACCACGTCCCGCTCGTGACGACGCTGGCCCCCGGCATGCTCACCGTCCGGCGCGGAAAAGAGGAGAACTACTTCGCGCTCTCACGGGGCGTCGTGGAGATCGAGGGCAATACCATCCGCGTCCTGAGCGACATCGCCGACCGCGTCGACACCATCGACGAACAGGCCGTGGTGGAAGCCAAGAAGCGTGCCGAGAACCTCCTCAAAGAGAAGCGCACCGATACCGAAGCCTTCACCGAAGCCTCCGCTCTCCTCGACCGCGAAATCGCGCGTCTGCGCGCCGTGCGTCGTCGCAGGAGTGAAGGCAGGCGCATTCCCCGTTCCTCCTGATCATGAGCCCTCTCAATCTCATCGTCGGCCCTACGCAACAGAAGAAGAATCCGCAGGAAATGAAGGTAGTGCACTCGAACATCAACGTCGCTGTTTCCATGGCGTACATCATCGCCGTTCCGGCCATCATCTTCAGTCTGCTCGGCAGATACCTCGACCGGTACTTCGATACCCTCCTCTACTTCCCGCTCTGTATCGCCATCGGAATCCTCTTGTCCGGCATCGGGATCCTCTGGAAGACGAGGCAGGTGATCCGCGAACGGTGGCCATCCCACGTCTCCCGCCCATGATCGAGATTCACACGCCCCCGCTGGCTTCGGAAACGATCGCGCATCTCGGTGCATTCGAGATCCGCAACTCCATGCTCATGGCGTGGTTCGCCGTCGTCGTGCTCATCGCGATTGCCCTCACGGGCAAAATCCGTGGATACCGTATGGTGCCTGACAAATTCCAGAGCGTGCTTGAGCTCGTCGTCGGGGGACTCTTCGATTTCTTCAACAGCGTTCTCAGTGATCCGCAGCGCACCCGGAAGGTGTTTCCGCTTGTCGGCACCCTCTTCCTCTTCATCGTGACCGCCAACTGGATGGGCATCCTCCCCGGCGTCGGCACCATCACGATCGACGGCGTGCATGAAGGGCAAGAGATGGCGCTGCCGGTCCTTCGTTCCATGAACGCGGACGTGAACATGACCCTTGCTCTCGCACTCACGGCGGTCGCCTGTGTGCAGCTCTACGGCATGGCCGAACTCGGATTCTTCCACTACGCCAACAAGTTCATCGTTGCCCCGTGGAAAGACTTCACAGGCTCGTTCGTCGGCGTGCTCGAGATCATCGGCGAATTCTCGCGCATGATCTCGTTCTCCTTCCGTCTCTTCGGCAACATCTTCGCCGGTGAGGTGCTCCTCGTCGTCGTCGCGCTGCTCGTGCCGTACATCGCACCCATTCCGTTCCTCGGGCTCGAGATCTTCGTCGGCGTCGTGCAGGGACTGGTATTCTCCATGCTCACCCTCGTCTTCGTGAACATGGCCATGACGTCGCATCACGACACGTCGCACGAGATGCCCGATATCACGAAGCTTGAGCTGTCACGCCGCGTGCTCAAGCAGTCCTGACCCGCGTTTTACTTCCTTTATTCCTCTTTCCCCCTTATCCCATGGCTGGAGAAAACGTAGAAACCGCCGCCTCTCTCAGTGCGCTCGCTGACCGCAACTTCAGCGCCGCACTCACGATGATGATCGGCCCGTCCATCGCCGCACTCGGCATTTCCTTCATCGGCAGCAAGTCCTGCGATGCGATCAGCCGCAATCCGGAGGCCGCTCCGAAGATCCAGACCGTCACGATCCTCACCGCTGCCTTCACGGAAGCGATCGCCATCTACTGTCTCGTCATCGCGCTCATCCTCAAATTCGTCTGATCCTCTTTTCTTTCTCTTTCTGATTCATGGACGAGCTTCTCGCCAAACTCGGCATTCACTGGACGCAACTGCTTGCGCAGATCGTCAACTTCGCCATCGTCGCCGGTGCTCTCACGTATTTCCTGTACCACCCGCTCCTCGATGTCATCGAAGAGCGTCAGAAGCGCATCAGGAAGTCCCTCGAGGACGCCGAACGGATCGCGCGTCAGCGTGAAGAGCTGGACCGTATCCGGACCGACGCGCTTGCCAAAGTGGACCGTGAAACCGGTGAAATCCTCACCCATGCGAGGGAAGATGCCGAAAAGCTCCGTCAGGAGCTTCTGGCCGCCGCTCACCGCGAGGCCGATGCTGTCATGATCCGTGCCCGCAAGCAGATCGAAGAAGAGCGTCAGAAAGTCTTCTCCGAAGCGCAGCAGAAGATCACGGGCATGATCATCCGCATGACCGAATCGCTCATCGAACGTGAATTCTCTCCCGCGGACCAGAAGCGCATCATCGTGAAGCTTGAGCAGGATCTTCCCGCACTCGCACGATGACGTACTCCGTCACACTCGCACGGGCTCTCCTCGATGTCGCGCATGACCTGCCGCCTGACCAGCAGGCACACGCTTGCGAGGCCGCACTCGTGCTGCTCCGTCAGCGTTCCCCGCGCAGTGTGGCCGGATTCGGCCGCGTCGTGCAGCAGGAACTCCGCCGTCGCAGCTCGCATGTGCAGGTCATCGTCACCACCCCGACGGGAACCCTCGGTGACCGGAAGGATTCCTTCCGTAGGACCCTCGAGGATATGGCCAAGAAGCCGGTTCGTTTCCTGGAGGAATCCGGGGAAGAACTCCTCGGTGGCGCCGTGGTCCGCATGGGCGACGAGCACTACGACGGCAGTCTCCAGTCCGCGCTCCAGCGACTCGAATCCTCACTCCTCCAGCCTCTGTAATTTCAATTCCTCTCCTTACTCATGAGTACCCCTAACCCGTTACTGACCGCCCTCGAAGAGCGCATCTCGTCCTACAAACGGGACGTGAAGCATGAACACGTGGGCACCGTTCTCGATATCGGTGACGGCGTGGCGAAAGTGGACGGACTCTCCAATGTCGGATCCTCGGAAATGCTGGATTTCGGGCAGGGGGTCTACGGTAGCGCACTCAACCTCGAAGCCGGATCCGTCGGCGCTGTGATCCTCGGCGATTACACGAAGATCAAAGAAGGGGACACGGTGAAAGCCATGGGCAAAGTTCTCTCGGTTCCGGTCGGGAAGGAGCTCATCGGACGCGTTGTGACACCGCTCGGGGAAGCCAAAGACGGCGGCCCTGCCATCGTCACCAAGACGTCGTACCCCGTCGAGAAGATCGCTGCGAGTGTCATCGAACGCAAGTCGGTCACCCGCCCGCTCCAGACCGGTCTCATCGCGATCGACTCGATGATCCCCATCGGCCGCGGTCAGCGTGAGCTCATCATCGGCGACCGTCAGACGGGCAAGACCGCGGTAGCGATCGATACCATCATCAACCAGAAGAAGACCCAGAACACGGAGCGTCCGGTGATCTGCATCTACGTCGCCATCGGTCAGAAAGAATCCAAGGTAGCCAAAATCGTCGCCGAGCTCCGGAAGCAGGGTGCGATGGAGTACACCATTGTGGTCGCGGCCGGTGCATCCGAATCCGCAGCCCTCTCGTACATCGCCCCCTTCGCGGGATGCGCGATGGGCGAGTACTTCGTCGATCAGGGCAAGGATGTCCTCGTCATCTACGACGACCTCTCCAAGCACGCCTGGGCTTACCGGCAGATCTCACTCATCCTCCGTCGTCCTCCCGGACGCGAAGCGTATCCCGGAGACGTGTTCTACCTCCACTCCCGCCTCCTCGAGCGTGCCGTGTGCATGGACGAGAAATTCGGCGGCGGTACGCTCACGGCGCTTCCCATCATCGAAACGCAGGCCGGTGACGTCTCGGCGTACATCCCCACGAACGTCATCTCCATCACGGACGGCCAGATTTTCCTTGAGGCGGATCTCTTCTACAAAGGTGTCCGTCCGGCGCTCAACGTCGGTATCTCCGTCTCGCGCGTCGGTTCCGCCGCGCAGACCAAGTCGATGAAGAAAGTGGCCGGCAAGCTCCGTCTCGACCTCGCCCAGTACCGTGAGCTCGCGGTGTTCGCCCAGTTCGGCTCGGATCTCGACGCCGCGACGAAGCAGCAGCTCGACCGCGGTTCCAGGCTCTCCGAGCTTCTGAAGCAGAAGCAGTACGAACCCCTCGACGTGCCCGATCAGGTCGCAATTCTCTTCGCCGGTGTGAACGGATACCTCGACGACGTTCCCGTCGAACACGTGAAGCGTTTTCAGACAGAATTCGTCGCATTCCTCCAGTCCAAGCACTTCGATCTTCTGAAGTCGCTCGGCGGTGAAATCACGAAGGAAGCGGACGAGAAACTCCGGCGTCTTGCCGAGGCATTCAAGAAAGATCACTGGAAAGCATAATTCTATGGCTCGAGGCATGCGCGAAATCCGGCGGAAAATGAAGGCGGTCAAATCGACCCGCCAGGTCACCAAAGCCATGGAGCTTGTGGCCGCATCCAAGATGCGCCGTGCCGTGCAGAACGCGCAGGCGCTCCGCGAATACGCCGCAGCCGCATGGAAGATTCTCAGGCGCATTGCCGATGTCCACCCCAATCTCCATCCGTTCCTGCAGGAGAAGCCGACGCGCAATGTTCTCGTCGTCGTCATGACGTCGGATCGCGGCCTCTGCGGAAGCCTGAATTCCCACGTGTTCCGCGCGACGGAACGCTACATGAAATCGATGCAGGAGAATGCTGCAAAACCGCTGAAGAAAGGCAGGAAACCCGAGCCTCCGGGCAGAACCGACTTCGTCGCTGTCGGACGCAAAGGCCAGCAGTTTCTCTCGCGCCTGCAGGTGAAGATCGTCGGCGCATTCCCCGCGTACTCGAACCATCCGAAGTTCCGCGACATCCTCGCGCTCTCCCGTCTCATCATCGACTCCTTCACGAAGGGCGAGTACGACCACGTCGTGCTCATCTATCCCGGATTCGTCTCCGCGCTCGTGCAGGAAATCGATGTGAAAGTCCTTCTCCCGCTCTCGACCCATGAGCTGCAGCAAATGGCAGAATCGCTCGTCGAGCGGAAGCGCGGCAAGGCAGAAGAGGACAAGGGACGCGTGCGTGAGTTCATCTTCGAGCCCTCGGCGAAGAAAGTGCTCGATACGATCATTCCCCAGCTCACGGAAGTCCAGATCTATCAGGCGGTGCTCGAAGCCGCCGCATCCGAGCACTCCGCGCGTATGGTGGCCATGCGCAACGCATCGGATAACGCATCGGACATCCTCGATGACCTCACATTGACGTACAACCAGACGCGACAGGCGGGTATCACGGCCGAGCTGGCCGAACTCTCTGCTGCGGCGGTCGCGCTCGCCTGATCCATGGCACGACGGCCTTTTTCGCGCTAGGATTTCGCAGATGTTCGATGCAGTGATCCAGTGGCTCGAAGCTTCGGCGCAATCTGTGCCGCTGCCCGTCTTCGTCATGGTCGGAGGCGTCGTGGAAGAGATCATCGCGCCTATTCCGTCGCCGCTCGTCGCCACACTCTCGG
Source organism: uncultured Candidatus Peribacteria bacterium (assembly GCA_964508225.1). GTDB lineage: Bacteria > Patescibacteriota > Gracilibacteria > Peribacterales > Peribacteraceae > CAZDRX01. The sequence continues at coordinate 19,361 of CAZDRX010000002.1, forward strand.
GCAGCATCGCCGCGTCGCAGCACATGGGCTGGGGGATGGTCTTCTGGATCTGCGCCATGGCTACGGTCGCCAAGACGTTCGGTGCGTGGATCTTCTACGTCCTCGGCATCTGGTTCAAGGATCTCGCGGTACCCCGCTTCGGCAAGTACATCGGCGTCTCGCAGGATGATCTCGTCCGCTTCGGCTCCCACTTCGACGGTTCGAAGCGCGATGCCCTCCTCCTGCTCGTCATCCGGTCCATCCCCGTCATGCCGAGCACGCCGATCTCGCTGCTCTGCGGCACGCTCAATATCGGTTTCAAGACGTTCCTCTTCGCGACGCTCGTCGGTTTCTACATCAGGAACATGACATTCATGCTCATCGGCTACACCGGCCTCTCCGCCATGGATTCGCTCATGTCCGGCATCGATACCGCAGAGACCGTCCTTAAAATCGCCATCATCCTGCTCGTCCTCGGTGTCCTCGGCTGGCTCTACTGGAAGAGGCGCACGAGTCACCCCGCAGGCTGGTTCGGAAAGAAGTAGCCTTACTCGGCGCGTCGCATGCGCTCGACGAGGAGGATCAGGAGGAGCAACGCGACGGGGGAGACCTGCACGAGTCCACGACTTAAGCCCGTCTGCATCACGGCTTCTGTTTCCAGTGCACCGACGAAGAGGAAGAGCAGGAGCTGCAGACCCACCGCGCCGATCACGAAGAGCGTCAGCACGGCTTCCGGCATGCGCAGTGCCTTTCTTCCTGATGCGAGGAGTGCGAGCGGGAGAGCGAGGGGCAGGAGCATTTCGTTCGGTTCGTGGCTGAGGTGGTGCCAGATGGCGAAGAGCGCCTTCCCGCTGAAGCCGAGGGCGACGCCTGAGACGGCCTTGGCATTGCCGAACGTGAGACCGTTCATCCACTTGAAGGCGATCCACGGCAGCGCGAGGAGGGCGAAGAGAGCGAGTGCCGCGATCGCGGTCTTCCTGACGTCGATGCCGCGCCTCCGGAGTGTCGTGAGCGTGAGCGCCGCGAGAGCGAGGAGAATCGGCGCGTAGAGGACCGTCGCCTCATTCTTCGTGAAGAGCAGGAGCCCGAGCGAAAGTCCGGAGAGTCGCATCCATGCTCCGGCATGACCTTCTTCTTCCCCCTCGGCAGCATGGAAGAGTGCGGTTACCGTGAGCAGCAGATGCGATGCCACGAAGATCTCCGCGTACGGATTCATGGACTGGATGAGCACGAGGGGCAGTGACACGAGGAGACACGTTCCGAAGAGAGCTGTGAGTGCGTCGTAGCGCCTCCGTAGCGTGACATAGAACGTGAGGAGGAGCCCTGCAAGCCACACGAGGTGTACGCCGTTCACGAGCGGTTCCTGCCATGAGCCTCGGATCACCGAGAGCCACGTCTTGAAGAGCGGGAGGCTCGGCGGATAGGAGCTCACACCCTGCGCGGTCTGCACGACGCCGTTGCCCACCGGAATCTCAAGGACGGGCAACTGCATTTCATAGAAGATCTTCCCGCGCATGTTCCAGTTGTTGAAGGAGTCGTCCCAGTAGGTGGGGACGGACGCGAGATCGTACGCACCGGCGAGGAGCTTGAGAGCCGTCCAGAGCCCGAAGATGATCACAGCGTACCTCACCCAACCCGTCGGAAGCGTGAAAGGAGCCGGCACAGTGTAGGCAGGCAGAAGGCAACGACGCTTCCACGCGAGTCCCCCGAGGATGAGGAGGAGCAGAATCAGGGGCACGAGGAAGCCTGCGAGCGAGAAGTTCGTGAGACCCGCACCTGCAAGGAGGAAGACGACGAGCATGGAGAGTGTGGGCCCGAGGATCAGGCTCCAGCTCGCATGTTCCATCTTGGTCAAAACGGCTCGGTGCGCGATGAGGCCGACCGTCAGCCAGCCAATGGCCGCAGGCAGGAGAATGCCGGGGATTGCAGCGAGGAGATTCATGGCTGGAGCGGGGGATCGAACGTGCGGAAGACGAAGGACGATGCATCGAAACGTCCGAGGATCCTGCCCGGCTCCGAAACTGCCACGCCATCGATCGTGATCTGCCCTGCGTCACTCACGTCCATGTCCGGACGGTCATAGATCACCCACGTGTCATCGGTCTCGATGCTGATGCCGGGGATCGACGGATACGTGAGGTAGCGCATGTTGCCGAGGTACGGCCACGCCTGCTGCGCGAAGAACGCGTACGAGCCGCGGTCGAAGAGATAGGGCTTCGCGAAGGCCGCGAAGTCATAGAACCGTCCACGGTCACGGAACTCGCGGGTCTCGGAGTGTCCCCGGATGTAGGCCGAGCGGTCGCTGCTCACCCAGGAGAGGAATTCCGCGCCCATGCGCAGATCCATGAGGATCCATGTTCCCAGCATCACGCACACGAAACTCCGGAGAACGAAGCGGCGTGCGTTCCGTACTCTCCTGAGCCGTGCCCAGAGAATCAGAAGCACGAGGATGGAGACAAGAGCGATGTTCAGGGCGTAGGTGGCATAGATCTGCTGCGGAGGCAGATTCCGGTAGACCGCATGTTGTTCGATCGGATTGAGGGCGAGCACAGGACCCCACACGAAATTGATGCTGTAGGGACGGTAGGAGTCGAAGATGAAGAATGACCGTACCGCCTCACTCATCTTCTCGAAGATCGACCAACGCAGGAAATCGATCCGGTTGAGGAGGACTGCGCTCTGCGGCGGGAGGACGAGTCCGATGGATTCGATTCCTCCTTTCCATGCGGGGTTCTGCCGGAGCGAGAAGGAGATCGGCAGTGTGTTCCCCGCCGGCACATCGAAGCTGACGTACGACGAGTCGCCGCCGATGCGCTTCCAGATGAATGACACATGCGTGTCCCGCGCAGCCGCCAGCGTGATGGAGGCCGCTTCCGCCAGTTTCTCAGGGACTCCCGATGTGAGGAGTGTGCCCGTCGAGTCTCCGGTGGTGAGCAGGATGCCGTTCGCCTCCTGCTGCATCGTGATCGTGCCTTTCCCTTCCCAGCGTGCATTCACGAGCCCGGGGCGCAGGTCATACGTATCCGTCTGCATGGCGGCAACCCCGAGCGGCAGGAAAAGCCCGAGCGTGAGACCGATGGCTTGCAAAACTCGTTGCACGCCTGCAGTGTAGTGGGCTTGGATCAGCCACGGAAGCGTCTGTGTATCAAAAAAGACCCTCGCGGGTCTTTGTTTGTGTTTTCTGCGGGTGTCGACACTGCCGTGAGGCGTTGCCGATACGCAGGAACGTTATTGAGGGAGATGCCCCTCATCTGCTGTGCTTTGGTCTCTTGTTTCTCCTCGTGACCGGACGAGGTCCCCGGACCGGTCAGTCACAAGTCTCTTACGAGCCAAGGATGACACTGGGGAGTTTTGGATGCATCTTCCGGTACCAATCTCGTATCCGGAAGACGACGTTGCAGAGCAGAGAGAAGGATGGCTACACCATTTCAAGACGTTACTATGCCCAAAGATGTGCAAGATATGCAGATGAGTGCTCGGGAGGAACGAGTCGAAACCGACTGTAGACATCTTTCTCTCTACGCTTCGCGGTGGTGTGCAAGGAGCAGATCTTGTTGGTGGTGCCGGGCGTCCCCGGCGTGTGTGTGTTGGTATTGGACCCTGTCTTTTCCGTAGGGTTCATCGCATCGTAATCGATCACAGAAATTCCGCAACTGTTAGGGCTCGCTTGGATTTCACTCCAATGGTTTGAATACAATTTGTGTACGAAAATGCACATGCAGAAAAATATGGCTTTTGTGGCTTTCTCTAGGCCTCCATCAAAAATGGACGGACTCTCTTTCGAGAATCCGTCCGATGGAAGACGCGTGTCTTCCGGCGTGCTTCCTTTCGCACGCTTCAGGGGTCAGGCGAGGAGCATGTGGGTGGAGCACCAGTGGTGGAGCTCTTCCCCGTGATGCCATGCGTGACGCAGCATGCCGACGACCATGTGCACCCGTGCGGGTGTGGGATCCAGAAGCAGATGCGAGACCGTTGCGAGGGCAACGGCTTCCATCGGAACTTCTGCTCCGCGGAGTTCGAGGGCGTGAGCCCACGTCTCGGCGCATCCGAAGAGGTGCGGGTCAGCGGTGACCGCTTTTGCGGCGAGCCAGTCTTGCTTCGCCTGGGGGGACCGAAATTGCATTCCGAACAGTCCTTTCTGAAAGGGTGGTGAAAAAGAAGCGCGCGGAGTTTTGCTCAGGAAGTCTCGTGAGTCCAGACATCATGCTTCACCCGCCACCTCGATGTCCTTGGGCCCGCCAGCCACCACTGCCTTGATACGGCGCACACCGGAAGAGCTGCTCTCCTCCTTCTGGATCTTGAATTGGCCGAGCATGCCTGTGCGTGCCACGTGCGGCCCGCCGCAGATCTCTTTGCTGAACGCACCCATCGTGTACACCTTCACCTTGTCACCGTACTTGTCGCCGAAGACGCCGATCGCGCCCTGTGCCTTCGCTTCGTCCACGCTCATGACGCTGAAGCTCACCGGAGCGTCGGCCTTGATCGCGTCATTCACGAGATCTTCCACCTTCTTGATCTGCTCCGGTGTCATCTTCTCTGTGTGGGAGAAGTCGAAGCGGAGTCGCTCGCCGGTGATATTGCTCCCTTTCTGCCAGACGCCGTCACCGAGTACGGTGCGCAGTGCCTGATTGAGCAGGTGCGTGGCGGTGTGCAGCTTCGTCGTCTCACCGCTGTGATCGGCCAGTCCGCCGGAAAACTTCTTCTCCGCACCGGCGCGCGAGAGCGCCTGATGATCCTCGAATGCCTTCTTGAACCCCTCTTCATCGATCGTTTTACCGCTTTCTGCAGCCATTTCCTTCGTCATTTCGATCGGGAATCCGTACGTGTCGTAGAGGTGGAACGCGTCCAGTCCCGCAATCACAGCGCCGCTCTTCTCCGCGAGTTTCTGGAAGTGCTTCGTGCCTTCGTTCAACGTCTTCGTGAACGCCTCCTCTTCGCGTGCGAGTGTTTCCTCGATGAACTGTTTCTTCGTGGCAAGCTGCGAATAGAAGTCCCCGTACTGTGCGCACACGATTCCCGCCATGAAGACAGAGAAGCCGGAGGTCTGGATCTCCAGCTTGCGTGCCGACCGGATCGCACGGCGGATGAGGCGGCGGAGCACATAGCCCTGATCGACATTGCCCGGCTGGACGCCGTCGGCGATGATGAAGCTTGCGGCCTTGAAGTGATCGACGATGATGCGCGCGTCGCGCGTCGCGTCCGCTTCGGACTTCGTCGTCTTCGAGAAGACCGCTGCGAGCATCGGACGGAACGCATCCGTGTCGTAGACGCTCTTCACTCCCTGCAGGACACAGGCAAGACGCTCGAGTCCGAGGCCTTCATCGAGGTTCTTCTGCTTCAGCTGCTCGAAGGCGCCTTCGGGCGTCTTGTTGTACTGGATGAGCACATCGTTGCCGATCTCGAGCCAGCTCGGGTCGTCGTTTGCAGGATTGCTGCCTGCAGGCGGCAGAGGTGTCTTTCCGACCCAGTAGAACATTTCCGTGTCTGGTCCGCAGGGGCCTGTCTGGCCCGCCGGTCCCCACCAGTTCTTCGCCTTCGGGAGGAAACCGATTCTGTCATCGGGTACGCCCACGTTCTTCCAGATGGCAGCAGACTCATCGTCACGCGGAGCGTCCTTGTCTCCTTCGAAACACGTCACCGCGAATTTTTCCTTCGGAATGCCGAGCACGCCCGTCATGAATTCATAGCTCATCGTGATCGCGCCTTCCTTGAAGTAGTCGCCCATGCTCCAGCGGCCGAGCATCTCGAACATCGTGAGATGCGATGCATCACCCACTTCGTCGATGTCCTGCGTGCGGACGCACAGCTGCACGTCACACACGAGCTTGCCCATCGGGTGCGCCTGACCCATCAGGTAGGGGACGAGCGGGTGCATGCCGGCGGTGGTGAAGAGCACCGTCGGATCATTTTCGGGCACGAGCGAAGCTCCCGGGATCACGGCGTGGGACTTCGACTTGTAGAAGTCGAGGTAGGCTTGCCGGATGTCTGCAGTGGTCATCGGTTTCATGGCACGGGAAAAACGTGACGTGAGACTACTGGAAACGCTTCGGTTTCCGCAAGCTCCCGCGCTTTAGTCCTCGTTGTCCGGCATCATCTCCTTGAGCTCGCGTGTCGCAGTCTCCGCGTGCCTGAGCGCTGCATCCGAGGCATCGAGCGCTTCGTCCATGTTGCCTTCATCCATCTGGATCTTGGCCATGTCCATGAGCTGCTTCGATCCGTTCACGCGTGTTTCCACCGGTTGGGTTTTGCCTTCCGGCATCTCCCGTCCGCGGTGATCAAGCTTCTCGCGGAGTTTCTGGAGCTTCTTCTCCGTCATCCGCATACGGACAGCGGCGTCGAAGTGAGTGTCTTCCCTGTCGGAGTCCGTCTCATCTGTATCCTCCGTATTCACGGCAGCTCCGGTTGTGATCTCCGCCTTCATCATCATGACGGCAGGCGCCGGAGCGATCGTCACGGCCTCATCTGCCGGCATGGAAGCGATGAGAGCCTCTTCTTTGGCTTTCCGGAGAGCTTTCCTCGCTTTCTTCTGGTCATCCTTCTTCCCGGCTTTCGTCGTCGGCTGCGGTGATCTGCCCGTGTCGGCTGCCAGTCCGGCTGCCGCGATGTGCACTGGCTGCTCGGTCTCCATCATGCTGACCACGACGTTCGATTCCTCGATGTCCATCCGTGCTTCGCGGAGTGTATCCATGAGCGCCGTCATGTCATTCCTTGCGTGATTTTCATTCAGTTTCGCGAGAAACTTCGCGTGTGCGTGGAGTGTCGCCTCCAGCCCCATGCTGATCGTTCCGGCGTTCTCCATGTCATTCTCGTCCATGAGCGCACTCACTTCCGTTTGCACCGTGCGCACGTTGCGCTCCACTTCTGACGCGAGCATCGCTTCCTTCTTCGGATCGAGTGCAGATTTCTGTGCCAGCATCTCGGCTTCCTTGAGCCGTTTCTCCGCGTGCTTCGTCGCCACTGCAGCGCGGGCTTTCGGTGTTCTTGCGATTCTCGCTTCCAGATTTTCATTCACGTGCATCTTCACGGGATAGAGGAGATCACCCGGCATCGCGGCCTCCGCCGCGTACGACACTCCCGCTCCCGCGATGGAGACAATGAGCACGGAGGCGGTGACAGTCGTGAAGCTCTTGAAGGGGCTCAGCCACCAGCTCTGCACGGCTGCAGTGCCCATCCTCGCGAGGAGGGATTCCCGAATCGTCACGCGCTCACGGGGCGTGAGGGCGATCGCTTTGGCCGTCTGAAGGAATGTGTGCTCATCCATCGTGAACTGGTGACGTGTGTCCGGTGCATTCCTTACTGCATTGCGGAGCTTTCCGAGTACGTCGGCTTTCTCCTCGGGGGTGAGACAGAGTTTTTTTGCCGCGCCGAAGAATGCATCCTCATTCTTCATCATGGTTTTTTGAGGAGGAGCTTGAGTTCCTTGAGCGCGCGGTGGATCCGTACGGAGACGACGTTCGCACTGAGCCCGAGAACGGCTGCGATTTCCTGCGGCTTCAGTTCATCGATGAAACGCATCGTGATCATCTTCCGGTCATCGGGCGTCAGTTTCGCGAGTTCGCGGATGATGCGCTGCTCGTCGAGGCGCTGGATGAGTGTGTTGTCGTCGACGCCTGTGGGGTCGAATCCCGCTTCCTGCAGCGCGTCGAGCGATGTCTCCTTCGCCTTCCGCACGTAGTCGACGATGAGGTTATTCGCGATGCGGTAGAGCAGCGCACGGATGTTGTCGATCTTCTGCCCTTTGCCCGCATAGACGAACGCCTTCACGAATGTCTCCTGCATGAGATCCTTACCGACTTCACGGTTCGACAGACGGAGGTAGCAGTGCCGGAAAATGGCATCGGCATACTGGTCGTATGCATCTTCAATGAGAGCGGCTGCGTCACTCATAGCTCGCGTATCGTAGGTGTGACTTGGCGACGGCGATACTTGACAAAATATTATATTTATTCAATATTACCTTTCCAATGTTACCCACGCCTCCCTGTATCGAAGGTTTCGTCGGCTGCAGTGAAACAGGCGGCTACGACAGCGGTGCCTCTTCCGGCACCGGAGGATCCGGATCCACGGGCGGTAGCTCCGGAGGCTCTACCGGTGGAGGCACTTCCGGTACATCCGGAGGCACCGGTGGCGGTTCGTTCTTCGGTACATCTTCTTCCAGCTCTTCCCCGAGCGGTTTCGGTGGGTTCTCTTCCTCCTCGTCTTCGTCGTCGCGTTCCTCGATTTTCCGCTTCGGTACCGGCTCGGGCAACGCGTCATCCTCGTCACGCTCCTCCATGTTCGGCGGCAGCTCGGGCACGTCCGGCACCAGCGGCGCGAAGAGTACAGCGGCACGTCTCGCCGAGTACACGCTCACGGCGGTGAACCGTGGCAAGCAGGCACTCAAGAATGTGGTCCTCGAACACGGCCCGCTTCCGTCGGGTGCGGTCTTCGATCCTTCCCGCTCCACGCAGGGCTGTACGCAGGTCGGGAGTTCCGTTCAGTGCACCACGGATCTGCAGGCGGGGGAGTCCAAGGCATTCACTCTCGCGTACAAAGTGCAGAACTCCGTCAGCTGCGCGCTCGCCAAAGCCCTGCAGACAGCGAAAAGCAGCGTGAACGGGATCACGGGATCTGCGACGAGCGGAGTCTCCACGAGCATCACCTGCAGCATGAAGACGGAGGCCACCGCTGCGAGCGCATCTTCCGCCTCGGCCTCACTCGGGAATCCGGCCTACGCAAACGGTGCTTTCGGCGGATCGGGAACGTCTCTCGGAGCCGGTTACGGGAGCGGCGCAGTAACCCCGGGCATGTTTGTGGGCGCCTTGGGAGGCAAAGACATGAGGCAGACAGGGTACAAGCCGTACGGAAATGTTCGCATGCCCCGTACCGGAGCAGCCGATGTCTTCACGGCGAGTGCGAAGGAGTACATTCTCCTGCCCGCTCACGAGACGTCGTCCGAAGGTAGTTTTCCCGTTATGACGACTTCTCTGTCAATGATCCTCCTGAGTATCTTCGGAGCACTCATTCTGAAAAGGAGACTTTTTGGCTGAAATTAGGCCTGAATGCCTGTTTTTAGAGAGTACTCTTTGCCATATTTTTTGAGTTTGACAATCCCCAATATGTGACATAAACTTAACCCCTTTTTCGTTTTGACCCCATTTTTCCCCTCGTGTCTATGGAGTTCAAGAAGCACTTCTCCGCAGTCGCACTTGCGGCAGTTCTGATCACCCAGGTGAATCTCGGAACGATTCCCTCTTTCGAACCCCTCGTTCAGAAGACGGAAGCAGCGACGGAGTCCTTCACCTTCGGCTCGGACGGGGCGATCCGTGACTACGTGAACTCGCTTGGATCAGGCCTGACCCCCGTGCAGATTGTCGTGAACGGCGATGACGCCGGCGGTGTGGATAGTGATGGCGCTACGAAGCAGAAAATCTGTGAACTCAAGGGTTATCCGCAGGTCGTCAGTCACACCACGAAGTCGTACGCCAGCTGTGGCGACAACGTCATTGCTTTCTGGAACGGCAGCCAGTTCGTCTGGTCGCATCACAATGCCTGTGCCCGCGGTAATGACCGCCTCAATTCGCTCACCTGCCGCCGCACAATCCCGAACTGTCAGGACGGTGTCGACAACGACAGCGACGGTGCCGTGGACGGTGCCGATTTCTCGTGTCAGCAGAACCCGAACGGTGACGAATCCGGTCCCAAGGCCCAGTGTCAGGACGGTGGCGACAACGACGGTGATACGTACATCGATGCGCTCATCGAGACCAACCTTGGTGGCAACGGCAACTCACAGGACTTCAATCAGAGTCAGCTCGTTTCGTTTCTGAACGGACTGCCGCCTTCGCTCATGCCGCAGCCGATCGTTGCCGGCGGTACGCCGAACGCGGATCAGTCTACGGCCAACAAGATCTGTGATCTCGCCGGATACACCACAGCCACGATTACGAACGTCGGGCACTGGGCCAGCTGTCACGATAACGAGAACGTCTATTGGAATGGTTCCCAGTTTGTGTGGGAGGTGGACAACGCCTGTCAGAAGGGCAACAACAACCTCGATGGTCTGCGTTGCACAGGTTCACGCGCCCAGTGCCGCAACGGCATCGACGATGACGGCGACGGCAAGGTCGACATGGCCGATACCGGCTGTGCGAGCTCGAACGATACCAGCGAGAAGCAGCACGATCCTTCGTGCTCCAATCCGCAGGATAACGACGAATCTCCCAATGACCGCAAGCAGTGCAATGACGGTGTCGACAACGATGCTGACGGCAAGGTCGACATGGCCGACAACGGATGCACGAGTCCGACCGACAACACCGAGAGAAATACGGTCGATCTCTCGATTGCGTTCACGAGCGTTCCCCAGACTGTCCAGAAGGGCGGACCGGTGAACTACTCCATCTTCGTGGCGAACGGTGGTCCGGATATCGCGAACAACGTCGTATTCAAGATGCCGATTCCGGTAGGACTCACGTACGTTCCGGGCACGTCGTATGACCGCTGTGTCCAGCAGGGAACGCAGATCGTCTGTACGAATGTGGACATCAACCCCGGTCAGTCCGGCACGCACCCGATCAACTTCACGGCGTCTCTGACGCTCGCATGCAATGCGCAGCTCCAGACCTCCTTCAATATCACGTCCGCCGATACGGACTCCAATCCCGCCAACAACCAGACGCAGAACGTCACCTCCACGGTTGTGTGTGCACAGTGCAGCGACGGCACGGACAATGACAATGACGGCGCCACCGACGCCGCGGACGCAAGCTGTCACAGCGATCTCAATCCTGCCAATGCGGCTTCCTACCAGCCGACGAAGAATGACGAAACGAACCCGAAGACCGCGTGTCAGGACGGTCTCGACAACGATGGTGACGGTCTCACGGATCTTCTCGATCCCGGATGCAGCGGCAAGCAGGACAATTCCGAGAAGAACCCCGGCGGCCCCCAGTGCGACAACGGCATCGACGATGACAACGATGGCCGTGTCGACTTTCCGCAGGATCTCGGCTGCAGCGGTCCGACCGACACGAGCGAGCTCAACATGCAGTGCAGCGACGGTCAGGACAATGACAACGACGGTGCCATCGACGCCGCCGATGCGTCCTGCCACACAGACCTGAACCCCGCCAATCAGGCTTCGTATCAGCCGAACGACAACGACGAAGCAAACCCGAAGACGCAGTGTCAGGACGGTGTCGACAATGACAATGACGGTCTCAAAGATCTCCAGGATCCGGGATGTACCGATCCGCAGGACAACACCGAGAACAGTGAGCCCGCTCCGAACGTCGACATCATGATCAACGGCTCCAATGGCCCTATCACGGTGCTCGCCGGAACGACTCTCAACATCGCGTGGTCTTCCACGGGTGTGCAACGCTGCAATACCGGTACGAGCAACATGCCGGGATGGACGAGCAACCAGACACTTCCGGTGAACGGCAATGCCCAGTTCACCGCGACGGTCAGCGGAACATACGGTATCCAGTGCAGCAAGACGCAGACCTCGAACTTCGTCGTGCAGGATGCAGTCGCGGTCGTCGTGACCCCCGCACAGTGTTCTGACGGTACGGACAACGACGCCGACGGTGCCGTGGACTCCGCGGACGCGAGCTGCCACAGCGATCTCAATCCCGCCAATGCAGCTTCCTACCAGCCCACCAAGAACGATGAGACGAACCCGAAGACACAGTGTCAGGACGGTCTCGATAATGACGGTGACGGCCTCTCCGATCTGCAGGATCCGGGATGCAGCGGCAAGCAGGACAACTCCGAGAAGAACCCGAACGGTGCGCAGTGCGACAACGGCATCGACGATGACAACGACGGCCGTGTCGACTTTCCGCAGGACACGGGCTGCACCAGTCCGACGGACACGAGCGAGCTCAACATGCAGTGCTCGGATGGTCAGGACAATGACAACGACGGTGCGATCGACGCTGCCGATGCGTCCTGCCACACGGACTTGAACCCCGCCAACGCCGCCAGCTACGACCCGAATGACAACGATGAGCTGAACCCGAAGACGCAGTGTCAGGACGGTCTCGACAACGACGGCGACGGTTACACCGACGCGCAGGATCCGGGTTGTGCAAACCCGCAGGATAATTCCGAGAAGAACCCGAGCGGCCCCCAGTGTGACAACGGCATCGACGACGACGGCGACACGAAGGTCGACTTCCCGCAGGACACCGGTTGCAGCGGTCCGACCGACACGACCGAGAAAAATCCGCAGTGCTCCGACGGCATCGACAACGACGCCGACGGCGTGGATGACTCGGAAGACGCCAGCTGTCACACGGACCTCAATGTCTCCAATGGTGCGAGTTACGACCCGAACCACAACGACGAGCTGAACCCGAAGACACAGTGTCAGGACGGCCTCGACAATGACGGTGACGGCCTTCTCGACCTTCAGGATCCGGGATGCAGCGGCAAGCAGGACAACGACGAGAGGAATCCGAACGGTCCCCAGTGTGACAACGGCATCGACGATGACAACGACGGCCGTGTCGACTTCCCGCAGGACACCGGCTGCACCAGTCCGACCGACACCAGCGAACTCAACATGCAGTGCAACGACGGTCAGGACAATGACAACGACGGTGCGATCGACGCGGCCGATGCGTCCTGCCACACGGATTTGAACCCGGCCAATCAGGCTTCGTACCAGCCGACTGACAACGATGAGCTGAACCCGAAGACGCAATGTCAGGACGGTCTCGACAATGACGGCGACACCTTCATTGATGCCCAAGACCCCTCGTGCAGCGGTAATCAGGACAACACCGAGAGTCCCTTCGATCAGCCGAGCATCTCACTCTCGAGTGTCAGCATCAACGGCTGCAACGTCACGGTGAATTACGTGAAGCAGTTCCAGACGTGCGCACACCTCATCACCACGCAGGGCAGTCAGATCCTGCACACGCAGAATATCTTCTGCAACATGTCGGGTTCGGTCACGAGCCAGATCTCCGAATTCATCGTTCCGCCCTTTGCATCCGGTCTGAGCGTCAAGCTCTGTAACGGCAACAACTATAATGATTGCAGCGCACCGGTCACCGTGTCCGGCGGCGGTACGTGTAACCCGTCTGTGCAGTGCAGCGACGGCCTCGACAACGACGCCGACGGTGCCGTGGACTCCGCGGACGCCAGCTGTCACTCCGATCTGAATCCCGCCAATGCGAACTCGTACCAGCCAAACGACAACGATGAGCTGAACCCCAAGACTCAGTGTCAGGACGGCCTCGACAATGACGGTGACGGCCTTTCCGACACACAGGATCCGGGTTGTGCAAACCCGCAGGATAACTCCGAGAAAAATCCGAGCGGCGCGCAGTGCGACAACGGCATCGACGATGACAATGACGGCAAAACCGACTTCCCGCAGGATCCGGGCTGCAGCGGCCCCACGGACACATCCGAGACGGATCCGGTCGCGCAGGCTGACCTCTTCATTGTGAAGAGCGGCCCGAACCAGATCACGCGGGGCAGCGTCATCGCGTACACCGTGACCGCGTACAACCTCGGCCCGAATACAGCGCAGGGTGTCACGATCAACGATCCGATCCCGGCAGGCCTCACGTTCAACGCCGGTCTCTCCGATCCTTCGTGTGTCCAGAACGGTAACAACATTCTCTGCAACAACACGACGCTCGCCATGAACCAGAACAAGACGGTCGCCATCGCGTTCAATGTGCCTACGATCCCGAACTGCACGCAGGGAAGCCTCCAGAACATTGCGACGGTTTCCGCTTCCACGACGGATCCGAACTCCGCCAATAACCAGTCCCAGCCCGTTATCACGACGGTTCTGTGTCCCACGGTCTCCATCTGTTCCGACGGTCTCGACAACGACCACGACGGACTCATCGACCTTCAGGATCCGGGCTGCGCCAACAATCCGAATGATCCGAACGAGGGTGACGGACCGGCCGATCTTCAGATCTCCATGACCGGTCCCGCCACCGTCGACGGCAATCAGAACGCGACGTACACCGTGACCGTGAAGAACAACGGTCCGGACGCCGCCACAACTCCGTTCTCCTTCCGCGATCCGATCCCCGCCGGTGTCACGTTCGTTCCGGGCAGCTCATCTCCGAACTGCGCCGTGAGCGGTAGCGACGTCGTCTGCAGCGGCATCACGCTGAGCGTCGGTCAGCAGATCACGTACACCGTCACGTTCAACGCGCCCGTTCCGGTCGCGTCCGAGCCTTCCTTCCTCCAGCGTCTCTTCGGTGTCGAATCGGCGCTTGCGGCAACGTGCGGCGGCTCCTTCCAGAATCAGGTCTTCCTGAACCCCGCACAGCCTGATCCGAACTCGGGCAACAACCAGAGCTCATCCATCACGACGACGGTGACGTGTCAGCCGCAGCCTCCGCAGTTCACACTCACGAAGCTCACGTCCAATGAGATCCAGGCCAACGAAGTGCTGACCTACATCATCACGGCCACGAATACCGGCAACTCCGCGCAGAACAATATCCGCATCGCGGATCTGATTCCCGCCGGACTCACATTTACCACGAACGGCTCGACGGCCGGATGTGTCCAGCAGGGGACATCGGTCTTCTGTCCCGCACAGACGTTCCAGCCCGGACAGAGCGTGTCCTTCACGCTCAAGTTCACGGCGAACGCGAACAACCCCTGTGACATGGATATCGTGAATACGGCGTCCATCCAGCAGAACACCGTCACCTTCGGTCAGAGCAACCAGACGCACACGCACTTCTACTGCACGACCCCGAAGCTGGACATCAACAAGTCCGCTCCGCCGGTCAGTACCGCGGGAGGCACGGTCACGTACACGTACACGCTCAAGAACACGAGTACGACGCAGACCGCGATCGACGTGCACGTCTTCGACTTCTACATCGATCCTCTCGCGAACCATATCCCTTCGCCGTTCACGTTCGTCTCGTCCTCCCTCGGAGGAGCCTGTTCCTACGATGCCCCGAACGACCGTGTGAACTGCGATCTCGGCAACCTTGCGCCGAACCAGCTGGTTACCTTCACGCTCACGTTCAGCATCCCGAACAACCCCGTCCTCTGTAACACGACCATCATCAATCAGGTCGACGCATGGCCCGGAACCGACATCGACAACGCCGACTGGGACAAAGCCCAGACGCTCGTGCAGTGTCCGGTGCAGAACACGGATGTCTCCGTGGTGAAGACGGGTCCGGCAACGCTCAGCAATGACGCCGCCGTCGCCGTCTCGTACAAGCTCGTGGTGAAGAACAACACGGCCAACCCTGCTGCCAACGTCATCGTCTCCGATACCGTTCCCGCCGGTCTCACGATCACATCGGCCACCGCTCCGTGCGTCATCGCCGGCAACACTGTGACGTGCAACCTCGGCACACTCGCCGGAAACGCCACGACGAATCTCTGGATCTACACCACCGCTCCGGTGCGTGCGTACTGCTCCCAGACTATCGCCAACACGGGCACCGTAACCACGACCACGACGGACACGAACCCGCAGAACAACACGTCCACGATCCAGACGGCGTTCACCTGCACGCAGCAGCACGCCCAGCTCTACATCACGAAGGATGTCGCAGCCACGACGGTCGCCGGACAGAACGTCACCTACTACTACACGCTCCAGAACACGAGCAGCTTCACCGCGAACGGCGTCAACGTGTACGACTACTACGTCGATACGGGTCTGAACCAGATCCCGCTTCCGTTCACGTTCGTCTCGGCGAGCGGCATCACGTGTCACGTCGATACGCCGAACAACCGCGTCGCCTGTGACCCCGTGAACCTCACGGCCGGTCAGATGATCAACTTCACGATCACGTTTCAGACGCCCACAGGTGCTCAGGTCTGTAACCAGACCTACACGAACCGCGCCGAGTCCATCGTCGGTACCGACCAGCAGACTCTCGATACGGACACGGCCGCCACACTGCTCCAGTGTCCGGCTCCGCAGTTCACCGTCGTAAAGTACGCTGATCTCCAGGTCATCTACCCCGGTGACACCATCACGTACTCGATCGTCACCACGAATGCCGGCACGCAGTCGCAGACGAGCGTTCGCATCGCCGACAATATTCCGGCCAACATGACGTTCGTGCCGACCGGTTCCACCGCAGGCTGCAGTGTGCAGGGAACAGCAGTCTTCTGCCCCGCCCAGACCTACACGGCCGGTCAGACCACGACTACGACGCTCAAGTTCCAGCTTGCCGGAAACGCTCCGTGCGGCGGCAACTACCTCGTCGACAACGTCGCCGATGTCCAGCAGAACTCGGTCTCGCTCGTCTCGAGCAACCATGTCACGACGCCGATCGCCTGTGTCAGCGCACCGCAGTTCACCCTGACCAAGATCGGCCCGACGGTCGTCTCGCCCGGTGAGCTCATGACGTACATCATCACCGCCACGAACATCGGTTCCACTGCCCAGAGCGGTATCGCCGTCTACGATGACGTTCCCGCAGGCACGACGTTCGAACCGAACGGTTCCACCGCGGGCTGCACGCTCATCGGCGGCGATCACGTGTACTGCGCCCAGCAGACCTACCAGCCCGGTCAGGTCGCCACCTTCACTCTCAAGTTCCGCGCCAACCAGAATGTCGCCTGTAATGCCATCATCCTGAACGAGGCCGAGCTCGCGCAGAACGGTAACGACTTCCTCTATTCGAATGAGGTCCAGACGCCCGTGACCTGCGCTTCGCCCAAGCTTGATATCACGAAGTCCGCTCCGCCTGTGAGTCAGGCCGGCGGCACCGTGACGTACACCTTTACGCTGCGCAACACGAATGCAACCGTGACCGCCATCGACGTGAACACGTACGACTTCTTCATCGACGCCCTCGCGAACCAGATCCCGTCGCCGTTCACGTTCCTCTCGAGCTCGCTCGGAGGCGGCGCCTGTGTCTACGATCCGCAGATGGACCGCACGGTCTGTTCCATCGGTGACATGGCACCGAATCAGGTGATCACATTCACGATGACCTACAGCATTCCGAACACGCAGCAGATCTGTAACCAGACGGTCATCAATCAGGTCGATGCCTGGCCGGGTGCCGATGATCTGAACGCCGACTGGGACAAAGCCCAGACGACCGTCCAGTGTGCTCCGCAGGGTGCTGACCTCTCGATCCTCAAGTCCGGACCTTCGTCCGTGACGAAGGGCGGCAATGTCGTCTACACCCTCACGGTGAATAACCTCGGTCCTGCCACCGCCACGAACGTCGTGACGCACGACCAGATCCCGCAGGGTATGACCTTCGTCTCCGCATCCGGTCCCGCCTCCTGCGTACTCGCCAATAACAGCACGGAAGTCGCCTGTACGATCGGCAGCGTGACGGCAGGAACACCCGTTGTTCTCCAGTTGACGTTTGCCACCCAGCCCGCCGCACCGAGTTGTGTCCCGTCCAGCGTCACGAACGTCGCTACGGTCACGGCTTCCACGACGGATCCGGTGATGACGAACAACCAGAGTCAGGTGGTGACCCAGCTCACGTGTCCGCTCCCGACGACCGCTGATCTCGCGATCGTGAAGACCGGTCCGGCCTCCGTGATCCGCGGCAATACGATCAGCTACTCCATCGTTGTCAGTAACTCCGGTCCGGCCACCTCTACGGGTGTCACGGTCACGGATGTCCTCCCTGCAGGTCTCCAGAACATCCAGATCTCGGGTGGGAACTGTGCGGTCACCGGCAACGGTTCACAGGCCAGCTGCAGCATCCCGTCCATTGCAGCAGGAGCCTCCGTGACGATCACGCTCACGGCTACGGTCCCGACGATCCAGAACTGTACGCCGACGGCGATCACGAACACCGCGAACGTCACGTCGGTCACGACGGATCCGAATGCGGGCAACAACCAGAGCCTCGTCGTCACCACGCTCAGCTGTCCGGCTGACACGAGCGCCGATGTCGGTGTCCTCAAGTTCGGCCAGACCTCCGTCGTCCGCGGCAATACGGTGACGTACTCCATCCTCGCCACGAACTACGGTCCGGGTACCGCGCAGAACATTACGATCACCGATCCGCTACCG
This sequence comes from uncultured Candidatus Peribacteria bacterium, assembly GCA_964508225.1. Classification (GTDB taxonomy): domain Bacteria; phylum Patescibacteriota; class Gracilibacteria; order Peribacterales; family Peribacteraceae; genus CAZDRX01. The sequence goes on from CAZDRX010000002.1 coordinate 37,335, forward strand.
CAGGGCTTCACCTTCGTCTCGGCCTCCGGTGTCCCGTGTGTCTCCCAGAACGGCAATCTCACCTGCACCATCGCCTCGCTCCCGTCGGGACAGTCGAGTCCGGTGATCACCGCCACGTACAGCGTGCCCACGATCCCGAACTGCACGCAGACGACCGTGACGAACACCGCGACGGTTACGACCACGAGCACCGATCCGAACGCCGGCAACAACCAGAGCCAGGTACAGACCGCGGTGACCTGCCAGGCTCCCGCTCAGGCTGATCTCTTCGTCAACAAGACCGGCCCCGCCTCCGTTCAGTACGGTGCCAACGTCGTCTACACCGTGACAGCCACGAATGCAGGCCCGTCCTCCGCGTCGGGTGTGACGGTCTCGGACACGATTCCGCTCGGACTGACCTACGTCTCCGTCTCGGGTGCGACGTGCACCCTCGCGCTCCCGTCCGGCAACAATCCCACGAACAACGGTTTCCTCTCCTGTGATGTCGGCACGCTTGCGTCCGGCGGCTCCAAGAGCTTCACGCTCACGTTCTCCACCGTCGCCGCCCAGACCTGCACGCCGACGACCGTCACGAATCTCGTGAACATCAGCGAGAATGATGCCAACGTCACGGATCCGAACGCCGCGAACAACCAGAGTCAGGCAGTGACCAACCTCACGTGCGCCTCCGTGAACGCCGACGTGGCGATCGCGAAGACCGGCCCGACATCGGTTCAGCGCGGTTCCACGCTCACGTACACGCTCACGGCCACGAACAACGGTCCGGCCTCGGCCAGCAACGTGATCATCAAGGATCCGTACAACACGACCGAGCTCACCTTCTCTTCCGCCACCGGCGCCACGTGCTCCGTCGTCGGATCGGAAGTCCAGTGCACGCTCGGTACGCTCACCTCCGGCCAGACGGTCACGGTTTCTCTCGTCTTCAACGTGAAGACCGTCACAGGCACGTGCTCGCAGACCTCGATCCAGAACACCGCCACGATCACGACGGGTTCCACGGACACGGTCACGAGCAACAACACGAGCCAGACCATCACGACCACGCTCACGTGTAGCGGCGGTACCGTGAACGACATCTCGGTCACGAAGACCGACAACCGCACCACGGCGAACGTCGGTGAGACGCTCCGTTACAGCATCATCCTCACGAACTCGAGTTCGCAGGTCGTGAACAGTCTCCTCGTGACCGATACGGTTCCGTACGGTCTCACGATCCTCACCGTCTCCGACGGCGGTACGATTAGCAGTCAGCAGGTCCGTTGGACGGACATCTCTGTTCCCGCCAATTCCAGCCGCACCCTGTACATCGATGTGCAGGTGAGCAGCAGCAACACGAACAACACGGTGCTCCGGAATACGGTCGACGTGAACGGCAAGCAGGCGACCGACGAGACGACGGTGTACGTGAACAACACGAATCCGCCGCCGCCGTACTACCCGCCGTACACACCTCCTCCGTACTACCCGCCGAACCCGCCTCCTCCGTACTATCCTCCGGTTTACAATCCTCCGACCACGGTTCCGCCGGTCTACTACCCGACGCAGCCCGTATACCCGCAGACGGGTACGAAGGACGGACAGCTCTACGCGCCGGCCACCGACAATGCATCACTCACGAAGGTGAAGGCTCCGGCCACCGCGGATGACAACGGATTCTCCGCCGTCTTCTACGCCACGATGCTCGCGATGTTCGCTGCCGGATCGGCGATCGCCAGCAGGCTCCTCGCGGGAAGCCTCTAATCCCACCGAAATCCAGACGACAGATGGACCCCTCTCGGGGTCTATTTGTTAAATATATAAAATATGTTATAATATACATTAAGATACACACCCACATGAGACTCTCCGGATCGCATCTTCGGCACACCCTCGCGGTCACGTTTCTCGGACTCACCGGAATGTTCATGTTCCAGCTTTCCGAACTCTCGCAGCCGCCCGCACGCGCGGAGGTACCGGTTCGTGCTGTGCCTGTGCACCAGAAGGTCGCCCTCATTCTTCCCGCGAAGAACGAACTCAAGCCGGCGGCCATCGCATCGGCTCTTCAGCGCAGGGACGAGCTCCTGACGAGGACAGTGACCGTGGACTTCACCGATGCTGCGGGTGCCAAGGTAGGGAATTGGAAGATCGTGATGGCGGATCATCCGCTCTGGATTCTCTTCCAGCGTGATGCCGGAGGCATCGTCTCCATCGACCGCGAACGCGTGAAGCAGGAGCTCATCAGCTATCCGCCCGAGGGCATTCCGGCGCCGCAGCAGTGCACGCTCACCTCGAGCGAGACCGATCCGCAGGGTGTCATCCGCGTGAAGACCGACTGCATCGCGAAGAGCGGATACACCTACGATGCGGAGAAAGCTGCCGCCGCCGCAGCGGACGCGGTCGAGAGCGGTCAGGAAACCGCAGTCATCGTACTGACGAGCGTGCCCGCCACCATCATCGATCCCGCCGCACCCGACAAGCCGATGCAACTGCTCTCCACCGGACGCTCCACGTTCACGGGTTCCGGCTACGGCCGCAAGCAGAACGTGCGTAAGGCGATCAACGAGCGCGAGCACAACGTCTACGTTCCTGCGGATGCCGTCTTCGCTTTCAATGACACACTTGGCAAGGTGACGGTGGGCAACGGCTGGCAGATGGCACTCACAATCTTCGAGGGCGTGAATCTGCGTCCGGCTCCCGGCGGCGGTATCTGTCAGGCCTCGACGACGGTGTACCGTGCCGCGCTCAATGCGGGGCTCCCGATCCTCGAGCAGAAGAGTCACAGTCTCTACGTCACGTACTACGAGCCGCACGGAGTCGGACTGGACGCCACGATCTTCCCCGGCCTGCAGGATTTCAAGTACAAGAACGACACGGGCGCTCCACTGCTTGTGCAGGCATACACGGAAGGGGATGAGGTGACGGTGAATATCTTCGGCACGGATGATCAGCGCACGGTGACACTCGCTGGACCGTACTTCGCGGGAACCGGCCCCGAGGATCTCACGGTGAAGGGTAAGAAGATCGGCGCGAACCAGATCGTCTGGACGCGTACGGTGGAGAAGGAGGGAGCCGAGACTCTCCGTGAAGTCATTTCCGCCAAGTACACCGCCATTCCGCGTTCCCTCCCGAAGAAGTGGGCAGCCACGACGGTCGTGACACGTGGAGACACGATGAAGACCGCGAAGCTCGAGGTTATCGCTGCGGACCGTTAGGCGTGTCTGCGGGACGCGCGGTACCACGCGCGTGCGATGAGGCTGAGGTAGAGCAGGCCACCCGCCATCTGGAGAGGGGACGGGATTTCGCTCGTGCCGAAGAGGACTTCCAGCACCTCTTCTCCGAATTCCTCTTCCTCGACGTGTGTTTCCGCCACGGTCTCCGGTGTGCCTGCGATGAGTCCGATGCCGCGCACCGAGAGCCCTGTTCCGAGCATGAGGAGGACGATCCCCGTGACGGCGAAGAAGTGCCGGAGCGAGATTCTCCGCATGCCCTTGAAGAACACCCATGCGAGGAGTGCTGCGCCCGAGATCCCGGTGATGACGCCCGAGATCGCATGGAGCATCTTCACGCCCGAGAGCATCGCGGCCTGCACCATGATGACCATCTCGGTGCCTTCGCGGGCTGTGGAGAGAAAACTCATGAGGAAGATGCCGAGTGCGCGCCCCGCCTGCATGTGCACCGACATCTCGCGCTCCACTTCCTGTTTCATGCCGCGGCTCCTGCTCGCCATCCAGACCGTCATCCATCCGACGAGCACGGCGGCCACGATCATGACGATGCCTTCCGTCGTGGAGCGCCACGCTTCCGGCATGGTCCGGATCGACAGGTTGAGCACGACGGACAACGCGAGGCTGAATGCGGCGCCTGCGCCGAGGCCCGCCCAGACCCAGCGGTCGTACCGCGCGGTCTCCGTGCGCTTGAGGAATGCGAGCATCACGCACACGATGAGTGCGGTTTCGAAGCTCTCCCGGAGTGAAATGATGAGTGCGGCGGTCATGAGAGGAGACGTGCGTGGATTGCGAAGCCATCCACCGCGGTCGAACCGAGCGTACGGAAAAAAAATCTCCAGCGCAAATGTTCCGAGGGATCTCCTACACCATCGGCAGCTTCACCGTCACGGTCGTGCCTTTACCTTCCTGACTTGCGACGCGCACGGAACCTCCCGCTTCCTCCACGACACCGCGGACGATGTAGAGCCCCAGACCGTTGCCGTCCGCCTTGTACTTGGTCGCGTTCGAGGCGCGGGCGAATTCGTCGAAGATGCGGCGCAGGTCGTTCTTGGGGATGCCGCAGCCGTGGTCAATGACGGCGAACTCCGCATACTTGCCGCTCCTCCGCGACTTCACGGTGATCGTGGCGCCGTCAGGCGAGAAGTCGATGGCGTTCGTGAGGAGCTCGCGCATCACACCCGCGATGAGTTTGGGGTCGAGCTTCATCGTGATGTTCTCCTCGAGGTCGAGAATGACGCGCTGCTTGCGGATCGCGAGCTTGGATGCCGATTCGCGCGACATCTGTTCGAGCACCGAGGTGAGGGAGGCGAACTCCGGCTTGTATTCGATCTTTCCGGCGTGGACGAGGTCTGCACTCTTCAGTGTCTGGAGGATCTGCGAGAGCCGCTGCACGCCTTCGTGGATGTTCATGATCGTGCGCTGAATCGATGCGGGACCGTCCTCCTCCAGCTCTTCCAGCGACCAGTTGATGATCGTGAGCGGGCCGCCGAGCTGATGGAATGCGAGACGGAGGAGCCCCGTGCGCTCAATCTCGAGACGGCGGAGCTCGTCCAAGCGACGGCGCCAGAGGATGAGGGTGACTGCGGTGGCGATGCTGATGGATGCGAGCGAGAAGAGGAGCAGTGCGATCGGCGAGAAGATGCTCGTGGAGAGACTCACGTACTCGTCTGCGGCCATGTCGAAACCGAGAATAGCCACCGTCTGGCCGTTACGGTCCCTGATCGGGGCATAGCCCGAGATGGCAGGCCCCCACTGATCGCTCGCGATATGATCATCGACGGACGGGTGGAGGAATGCGTCGTGCTCCAGCCTCGGAAACTCCGTTGCGTCGTACGGATCACCCGGAATCATCGCTGCTTCATCGGGGTCGATGGTACTGTTTTTGTTGGTATCCAGCTCTTCGTCCGTGAGTGCGAGGTCGGCATCCGCCACCACTTCGAGCGTATGCGGCAGGTCGGTCTTGCGCATGATGTAGACGGACCGGAGGTTCGTACTCGAGTTCCGGATGGTTTGCAGCCTTTCGACGACGCTGCGGAGATCCGCCGAATTCGACATCGTATCCTCCGCACGGATGCGATGGATCTGGGCGGCATCGAATTGCATGGATGCCATCGCAGCTGTGGAGCGGAGCTTGTCTTTCAGCTGACTCTCCATGATCGTCTGGCCGCGGTAGAAGAATGCGAATCCTGCCGCGGTGACGGCGAGCATCACGATCATCGTGATGAGGGTGGCCGGGAGGAACGGCACGATGCTCAGGAGCCAGTGGCGACGTTCGAGAGGACGGGAGGTCATGGGGTTTTGTTTTCTCTCAAGTATAGCAGAAAAACACGGCTTTCTCAATCAGGCATTGGGCTCTCTGTCGGGAAGAGTCGAACGCCTTGCGGTTATTACAAACGACTATAGAATAATTGTCCACTATGACGGTTCCCCGCGGTCAGCCACCGGAAATTCTCGCCAAGGACTCGCTCCCGTATCGGCAGCACGAGCCCCAATTCCAGACGCTTCTCAGCGAAGCGCGCGACATCGGATGGATGCACAGGAGCATCCGCGAAGACGTGATGACGCAGGCGGGGATCGTCTGCGACCGCCCCGAAGGGGACGACCGCGCATCGGCATCCCGCATGTACTTCGGCCGTGCCAAGAACGTCCTCGATCAGGAATTCCATGTCGTAGGTCCCGAGATGCCCGAACTCCTCGCCGCCCAACGCTCTCTTGTCGAGCACATGCTCGCCGTCCGCTTCAGCATCGGAGAGATGGCGATGTCCGGTGTCGATCCGAAGAAGGCAGTCGACACCGCCGATATCTATCAGGAACTCATCCGGGATCTCGAGGAGCACTGCCGGGAGAACGGTCTTCCTTCGCTTCTGCCGAACCTCTACCTGCCGAGCTCGCTCTACGCGCAGCTCCGCAAGGTTCCTGCGTATGCGGAGAAGAGTCCTGCCGTCGTGGAGATGTACAACAAGCTCACAGTGCTGTGTTCCAACCAGACCAAGCACCTTCACGGCGTGACGACGGCCATGGCGTTCCATGATATGGACAGCGAGTCGGTCGCAGCGCTCGATCTCGCTTCCGAGATCCGCAGCGTGCCGATTCTTGAGATGTGCCGCCAGAATCCTCCGTTCGCGGAAACACTCGTTGTTGCACTCTCCAAGAGCGGCAAGCATGAGCGTGTTGTCGAGATCGGCAAAGAATTCTTCCAGCAGACGGACCGTCCGTTCCTCATCGAGAAGTATCTCCGGTCCCTCATGATTCTCGGCCAGACCGACCGTGTCTTCGAGATCCTCACACAGCATGCCTCCGCGATTCCGCGTCATCACTCCGGCACCGAGAAGGCTGCCGTGGACGTGTGCATCGAAACAGGATGGATTCTGTACGGAGAAGGCCGCTACGCGGACATCCTCACGATGATCGATGCGGCACTCTTCTACCATCTCGACCCCAAGGGAAATCCCGACATCGTCGCACTCTACCGTCAGGCGGTCGAGGAGCTGGGCGATGACGATAGGATCGCCGCCTTCAAACGAAAGATGGACGAAGCGTAGACACCTGTTCGTGCCTGAACATTCGTACCATTCCTGACAACATGAGGAGTATGGGGAGCCTTTGAAAATGCCGAAAAAAGGCTTTTGAAACGGCTTTTGACATATATTGACATATTACTAATTATATTTTAAAATGCTCTCCAAAGATTTTCCTATGACCGAGAATCTCCCTCCAGAGCCGGCTGGTGAGCCCGTCCAGAAACCTGTGACGGATGCCGCCATGAGCGTACACCGCTTCGAGATGCCGCTGAAGCCGACGGACGTCTACCGTGCCCTTGCCATCACGCGTGGAGACGTCGATCTGGCGATGTTCAAGGATCAGGCAACGCAGCATGGTGACAAGCGTGCGAAGGAAGCCTCCAAGAGATACGCCGTTCCCGACGCGGGCACATCGACGGAAGTCGAGCGCGTGCACGCACTGGCAGAACGCATCCTTGGCCTTCTCAGCATGAGCCGCTACCGCCGCGGACCGATCCAGTTTGTTCAGGAAGGTAAGCCAGTTTTTCTTCAGAAAATCTCCGATGCCATTCTTCAGGAAAAGCCGGTTGAGCTCATTATGAGTTTCTACGGCCTGAAGGTTCAGAATCCGCTCAAGACGTACGGTACGGACGGCAGCGAGGTCGACGTTTCGGAGATGGCATCACTCCTCCGTTTCTACGAAATCACGCAGGCCATCGGCAAGATGTACGGCCCCGGCGCCGAGTTTCACATCGCCTGTGACGGACGAAAGTACGCGGAGGCACTCGGATACACCAATGCGCAGGCCAGCGGTTACTACCGAAACTTGAATGCACTCTGTGCTGCGCTCGGAATCCAGCAGTCCGTCCACCTCCCCGACGAGGCGGATTTCTATCCTGAAGATCATCAGGAGAGAACCGCGACACATCTGCACCGTATCCGTACCGCCTACGCGCAGAATGACCCTGCGGTCACCGGTTTCGTGACGAAGCTCCGTGCCAGTATGTGTCTCTCCATGCCTGTGAATACCGGAGAGATCGATGTTGAACAGCTGCGCTTCGCATTCTCGGCGATGACCGATACGGAGCTCTGTGCCCATTGCCCTGCCGCTCTCGAGGTCCGTCGTCACCTTCTCGATCGTTCGCTCGATTGCACCCTCAAGTACGTCGCGGTGTATGACGCCGTGAAGGAAGCGGGTGTCCTCGAGCAGATCGCACCTGCAGCGGTGCGTGCCACCGTGCATCCCAAGCCCGGACAGATCGGTTTGTATGCAGTCAATGAGCGCACCAACGACGTCTTCCCGCATCATGGACAAGGAGTCGTTCAGACGGGGGGAGCCGGTATGACCATCGATAATGTCCGCGTCCGTTTTCGCGCCGACCTCGAGCGTCAGGATCCGCAATTCTGCGCCATCTGTCTGCCGAAAGATCGTTACCCCTTCTCTGACGAACAGCATCCTTTCCTCATTGCCCCCAACGTCTGATGCTCCAGTCTCATCCCTCACAGGTCCGCTTCACGGACGAGATGACTCTCGACCGCATGCGCGATGCGATCAGGCAGGGGCCTGATGGAATCGAGAAACAGCATCTGGTCACGGCGATGTTCGACAGGTCGAGGCTTCGCATCGGCGGCGTTCTTCATCAGTCTGCTCTCCTTCCGCCACTCGAGACGATGCAGCCGGCGGAGTGGGATGTCCTGCAGTCACAGGTCCAGTCCGCCATCACGGATGTGATTCGTCTTCTGCTGCAGACGTTCGATCTCTCCTCCAAAGAATGGAAGAACGCACCCGCCATCTGGGAAATGCTCTCATTCGATCAGCAGGTTTTACGCAGTCCTGTCACACCGCTTCCGCAGGCTCTGCGCGGCGCAATCGATACCGTCAGGCCGATACTGGAAGTGGAAGGACTCACCGTGGATTTGGAGGAGCTTGCGAATGATCTCGATGAAGTCATCCATCAGACTTCCGCACGTCGTAGTGTGATCGAAGGGACTCTTCGTGCCGCTACGGGAGCGGAAATCAGCGACACGCCGATTCTTCATACTGATGGTATCCGCAATCAGGTCATCACCGGCCTCCGACAGAGGATCCATGTCGAATTGGAAGCAGCCGACCTCATTCTTGCTGAGCTTGCGAGCGAAGCAATCTGCAAAGCCTGCCATCCTCAGGAAGCAACACCGTCCTCTCCGTTCAGACTGAGCGCTGCGGATGTAACACGCGTCACAGGTGAAGAGGCGATGCACTCAAACATCGGCGATGTCTACCTCGTGCGGAGTGCCAACGTGCAGTCCCGTGGGGATCACTTCATCGTCATCACCGGAGGGCTCGTCCAGAAACCTCACGGCATGAGACCGCAGGACATGTCCTTCCCCGTCCCCGAAGGAATGATCTCACCTCTCAGCGCGTATCCGGAAAGCGAAACACTGGTCCTCCTCAAGCTCGACACCGCCTCCTCTCAGGCGTTCTACGCCGAGTTCGACGTCCCTGAACAGTTCCGCCATTCCTGAGTTTTCTTCCCCTTCTCTTTATGCCGATGCAATACATGGAACCGAGCAAGAGACCCGAAGAGCTCCTTGAGCTCATGTCGACGCCGGAGCAGCCGGCGCGCTCACGCCTCTACCGCCCAGGCTTCGATCACATGATGCGTATGCTCCCGAAGATCGACGCACGTGATCCGGATCCCGCCGAACAGGTGGAGCTCACCCGTCGCGTGATGGATTCCATCGCGCACGAAGTCACGGCACGCATCGATCAGCTCGATCTCCCGGAGATTCCGGACGGAGAATTCGGCCGCGTGATCCTCGCCATCGAAGAGCCGCAGGTGCTCGAAGGAGGAGAACTCCTCCCCGGCACCGAAGTCGTGCTTGCGCTCTGGGGCAAGGGTTTCCAGAGCCCCGTCCATGGTCATGCTCCCGGCTACATTCACGAGGCGCTCATCAGCGGTGCATTCGACGTTCACCTCTACAAGCAGCAGGGCAATCCTGAAGACCGTCTGGTTGTTCCGGATCGCACGATCGTACAGAGCACGCCTGAGACCTTCTACTCCCAGTTCGTGCAGGAAGTCGGACAGACCACCCGCTCCGCGCTCATCCACAATTTCACGGCCCGTGAGCCGAGCAGGAGCCTCCACTATTTGCCCGAGCACGTCCGCGACGGCCGCAACAACCGCTTCACGGTCGTTTCCCCTTCCACGAAGTAACGATGTCTGCCACCCCTCTCATCCTCGTCTGTGACGATGCCGGCTTCGAGAGTGTCGACCGCGGGATCCGCACACTGGTCGAACACACCGGCCAGCCCGTCTCCGCCGAGTACATGATCGAGCAGGAGGGCGCGGCCGAGCGTGCGAGAGCCATCGCCGAGATCGGCCTCGTCTCACGCGGGCTCCACTTCGAGCTCATGAACATCTCGGATGCCGACCGCTTCCGCCTCGGAAAGGAATTGCTCGCCGGTGGACAGTTCCTCGGTGAACTTGCGCAGATTCAGCAGCGGGGAACGGCAGACGCCCGCAAGCAGCTCAGAATGTTTCAGGATACGCAGGGCATCAATCCCGCGCACATCAGTACGCACGGCAACTTCAATACGGATGCACACGGCCGCGTGCTTCCGTGGTGGAAAGATCTCATGGAGGAGATGTTTGATGGGCAGGTGCCGCCGATGCAGCTCGATATTCCGCATGTCCGCCACAATCTCTACAGCTGGAACGTCCCTCCCACCGAGAGGCCGCCGAGAAACGAGGAGGAATTCAGCGATCAGCTCGCACTCGCGGATCTGAAGGGTCACGCCGCCGAATTCGTCATGCATCCGGCACTCGTGCGTCCGGGAGATGCGGATCTTCAGATGCTCTTCACCGCGGAGATGCGGCAGCGTGATCTCTGGTCGGCGATCAGGCTCATCAACTCCGGCGTCATCGAACGTGCAGGATTCGCGATTGTTCCGGTCGACACACTGCACACGTCAGACGCTCAGCTGGAGAAAGCCGCCTAAGGCGCTTACTTGCCGCGGAGTCTGCTCAGCAGCTCCGGGTTTCTGAAGTAGCCGCTGACCGTGAGGAGAGCGAGGACGACAACGATCGGGGCGTACTCCGCAAGCGGGACGCCGTGCGTCATATTCGTGGCGAGAGCACCGCCGTAGTAACCGACCATGAGCACGAAGCCCACCGTGGAGGTCCGCGGGATGAGGAAGAGGACTCCGATGATGAGTTTGGCAGCGCCGAGCGGATACTCCATCCCCGTGATCCCCACCCTCGTGATGAACTCGACGACCTTCGGGTCGTTCATGGGCATGATGAATTCCATCACGCCGCTGAAGAGCGTGAGCGCGGCCACGAGGATCGCGCAGGTCCAGCCGACGATGGAGGAGAGACGGAACGTCATAGAGAAGAGAGGAAGGGGATGGAAGAAGGATATCAGGTGTTACGCGGGTTTGCGGAGGAGGAATTCGTTGTTGAGGAGCCCGTTCGTGCACGTGAGGTTCTCGAGTGAGAAGCCCCGCTTCTTCGCGAAGTGGAAAATCTCGGCCACGGTGGCGTACTCGTACGGGTAGCCGCCGAGCCAGTCTTTGATATCGATCCTCCACGACATGCCGCGGCTCAAGTGATTCTTGTGTCCGCGGATCACGGTCACGGGGTTCCGGAGTGTGAGCACGTAGAGAATGCAGAGCACGCTCATGAGGAAGAAGTCGATCACGTTCTGGAGCAGCCACGGCAGCGACGAGTAAATCTTCTTCTCGATCACCCACATGGATGACGGGCCGAAGCGGCCGTCGCTGTAGAACGCGAAGCCGTCGGCTTTGTTGTAGATCGCGATGTAGGCGCAGCCCCCCGGTTTCACGAGCGAGAGCGCGTTCTCGATCGCTTTCCACATGTTGCCCGTGTGATGGAGCACACCCCACGAGTAGACGATATCGGCCTTCGGGAGTTTGCTCACGAACGCGTCATCGAGAATGGAGCCCTCGGACACAGACCAGTTCGCGGGGGAGCCCTCCTTCAGCTTCATCGCTTCATTGCAGGCTACACTCTCGGGATCGTAGTCGAAGCTGATCACCTCTTTCGCGTGCAGGCGGTGCGCGGCCACGGAGACGATGCCGCTGCCCGCGCCGATGTCGAGGAACGTCTTGCCGGTGAGATCCTGAGCCCCAAGGAAGCTCTGGAGAGATTTCATGACGAGAGCCGTACGCTCGGGCGTGAGGTACTGCGCGTTGAACTTCTGCCAGTTGCGACCGAACGAGAACATCTTCATGGCGGGCAGTGTAGCAGGGCTTTCCGGAGGCTTACAGCGCCTTGTAGATCCTCGGGAATGTCTCCTTCGTGGCTTCTCCACCGTCGAACACGAGCTTCCAGCTCTTGGGGTTGCAGGTACGGCTGAACCACGCGGCACGTTCGGCATTGATGACGACGAGATACGTGATCTCCAGTTCGCGGAAGGCGGCGGGAGAGCACGAGCGTTCGATGTCCGCGATGAATTTGAGTTTCTCGGGCGGGAAGCCGTCGCCGTAGAGCGGGCCGATGGCGAAGCGTCCGGTGTTCGTGGTGAAGGTCACCTGATCGAAGCCCGGCCGGACGTGGAAGTAATCCTTGAGCGTCGTATTCGCCTTCACCCACGGGACGAGCTTCTCGGAATCCGAGGGGATCATCTTCGCGAAGAGCGGGAGGATTTCGAAGTGGCGTGTCGGAAAGACCGAGCACATCGCGAAGTACGTGGCGGCGGGCAGGAGCATGGAGACAAGAACCGCGACCGCACCCCATCGTATCCACTTCTTCGTGGACACGAAGAGGGTCTCGCTGAACATCACGCCGATGAGCAGCGAGAAGAACGACGTCGCGCCCCAGAAGAGCCGGATCGCTTCGTGCGGTCTCGGGGAGAACTTGGTGAGGAGCGGAACCAGGAAGAAGGTGAGACCGATGCCGAGGAGCAAGGTCAGCTCCGGTGCGCGGCGGATGGACCGGACGCAGTACCAGCCGAAGATGGGGAGCAGGAAGAGCGGCAGGCCGAAATCCCGGAAAAAGAGCCATTCGCCCACATAGATCCTGCGTGCGCCCCACGGTTCGAAGTACGTCGTGAGTTGGGGCATGAGGAAGCCGGCACTGTGCCCGCCGCCAAGCAGGCTGAGGATTCCTCCCTGCACAACCGTGATCACCGCCGACGGCACGAGGATCCAGAGCGCGGTCGTGAGTGCGTCACGGAAGGGGAGCCGTGTGTTGCGTGCGATGAGGAGGACGAGGAGGAAACCGACCATACCCGTGCCGAACGCGAGCGTGCCGATTTCCATCGTGAGCGAGAGCGCGCCGCACAGGAGGATGCTTGAGAGGATCCAGAGTGTGCGCTCGCGCCGCTTCACGCATGCTTCCGTGAAGCAGTAGAGGAGTCCGTACAAAAGCGCATAGCCGATCGCGCTCGAACGGTGGTTGAAGAGGATCGAGATCGGATTCGTGATGGGGCTCCAGGTCATGTGTGCGAGCTCGCGGAAAGGCCCGTCAATCGGCACATGCAGGACGAACGCGCGGTAGAGATCGATGACGAGCGGCACGACGTTGATCCAGATGAGTCCCGTGCCGCCGATGGCGAGCACCGATCCCCAGCCGGCTGCCGTCCACGATCCTGTGATACCGAAGAGGAGCGCCGCGACGAAGAAGACGACCGCGATGGCACCCATGAACGGTTGCGGGTTGTAGCCCGTGAGCATATCGACGCCCGTGACGGACTGGAGCGAGGCTACGAGGATCTCGGGTCCGTAGTGGTATCGAAGTCGGGACCACGGCCCCGTCACTTCCATCGGCGGCAGGTTGCCCTCCGCCATGGTGGCCACAAGCGGGGATCGTCCCCAACTGAGGAAATCGCTCGGTACTACACGTGCTTGCGTGAAACCGACGAGTGTTGCGGTCACGAGGAGTGCGAGGAGAACGAACTTCGGCGTCTTCACGAGAGCAGTCTCCCGCTTCGGGAGACGGAGCATGAGCAGGCTTCCGAAGGCGAGGAGTGCGATAGGGGTGGCAAATGCGGCGCGGTGCGGGAGCAGGAAGCCGAGCGCGTTCGTGCTCTCCATGACGAATGCGGGTCCGAGTAGTGCACCGAAGCCCACAGCCGCGGCTTGTGTGCGTACCTTGAGGACGCGCACGGCGAAGAGATATCCCGCTGCCGCCTGCACGTAGACATAGAGCACGGCGAGGAACATCGGGAACATTTACGCGTCGAGTGAAGGAGTGTTGATCATCGTATGGATATGATACGCCTGTCGCCCTTCCTGACTGAAGTAGATCCGGATGAGCAGCTCCGCGAGCAGCCCCATGAGGATGAAGAGCGCGCCAACCGTAAGAAGGAAGACGCTGAGGAGCGGGAGTGGTGTTCCGACGAAGTCGCGGACAGCCATGAGCTTGAGCACGACGGCGACGACACCCGCGACGAATCCGCCGGACATGAACAGCACACCGAAGCCGCCGAAGAAGTGCATGGGGCGGCTGATGTAGGTGTGGAGGAATTTCACGGTGAAGAGATCGAGGATCACCCGCAGTGTCCGGTCGATGCCGTAGTGGGACTTCCCGTGCTGACGCGGGTTGTGGTGCACCGGAAGCTCCGCCACTTTCGCGCCGTGCCACGCCGCAAACACGGGCATGAAGCGGTGCATCTCGCCGTAGAGCGGCACACCCTCCAGATACTCGCGCTTGTAGACCTTGAGCGTGCAGCCGAAGTCCGAGATGCGCACGCCGGTGACATGGGAGATCAGACGGTTGGCGATGCGGGAGGGGATGGTCTTGAGCAGATTGTCCTGTCGCGACTTCCTCCAGCCCGAGACGACGTCGAATCCTTCCTCCATCTTCTTCAGCATCGCGGGGACATCGGCGGGATCATTCTGCAGATCGGAGTCCAGCGTCACGATGTACGGCGCGCGGCTCGTGCGGATACCGATGCTCATTGCGGCCGTCTGGCCGAAGTTACGGCGGAACTGCACGGCACGCACATTGCTGTCGCCCTGCGCGATCTTCGTGATCTCGGCGAAGCTCCCGTCCGTCGATCCGTCATCGACGAAAATGACTTCATAGGTGTATCCCTGCTGCCTGCAGACCTCGCGGATCTTCGCGTAGAGCTCAGGAAGGTTCTTCTCCTCGTTATGGACGGGGAGCACGAAGGCCAGCGAGTAGGAGCCCGTATTCACCGCCTCATCCTAAGCTAATTTGCCGTTTCAAGCGAGACGGGCTTGATGAACGGGAGGACGGTTTCGCGCACGAACGGGTCGCGGAAACGCCAGATGAAGGAATCGATGTAGAAGTGGATGATCATGAGCCCCATGACGATATTGGGGAGCACCCGGAACATGACGGTGCTCTGCTCGGTGACTCCCCACCGCAGCCCCGCCATCCCCACGGCGTAGGCCACGATGGCCCCGATGATGTAGAGGTAGTTGCTGGAGACCTGATGCAGGAGGCCGTTCTCCTTCGCGTACGGCGTGCTTCCCGCATACTTGTTGATATTGATGAGCCACACGAGCCCGATGTACTGCATGTAGTGGGCGATGAGCGACGTGAGTGTCGCGATCTCCATCTGGTAGATATCGAGGAGGATCGCGCTCGCGTACACGTATGGGGAGTACATGAGGATGGATGTGAGCAGGAACACGGTCTTCGGGAGCGAGTTCTTCGGGCGCTTCATGTACTGGAGCGCGACGCGCAGCGTTCCCGTGACGGCGACCACACGAAGAGCACACTCATGCCGATGTGCGCGTACGGCAGCACGGGGCCGACCAGATTCACGATGTAGGGGAGCTTGAGGGCGCCGAACGATCCGAAGAAGAGCGACCACGCGTACACGGTGAAGTTCTCGGTCTTCCTCACTTCCGGCTCACGCTCGCCGTTTCGGACGCGGTACAGCTGCAGGATCCCGGTGTTCTGCTTGGCCACGTGGTAGAGCGATGCGACGGCCACGACGATGACGATGACGGTCTGCGCGTAGTATCCGACGACGAGTGAGACGAGCATGATGGCCACCGGCATCACGTAGTACACGAGCGCGTGCTTGGCGTAGTGCTCGCGGTTCTTGCGGTCGAAGTAGATGAACCATGTGGAACCGAAGTGCGTCTGCGCGAACACCACCCACACGATGGCGGTGATGAGGAACGCGTGCGCGGGGGCGATGGTGAGCGACAGGAAGTAGAGGACACCCAGGATGACGGGGCACAGGAAGAACACGAGATCGAAATTCCGGCTGATCACCCACTGGGTCGGCTGTACGTTGAACATGCGCCCTACGGTACCAGCGAGGCTCAGTGCGGTACAGAGTCCTCCAAGCCTCAAATTGAATCAGGGCGGGTCTTCTTGTACGCTCCGTCCCGTGAACCAGACTCCCACTACACAGTCACCCGCCGGCATGAGTGCCGACGATTTCCGTTCGTGGAATGAATCGATGTCCCGCAAGTATCACCCCGACGACTACCATTCGTCCTCGAGTGCCATCGTCCGCTGGATCGAGCGCAGCCGCGTGTGTGAGATCTTCCGTCAGCTCGGCTGCGAGAAGGATCACCGCGTGCTGGAAGTGGGTGTGGGAGTCGGCACCATCCTCGCGCAGATTCCGTCGAAGACCCGCGCAGGCATCGACTTGAGTTCCCACTACCTCAGTTTCGCGCGGCAGCGTCTGCCGTCCGATGTGCAGCTCATCGAAGGCAACGCCGAGGAACTCACGAAGCACTTTCCGCCAGCGTCGTTCGACCGTATCTACTCGAGCGAAGTGATTGAGCACGTCCAGCATCCGGATCGTGTGATCGCAGGCATGAAGGCGCTCCTCGCCCCCGGCGGTCGCATCGTGATCTCGGTGCCGAATGAACGCCTCATCGATCAGTGCAAGGCGCTCGTCCGTCGTCTCGGACTCTTCCGTCTCTTCTTTCCCAAGCTTGAGAGCTGCAGCGAGGGCAACGAGTGGCACCTCCACATCTTCACGCCCAAGGATATTCAGAAGCTCTTCACCGATGCCGGCCTCACGATGGAGAAGCTCAAGGGCGCTCCGTACAGTTTTCTGCCGCTCCGGTACATCGCGAGCGGTCGCTGAGCATCATGCTCAGGACTTCCGGATCGTCATGAAGTACCTCGCATAGTTCACCGTGTGCGGTGAGCCTTCTTCGTGCAGCCGCGCGCTCATCATCTTCATCACGTTCGGGTGGCTCATGGGGCCATTCGCGCGGATCTCGCCTGTGGGTTTCAGTCTCGCGAGTGCCTGCTTCACGATGCGGCCGAGCATCTCTGCTTCCGCTCTGTCTCGCTCGGGACGTGATACGGAGCGACTCAGTTTGTCCGTGAGCGCGATGCAGAGGCTTTCAGGGAACAGGATCAGGTCGAACATCGGTGTCTCCGGCCACACTCCTGTCATATCGAACGCGAGCTTCTGCATGCCGCCTTCCACGTTCAGGATGTCCCGCAGCATGTCTGCGACGGTGATGTGGGATGCCGGTACGCCGAGGTGGATGAGCACGCGTTCGAGTGCGGCGGGGTAGGCGCCGACACTGAGGAGCTTCCCCGTCCTGAGCGTCGTGAGGTCCGCTTCCGTGATGAGCCCCGTCTCCGCGTGGTGGCTGGGGGCGTAGAGCCATGCGTACTCACCTTCATTCCGCATGCGCGATGTGTCGTCTGGATCGAGAAGGTCTCGGAAGAGCTTCGTTTCACATTCCCGGATGCGCGCGATGAAAGGGGAGTCCTTCTCCATGCCGTTATCCTGAAGCCCGCAGCGCAGGAGTCAAGATTCTTCATCTGAGCTTCATCTCGGTCACTCCCTTCGTGCTCACGATGAGGTGCGAGATGTTCTCGCCGTACTCCTCCTTTCCTCCTGCGATGTCATCGGTGAGGTCATGTGCAGCGCCCACGAGCAGATGCACGATCCTGAGCTTGGCTTGCCGTACGAGCTTCACGAAGTGTGCGTCACGCGCCGTCATCACGTGCTGTTCGTACTCCTCTTTCGTGCCCCACTGCTCCGCCCATTCGGCTTTGGCGTCCAGCTCGGGATCTTCGGCGGCAAGCAGCTCAATCTTCTTCTGGCTCGCGAGACTGTACCCCGCTCCGAGCCTCGCGAGTGTGGAGAGGCGTACCTGCCGCTGCTCCCGCCCGAAGCGCACAATCTGGTACACCGGAGACTGCATGTTCCGAAGCACATTCAGTTCCTCATCCACGCGCTCCCGCGAGGGTGCGATGTCCTGCCCCACTCCGAACGGAATGACCGTCGTGAATTTCCTCTCGATGAGTTCGCGGTGGATCGCGCGGTACCCTTCCATCTGATCCGCCACTCTGCCTTCCACGAGCCCCTCGTGCATCAGGTGATCGAGCCCGCTCTCGGGCAGCTCGTACACCGACTGCATGCCGGTGAGCAGCTCCTCATTGATCCTCTCGAGCTCAGGACATTGCTCCTTGGTGAGCCCGCGGCAGAAGTGCATCCATCTCCACTGCACGAGGCCGGTGTCCGGATTCTCCACGAACCGCTCCTCGATCTTGGCCCCTTCCGATACGCCACGGAGCTTCTCGGCAATCGCCTTCAGCGTGTCATTGATGCCCTTCTTCTCCGGTTCACCGCCAAGAGCGCCCGTGGCGGCCAGAGCCACACCACCGAACGCCGCTTGCAGGAATTCTCTCCGGTTCTGCATCAGCACCCGACTCTAGCGCCTTCGCACACGCCAAGGAAAGAATCTTCCGAGTTACCCTATTTCCTTGGCTTCCACTCGACGATAGATCCGAGTCGCCGTTCCATCTTGTCCGCACGGCGCAGCATCTTCCTCTGTGCAGGCATCGTGAGTTCATAGTGCCGCACGGAGTCGACGTACTGCGGGATCTGGAAGAGTTCTTCCTCCGAAGTCACCCATCCGTCCTTATCGAAGCGCGAGAGGTCGACGGGATGTGAGTACCACCTGAGCACCTTGTAGCCTTTCGTATCCGTGTACTCGTGGAAGTACGACATCACGAGCTCACGGAGTGTCCTGTAGACCGGATCGCGGTACCGCACCACACCGTGATTCGTCTTGCTGATCGCTCCCCAGTGGCCTTTCACTTTGAATGGCGTCACCACGTGATCGTCGTCTTTGCTCGCTACCTTGAGGTCCATCACGAGCGGCGGATGGCCGATGAGCCGGAGCGCGAGTGCGGCGAACATCGCGCCTTCCATGCAGTGAGCGGTGCGGTGCTTGAGCACTCTGCGCGGAGACATGCACGTTTCGCCGTGTACTTCGAAATTGGTCGGCAGCGTATCGAGGAAGTCCTGAATCTTCACCGGAGTCGCGAGGGGCTTCAGGATGCGGAGCTCGGAGGGGGAGAGGCCGTACATGGGAGGGAGTGTAGCGGGTGGGCTAGAAATCGTCTCGCGACTGCTACAATGTCCCTCATGTGGCCCTTCCAAAAAAAGAAGAAGGTGAAAAAACTAAAACGAGGAGCAATTCCTTACGTTTTTCTTCTAGTGGGATTTTTCGGCGCAACACTTACTGATGAGGTGATCAATATTCTTCATGAGATCGCGATAGAAGGCGGCCCTCAAGTGTTTTTTTATCATTCAATGGGCATTCTCATTGCGTGGGTGCTCGTGGTTGTCGGAACAATGAAAATGATCGAGGGACTTTATGAAGAATAAGGGTGGAGAGTTTGGAAAAGTTGGAACCAGTCGCAACAGATGATTATGGCTTGCTTGAGGCGCTCCGAAGCAGTGGCCGCTCTTCTACTTGCTTAGATCAAACTCAACCGTCCATTCAATCCCATATTTGTCCCTGAACATGGCAAAGTATGAACCCGGGGCACTGTCGTCGGGTGAGCATTCAACACTTCCACCCTTCGAAAGACCTTTGAAGATTTTTTCCGCCTCTTCGCGGCTGTCCGCGCTGACGGCGATCTTCGACCTGTTCTCGTTCTCATTCACACGTCCCAGTACTTCCGGCACGTCATTGGCCATCAGAACGTTTTTCCCGATGGGCAATGTGATGCTCATGATTTTCCGCTCATCATTCTTGGACACCGGAAACTCCGGGCTCGAGAGGTCTCCAAAACGGACAATTTTTCCAAATTCTCCGCCAAAGACGGATTTGTAAAACGTAAACGCCTCCTCGGCATTTCCATTGAAGTTGATGTACGGATTGATGGTGGGCATAGGCGCATCGTACACAGCGGGACTGAAAGAGGGAATGGCGCAGATGCCCCTCCTCGAAAAACACCTTGAGACACAATCTGAATCCGATCCGTAGCGATTGCTTGACATCACACAGCGCAGAAGGAAAGATCCCCAACATACTTTCTTTTCCCTCCTCTTTCATTTTATGAACACAAAACTCCTGTCCGCAGTCGCTGGTGTGGCCATGTTCCTGAACGCAACCACTGCGCTTGCCAGCCCTCCACGTGCCGATCTCCAGGTGCAGTTGCAGGCACCCTCCAGCGTACAGATCTCCACAGCTACCACGTACACAGCCACGGTGAAGAACCTCGGCCCGGCCACGACGAATGTGAGCCTGGTGATCGAGTTCCCTCTGACGGACACCAGCCCGACAGTCGCCATCCTTGGCACGGTCACGGAATCAGACTCCCGCTGTTCCATCGTATCGAACAAGATCACGTGTGCCTTCAGCGGCCTGAAGAAGAACAATTCAGTGACCGTCAATTACTTGTACACGGCTCCTGTATCGACCAAGTCGCTCGGGATGAAAGCAATCGCGAGTTCGTCCGTTACCGATCCGAACACGGGCAACAATATGGCGACGGTTGTGCCGAACCTCGTGTATCCGGTTCGCAACATCACCTCCGCAACAGTCCTGAATTCTCACTGTACGGGCACGAATCTGACATCGTACTTCGAGTGCGCGCTCTTCCCGAGTTCTATCTCCACGCACATCGCTACGTTCAATGCGGATCAGACCATCACGCTCACAGAGCCCGGTTACGCCGGTACGTGGTCCCAGAATGCGGCCAAGACGACGCTGTTCTTTGAGTACACGGAGGCGAGTGGCTCCGGCAGCTCTGCGATCGCTCAGTTCAATGGTTTCGCCATCAATGGCAGCAACTGCTTCGATGGTCTGACGACGTTCATCCCCGCCACGACGTACGTCAGTCCGTACCGCGTCTGTCTTCAGTAAATACGTCTATGTTCAAAAAGCCCTGCGAACGTCGTGGGGCTTTTTTTGTAACTACGGAGAAGTGGTGGAGCATTCAGGGTTAATTCCGAACCATCTCCGTTTTTTACTCGGGATGTAACAGATATTCTAGAAATGCTCCTAAAGCTCGATTACTCGCTGCATACACTTATAGAACTGCTGGAGAAACCCCGAGATATAAAACGATTTGCGATCCTCTAACTCGGATGCGTCAAAGAGCTTTCGGAAGTAATTCCGAACTTTGTGGATAATAGAATATAATGCTTTCAATGAGCTTATTTAAAAGAGGAAGACACAAAAGGCCTAAAAAGCAAAAGAAGGTGCAGCTAGATGAAATAGCTCAAATTGGAGATATGATTATTGCTAGAAAGGGGAAAGAAGTATTCATGCAAAGCGTAAGGCAAAAGGGGGAACATGAACGAATAAAGGCACAGTTCATTGCTGATTATCCATCAATATGTGCGGAAATTGATGCCTCTATCAGTCGAATAAAAGAGTTAGTGCATTCAATGGAGCCACTTCAGCTTCTACACTGTAGTTATTTTAGTTTTGCAGTTGCCATGATGGATAAGCCATCTGAATTCCAAATGGGAACCAATGAAGTTATGCTTGCTCGAATGCTTGACTACATTCAGGCAGTAATCGTCAGCATTCCGCCTTTAGTAGAATACCCAAAGTTCGATCAGTCTCGTTGGGATGAATTATCCAAAGAAGTATCGAAGCTTTATGGCGAATTAATGTCTAAATTTTTCATTGCTCAAACATTTAAACTGAGTACCGAAGATTCTAGATTTGATAATGAAGAATATTCAGAAGTATTTCATCAATCTCAATCACTAAGGCTCACGGTTAGAGGTGATCGCTATGTTTACCACGAAGTTCAACACTTTAAGGATTTTTTAACTCCACATGACGCTGTTTTGCGAGAGCTATTCAATGTAACAGCTGAGGATTTGGTTCAGGGTTTTTCCCAAATTCTTTCATCATTAACTGTTGGGGTTCAAAAATCATTTGATGATTTGTTTGAGTTGCAACAGAGATCAGTTGATGCAACTGAGGAAAAGCTAAAGACCGAAAGGGATTTGCCAGAAGATGTTGGTGCATTGCTGAGATCTGCAGTGGATGCCGACCCTGAATTGAAAGCCCTGGCTGATTCTTTTAAAGGTAAGTTCTTTGAATTAGATCTTTTTGATTTGCAGAAAGTAACTTCTCTTCCATCCAATGTTCTAGATGCTCTTTCTCTGTCTGCTGGTGCAAACCCTGAATTCAATCAGGGTGAATATGCTGGATGGCCACTCAAAGAATTACCTACAAGAGTTCATCCATTCTTGAAAATTAATAATAAATATTATTGTTTTGATATGTATGGTCTTGCCGACAATCTTTATCGCGGAATCGAAAATGCAATAATGAAACTTAAGCCGGAGTACAGAGTGACTTGGAATAAACTACAGCAAGAGATTACAGAAGAGACTGCCCTCACATTATTTAGAAGAGCTTTACCTGAGGCTTGGAGCCAAAAGAATCTTTATATTAAGATAAAGGAAGGAGTGTTCGAAGAAATTGCAGATGGATTGGTAATCTTTGATGGACATTTGATTGTGATTCAAGTTAAAGCAGGCAAATTTACTTGGACTGCACCAACAACGGATTTCGATGCTTATATCACATCATTAAAAACATTAATTGAGGCTCCTGCGCGACAGGGTGAAAGACTAATAAAATTAGTAGAAGAAAATCCCGAAGTTCCTTTGTTTGATATCCATGGAAACTTAGTACATACAATTCGTTCTTGTGAAATTAAGCACATGTCAGTGTGCTCACTCACAATGGAGAATATCAATGAATATGCAGCCCGATCAGATAAGCTGAAAGGCTTGGGAATTAGCATTGAAGATATACCATTATGGGCACTCTCATTTGATGATTTAAGGGTTTATGTCGACATTATTGATAACCCTTTAATCTTTATACATTTTTTAGAATTAAGAGTTCGTGCAGCAGTTGCTAAAGCCGTGAAGATGACCGATGAATTAGATCATCTAGGACTCTATTTATCGACAAATAATTATATTCAAGTTGCTGAGGATATGGGTGGTGGGCAGCCGAATACTCACACCGCATTTTTTGGGTATAGAGAAAAAATTGATGAATATTTTGCCAATCTGCAGTTTGACCCAGCGAGTGCAGTAAAGCCAAAACAGGACTTGCCTCAACGATTACAAGAAATTATTGACGTATTAGAAGCTAAAAAAATCAAAGACAGAACATTCTTAGCTTCTTTTCTCCTGAATGGAGGATCAGAATTAAGAAAGGATATCGATGATGGAATAAAGGTATGTCTTGAAAGAAGTAAATTCAGGGGTGTTGTTGTTCCAATGAGCTTATTCGGCTCCGATTGTCAGGTCACGTTTAACTGCATTAGACCCGATGTTGCTCAGCCATCAGAGCAGGAGTTAAAAGAAAAGTTGTATATCACTCTTATTAGTGCCGAAGAAAAAGAGAGATTAATGGTTAATCTGTATTTCGATATGGAGCTAAAAATTACCGATGTAAAGTTTGAAACGCTAAAAATAAGTGATTTGAACGATGAACAGCTAGTTGCTATGAAAATTGAAACTGAGAAAGCAAAAGTCAAAAGAGTTTCGTTTCATAAACGAGAGTATGGCAAGATCGGCAGAAATGATCTCTGTCCATGTGGTAGTGGGAAAAAGTACAAGAAATGCTGTGGGCGCTAAAACAAACCTAAACTTCCGAACTTGGAGTTAACCCCAACATAAAGCCATGAATGCCATTCGAAGCTAAAAATGCACCAATATGACAAAAACCCGCTTTCGAACTTTTTCAAAACGGCCTATAAGGCCGTTATTCTCTATAAAATCGCAATTCTGTGCGTTTGAATTTCGGTGAATTCCCGAATGGTGGAGATGCCGGGAGTTGAACCCGGGTCCAACGTGTACGCCGAAGGTCCATACGATCATGTTCCTTTCGTTTTCTCATCCCGTCAGGAAGGAACAAAGAGAGGGAGAGAGATGTGACGCAGTATTCGGGATCAACGTCGCGTCACGCGATGATCCAACCTCGCTAGTGACGCCACTCCAATCCAGCGAGGATCAAGAGGGTAGCGTGGTCCGAATTGAATCAGACCTTAGGCATAGGCCGGAGCCAGCCTTGCCGAAAGATCGGCAAAGATGTTCTCGAGAGCCTTAGCCATTGTGCTGGTTTTGGCAGCTATAGTTGCTCAGCGTGGGTAACGGGTACAGAGAGCAAACCCGGATCGAGACACAAGCGACGCAGATTCACGCTGTCGAAAGCCTGTCATCCCCAAAAGAGAAAAGCGGAGATGTGAGAGAGCAGAGTGATCATTATAGCACGATCAGGCGCCCTAGAGGACGTGTTTCATCGCCCAGTTCACGAAGCCGAGCACGGTGCTCACGATCACCCAGCCCGTGATGCCGTCCGTGACGGTCATGATGACGATGTTCGGATCCATGCGGATCACCACGATGTAGACGATGCCGAGGAAGACCGCGTTCACGCAGATCGTGGTGAGCAGGGAGAAGAGCAGGTGCAGCGGGAACGTCAGCAGCGAGAGGATCGGCCGGAGAAACAGGTTCAGAAGCGTCAGGAGCGAGCCGATGATCACGTACGCAGGCAGCCCGCCGAACACCGTGAAGGACGACGGGAAATAGACGTGCATGCCCCACACGGTCACGATGTTGAGGATCGCTTTCACCGCCAGACGGAGAGGTGCGGACTTGATCATGTTCCCTGCATCCTACCACCCCCGGTGTTAACCTTATTTGACATCCCCCTCCTTTCTGGGACAATCGCAAGGCCGTTGATCTTTTTTTGTTTCCGTTCTCCTGCGAGGAGGTTCCTATGGTTCGACTGTTGTCGGCGTTCGCATGCGTGTGCGGACTCCCGACAGCCCTTCTCCTGATGTGGACGATCGTCTGCATCATGCGTTACGTGGCTTGTCGGTGGATGAAGAGTCCAAGACTGCCTGCATGGAAGGAGCTTCTGGAGAGAGCGATCGTTCTCTCCGGGCTCATGCTGTTCGCCACCCTCTTTTGGGCGGCGATTGCCTTCGGGGCATACAAAATAGGTCTGCCTTGGTAGACCAACCCAGCGGTACCACCCGAGCAGGATGCTCGGGTTCTTTTGGTTATGCCTTCTTCTCGAAGCGCACGCCCACGGTGGCGCCTCCCACATCGATGTCCGCAGATGCGCCCTTGTTCTCCTCCAGCACGCCGCGCGTTTCTTCCAGCACGAGCGCGCCGTGCGTTTCCATGATCTTCTCCGCGCCGTTGAGCGCGATCCTGATGGTGTCACCGAACTCGAGCCCCGCGTCTTTGCGCATCTGCTGGATGCCGTGCACGAGCTCTCTGGCCTGACCCTCCAGCGTGAGCGCATCCGTGAGCTTGGAGTCCAGACTGACGACGATGCCGCGGCTTGCGGCCACGGCCTGACCTTCCTTGGACTGATAGATGATCTTGGCCTCGTCCGCTGTGAATTCCTCGCCCATGATGAGGATCTTCCCGTCTTTTTCCTCGAATTGCCCCGCTTTGCCCGCCTTGATCACTTCCTGCACTTTGCCGCCGAGACGCTTGCCGGTCTTGCGGGCGTCCACCATGACGATCGCCGATGCCATCGCGTTCGCATCCGGAATCGCGATGACCTGCTTCACGTTCAGTTCTTCGGCGATGAGATCGCTCACCACACCTTCCGTATCGGAGGGCGGGAGCGCGTAGCTGACGGACTGCAGCGGCTGGCGGACTTTGGCCTTCGCGTCACTGCGCAGTGACAGACCGAGCGTCACCACCGTGCGGGTGTTGTCCATGAGCGTGAGGAGCTTCCTCTCGTCGGCCGTGAGCTCGCGCTGCGCCGGCCAGTCCGTGAAGTGCACGGAGTCGTGATCGGCGGCGACGAGATTCAGGTAGATGTCCTCCGCGATGAACGGACAGAACGGCGCGAGGAGCTGCGTGAGCGTGAGGAGCACGCGGTAGAGCGTGTCGAAGGCTTCGGTCTGACCCTCCTCTTTGCCGGAGAGACGGCGGCGGCTCTGACGGACGTACCAGTTCGTGAGGTCGTCGATCGAGTCCGCGATCTCCGCGCACGTGGCCGAGAGGTCGTAGCCGTCGAGTTCCTTCGTCACGCGGTTCACGAGATCCTGCGTCTTGGCCACGATCCAGAGATCGAGCTGATGACGGCTCTGTGCGTTCTTCAGCGACGAATCGATGCTCGGCTTCCAGTCCACCGTATTCGCCGTGGTCACGAAGAGGCGGTAGGCATTCCAGAGGGGGAGCAGCACCGACCTCACCACTTCCGTCACGAGCTTCTCGGAGAAGCGCAGATCCTCGCCTCTGACCGCGGGTGAGCCCATGAGCGCGAAGCGCACCGCGTCGGCGCCGTGCTTCTTCACGATCTCGGTGGGTTCCGGATAGTTCTTGAGGCGCTTGCTCATCTTCTTGCCGTCTTCGGCCAGCACGATGCCGTTCACGATGCAGTGCTTGAAGGCGGGGCAGTGGAAGAGCGCGGTACTGAGCACCATCAACGTATAGAACCAGCCGCGCGTCTGATCGAGCCCTTCCGCGATGAAGTCGGCGGGGAAGCCCGGGGGCGCTTTGCCCTGGTGCTCGAACGGGAAGTGTTCCTGCGCGTAGGGCATGGAACCGCTCTCGAACCAGCAGTCGAGCACGTCGCCGATGCGGCGCATCTGGGGCTTCAGGCTGAAGGTGAAGGCGTGCGCGTTCTTCGGCTCGATCCGGAGCGCCTCGTCGTACGACATCGTGCCTGTGATCACGCTGAGCGCGCGGAGGAAACCGGAGTGAGCCACGACGAGGACGCGCTTGCCCGCGTATTCTTTGAGCAGCCAGTCGTGCGCGCGGCGGACTCTCGTCATGAACGCGTCGAACGATTCGCCGCCCTCGGGCGTCTGCTTCAGGAGCGCCGCGCCGCGGATATCTTTGGCGAGCTTGAGCTGCGTGCTCACATCCGTCATCGTCTGGCCCGTCCATGCCCCGAAGTCGCGTTCGCGGAGCACGTCGTAGTGGCCGGCGACCGTACTGCCGAGTTCCTTTGCGATGATGTCCGCGGTTTCCCGCGCGCGCTTCAGATCCGATGTCAGAATGACGTCGAACGACTTCTCCGTTTTGAGCTTCTCCGCGGCTTTCTTCGCCTGCGCCTTGCCCGTCTTGTTCAGCGGCATGTCCACGTTGGATCCCTGAATGATCGATTCCTTGTTCATATCCGTCTCGCCGTGGCGTACGAGGGTGAGATCCACGGATCCCTTGGCGGCGTCCGTGCCCCACTGCAGATCGTCCACCGTTTCCTTGTGCAGATCCATCTGCTTCTGGGTGGCGTGGTCGTAGTAGAAGGAGCGGTCGCTCGCTACCTCGGGGTACGGCTGGTTTACGATCTTCTGCGGCTCCTGACCCGTGAAGAGGTGCGTGAAGTTCATGACGAGATCGGCGTGCGTGACGACCACGATGGCCTGACCTTTGTGTTTCTTCAGGACGTCGTCGAGGAACGCGCCGACGCGGAGATCGATGTTGCTCCACGTCTCCATGCCCTGAAAGTGGTAGATGCTCTCCACTTTTCCGCTCTCGAGCTTGTGTGCTCGGCGCTCGCGGATGAACGTGAGGTCGTCGAAGTCGATGTGCTTGCCTTCGTACTCGCCGAAGTTCACTTCCCTGAGGCGCTCGTCGATGAAGAGCTCGGCGCCGGTGGCTGCCGCCACGGCTTCGGCGGTCATTTTCGTCCGCAGAAGCGGCGAGCAGTAGATGGCGGATACCTTCACTTTCTCGCTTGCGGAAGCCACCCGCTTGCCCAGCTCCTTCGCCTGTTTCTGGCCATTCTCGGTGAGCGGAGTGCCCGGTTCCTTGCCTTGGTAGATCTTGTCCACGTTGCCCTGACTCTCGGCGTGCCGCGCGACGATAACCTTCGTGAAGCGGTCGGTGGTGTGCGCCATGAGGTCATCGCGCGAGCCGATCACTTCCACTTCGCCCGTCACGGAATTCTTCCAGATCGGGAGCGGCGTTCCCCAGAAGCGGTTACGGGAGATCGCCCAGTCGCGCGCGCCTTCGAGCCACTTGCCGAAGCGTCCGTCCTTGATGTGCTCGGGAACCCACGACGTCTTCGCGTTGCTCTCGAGCATCTTCGCTTTGATCTTCTCCACCGCGACGAACCATGAACTCGTGGCGTAGTTGAGGAGCGGAGAGTCGCACCTCCAGCAGTGCGGGTAGCTGTGCATGAAGCTCTGGCTCGTGAAGAGTTTCCTATGATCCTTGAGCCATTTGGCGATGGCCTTGTCGCCGCTCTGGTGGTCATCTTTCGGCTTGGCGGAGAGTCCCGCAAAGTCTGTCACCGCCTTCTTGAACGTGCCGTCGATATCCACGTGCTGGAGGATCGCCACCTTCTCGCGCTGGCCGACTTGGAAGTCGTCATCGCCGTACCCCGGAGCGATGTGCACGATGCCCGTGCCGTCCGTCACCGTCACGAAGTCGCCTTCCACGATGCGGAACGCGGTGTCTTTGTACTGCTCCGCGTAGTAGGGGAAGAGCGGCGCGTACCTCTTGCCTGCGAGCGACTTGCCCGTGACCTCCTCCTTGATCTCGAATTCTTTTCCTTTGAAGACGGACTCCGCGAGATCCTTGGCGACGATGAAGGTTTTTTTCTCGCAGCTGACCTTCGCGTACGTCACCTCGGGATGCACGGCGAGGAAGAGGTTGCCCGGGAGCGTCCAGCCCGTCGTCGTCCATGCGAGCACGAAGGTGTCGGCTTCGCCCTCGAGCGCGAACATCGCGGTGATGGAGTAGTCCTGGATGTCCTTGTAGCCCTGTGTGACTTCGAAGTTAGAAAGCGGCGTCTGGCAGCGCGGACACACGTGCATCGGCTTGTGACCCTCGTAGATGAGCCCTTGGCTGTGCAGCTG
The DNA here is from genome assembly GCA_964508225.1 of uncultured Candidatus Peribacteria bacterium. Taxonomy (GTDB): domain Bacteria; phylum Patescibacteriota; class Gracilibacteria; order Peribacterales; family Peribacteraceae; genus CAZDRX01. Next base: position 66,063 of record CAZDRX010000002.1, read on the forward strand.
CTTGAACACCCACCAGATGCTCTCCATGTAATCCGGATCCATCGTGCGGTAATCCCAGTCCATGTCCACGAAGCGTCCGAGACGCTCGACGGTCGTCCTCCATTCATGGGTGTAGCGCTGCACGGCGGTGCGGCAGAGTGCATTGAAGTTGGCGACGCCGAGAGCCTCGATGTCCTTCTTGGACTTGAGGCCCTGCTCCTTCTCGATCTCATTCTCCACGGGGAGTCCGTGGCAGTCCCAGCCGAAACGGCGCTTCACATATTTGCCGCGCATCGTCTGGTAGCGGGGGATCACGTCTTTGATCGTGCCGGCGAGGATGTGTCCGTAGTGGGGGAGTCCGGTCGCGAACGGCGGACCGTCGTAGAAGCTGAAGACTTCGCCGTCTTTCCTCCGCGCGATCGATCGCTTGAAGACATCCTCTTCACGCCAATACTTGAGGATCCCGAGTTCTAAATCCGGGAAGGATTGGCCGGCGTCGACGGGGTCGAACATGGCGCAGAGTATAGTGGAAGACGAAGCCCGACGGAACGCAGACTGAAGCCAGCTTCAGGCTGTCATGTTTGATTGACATTTCCGCGTCCGGATCGTACGATTCCGCACCATGCCCGAGATCTCCCCGTACCGGATCGGCAACGAAGATTTGCACGACTTCGAGCGTCTCACCGCGCAGGAATCACACTCGATCGAGGGGCAGATCGCGAAGATGGAGATGATCGAGTCCATGATCCGCGCGCGCGACCTCGCACAGCGTCGCGCCGCCGCCGTGGAGATCAGGGATGCACAGGGACTCACCGGCGGCGAACTCGCCGAAGCGGTGAATCAGCGCGTCCAGAATATCCGCGTCTCGCGCATGCTCCTCGGTGACGGACGGTTCAATCTCATCCTCGAGAAGGGCGATGATGACAGGGATAACGATGATCCGTCGGTGTATCGCGTCATGATTCCGGCGCACGTCGATACGGTGAACAGCGGAGCGCCGACCCAGATCCTCCATGATCCGAAGCACCCCGATCGTGTCCATGGCCTCGGCGTGTACGACATGGGCGCTGCCGTGCTGAACAATATCGATCTCGCCATCACGACGAAGATCCCGAAGGGGATGAAGGCGTACTTCGTCTTCACGGTGGATGAGGAGAAGAATTCCGTCGGTGCACGCGAACTCATCAAGCAATGGGACGTCTGGCCGCTCATCAACGCCGTCGTCTCCTCCGAGATCGGCCCCGTGCCTCCTCTGGAAGAGGGTGATCCGCGCGTGCGGCTCATCACGGCGCGTACGGGAAGGCTCAAGATCATCGGCAACATCAGTATCGATCCGCGGGCGCAGGGACACGGTTCCGAGAAGGACATGCCCAATGCGAGCAGCGCGCTCCGGCACCTCCTCAATTCCCTCGATAAGCGCTTCTACAATGGGTACGACGACCCCGAGGGAGGCCCGCGTGAGCCGAAGCAGCAGCGCACGCACCCGCTCCTCGGCGAGGAGATGATCGAGGATGGCGACATCGACGCGTCGAAGACCCGCGAAGGATATTTCCCGCCTGATCGTGCACAGTTCGAATTCGCTCTCCGCATGTCGCCGCCGTCCACGCAGGACGAGTACCTCCGGAATATCGTGCGCTGGTCGAGGGGCATCGCGAAGCGCGGTGAGTGGAGCCGCTGGGGTATCAACCACTCTGTCACCCGCAATCCCGGCCTCGCGTCGTACTCACCGTACGAACTTCCCCCCGACGATCCGGTCGTGCGTGTCGCGTCGTCCATCATCCAGAAAATCACGGGTGTCGCCCCCGACATCGTGGGAGCACCGTCGGTATCCGACGAGTGTGACTACGCCGAAGCAGGCAAAGCGGTCATCACCATCCCTCCGAATGGGGACGAGGCACACCATCCCGACGAGTGGGTCTCGCTCTCGAGCACCCTGAAGATCCGTGCAATTGTCCGGGCACTCCTCGAGGATCCGGATGGCTTCGCCTCTCTGCGCACGGAGGCAAAACCATGAGCAATTTCTTTGACTTTTGGCCTCACAGAGCGAATAATACGATTAATCATGAAACTTGACGAAGCGTATGCATCGGGTTCTGGTAGCTCTCCGTCAAGCGGAGCGCGCATCAGCGATGGTTCGATGGAATCACCGAGGGGCGACACCACTCTCTCCGCAACGTCAGATCTGTCCTCTGGGAATTCCCGCGGAGAGAAAAATATGTTTTACTTGCCCCTCACACGGGCAGTCATCGCGACGATTCAGGCCATGACCGGTCTTTCGTACGATGCATATCTTTCCCGTGCGGACGCCCGGGAGAAAATTGCCGCGGATCTCCGGACCCGCGTTGCCGTCAGTTTTCCGGAGGGGCAGACGTTCTCTCTCGAAATCGCACTCTCTATTCTGCGGGAAGAAGTCACGGATCACATCGCCCGTCTCTTCGGTAAACGTATTGCAGACGAGGCAAACAATAGACGCGGCGTGCACGTGGATCAGGAGGAGGTAGATAAACTCATTGCTACCGCACTCCCCACGGTGATCGCAGAGCGCGGAGAACGTCTCGCGGCTGCCTTCATCAAGCAAAGTGACGAGGCGGCTTAAGAGTTGCAAATATCAATAAATTCTGTTTAAATACATTTTAGTGATAGGTATAGTGCGCTTCACTTTTTGAGTACAGTACTACTTCCATGCCTGAACACCCCGACGACTACCGGCCGATCGAGGAATTCGATGACCATTTCGAACGTCTCCTGAGCGAGATGGGGAATGGCGGGAAGCCCGCGCCTGCGGATATCGGCGAGAAGCTCGACCGTGAGAAGGTGCAGGGCGGACACAAGCTTGGCCGTCTCGAAGACATCGAAGTCGAATTCGTGAGGAATCCCGCCCGTGGTGCGGATTTCGACCGTCGTCACAATGACCTTCTCATCACCCGCGAAGTGATCGAAACGCTCCTCTCGCAGGAGAAGGCGAGGATCAGTGCAATGCGCACGCAAGTCGCGCGTTCGGGAGGCTTTCTCATGCGCTACGACAGAGTGGGGGAGCAGCGGCTGCACGATGTCTATGACGGACAGAATCCCGTGAAGGGCGGATGGCTCATGGCCGAGACGAGCGGTATCCCGCTCGACAGATCAGGCCAGAGAATTGCCGGACGTGTTCTCGGTGCCGACGGTCAGTTCTACATCCCACCGGATGACGACACCGCCACACCGGATCCGTTTCCGCTCCTGCAGATCGGAAAGGACTCATTTCTCGACGCGCCAATGACCTCCGAGGAGGTCAGAACACATCCGCAGACCGCCATGCTCATCGCCGATATTTCCTCCGTGCGCGAATTCACAGGATACGGTTTCTCTGCGGCGACCGAAGACGCCGCGTTTCTCCGTGTCGTGCAGGAGATCAACGCGCAGCGCAGCGGCATCAATGCCATCAAGTACGCGCTGGCGGCGATCGCGAGCGTGAAGGGCGTCATGGACAAGAATAAGGTGCTGCTTGCCCCTGCGCTGGATCCCGAGGGCATGCGTAACTACCGCAGTATGTTCCTGCACACGCTGCGCGGAGACGCGAGCGGCGATCTGCTCGGTAAGCAGGTACGTCACTTGGTTCCGGTCGAACTGCCCGCGGGAGACGAGGGCTTCCTCTACGTCGACTGGTACGTCACGTCACAGCGTCTCGAAAACGCCACGATGCGTTCCGATCTCGCGCTGCGTGATGAGCTGTGGCGCCCCGATGCGGCCTGAAGGCTCAGGTGTCGTGGTTCAGGATCCGGTCTGGCTTGTAGAGCCAGAGGAAGAGGAGGATGACGGGAAGTACCATCAAGGCGCCTCTCGTGTCCGAGATCGTCGCTTCACTGACGATGGTCACGAGACACACGAACGGCAGGAGGCGGTCGAGGATCTCGGTGTCCGTCTGGAGCATGCATTCGAAGTAGAGCGCGTACGGGAGGAACGTGAAGACGAGTGCGAAGAGCACGGACAGTCCTGTGAGCCGCCAGTCGATGGTCGCGAGCGGATGCACGAGAGGCCAGAGCAGACTGGTGAGGAGGATCGTGATGACCGAGAGCCAGAAGACGAATGCGGGGTACCGCGCGTGGATACGTGCGTCGGTTTCGAGGTAGCGGCGGCTGAGCTGTGAGTACATGGAGAACCCGAGCGCACCGCCGACTCCGGCCAGCACACCGAAGAGAGAGAAGCCCTGTGCCACGATGAACGCAGTGATCGCGATGCCGATGACGGCGACGGAGAGCAGGAGGCGCATCGGCACCTGTCCTTCGAGAAGCTTGGTGAGCAGCGTCGTGAGCACGAGACCCGCGATGATGAAGAGGATGTACTGGCTCGCCGGAATTTCCCGCAGGGAGAGGTAGGAGAGGATACCCGTGAGGAAGAGCGCGATGCCCGCGGCGATGAAGGACGGCTTGAACGGCGAGATCGGCTTCGACTTCACACGCGAGAGTGCCATGTAGAGGCCGTACGTCACGGTGGAGGCAATGAAGAACGTGATGAAGCGGATGAACGTGAGTTCCACGGGGGTGATCTCTGTCGAGGTGAGAATGACTCTGGCCACCATGGGGTCGAGTCCCCAGAGCAGGATGATGACGCCGATGAGGAGCGCAGTGCCGACACTCTGGCGCATCACCTGCAGGTGCCGTGCCCCCGCGAGCACCAGTTCCTGCTGGAACACCGCGAGCTCCTGCGGCGACATGCGGACTTGCAGCGAGACGACGGCTTTGTCGCCCGTGCGGTGGTAACGGATGTCCGAGAGTGACGTGCCGAACTTGCGGTGGACGAGGTTGATGCGGTCCATGCCGGTGATCGATTCCATCTCGGCCTCGTAGCGCAGGATGGTCTTTTCCGGCGTGATGTAGTGGGTTTCTTTGTAGGTGCCTCTTGACTCGTCCAACAGCCGCATGACCGCCCCCAGATATTCGGGGCTGGTCAGGATTTCCAACTTCGCGTACGGTTCGCGGATTTCAAGCACGTTGGCGGGGTCTTTGATGTCCGACGGAGAATAGATAAGCTGTTCTTGCCCATTGCGCAGTTTTATCTGGTACGAAACCG
>CAZDRX010000002.1:71100-96089 GCA_964508225.1 uncultured Candidatus Peribacteria bacterium
AGGATGGTCATCGGGAATCCTTTGCGGTTCTTCGAAAGCGGTTTGTCGAAGAGCGCGGAGAACACATCGGCGGGGAGCAGGCGTCCGTCGGCGATGGAGATGTATACCTCGCGCAGCGTCGTGTAGCCGAGGATGCCGAGCTGACGGGTGAATGCTTTCTCATCGAATTCGTCGATGAATCCGCGTTTCCGCTCGCTGAATGTCTTCTGGAGCAGCTCCTTCCCGAGCTCAAGCTTCTGCGCTTCCGACTGCTTGGAGAGCGCGGAGCGGATCATCGCGGCGGAGAAGCCCGTCTGGATCTGGCGGAGCCAGTTGAGCTCGCACGTTGGTTGTTCGCCGAGAACGATGTCGAGCGATGCGGCGTTCGTGAGGCGGTTGCCGAAGGGTGTCTCCACGCCGTTCACCTTGATCGACTCTGTCTTGAGTGCGCTTTCTTTGAGGAGGTAGAACGCTCCGTCGAGCACCGTCGCGTCGTGCGGCAGCTGCACGGTGCTGTCGTCCGGACCGTGGATGATGATGGACTCGCCGAGGATATCGCTCTGCAGGCTCTGCCAGAAGTCCGTGGAACTTCCCTCGGTGTCCTCGGTGAGCGGGGAGAGCCGTTGCGTCCACGGGAGATAGTCAGGGAGATCCGGTGCCTTGTCGCTGAAGCACTTCAGCGCGACGCCTCTGCGTGCGTATTCCTGCATCTCGCGTGTGCGGATCTTGCACCGGATACGGATGCCGCCTTCCACGATCACCGTGGTATGCAGACCCTGATAGCCGTTGATCTGCGGGGCGTTGATGAAGTCCTGGAACGACATGATCTCGCGTTTCCAGAGCTGGTGGAGTGCACCGAGGAGCCGGTAGCAGCCGTCGATGTCCTCGGAGACGAAGGCGATCGTGATGGAGGAGAGACCAGTGGTGACCGATCCACCGGCGTTCATCTGGGCACGGAGCTGCTCCCACGTTTTGTATTCGCAGTGGAGATTGACGCGCGAGGCGAGGTGACGGTCGTGTTCGCCGAGGAGACCGCGCATGACATCGCTGATTTCGCGGCCGCGCTGCTCGTTCGTACTGCGGAGTTCCGCGAGCTTCGCGTACGTGGTGGGCTCGAGAATGCCGAGGCAGAGAGCTTCCAGCTCATCGCGCAGATCCTGCATGCAGAGCCTGTCGGCGATCTTCACGAAGACTTCCAGCGTCTCTTTCGCGAGGGATTTCTGACGTTCGGGCGCGAGGAATTCGGCCGTCTGCATATTGTGGAGACGGTCGACGAGCTTGATGACCATGATGCGCACGTCCTGCTGCATGAGCGTGAAGATCTTCCGCAGCGTCTCGGTCTGTTCGTCCAGCTTGGGGCTCGTGGCGACATCACTCGCATTCAGTTTCGTGACGCCGTCGATGAGGGTCGCCACGTTGCCGTTGAACATCCGGTCGATCTCGAGGAGCGTGAGCGGCGTGTCCTCCACCGTGTCGTGAAGCAGCGCGGCGATGAGCGTATCGCTGTCCGCACCCATGTCGGCGAGCATGTGCGCGACCGCGATGGGGTGGCTGAAGTACGGTTCGCCGGACTTCCGTTTCTGATCCGCATGGACCTTCTTCCCGAGCTCAAACGCACATTCGATTCTGTTGATGTCCCGGGTGGGGAGATGCCGGACGTGTGAGCGGAATTCCTGCCACTGCATACAGAATGGAAAGTATACCCTTTTCGGGCTCCGAAGTGAAGCTTATGCCAAAATGTCGAGGATGTAGGCTTTGACGTTACTGAAGATCTCCGAGGCCTCGCTCAGCGCCTCCACCTCGTCCCGGCGGAACCAGCGCATCTCGTCACTTTCGGCGGGGGCGATCCGCACGGCCTGCGATTCATCGAGCGGACGGGCGACGAAGAGGAAGTCCATGTGCTGGTGTGCGGCTTCACCGCGTTCGGGACAGGCAGGGATCTCCTCGAGGAGCATCGCGATGGGTTTCCTCAGCATCCGTCCCTCCTGCGGGTTTCCCGTGAAGAGGTCAGGCTGCTCGGCGCCTGTGATCTCCACGTCGAGCCCTGTCTCCTCCAGACACTCGCGTTTTGCCGCTTCCTCCGGCGTCTCATCCGGATCCAGATGACCGCCGGGCGGCATCCACCTTTTCAGACGCTTATGCCAGAGGAGCAGTGTTCGTTTCTGTGAATCGATGATGAAGGCCGTGGCGGTGAAGTGGCGCTGCATGAGGGGTGGAGAGCGATCCTATGATACACTCATCCGTATTCCCCCCTGTCCCATGGTGCTCATCAATGACAATTCCACGATCCTGAAGATCGGCGATCGCATGCCGCACTTCAAGCTTCCCGCGACCGACGGTCTCACGGTGGACTCTTCCATCATCCACGATCCCGTGCTCGTGGTCGTCTTCACGTGCAATCACTGTCCGTACGCGCAGGCGTACGAGGATCGTCTCATCGATCTCGCGAAGGACTTCGATCAGGAGGGTGCACAGTTCGTCCTCGTGAACAGCAATGACCCGACCGACTATCCCGAGGATTCCTTCGCCGCCATGAAGAAACGTCACGAGGAGAAGTCGTTCCCGTTTCCGTACTGCCACGACGCATCACAGGAGGTCGCCAAGAGTTTCGGTGCGCTCTGCACGCCGCACTGTTTCGTCTTCGATGGTGACCGGAAGCTCAAGTACAAGGGCTGTATCGACAACAACTGGAAGGAACCCGCGAAGGCCACGGAGCACAGTCTCCACGATGCGATTACTGCCGTGATCGCTGGCAAAGAGCCTCCTGTGCATGAGGTGAACGCGATCGGCTGCAGTATCAAGTGGAAGGCCTGATCACATCGGAACGGTCTCGATGAGAAGGATTTCCGGAGGAGCGAAGAGCCGTGCGCGCGGTCCGGATTCGCCGATGCCGCGGGTGATGGCGAGCACGGCGCCGCTGCCGAGGCGGAACATGCCCTGATCGAAGGCCTTGCCGAGGTGCGTGGGAAGCGATGCGAGCGCGCCGTACCACGGCAGCCGGATCTGTCCGCCGTGCGTGTGACCGGACACGATGAGATCTGCCTGCAGCGCTGCCGGATCGAGGATCACGTCCGGATTGTGTGAGAGGAGGATGGTCGGGATTCCGGGCGGAATGCCGGCGAATGTTTCGACGATATCCGCGTCACCCGAGAGTGCGTCTTCGATCCCCGCGACCGCGAACACGTTGTCGCCCGAACCGAGCGTGACGGAGGTGTTGCGGAGCACGGTGATGTTCATCGAAGACAGTCTCTCCGCGACGGCGTCGCTGTGATCGCGTGTGGGTCGGAGCGGTCCTATGCTGCGGTAGATACCGTGATCGTGATTGCCCATGATCGCGTACGTCCCGATGAGCGGAGCGAGGACAGCGAGCGGTTCGAGGGCGATGAGTGTGTCGGCCGTCACCTCTCCGGTGAGCACGAGATCGCCTGCCAGAAGCACGACGTCCGGCCGGAGGGCATTGATGCGGGCAACGACACGATGGAGATATCGTGCACCTTTGTACGGCCCCACATGGAGATCCGAAATCACGGCGATCCTGAGCGGTTCGGGGGTCGGCAGCGGGATGGTCTCCCGTGTCACCGTGATGAACTGGGGTTCGATGAATGAGCCGTAGAACACGACGAAGAAGACGAGGAGCGACATCGCCCCCGTGCCGAGAACGCCCATCTGCATCCAGACGGGTCTTCCTCTGCGGTACTTCAGCCACTCATTCGCACAGAGTGCGATGGCGAACGATCCGCCGAGGATGACGAGGATGCCGATGTCCCACGGCAGTGTGAGCGAGTTCGCGATCATCGTCTGCAGTATGAACCAAAGACGCGATCAAAAAAACCGGAGTGAGGCTCTTCGCCTGACTCCGGTTCCGATTGCGTTTCTCAGGCTCACCAGCCGCCGTAGCGGGTGGATCTCTTCGTCGTCGGACAGAAGCCGCCACGCTGCAGCGTGAAGAGCTGCTGCGCCGTGAGTGACGGATCGTTGCAGTCCGCCGAGTAGGCGGGAGTCGTTTCCTCGTCGACCGAGTCAAACGTGGCCTCGACCTCCATCATGGACGGAGGCTCCATCATCTCTTCGGGTACCGTCGGCATCATCGAGCCGGGAACGTCCTGCTCAAGATCGGAGAACGAGGCGAGTGCCTGGTCCATCGTGAGGGCGCCTGCCGGAGCCTTTACGTTCAGAGCCGCACCGAGCCTCTTCTCCGTACCGGTGATGGAGAGCGAAGAGGTTGTGGAGGCGGTGCTGAGGGAGAACGCCGAGGAAATGAAGGCGTCCTTCGCATCCGTCACGATCGTGCTCTCGAAGCGCATACCCTCGGCGAGCTGGCGCCACGGGAAGAAGTCATCGCTCGAAGAGGACTCGTCGTTGAGCATCTCGCGGATGAGTTGTGCGACCGTCACGGCGTAGTCCTGCGTCAGGGAGAGCGTGTAGACGGTGGTGCCGTTCTTGCCGGCTTTGGACTGCATCTGGAACATGTGTTCGGCCTGTGACGGGTCGCCGGAAGTCATGTGGAGGCCGTTGCCGCCCGTGATCTCGTCAAGCATGGCTTCATCGAGGGGCATCGAGACCCAGACCTGCTGCTTGAGCATGGCGGAGAGGGACGCGAAAGCGTTCTGGTAGGTACCGTCGAAGCTGGTCAGACGTGCGTAGAGCATGCCGTTGACCGCCATGATCTCTGCCTTCGCGCGGATCTTCAGTTTCCCTTTCACGATGTCGACCGTGGCTTTCGTCGTCATCGTCATCGTGCTCGGATCGGTGCCCTGTTCGGCGCCGTTCGCCCATACCGATACGTACGTGCCGTCACTCATGGCATGTGCCGTCACGGAGAAGGAGCGGGGGACGGAGTTGTCCTGCATGACCGTCATGAGTTCACCCGGCGTGGAAAGCGCGGCGAGGGTCGTGGCCGGCATCAGGAGGAGTGATGCGGCGACTGCGAAGGAGATTCGTTTCATGGAAGTGGGGGAAAGTGCACGTACAGTATCACAATCCCTTTTCACGGCAAGAGTGCTGTTACTTCAGCATCTTCTTCAGATACTGGCCGGTGTAGCTCTTCGCGATATCGGCCACCTCTTCCGGTGTGCCGATGCCGATGACCTGTCCGCCTTCGTCGCCGCCGTCCGGACCGATGTCGATCACGTGATCGACGGACTTCACGACGTCGAGGTTGTGCTCGATGACGAGCACGGTGTTGCCTTTCTCCACGAGCCGCTGGAGCACGTCGAGGAGGCGGTGGATGTCGTCGAAGTGCAGACCCGTCGTGGGTTCATCGAGGATATAGAACGTCTTGCCCGTCGCGCGCTTGGTGAGCTCGGTGGCGAGCTTGATGCGCTGCGCCTCACCACCCGAGAGCGTGGTCGCGCTCTGGCCGAGGTGGATGTAGCCGAGACCGACGTCGTTTAAGGTCTGGAGTTTGTTCTTGATGGACGGGAACGCGGCGAAGAACTCGAGCGATTCCGCGATGGTCATATCGAGTGCTTCGGCGATGTTCCTTCCCTTGTACGTCACTTCGAGCGTCTCGCGGTTGTAGCGCTGGCCTTTGCAGGTTTCGCACATCACGTACACGTCGGGGAGGAAGTGCATCTCGATCCGCTTGAGACCGTCGCCCTCGCAGTCCTCACAGCGGCCGCCGGAGACGTTGAAACTGAAACGTCCGGGCTTGTAGCCGCGGGTCTTGGCTTCCGGAGTCGCGGCGAACACGTCGCGGACTTCCGTGAAGATGCCGGTGTAGGTGGCGGGGTTGCTGCGCGGGGTGCGGCCGATCGGGGACTGGTCGATGACGATGGCTTTGTCGAGGTGCTCAAGGCCGCTGATGCCCTTGAAGTCCTGACCTTTACCGTGCGCTTTGTTGAGGGTGCGCAGCAGCTCCGGAGCGAGGATGCCGTGGATGAGACTGGATTTGCCGGAGCCCGAGACTCCCGTGACGCCGATGAAGCATCCGAGCGGGAACTGGACGTCGATGTTGCGGAGGTTGTGGTGCGTGGCACCCTTCACTTCCACGAACTTGCCGTTCCCTTTTCTGCGTGCCTGGGGAACCGGGATCATCTTCTTACCCGAGAGGTATTGGCCCGTGACAGACTTTTCGTTCCCGATGAGCTGCTTGGGCGTCCCCTGTGCGATCACCTGTCCGCCGTGCTTGCCGGCACCCGGACCGATCTCGAGGAGCCAGTCGGCGGCTTCGATCGTCTCCTGATCGTGCTCCACGACGATGACCGTGTTGCCGAGATCGCGGAGGTTCGTCATCGTCTTGATGAGCTTCGTGTTGTCGCGCTGGTGCAGACCGATGGAGGGCTCGTCGAGGACGTAGAGCACGCCCTGCAGCGCGGAACCGATCTGCGTGGCGAGACGGATGCGCTGCGCCTCTCCGCCGGAGAGGGTGGCTGCGCTGCGGTCGAGCGTGAGGTACTTGAGGCCGACGTTCTCGAGGAACGTGAGGCGCGAGATGATCTCGGCGATCACCTTCTTCACGATCGTGTAGTCGTACGTGGAGAGCGAGAGTTCGCCCTTCTTTTCCGGCATGAGGGACTCGAAGAATTTGCGTGCGCCGACGACGCTCAGTCCCGTACCGTCCACGATGTTCTTCTTGCCGACCGTGACGCCGAGGATTTCCTTCCGCAGCCTCTTGCCTCCGCACTCCGGACACGGGAGTTCGAACATGTACGCCTCGATCTGGCTGCGTGTGTAGGCGCTGTCCGTCTCCTTATGACGGCGCTCGAGGTTGGGGATCACGCCCTCGTACGTCGTCTGGTAGTGACCGTCGAATTTCTCGGTGATGAAGTCCACATCCACTTTTTCCGGACTTCCCTGCATGACGATCTTCTGTATCTCGGGACTGAGCTTGTTCCACGGGAGATCGAGCGAGAACTTCTGTTTCTTGCTGAGCGCCGTGAGCGCCTGGAGCATGAAGCTCATGCGGCCTGCCGACGTTGCCCACGGGTGGATCACGCCTTCGTTGATCGTGAGTTCCGGATTGGGGACGATGAGTCCTGCATCCACCTGGAGGATGCTGCCGATACCGTGGCAGTGCTCGCACGCGCCGTGCGGCGAGTTGAAGGAGAAGCTGCGGGGTTCGATCTCGGGGATGCTCATCTCCGGATAGTCGGGATCCACGAACTTGTCGGAGAACTTCGTGAGATCTCCCGTGTCCGAGTCCATGACGAACATCATGCCTTCCCCTTTTCTGAGTGCCAGTTCGACGCTATCCGAGAGTCGTACGCGGTTCGGGTTCGGCTGCTCCACTTCCGTGCCGTCGCTGAGTTTCTCTTTGATCGGACCAAAGTCGCGGACGATCATACGGTCGACGACGATCTCGATGTCGTGGCTCTTCTTGGGATCCAGCTGGGGCTCCTCATCCGTCGTCACGATCTGGCCGTCGATGCGCATACGGACGAAGCCTTCGCGCTTGATCTGGTCGAGGATCTTCTGGTGCGCGCCCTTGCGGCCGATGACCTGCGGGGAGAGGAGGATGATCTTCCGGCCGTCGGGCATCCTCGTGATCAGGTCCGTGATCTGGCTCGGCGACTGCTTGCTGAGCGGCTTTCCGGTGATGGGGCTATGCACCTGACCGACTTTGGCCCAGAGGAGACGCATGTAGTCGTAGATCTCGGTGACGGTGCCGACCGTCGAGCGGGGATTGCGCGGTGCGGTCTTCTGATCGATGGAGATGGCGGGGGAAAGCCCTTCGATCGAGTCCACTTCGGGCTTCTCGAGCTGGGCGATGAACTGGCGTGCGTAGGCGGAGAGCGATTCGGCGTATCGTCGCTGGCCTTCAGCGAAGATCGTGTCGAACGCGAGCGATGACTTGCCGGAACCGGAGAGACCGGTGATCACGGTCAGTGAATTACGCGGGATTTCCACGTCGATGTTCTTCAGATTGTGCATCCTCGCGCCTTTGACCTTGATGTAATCCATAGGGGACGGAAGAAAAAGCCTATGGTTTAGTCATGAACCATAGCTGACGGAGCTTACAGAAGGGGAAGGGTTTTGTCCAGTCTCGGCCTTACGACGTCTTCTCTGGCCTCTTCGATGAAGAAGCATTCTTCATCATGCATCACGGTTGTCAACAGTTCTCGCCTCTGCACATGGATTGCTCGTGCCTCCACCAGAGTAGACTGTGCTTCTGATGAACTTCCTCTCCTCCTCGTCACGTCTCCGCTTCGCCGCGCTTGGCATCGGGCTCCTTCTGCCGATCCTCGCACAGGCGACCACGCCTCCGAGGATCATCTTCAGCGATGTTCCCTACGGGGCGTGGTACGCAACCTTCGTCAACGAAGCGGTCACATTGACTATCGTCTCCGGTTACACAGACAGCTACGGCAGACTCACGGGGAAATTCGGCCCCGAGAATCCCGTGACGGTGGGTGAATCGCTCAAGATCGCGCTCCTCGGCGCGGGCTACGACACGTCCGCCGGCATCGGCTATGGCCACTGGGCGGCAAAGTACATGTCGGTGGCTATCGGTCTCAATTTCCAGCTCACGCGCGTGCAGGGACTCAACCTCGACCGGCCGGCCAGCCGCGCAGAAGTCGCGTCGCTCATCGCCGATGCATTCAAGATCGCTCCCGTGACGTCGGCGAGCGAGTTCAAGGATGTGACGTCTGCCACACCCTACGCGGGCTCGGTGCAGGCGCTCGCGTCCGCGGACATCGTGAGCGGTGACACGGATGTCACAGGACAGCCAACGGGCACCTTCCGCCCGCTCGCGTCCATCAACCGTGCCGAGATGGTGAAGATGATCATGGAGTCCCGTGGGCGCTTCGGTACGCCGGGCACTTCCGGCACGTCGTCCAGGTCCTCCTCTTCGTCTTCCCATAGCTCCGGCACATGCAAAGTCCCTGATTGCGGACCTGCGCCGCAGATGCCGAACTGGCAGTGTCCGAACGGCACGCTCGCCGGCCCCTCCTGTGAGCGGCTTCCGGATGGCCGCTGCGGCTGGATCATCAGACAGTGTCCCGTCTCCAGCTCGTCTTCCAGCTCGTCGCACGTCGCCCAGACGTACATTGTCCGTTACACCGGTACCGGCGGCGGCTTCCAGCCTTCCCTCCTCTATGTCCGTTCCGGCGACATCGTGAAGTTCCGCAACGATTCGACCGCACAGATGTCGGTGGCGAGCAACCCTCACCCCGCACACACGGATCTGTCCGGCTTCGTCCAGAACGGATCGGTCGGGAAGAATGGAGAGTTCTCCTACACCTTCACGAAGACGGGCGCGTTCGGATATCACAACCATCTCTCGCCGAACCAGCAGGCCGTGGTCGTCGTCGATCCGAACTGAAGATCTCCGGCTACCGGCGTTTTGACATTTCCTTCACCGATTTCAGTAGTGCGACGACGAGGAACAGCGCGACGGCGTTCCTGAGGAAGTTGACCGTCACGGCCAGACTGGTCTGGTGATCCACGAGATCGAAGTAGAGTGTGGGGTACGTCCATTGGCCGAGGAGTGCGAGTGTGACCGCGCTCAGACCTGCGATACCGTGCCAGAAGGTGATCTTCCATGCACGTTCCACCTGTTCGAGAAACCAGAAGAGGATGAGTGGCAGCACCCAGAGGTAGTAGTGCATGGTGAGCAGCGGGGTGGCGACGAGGAGCCACATCATGGTGGCGGATGCATAGAGCACGACGTTCTTTTCGCGCTTCGGGTCACGTGCTGCAAGGAGCGTGATCCAGCCCGCACCTGCGGCGGCGATCAGCAGCAGTATGGGCGAGAGCCATACGGGGAGTCCGGTATTGAAGTGACCGATATCGGGAGCCATCCACTCGATGACCCCGTTTCCTCCGAGGAGCATCCGGATGAAGAGATCCACGCTCGAGGCGGTGGACAGTGCATACGGAGGATACGCGGTGCGCAGCGCGAAGAAGGCAGCCATGGATTCCAGCGTCACGCCGGTGCCGAGAATGATGAACGATGTGCAGAGAACGCCGAGAGCGGTCAACCCCATCCCGCACCAGAATTCCCTGCGTTTTCCGCGCGGGACGGTGATGTGCAGGATCGGGATCAAGAACACGGGGGCAAGCTTGAGGAGGCATCCGAGCATGAGGAATGCACCCACAAAGCCGTAGAGTTTCTTCCGGAAGCTTACGGCTGCGAGCAGGATCGCGAGCATCGGGAAGAGATCGAAGCGTGCGAAGAAGACGGCGGGCTCGAGGAGAGCGATGCTTCCGGGAACGGCGATGCTGAGCCAGCGGAGCGTCTCATCGTCGATCCATATCGAAATGAATGCCACCGTGCTCGCAATGGCGACGATCATGAGGAGGAGGAGCGCGCGGTGGAACGGGATGGAGAGGAGATTGTTCTCCGCGCTGAGGAAGAGGATGGTTGCGAGCGGAGGGTAGTAGTTCGGCGCATCTACAGTTTTTCCGCTACGGATCATGTTGATGACGAGGGCGGTTCGCTGGTAGGCGACCATGTCTCCGTTCACTTCGATGAACGGTTCATACCGCACGAACTGTCCTCCGAGGAAGAGAAATAATGCACATGCGACAACAATGATCGTCCACGTGGGGATTCTGGGCGACGAGGAAGCTGTTCGGAGCCTCATGTATCTCTCGGAGACGATTGTGTCGAATACATACACGAGATTACAAGGCCGAACACGAGAAGATTTCTGAAGAGATTTGCTGTGACGGCGAGCCAGCTCTGATCCCAGATGAGTTCATAGTATCCATACGGAAAACTGTACTGCCCAAGGAGGGCGATCATGCCGGCAGTGACCGCCATGATACCCATGAGGAAGGTGGATCTTTTTCCGTCCTCTGCCTGTTCCAGACACCACAAGAAGACAAACGGCAGACCCCACAAATAATAGTGATTATTGCAGAAGGAGGTCGAGAAGAGGATCCAGAGCACGGAGGCTCCAAAGTAGAGGAGTATATCGTCTCTCCGCTGTTCATTTCGGTAGGCATGTAGGGCGATAATGGCGCAGCCAAGAACAGTCCATCCCTGTTGCAACAGTGGCATGAATGAAGGAAAGTCGTCAACGAAGTGTCCCAGATTGGGATCTAGCCAGACCACGGTCGCCTGAGATCCGAGGAGTTTTTTTACAAAGAAATCAATACTTCCCGTTGTCGAGAAGATGTAAATGAGTTGTTCAGACCGGAAGTGGAAAAAGCCTTGAAACACATCAAGAGTTGCGCCCCATCCGAGGAGAAGGTCGTAGAGGATCCATGTGACGATGCATACAGAAAAAAATCCGGACAGGAAGCGCCCCCATTTTTTTCGAGGGATGAGAGCGAAGCCGAGTGGGAGAAGGAAAATCGGTGCGAATTTCAACATAAATGCGGCGCCAAGCATTAGACCAGCAGAGAGGAATTTTTCCTGACGGATACAGAGAGCCGTGAGAAGCAGAGCGAGCGTAGGAAAGAAGTCGTACCGTGCGAAGAATATGCTCGGCTCGAGAAGTACGATGGTGATAAGAATACTGAGAAAGAGCCATCGGAGATCAGCTCGCTTCAGATGATCCAGTATGAAGAGAATACCTGCGAAGGCGCAGAAGATGTTCGTGATCAACAGTCCCCAGTCGTAGGGGAGCACGGTGAATGTATTGTATTTCGCGATGAGGAAGACAATATTCGCAAGCGGCGGGTAGAAGTAGAAGCTGTAGAATGAAATCCAAGTTCCTTTTCCGACGGTTATCATTGCGTTCGCAATATCCGCGTAGCCTCGGAGATCTCCGTTGATTGGGCTGATGTGGGCACCGGTCAAAAAGCTCGTCGCGAGAATGGCGATGAGAACCATGTGAGCACTGAGAATTGCCCACGCAGGGATGACTCCTTTCGTTGGGGGTGTAGCGATGTGTAGCTCTGGTTTCTTCGGCATGAAGCTTATAACGGATGATGAGGAGACGCTCTTTATTACTATGATTGTGCGTATCAAAATGTGAGCATGGCAAAGCTTAGCAGCGCGAAGGCAAATGCACACCACAGTCCGAATGTCTGCCAATATTTTCCTCCATGCTGAATACCGCGTGCGATGAAGTAGGCACCTGCGACCGCGAAGAACGGTGAGAACCGGAAATCCTGCTCCGGAGAGAACTGGAAGATCGTGAGGTACGCGAGCCAGAGCACGAGAGTGGTCAGGAACAGGATCGTCAGTGGAGTGTCTTTCCGTTCACGGTGGAGCGTGTCACGGAGCCCGTAGACCATCCACGGAAGCAGTAACAGCGCGAGGATGAGCACGTCCCGCGGGAGCCACGGCACCGGAAAGGTGTGGAACTCGCCGAAGAGTGCGGAGCGGAAGAGGTACTCGAGAGCATTCGAGCGTCTGCCGTCATTCGAGTACGGAGTATTGAAGGGCTGACGGAGCATCGCGACGGGGTTGAAGATCAGGAAATCCTCCGGAGCGTGTCTGATCTTCAGATGTGATGTGATGGAGGCTTTGCCGGTGAGCAGGAGATTCCGCACATCGCCCGGACGTTCGTGGATGCGCAGGAGCGGCAGCCAGACCGTGAGAGCGAGGAAAAGTGCGATGCCGCCCGCCCACTGCCGGAGACCGGGTCGCAGCGCGCGTCCGGTGAAGAGCACGAGCACACAGACGGCGATCGGAATGCAGAGACCGTTCAGCTTCGTGAGGAAGGCGATGCCTGCAAGAAGCCACAGCAGGTACCAGTCCAAGACGCGGTGTTCCCTGTGCCAGCGGCAGAGGAGCCCCGCAGCGGCGAAGATCTCGACGGTGATGAGGACGTCGTTGCTGATCCGCGACGAAAGCATGATGAGCGCGGGCAAGCCCGCGATGAGTGCGAGGAAGACGAGGAATTCCATGGAACGGGTGTTCCGGATGAGCTGGAGGCCTACCCACGCGGCGGCGAGGAGAGACAGGCACGAGAACGCGATCGAGAGCAGCTGGATCCACGGGATCGTCATCGGGAGTGACCATCCCACGAGATGTCCCGCGCGGACGAACGCCGAGGTCATCTCGTAGTAGAGCGGCGGCTGATGGAATTCCCATCCGCTCGCCGGAGGAAGCCTCAGGTGCGAGGCGAGGTACTTCACGTACTCGAGGTGCGCGGCGGAGTCGTATGCACGCGTGTCGTACGGAGTGAAGATTCCGTAGAGCGCTCGTGCGAGGAGTCCGCAGCCCAGAATCCAGAGTGCAGGGGCATCGGAGAAGAGTCTGCGTCGTGCGAAGACGAGACAGAGGAAGCCGATGAGAAGCGCGATCATCAGGCGCGGGAGCACGGAGCGCCAGTCCGTCTGGGACGGGAAGATGCTGATGCCCATGGGGAGACCGAGCGTATTGCGGATTCTCGCGCTGATGACCGTGGCGTTCGGTTTGTCCGCGCGGAGGAAGATGATTCTTGGCGGGTTGGCACTGCTGCGCGGACGGCAATACTGGGAGGCCAGAATTGCGCCGTTGACCTCTAGTCGCTCGAAGCAATCGTCCGGCACGATGCGGAGCGTGCTGATCTGCCATGGTTTGCGATCGACGACGACCGTGATTTCGAGTACAGACGACGGTTCCCAGGTCTCGACGGGCAGTCTCGGGGCGAGGTCGACGCCGTTCTGCCGCACGGTTCCCACGACCGGTCTCGGAGTCAGCAGGATCGCAAGCAGAAGAGCGATGCCCACCCAGAATGTCGCCAGAAGAGGGAGGAGACGTGTGGCCTTGTCCATGAGTGCCCGTAGAGATGCGGGAGAGATCATCGGGTGGGTGCGATGGTGACGAAGTTGTCGAAGTGCGTGATACGCACGCGGAAGTTCATGTGGTGAAAGCGTGAGAATTCTTCCTGCGTCACCACGTATCCCTGACTCTGCGGGTCGCATCGTTCCAGTCCGAACGTGAAGCGGTCGAGTGCCAGAATTTTCCCGGTGTACGGGATGGATCCGGAGCCTGTCACTCTTTTCGCTGCCCGGAAGCCTGCGGACGGAATCTCTCCGGCGAGCATGGCGAACGTATCCGGCGCATTCGCCTGCGCCGTGATGCAGATGGGGCCTGACGGTACGTTCCGCACCACGTCACGGATGGCTCCGTAGAGATTGCTCTGGAAGGCGGTACCGAGTGCCGGTGCAAACGTGACGAAGTACGCGTACACGAAGGAGATGAACCAGAGCAGGAAGTAGACGATCACGGCACGGAAAGCGAGACGGTGGGGGAGGAGCTGTCGCAGTCCGATCGCGGCCAAGGCGATGAGGAGCAGGGGTACCGCGTTGATCCGGTTGATATTGCTGACGAGCATCGGCGAGAGAGCGAGGCAGCCGAGGAGCCACGCCGCCAGGATCACGAACGGGCTCTCCTTCGAAGTCCAGAGGCGCCGCATCAGAATGCCGAGACCCCACGCTGCGAAGACTGTGCCCACACCGTAGAAGATGCCGAAACGCGGCAGTACGTTGTAGATGTTGCCGTCGTTCTGGGTCCAGAGCACATTCACGAAGATCAGGATGTTCGCTCTCATCGTGCCGATGACGTCTGTCCTGCTGAAGAAACCCTGACTCACGAAGCGGGAGACACCTTCCAGCTTCGGAATTGTCAGGGGACCGATGTGGAGCGTCTGCCAGTCCAGGACGTGCGTGTTGATGAGGACGTAGAGCAGCATCGGTATCGCGAGCACACCGAAGACGGCGAGCGAACCGAGGACATCCACGATCTTCCCTTTCCGCAGGTGCACGGCGAAGGGCAGCGAGAAGAGAAGGAGAACAGGTACGACGACGAGCGCCGGACCGTACGCGTACAGACTGAGCGCGAAGGTCATCATCGCGGCGTAGAGCCAGAGAACACTCCTGTCTCTTGATGCGAGAAGGAGCGTACAGCCTGCGAGCAGGAGAAAGGGGAACGTATTCGCATCGAGAGCCCAGCGGGAGATGCCGATGTGCCACGGCGAAATCGCAAGGAGAAAGAGTCCGAGGACGGCCGTCTCGCGGTCTGCGATCCTGCGCAGGAAGAGATAGAAAAGCGGGAGTGTGAGACAGCCGAGGAGAAGGTACGGGAGCCGGATGGCGAAGACGGTCGACCCGAAGAGAAAGAGTGATGGCATCATCACGACGGCACCGAACACAGGAGATCCCTGTCCCCACGAGAGGAGATTCATCGGATAGGGATGGCCGTATGGCTCCACGCCTTCGTGCAGCAACGTGAAAGCGTTGTACGCGACGATCGCCTCATCCTGATTGAATCCGGCTGGGACGGCGGGGAATCCGGCGACACGCACGGCGACACCGAGGATCAAGAGGATCAGGACGATCCGCTCTTTTGAAATCCGCGCCATGGTTCTCAGATGTTCTCGCATTTGGTTGCACAAATTTTAGTGGAGACAGCGCTTCTTTCAGCTCATTTCTGTTGACTTTCCACACAAAGACACTACGCTTTCGTTCGTGCGCACCCGTGTCATCGCCGCCGCGCTCCCGTCCATGAAGGCCGCTTCGGTCGTCGCTTGCACGTATGCAGCGTTCGCCTTCGCGTACGCCTTTTTTGCCTTCGCCTAAATTCTCTCTCCTAGGAACCCGCGCATCCCTACGAGAGACAGGGAGGCGGAATTTCCCGTGATTCATCACTTCACCCCATCTCTATGCTCATCGTTCTCAAGGACAAGAACAACCAGACGCTCCTGAAAGAGATCCAGGATCTCCTCCAGACGAAGTATGGCAGTCCCTCCCACGTGATCGGAGAGAACAGGCGCGTGCTCGCCGTGACCGGTGACACATCTTCCGTGGACGTCGAACTCCTGAAGAGCATCGAGGGTGTGCGTTCCGTCGACCGCGTCGACCGTCCGTACAAGCTCGCGTCCCGCGAGAAGAAGAACCGCACGGTCATCGAACTCTCGAAGACGTGCCGCATCGGCGACCCGAAGTCCGTCGTTATCATCGCCGGTCCCTGTTCCATCGATTCCGAAGGCGCTCTCGATGAAGCTGCCGCCATGGCGAAGGAGAAGGGTGTGCAGATTCTGCGCGGAGGAGCGTTCAAGCCCCGTACGGGTCCGTACTCGTTTCAGGGCAAGGGTGTCGAAGGACTCAGGATGCTGCGCAAAGCCGGAGACAAGTACGGCATGAAGGTGATCTCCGAAATCATGAAAGCCGAGGATCTCCCTGCGTTCGAGGAGCATGCGGATCTCCTGCAGATCGGTGCCCGCAACATGCAGAACTACGAACTCCTGAAGGCCGTCGGCACATCGAGGAAGCCCGTGATGCTCAAGCGGGGACTGGCCGCCACACTCGAGGAGTGGCTGCTCGCCGCCGAGTACATCCTCGCGGGTGGTAACGAGAACGTCATGCTCTGCGAACGCGGCATTCGGACATTTGAGGAAGAGGTCCGCTTCACGCTCTGTCTCGGCTCTGTGCCCGCACTCCGCGAGATGACGCATCTCCCCATCATCGTCGACCCGAGCCATGCGATGGGCAAGACGCGCTGGGTGAAGGACGCATCGCTTGGCGGCGTCGCCGTCGGTGCGGACGGTCTCATCATCGAGATTCATCCGCGTCCGCACGAGTCCGCGTGCGACTCGGCGCAGCTCCTCGACCGCGAACACTGGGACGACTGTCATGCCGGCATGAAAGCCGTTGCGTCGGCGATCGGAAAGACTGTCGTGTAACATCCTCCGTTATGCACACCCTCACGCTCACACCGCCGGCCCGAGTCCCCACTCCGACGCAGATCGTCATCGGTGATGGTGCGACGAAAGACCTGCAGAAAGCCCTGAAAGGCTCCGAGTACACGGTCATGCTCTTCGATGAAGGCATCCGGATGATCGCGGAGACGATTGCCGCTTCCATCACTACTCCTCTCCTTCTCTCCGTCCCGAGCGGGGACAGTTCCAAGTCTCTCTCTGAAGCCGACCGGATCGTCTCGACGATGCTCGATCACGGCTGCTCCCGCCGCACGACTCTCGTGTCGATCGGTGGCGGCATGCTCACGGATCTCGGCGGATTCGTCGCGGGCGTGTTCATGCGCGGTGTGCCGTCTGTCCTCGTGCCGACCACACTCCTCGGTATGGTGGATGCCGCGATCGGCGGCAAGACCGCGGTGAATGCCGGATCACGGAAGAACATGATTGGATCGATCACGCATCCGGCGCACGTCATCGTCGATACCGCACTTCTCCAGAAGCTGCCGCTCCCGCAGCTGCAGGAAGGGCTCTCCGAGATGATCAAGATCGCCGCCATCGCGGATGCACCGTACTTCGCATGGCTTGAGGAAGCACTTCCGCGCTTCCTGAAGCGCGATCCGGAGATCGTCGCAGAAGCTGTGGAGAGGGCGGTCACCGCCAAGGTGAAGATCGTCGAAGCCGATGATCATGATCGTGACGTTCGGCTTCTCCTCAACTTCGGTCACACCGTCGCGCATGCCGTGGAGGCACTCTCCGGATACACCATCGCGCACGGCAAAGCCGTGAGCATCGGTGTCGCAGCGGAGATGACACTTGCCGGATGCAGTGATGCCAGGCGCGTCACGGATCTTCTGGTTGCCGCCGGACTCCCGCTCGCACTTCCCTCCACCATGAAGCAGAACGATCTCTGGAAGGTGATGCTGTCCGACAAGAAGAATGAGAAGGGCGAGGTTCGTATCGCAGTCCCGAAGCGCCTCGGAGAAGGGACGGTCATCTCCATCACCGAGAAACAATTCGCCGCACTCTTCTCATGAATGCCGTCTACGCCGTTCCCGTGCTGCGGTTACCCTCGGAAGCGGAGATCCGCCTGCCGGGCTCCAAGTCGCACGCGAACCGCGCGATCGTCTGCGCCGCTCTCGCCGCCGGCAGAACTGTGCTGAGGGGCGTGACAGCCTCAGACGATGTGGAGGTGATGGTGGAGAATCTCTGTACGCTCGGCTTCCGTGCGCGGTGGCACGACAAGACGTGCGGGGAACTGCAGATCGACGGCGGTGTACCTGCTTCCTCAGGACGCGGAGTGCTCGACTGTCACAATGCAGGAACCACACTCCGCTTTCTCACATCCGTGGCAGCGCTCACTCCCGGCGAGTGGACACTCACGGGGGATGCTCACATGCAGAAGCGTCCGGTCGGCGATCTGATGTCCGCGCTCCGGTCACTCGGTGCGACGGCCACCGAGAGTGCGGGATGTCCGCCGGTGCAGATCCGTGGAGGCAGTCTTCGCGGAGGTGCCGTCACACTGAAGGCGGATCAGAGCAGCCAGTACCTGACGTCCCTCCTGCTCATCGCCCCGCTTCTTTCCGAAGGTCTTTCCGTCACGATCGATGGCACGCTCACGTCCGCAGGGTACATCGATCTTACCACGAAGGTCATGAAGGATTTCGGCGTACAGGTAAGCAGAAAATCGAATACATTTATTGTTCATAAAGCAGCGTACAGGGCACAGGCCACGTATGAAGTCGAAGGCGATTGGAGTGCGGCGGGGTCGTGGCTCATCCTGAACGAGCTCACGAAGGGCCGGATCAGCATGCCGAATCTCAGCAGCGATTCATTCCAGTCGGATCGCAAGCTGCCGGAAGCCGTCACCGTGCTCCGCAAGGCCGGCGATCTCACGTTCGACTGCGGGCACATTCCGGATCAGGTGATGAACCTCTGCGTACTGGCGGCATTCCGGAAGGGCACCGCCGTGTTCACGGGCATCGCGAATCTCCGGAAGAAAGAGTGTGACCGTCTTGCGGTCATCAGCTCCGAACTCCGGAAGGCAGGCATCGATATCCGTGAACGTGGCGACGATCTCGTGATCCGAGGGGCAGGTTCTGTTGGGAAGATCGCGGCAGGAGCGAAGGATGTGATCCTCGATCCGCACGATGATCACCGTATGGCGATGGCTTTCGCGGTGCTCGGACTCGTCCGTGGCCATCTCTCCATCCGGAATCCCAAGTGTGTCCGCAAGAGTTACCCGGATTTCTTCCGCGATCTGGAGACGGTGCTCCGCTCCGGCCGCACCGTGAGCATCGTCGGCATGCGCGGGGTCGGGAAGTCGTCGATGGGGAGGAGGCTTGCCGCCAAGCTCGGTATGGAACACCGCGACAGCGATCATCTCTTCGAAGACGCACACGGTTCCATCCGCGAGTATGTGAAGAAGCACGGTTGGGAAGCGTTTCGCCAGAAGGAAGAGGAGGTTATCGCATCCGCGGTCACGCCTGGCATCGTGCTCTCGCTCGGCGGCGGTGCGCTCGGATCGGCCAAAACGCGCAGACTCATCCGCGAGAAGACGGTGGCTGTCTGGCTGCAGGCGAAGGAATCCGAGCTCATCAAGAGGCTCCAGAGCGGCAAGCGGCCGCCACTCACGGATCTTCCGCTGCATGAAGAAGTGAGGAAATTCCTCCTCGAACGTGGACCGCACTACCGTGAAGTGGCCAAGGTGACCGTGTCACCCACCGTCCGGTTCCGTGAGCAGATTCCGTTCGTCCTGCGGAGTCTCCCGGAATCCGTCCGTCCTTCCTCTCCCCGTCCCCGCTGATGTTCGTGGTCACCCTCCCTCCGTCGGCCGCCAGACATCCCTCTGTGTTCGCGCGTGAGGCGAAGCGCAGGGGCGCGGCGCTCCTCGAGATCCGTGGCGATCTCACGCCCGGACTGGAGCCCTTTGCATCGCCGCTTCCGATCCTGCTTTCTCCACGCGGATACAAGCTCGAAGGATTCAAGGCATTCGCGATCGATCTCGAAATGGACGAGGTTGCGAAATTCAAAGAGAAGCCGAAGACCGCCAAGCTGATTCTCAGTGCCCACTTCTACGACAAGACGCCGGCGCTCGTGCGGCTTCAGAAAACCGTCCTGCAGATGATCAAGCACCGTCCGTGGGCGGTGAAGATCGCGACGGAGATCCGGACGTACGATGATCTCCTCGTCCTCTCCGCGCTGCAGGATTGGCTCAAGCAGAGAGGACAACGCTCCATCGTGCTCGGCATGGGGCCGAAGGCGCACCTCTCGCGTATCACATCGCCGCTGTGCAATGCGCTCACGTATGCATTACTCGATGGCTTTGAGCCCTCAGCTGCCGGCCAGCTACCACTGTCGTTCTATGCCCTCACACAGGGTCGCAGCAAACCCCGTCTCTTCGGCATCCTCGGCGGTCCGCATATTGTGTCCTCGAAGAGTCCGCTCATTCACAATGCGCTCTTCCAGCGCCACAAGATTGATGCGCTCTACTCGTCATTTCCCTCGGAAGATTTTCAGGCAGCCGTGCGCGTCCTCTCGAAGGGGGGCGTGTCGGGACTCTCCGTGACGGCACCGTTCAAGCGTGATGCGTTCGATCTCGCGGCACATCGTGAAGACGTTGTGACAGAGCTCGGTGTCGCCAATACGCTGATCCGATCTGGAAAGACGTGGAGCGCCTTCAACTCCGACTGGTACGGCATCTTCAAGGGGTACCCCGAGCTTGCGAAAGCAAAGACCGTCGCGATTCTCGGGAGCGGCGGCGCCGTTCCATCCGCGATTCTCGCGGCGCGCAGGGCCAGTCCCAAGGCCGTGATCACGGTCTTTGCACGCGATCCGGACAAAGCGAAGGCAGCCCTCGCATCCACCGGTGTCGCTGTCGAATACATCACGAACGCACGGAAAGCATCTGCAGACGTCGTGATCTGCGCGGTCTCGGAAGACAAGACACTTTCCTTCCCCCGACCCGCGTCCGCGTCCGCGCTCGCGATCGATCTCCGGTACGGGAAGGTGACCCGTTTCTTGGCCGCCGCGAAAAAAGCGGGGTACCGTACTTCAGACGGCACGGCGATGCTCATCCATCAGGCGCTCCGGCAGTTTGAAATCTTCACGGGCAAGACGTCTTCATCCTCGGACGCAGCGTTCCTCTCCCGACTTCTTTCCTCCGCTTCCCATGGCCAGTAATTCCATCGGATCACTGTTCAAGGTCACGACCTTCGGCGAGTCGCACGGGCTCGCGCTCGGCGTCGTCATCGACGGCTGCCCCGCAGGTATTCCGCTCAAAGAAGATGACTTCCTGTACGAGCTTGCGCGCAGGCGCCCCGGACAGAGTGCGGTCACGACCGCACGGAAAGAGGAGGATGCCCCGACGATTCTCTCCGGTGTCTTCGAAGGAAAGACGACGGGCATGCCGATCGCGGTCGTCGTGCAGAACACGAATCAGAAGCCCGAAGCGTACGAGAAGCTCCGGAGTGTCTTCCGTGCAGGTCATGCGGATCAAGTCTTTGCGAGCAAGTACGGACACCGCGATCATCGCGGCGGCGGACGCCAGTCAGGACGCGAGACCGTCGCGCGTGTCATCGCGGGCGTCATCGCACGCAAGATTCTTCCGAAGACAACCAAGATCTTCGGACACACCCTGAAGATCGGCCCGCTCGAAGCGAAAGTCTTCAAGCCTGAGACCATCGAGAAAAACCCCGTGCGCTGCGCGGATCCCAAGGTCGCGAAGCAGATGGAGGCCTTCATTCTGCAGCGCAAATCCCAAGCCGATTCCGTCGGAGGACTCATTGAGATCCGCATTGTGAAGCCGCCGAAGAACCTCGGCGATCCCGTGTTCGACAAGCTCAAGGCACGGCTTGCCCATGCGGTTATGAGCATCGGTGCGGTCACGGGTTTCTCCTACGGTGCAGGCTTCGCGACTGCCGACATGCGCGGGACGGAGTACGTGAAGAACAAGGAGAACTTCGGCGGCATCCTCGGCGGCATCTCCACAGGTGACGACATCATCCTCACGCTCAGTGTGAAGCCGGCATCGTCCATCGGACAGATCGCCAAGGAAGGCCGACACGATCCGTGCATCGTCCCGCGCGTGATCCCCGTCGCGGAAGCGATGGTCGCCCTCACGCTCGCCGATTGTTACCTCCTCCAGAAAGCCTACCTCTAACCCTTCTTCTATGGATCTCCCCGAACTCCGCAAAGCCATCGACGACGCCGACGAGATCATCCTCCGTGCGATCGCCGCGCGCTTCGCGGGCATCGAACAAATGAAGGCCGTGAAGACAGAGAAGAAGATGCCCATCGAAGACCCGAAGCGCGAGCAGCAGCTGAAGAAGCGTTGGAAGAACCGCGCCGCCGAGCTCGGCATCCGCGAGGAACTCGCACTCGTCATCCTCGATTTCCTCCTCTCCGAGAGCAAGCGTCTCCAGGGCGAATGATCACACAGCGCTCCACCGTCGGCGTTATCGGAGGTACCGGCAAGACCGGATCGCAGTTCGTGCGGCTCTTTCGTGCGCACGGCTTCGCTGTCCGCGTGACCGGTGAGCCGACCAAGTCCAGGAACGCAGGGCTTCTCCGCGACTGTGAGATCGTGATCTTCGCGTTGCCGCTTTCCAAGGCTGCCGAGATCATGAAGCGGGAGCTTGCGTCAGCCGTGCGGAGTGATCAGCTCATTCTCGATCTCTCGTCTCTCAAAGTGCGGGAGACGAAGGCGATGCTCAGGGCAGCCGGAGAGGTGATCGGCATGCATCCGCTCTTCGGGCCGTCGACCGATCCGAAGGGCGAGCGCATCATCCTCTGCCCCGTCCGTGCATCGAAGAAGACACTCACATCGCTCACGACACTCCTCACAGCGATGGGTCTTGCGGTCACCGTCATGACACCTGCTGACCATGACCGTCTCATGGGCACGATTCAGGTGATCCCGCACTTGAAAAGTCTGCTCATGGCCGATGTGCTCCGCATCCGGAAGACCGATCTTTCGCGCGCACTGACGAACTGCACGCCGACGTACGAGATGGAGTTCAACGTCATCGCGCGCTTCCTCGATGATCACCCCGATCTCTACATGCCGATTATCTTCCGTAATCCCGAGACGAAACGGATTTTGCAGAGCTTGCAGGGGATCATCGCGGAGTACATCCGGATTGCCGAGAGCGGGGATCTCGCGAGTGCCGAAGCACGCTACCACGCCTGCCGGAAGCTCTTTCGTCCGCATCTGAAACGTGCGCGCAGCCACAGCGAAGCCTGCATCCGTACCCTGCTCTCCCTCACCCGATGACGATTCACACACTCGGACCCGCCGGCACGTTCTCGCACGAAGCCACTTTGCAGATCTTTCCGAAGGAACGGATCGCGTTCTCGCCGAACTTCGACCGGCTCTTCGATGAGCTCATGGAGAAGAAGGGGGATATCGGCGTGGTACCGATCGAGAATTCGCTCCACGGTTCCATCGATGAGATTCTCGATCTCCTGCGCGAGAGCGATGTGCGCGTCTGGCGCATGCACGAAGTCCGGATCAAGCATGCCTTCGGCTGCACCGACCCCAAGGCCGTGCAGAAAATCGCGAGCCATCCGCAGGCGCTCCGGCAGAGCAGAGCATGGCTGAAGGCGCACTTTCCCGACGCCGAGCATCTTCCGATGAGTTCTACGGCAGCCGCAGTCGAACTCGCGAAGAAAGATCTCTCCGTCGGTGCCATCGCGTCGGCGGCACTCATCGGGAAGTCCGGCCTCACGCTCGTGAGTCAGGATGTCGAAGGCACGAACAACACGACGCGGTTCGCCGTCGTCTCGGTGACAGATCCGTTTCCGGGCACGAAGCGCACGCAGATGAGCATCGCCATCCATCCGCATCCCGAGGAGGACCGTCCGGGACTCCTCCATCAGCTCCTTACGCCGTTCAAGGTGTACGACGTGAACCTGACGCGCATCGAGAACCGTCCGACCGGAAAGCGCCTCGGTGACTACAATTTCTTCGTCGATTTCCTCGGCAGTCCTGACGACGCCCGCACCAAGAAGGTGCTTGCAGAACTTTCGCTTCTCGCCGACCTCCGCGTGCTCGGCGAATGGTAATTCTTTCCCTCTTTTTATGAGCCCGTCCCTCTTCTCGAAGCTGCCGGTCCCCAAACCAGATCCGCTCTTTGCGATCGGTGCGCAGGCGCAGGCGGCGGGTCCGAGTGCCATCAACGGGACTCTGGGAGTCTTCATGGATGAGGAGGGCGTGCCTCTCGTGTTTCCGAGCGTTATGAAGACCATCGAGTTCCTCGGCAGAAATCTGCAGAGTTTCAATTACTCCTATCCGCCGCTGACGGGTCTGCCGAAGTATCGCGAGGCCGTCACGAAGCTGCTGTGTCAGGATGAGCGCGAGGTGATCGCATCCATCGCCTCCACGGGCGGCACAGGAGCGCTCGCCATCAATCTCCGTCTCATGAAGATGCTCCTCGGAGAGGAGCACCCGTCCGTCATTCTGCCGTCCCCCGCATGGGGCAATCATCCTCCGGTCTGCAAGTGGGCGGGCTTCCGTGTGCTGGAGGCTCCGTACATCGAGAACGGTGTGCCGTCGGTGGATGCGGTCATTGATCTGGTGAAGCGTCAGGAGAAGCCGTTCGGCATCCTGCTGCAGGTCGGGTGTCACAATCCCACCGGTCTCGATTACACCGATGACCAGTGGTGCTCGCTCTTCGATGTCCTGCAGAAGAAGGAGTGCATCGTTCTCATGGACTTCGCGTATCAGGGATTCAAGGGAGAACCCGAGGAGGATGCACTGCCGATCCGGCTCGCGCGCGAGCGCGGACTCACGACACTCGTGACGTGGTCGGCCTCCAAGAACCATTCCATCTACGGACTCCGGACAGGGCTCGCTGCCGCCTTCGTGAAGGACATCGCAGAACAAAAGACAGTGGAGGGTACATACTCGGCCATCAGCCGTGGACTCCACTCCGCAGCGCCTACGTTCGGTCAGGAGATCGTGGCGCTCACACAGGAGCGCGCGCAGGACATGTGGAGAGCGGATCTGAGAAGCGCGCGTGAGACGCTCATGCGCAAGCGCCAGCGCATGCTCGAGAAGCTTCCTCCCTCATTCCATAGCGCACTCAGCGGATACGGCATGTTCGCCATGCTCCCGCTCACCGAGGCACAGGTGAACCGGCTCAAGCTTGAGCACAAAACATTTGTCCTTCTCGATGGTCGCATCAACATCGGTGGCATCCCCGAGGCGAGGATCGGCGAGCTGTGCGAGAAGATCGGACGCGTGCTCTGATCACGTGCTACACTTCTTCTTCCGATGTTCACCGGAATCATCGAATCGACGGCCAAGATTCTGAAGCTCACGGAGAGCGGGCTCGTGCTTGCACGCCCCAAGATCTTCGACGATCTCAAGGTCGGATGCTCGATTGCGGTATCCGGTGTATGCCTGACCGTCACGAAGTTCGACGCGAAGTCGATCGGCTTCGATGTCGTGCCGACGACGTTCCTGAAGACGAAATTCAGGACATTGGA
>CAZDRX010000003.1:0-58488 GCA_964508225.1 uncultured Candidatus Peribacteria bacterium
TAAACCCCATGCTCCACCGCTTGTGTGGGTCCCCGTCTATTCCTTTGAGTTTTAGTCTTGCGACCGTACTCCCCAGGCGGCGAGCTTACCGCGTTAGCTTGGACACGGAAGGCAATTGAGAACCTCCCACATCGAGCTCGCATCGTTTAGGGCGTGGACTACGGGGGTATCTAATCCCCTTCGCTCCCCACGCTTTCGTCTCTCAGTGTCAGCAAGTGGCTAGTATCCTGCCTTCGCTTTTGGCGTTCCATCGCATATCTACGGATTTTACTCCTACATGCGACATTCCAGATACCTCTCCACTGCTCAACTTCGGTAGTTTCCGAGACGCTTCCGGGGTTGAGCCCCGGACTTTTACCTCAGACTTACCAAAGCACCTACAGACGCTTTACGCCCAGTGATTCCGAATAACGCTTGTATCCCCTGTATTACCGCGGCTGCTGGCACAGGGTTTGCCGATACTTTCTCCTGAGGTACCGTCAAAAATTTCGTCCCTCAGAACAGGTGTTTACGACCAATTAAGGCCTTCATCCACCACGCGGCGTCGCTCCGTCAGACTTTCGTCCATTGCGGAAGATTCCTCACTGCTGCCTCCCGTAGGAGTATGGACCGTGTCGCAGTTCCATTCTGACTGGTCGTCCTCTCAGACCAGTTACCCGTCATTGCCTTGGTGAGCCATTACCTCACCAACTAGCTGATAGGCCGCAGGCCCCTCCCGAACCGAAAAATCTTTACCCTTTCGGGACCATCCGGTATTAGCCCGCCCTTCGGCGGGTTATCCCTGAGTTCGGGGTAGGTTCCAACGTGTTACGCAGCCGTTTGCTGTGCTTTTAAAGGCACTCAACTTGCATGTGTTAGGCGCGCCGCTAGCGTTCATTCTGAGCCAGGATCAAACTCTTCGAAAAGAAGATTTTGTCAGTCGGGTGTTTATGCCGACCGATGGCTTCTATATATGCACCGTTTTTTGACAGGTGGTACACCCTGTTTATTTCCAAAGGAAATTTACTGGACCTCTATTTCTCTACTACACGATGCTGTGAAGGAGCTTGACCGCATGTGAGCGGTACGAAGCTCCTCTCGCGAGGAGTCCTACCGAAGCCATCACGAATAGATTGGCTTACTCACAGCTGGGGCATCTTAGAAGTCCCGTAAATCGTCGTCAAGCACGAACGACGACTTTTTGTGACCGGTTCCCAAACCGCGATTTTTTCGCTGTGCATCGCGGCGCAAGCGTTCTCTGCCCTTGCTGCGGTTCACCAGTGCGCGCGGAATCAGGATCTTCTTTTTGCGGTCGCTCATGCGCGCAATCATTCTTCCGTCACGCGCTTCTTCTCCCTCATTCCGTCATCATCTGTGCGAAGGTCCGTACCGGAGACAGAGGCAAGCACGCTTGACGCTCCGCTTCCTCCTCCATACACTCTCCCAGCTTGATTCCCTCTCTCCCTTCGGAGACAGGTTTTACCCACGAATCACATGCCCACTCTTTCACCATCCTCGGAGGACGTCCGCATCTACGAGATCGCGGTCATGCTCCAGCCCGACCTCGACCAGAAGGCCGAGAACACACTGCTCGCCGAGCTCGACGGCCTCTTCACCGAGGCAGCAGCAAAGCTCCTCTTCAAGGATACCTGGACGAAGCGCGGTATCGCCTACAAGATCGGCGGCTTCAGCGAAGCCAAGTACGTCATCTACTACCACGAGATGGATCCGAGCAAGCTTCGAGAGCTCGACCGTATGATCCGCCTCACGAAGGGTGTGCTCCGCCACATGGTCGTGATTCCGCCGGACAACTACGAGGCTGTCAGCTTTGAGGCGAGGTATCAGGAGTGGCTGAAGACCCGCGAGACCGTCGCCGATGTGAAGCGCCGCAAGAAGGAGGAGAAGCTCACCGCCGCCGTGCAGGCGCAGGCCAAGCGCGTCAGCAAGCGCATCGAGGCCAAGCCGAAGGAGATCGCCAAGCCTCTCGAGATGGGACAGCTCACCGAGAAACTCGACAAGCTCATCTCCGACGACGACCTGAAGCTCTAATTTGACCCTCTTCCCAAGCCTCCCCATGTCCAAGCCAAACAAGCCCTTCAACCAGCAGAAGTCCAAGCGCGTCGAGAAGAAGAACTGCCCGTTCGACCGCGTGGGTGTCAGCTACATCGACTACAAGGACTACCCGACGCTCAAGCCGTACATCGATTACTTCGGCAACGTCCGCAAGCGTTACTACTCCGGTCTCTGCCTCAAGCACCAGAAGATGCTGAAGAACGCCGTCGAGCGCGCACGCTTCCTCGGGTTCCTCGCGTACCGGAAATAACATTCATTTCCCTCGGATTTTAAAGACGACCTTCGGAAATTTCCGAAGGTCGTTTTGTAGCAGCCTGAAGGGCTGCGGCGGCCTTACCCGTCCGTGTATGCGACAGGGCAGAAAAGAAAGCCGCGGCGCAGACGTTTTGCCCAGAAGTCGATCGTGAATCCGATCCATACCAGCCTCAGCGGCAGGAGATGATCGGCACCGATCGGCCTCATGAGATTGCTCCGGAATATCCGGAGCGCGTCGTCGACCTGACAGAGGGTTTGCCAGTGGCAGACGACCAGATACATCTGAAGCAGAACTCCAAGTACCTGGACGCCGATGTTCACGTAGACGTTCATAGGATTATGAACGCGTCCGCCGAACATCTGACCCGCGATCGGACCGCCGACGAAGCAAACAATGGTAATCCACCAGAATCCAAGGACCAACGGCTCAGTGTGCGGGAACTGCTGGAGCAGGGTTGAGACGGTGAGGATGCCCCACAGAATCCACCCGAAATTCAGAGAAACCCACATGTTGAACTTCCATGCCTGACGGCTATTCATGTTTGCCCTTTCTCGGCAACGGGGAATGGGAAAGACCTAATTGTTATTATACAATATTTACATAAGTATGTACATCATCTCGTTGCTCGGTCTTCTGTCCTCATCGTCCGTGGTTTCGCGCCGCACGAGGCGGCTTGTTCCGTATCATCCTTCACTGGTAGCGTAGTCTCACGATGCGCTTCGTGCTCCGAGGGGAAGGC
Organism: uncultured Candidatus Peribacteria bacterium; assembly: GCA_964508225.1. Taxonomy (GTDB): domain Bacteria; phylum Patescibacteriota; class Gracilibacteria; order Peribacterales; family Peribacteraceae; genus CAZDRX01. Next base: position 3,048 of record CAZDRX010000003.1, read on the forward strand.
GCCACAAATTTTTTCTCTGCACTATGTCCGGTCACAGTAAATGGCACAACATCAAGGTGCGCAAAATGGCGAGCGATGCGCGCAAGGGCAAGGCGTACACGAAGTACGCGCGTCTCATCGAAATCGCCTCACGCGAGGGCGGCGGCGATCCCGTGAAGAACTCCAAGCTCCGAGGTCTCATCACGGATGCGAAAGCCGAGAGCGTGCCGAACGCGAACATCGAGCGCGCGATCAAGAAGGGGACGGGTGAGCTGAAAGGCGATGCGATGCAGGAAGTGGTCTATGAGGCGTACGGCCCTTCGGGCTCCGCGTTCATCATCGAGTGTCTCACGGACAACCGGAACCGGAGCCTCAGCAATGTGAAGCTCATCCTGAGCAAGAACGGCGGACGGTTCGCCGAGAGCGGATCGGTGCTGTGGATGTTCGAGCGCAGGGGAGTGGTCACCGCCGGAGGCGGAGATGCGGGACTGGGGAGCGTGGTCGGGGATCAAGCGAAGCTCGAGGCTCTTGAACTCGAACTGATTGATCAGGGCGCGGAGGACTTCTCCACCACGGACGAACATCTGCAGGTCGTCACCGACATGACGCACTGGGCAGCCGTACGCGATTTTTTGAAAGAGAAAGGCTTCACCATCGAATCCGCGGGTCTGCAGTACGTGCCGAAACAGACGGCACCCGTGGACGGCACGACGATGCTGAAGGTGGAGGCGATCCAGCTTGCACTCGAGGAAGATGATGACGTCTCCGAGGTGCACACGAACGCAGTGATTGCCGAGGCATAGAGGATGAGTCCGTCGCGGCTGGACGGCTATTTAGTTTAGGGCTAAACTAACGACTCTCATGAAGGCATTCATCGCACTTGTGTCGGCTCTGTGGACCTATGCCGCCGGTCGGCGGCGCACGGTTGTGCTCTACGTGAGCCTCTTCGTCCTGAGCAACATTCTGTGGCTCCTCACGCCGTACGTCGTCGGACAGATTCTGAATGCGGTGCAGCGGGCTTCCACGGATCCCCACGCATTCCGGACGATTCTCCTGATGCTCCTCGGCCTTGTCTTCATCGATGCTGTTTCCTGGGCTTTCCACGGGCCCGCCCGCGTCATGGAGCGCACGACGGCGTTCCATGTCCGGACACAGCTCAAGAAGCATCTGTTTGCCATCATCACGTCGCTGCCGATGCAGTGGCACAAGCAGCACCACTCCGGACGGACGATCAACCGTGTCTCCAAGGCGACGAACGCGTTGTTCCGCTTCACGGAGAACGGATTCCAGCTCATCGAAATGCTGATCCGTCCGCTCGGCGCGCTCATCGTCCTCGGTGTCATCATGCCGCTTGCGACGCTCATCGCGGTTCTCGTCATGGTGGTCTCATTCACCATTATCTATCACTTCGACAAAGCACTCTTCCCTCTCTACGGACAGATCAACGAAAAGGAGCACTCGGTCGCATCGGTGTTGCACGACTACGTCACGAACATCACGACGGTCATCACGCTGCGTCTCGAGACACTCGCCCAGACCGAGCTCTGGAAGCGCATGACGCACTACTTCCCCGTCTTCCGCAGGGAGGTGCGCATGAACGAGCTGAAATGGTTTACCGCCACCATGCTCATCTCGCTCATGACGGCGATCGTGCTTGGCTGGTACGCGTGGACCACGATGTCGGCGGGCGGTGTTCTCCTTGCGGGAACATTCTTCATGCTCTTCGAGTATCTCCAGAAGATCGGTGCGGCGTTCTACACGTTTGCCTGGAAATACAGCGACACGGTGGAGCAGTATGCCGACCTCCTCGCGGTCGATCAGATCTTCGCCGCGGACCGTGCACTGTCTCACGCCGATTGCAGGCTCCCTGCGGGCTGGAAGGTCATCGAGATCCGGAATCTCGATTTCACGTACAAAGACGAAGAGACGCGCGCGCATCATCTGCAGAATGTGTCCGTCGTCCTGCCCCGGGGGCGCAAGATTGCGTTCATCGGCGAGAGCGGCAGCGGCAAATCCACGCTCATGGCACTCCTCCGCGGTCTTCAGATCGCCGACAGCGCGACCGTCCTCTGCGATTCCGTCCCGCTTCCGCACGGGCTCCTCGATGTCGGGTCATCCGTGACCCTCATTCCGCAGGAACCGGAGATCTTCGAGAACACGATCGAGTACAACATCACGCTCGATACAGAGCAGTCTGCCGCCGAGGTGATGGAAGACGTCCGGCTAGCCCGCTTCGATACCGTGGTGGAGCGGCTCCCGCGCGGGCTCAAGACCAGCACCGCGGAGAAGGGTGTGAACCTGAGTGGCGGCGAGAAGCAGCGTCTCGCACTCGCGCGCGGATTCTTCGCAGCCAAGGAGAGCTCGATCATTCTCCTCGATGAGCCCACAAGTTCCGTCGATCCGGCCAACGAGCGTGTCATCTACGAGAATCTCTTCACAAAATTTGCCGACCGTTGCGTCATTTCATCGCTCCATAAGCTCTACCTGCTCCCACTCTTCGATGAAGCGTACGTCTTCAAAGACGGGAAGGTGATCGCGCACGGCAGTCCGAAGGAACTCCTCTCCGAAGGAGGCGTGCTCCACCCGCTCTGGGTGCGGGAGCGCGAAATGGAGGACACCAGAACGGCGTAGAACGTCCTTTAGTTCGAGGAAGACAGGGACGAAGCAGCGGATGTCCGCGAGGACGAGGAGGACATCTTCGACGATGCAGCCGAGGAACGGGCCGAGGACGTGAGCGCAGCCGAGGAGGACGATGACGATGATGCAGCCGATGTGTCCGCCGTGCCGTCGAAGCTGAACCGCACGGAATCCGTCGCGGTGTTGTAGTAGGTGTCCGTGATCGTCACGCGGAGTTCGTGCGTGCCCGTGGCCTCCACGGAACGTGGGACGCGGACGGGGCGCTCATCGCTCGTCGGAGATGTGAACTCGGCGATCGTCTGTCCGTCGATGTCGAAGGTGATCTTCTTCACGGCGGAGCCGGACTTGATGCGGAGCTTCGGCCGGAGCACGGGATAGGCAACGGTCTCGCCTGATGCAGGCGAGATGATCTTTAGCTCGGGCTTGATGTCGCGGCCGGGGGTCAGGAGCGGATCACAGGTCTTCGTGGGAGCGATCGGCAGCGGCAGGAGCGAACCGGAGTGATCCTCGCTCGCGTCCCACAGGGCGATCTGTTTCGTCACCCAGTCCTGCACGCCTTGCTCCCACAGAGGCCAGCGGTCGGGCAGCTCACTCTCCGGAAGGAAGAAGGTTTCCTCACCCACGGCTTCGGACGGACATGCGGGGGAGGAGAGGAGGTGTGTCACCTTGTCGACCTTGAGCAGCGCACAGGCGGGATCTTCTTCGGACGGGACGTTCTCATCAAGGAAGATGTCGGTCGACTGCAGATGTTCCGGCGTGCATGGCGAAGCGAGCTTGCCGGAGAGACGCGAGATGAGCGGGTGGGACAGGCGACCCGGCATCGTGAAGGACGTGACGGCGCCCGGAATCTTGCGATTCGCCTCCGTCATGAAGTCGTGCCAGATCGGCGCGGCGGTGGTGAGACCGTCGGCCTTCTCGAACAGCGACTGGCTCGTGGCATTGCCCACCCACACACCCGCGATGAGATTGGGCGTGAAGCCCATGGTCCACGTGCTCTCGGGGCGGCGCAGCTTGCATTCGCCCTTCGGTGTGCGTTCGAGACACTTGTTGCTCGTGCCGGTCTTGGCGGCTGCGGCGAAGCCCGGAACCGTGAGAATGTCTTTCCAGTACTGATTGTCCGGTCTCGCGGTGATGTCACTCAGGACCGAGGTGACCTCGGCCGTCAGACGCTCGTCGATCACCTGCACGGGCGGTGTGTCCTTCGGGAGATAGCGGATGTTGCCGTCCTTGTCCGTGATCTTCAGAATTTTCTTGATCGGACGGTACACGCCGCCGTCCGCGATGCCGGCGTAGCCCTGCACCATCTCGATGAGCGGAGTCTCCGCGGCACCGATCGAAAGCGGCCATCCGTAGTCGAAGTCGGGGTTCGTCTTCCGGTATTCGGCACGGAGCGCCGTCGGCGTGACGACGCCCAGACGCTCGGCGACGCCCAGCACCTTCTCTTCGCCGCCTGCGAGGAAGAACGCCTTGATGGCGGGAATGTTGCGCGAGCCTCCGAGGGCCTGCCGCATGCTCGTGAGCCCCCAGAACGTGCCGTCGAAGTTCGCAGGCTCATCCGTGCCGAACTTGGTCGGGACATCGTAGATGGCTGATCCGGGGCCGTACCCCGCTTCGAATGCCGCGAGATACGTGAATGCCTTGAAGCTGGAACCCGGCTGACGCGGGCTCACCGCCATGTCGATCTTGCCTTCGTGCTCGTTGTCACTGAAGTCCGAGTTGCCGACGTACGCGAGCACTTCGCGTGTCTTCGGCGCGAGTGCGACGAGTGCCGTGTTGTGCGCGCCGAAGCGCTTCATGGCGTCTTCTTTGTGCGCGGTCACAATCTTCTCCGCGATCTGCTGGAGATTCCAGTCGAGCGTGGTCGTGATCCGGAAGCCTCCCTGCTGCATGACGGTTTCGTCGATGCTGAGCGTCTCCTCCACTTCCTTCTGGATGCCGAGGACGAAGTGCGGGGCGCGGATGTTCTCCCGGTCCGGCTTGAAGGTGAGCTTCTGAAGATCCCCGATCGCCGCGTTGTAGTCATCCAGTGTCACGGACTTCTGGTCGAGCATGTTCTTCAGCACCTGATCCGCGCGTCCTCCCACGTACACGAACGACGAACCGCTGCCCGCCTTCGCGCCGATGAGACCGATGCGGATGGCATCATCGGGGATGTCTGCGGCCTTCTGGATCTTTCCGGTCATGATCGCGATGGTCGCCTCCTCCGCTACCTTCGTCTTCAGGTGTGAGCCGTACGGATTGAAGTACGACGGGCGCTGGAGCATGGCGGCGAGCACCGCGCTCTGCGCGAGTGTCAGATCCTTCGCGCTCGTATTGAAATAGTTCTTGGATGCCTGTTCGATGCCGTAGGCGTTGTGGCCGAACGGAATCCAGTTCAGGTAGAGCTCAAGGAGTTCCGTCTTGTCGTACCTCCGTTCCAGCTCGCAGGCGAGCATGAGCTCGCGGATCTTGCGGATGAGCGTGCGGTCGCGGCCGACCAGCGCGTTCTTGGCGAACTGCTGTGTGAGTGTCGATCCTCCCGAGCGCACGAGAAAGCCCGGAACGATGTGGCTCATGCCCGCGCGCAGAATACCGACGACGTCGAAGCATGTGCTGCGCGAGAGGAAGCGTTCGTCCTCGATGGCGATCGTGGCGTCCTTCACGCGCTGGCTGATCTCGTCACCGTGGACGTAGGTGCGATCCTGTTCGGAGAAGAGGCGGTAGAGTTCGATGCCGTTTCTGTCGAGAATCACCGTGCTCTGCGATGTGAACATCGTCGCCGGATCATTGATGTTCGGGAGGGTGATCCAGAGGATGCCGAGGAAGACGATGCCGGCGATGATCAGGCCGAGCACCGTCCGGAAAAGAAGCTGCCAGCGCTGCCCGCGCGTGCGGGGTTTCATGATCCAGCCGTACGTTTTCGCGAGCATGGCGGAACCGCCCCGTACGGAGACGCGTTTCAGTGCAGCGGGACGCACGCGGGATGACCCCTGCGTCTGCTCGATCGAGCGGCTCTGGAATCCGTTATCGTTCATGAATCAGGAGGAGTGTAGTGCCACCGTTTCCTTAATGCCAGTTGGCGGAAACGCGGAAGCGGGTATTCTGATTCTGGCTCTGGTATGGTACAATACCGTGATATGAAGACGCTCCGCTCGCTCCTGGTCTTCGGCCTCCTCCTTCTCCCTCTCTCCGCAGGGGCGACGCCGGTGTACATCGATACCGGCGTGACCACGAGTATCCCCCAGATCATTCAGGGACTCGTCGACCTCTTCCTCCGCTGGAGTCTTCTCATCGCCACGGCCGTCTTCCTCATGGGTGCCGCGCTCATGGTGGGATCCGGTGGCAACGATGCGTACCTCTCGGCTGGCAAGAAGCTCATGAAGGCCGCGCTCATCGGACTCGCCATTGTCCTTGGTTCGTGGCTCATTCTCTCCACGGTCGTCGCGTTCATCGCAGGATAATTCACCCCGCATCATGCCCCCCCAGCACGACGACATCATCGAGCGGCTCCTCGTGCAGGCTGAACAGCTCAGGGTGGAAGGCCTCTACGAAGAAGCGATCGTCATTCTCGAGCAGATTCTCGCCCGTAATCCGGATCACGTCATCGCGCTCGAGGAAGTGGCGGACAACGAGCTGAGTCTCGAGCGGTATGACCGTGCGGAGCGCGCAGCCAAGCGCGCTGTCACCATTGATTCGAAGAGCTTCGATGCGCACTACATCATCGGTTTCGTCGCATCGCATCGTGAGAAGTGGCCGGAGTCGGTCGCTGCGCTCAAGATCGCGAACCAGCTCGAACCCAACAACCCCGAAATCCTCCGTTGCCTCGGCTGGTCGCTCTTCTCCGGCGAAGCCGTGGTCGAGGGCATGGTCACGCTCGAGCGTGCACTCAATCTGGAGCCGGACAATCCGCTCATCCTCTGCGACCTCGGCGTCGTGTACCTCAAGATGAAGGAATTCGACAAAGCCCGTGCGCTCCTCAAGCGCGCCCTCGATCTCGATCCCGAGAACATCCGCGCACGCGAGTGTCTTGAGATGGCGGACCGGATTGCAGAAAAGGATTGAAGAGACTGCAACAATCAACAAGACACACAGGATCGAAAGAGTTTTCTTTTCAGTCTTTTTCACTCTTTCAATCCTTTCTTTCCCGCCGTTTTGGTACACTGACTCCCATGCTGCCGACCATGAGCATGGCATCAACGACGATTGTGCGCGCGCTCAAGCGGGGAGCGCTCAGTATTTTCCGTGAGGAGGGCTGGGGAACGGCCATCGGATCGCTCTTCGGACTCCTTCTCCTTTTGCAGGTGATCGTGATGCTCTCCGTCGGGGTGCAGGGCGGTCTCGATCTTCTGCGCGACCGCACCGATCTCCGTCTCCAGATCCGCGCGACGGCCACCGATCCGCAAATTCAGGATCTGATCCAGAACATCCGCAACCTCCCGTACGTGGATGACGTCGTGTACATCACGCGAGAACAGGCCTACGAACGTGAGCGCAAGCGCGACCCGACGCTCGTGCAGTTCCTCACGAAGTTCGGCATCGACAATCCGTTCCCCGATACGCTCGGCGTGCGGCTGCGTCATCTGCAGGACTTCCAGACGTTCCTCGAGTTCCTCCGGCAGCCGGTGTTTGCGGCTGCGGTGGACCCCAAGTTTCTCACCGACACCACCGACCAGCAGCAGGAGGTGGATCAGCTGATGCAGCTCGTGTCGGCGTCACGCACCGTGCTGGTCTTCGTCATCGGATTCGCGGTGCTCGTTCTCCTCTTCGTCGTCGTCGAGCTCATCCGTCGCCGCGCACTCATGAAACGTCAGGAGCTCTTCGTGGAGCAGCTTGTGGGCGCCAGTCGCGCGGATATCCTCCTGCCGTTCATGGTGGAGATGGCCGTGCTCCTCCTCATCGCGCTCGCCTGTTCCGTCATCGCGGGCGGTCTGTTGCTCTTCCTCCTTCCGTACTTCCTGCCGATTCTCGGCAGCACCGGTGCGTTCGCTCCGTGGTCGGCTGCGTCCGTCGCGGTCTTCTGGGTGTGGCTTCCGTGGCTCCTCCTCGGCGAAGCCACTTCGGTCGTGCTCCTCTCGATCCTCGCGACCCTCATCGCGTTCAAGTCCCAGCTCAAAGCCGAACTCCTCCCGACCGCTTCCTTCCACTGATCCTGTGCCACGCCCGCTGACTGATGAGGCCATCGTCCTCAAGGCGCACAACGTCGGTGAGACCGATCGTTTCGTTGTGCTCCTCACGAGGACGCACGGCCGCATGACGGCGCGGGCCACGGGTGCACGCAAACTGCTCAGTCATCGCGGACGCGGACTCCTGCCACTGCACAGGATCTCCGTGACGTGGGAACAGCACTCCTTCGGGAACACGGTGACGGCAGCAGAGTGTCTGGATGCGCATGCTGCCGCATGGAGTGATCCGCATGCCTTCTCGTGTGCGGCGCAGGGAATCGAACTCCTCCTCAAGCTCACCGAAGACGGATACCCGCTCCCCGAGGCGTACCAGATCACGTCGGATTTTCTCGCCGCGTGCAGCGGTCCGCACTCGCCGTCTGTCGCCGCACTCTACGCACTCAAGCTCCTCAAGATCTTCGGCTATCTCCCGTCCGGAGCCACGGCGCCCGCAAGAACATCGCCCCGCCTCATGAAACTCATCGACGCGTCCGAGACGTTGCCGTTTGCGTCCGCCGGACGGATGGCTCAGCTCGAGGGCGAACTGGCGTCCTTCTTGTCGTCCTTGCTCGGGAGCCAGCTCGGGGTTTCGCTCAAATCTTTGCCCGTCAGCCTCGCCATGTCCTCGGGCGTCACGCCGATCTGCCACGTGAGCGGGCGGGCTTCGTAGTCCGAGAAGAACCGCTCGGTTCTGCTGCCGCTGCCTGCGACCTGCGTTGTGCGGTACCAGACGGCCTTCATGCCGTCGTGACGTTCGCCGGCTTTCTGTTTCTCGCCTGGAGGGATCTCCGTGGTGTAAACCGTCTTCTCCGTGCTCGGTGCTGCTCTGCGGTCGGTGATGTACGGGCCGAAGACTTCTATGGAGCGGTCATCGTGCGTGCCGTAGTAGATGAAGAACGCGCGATCCTGATCATCGGTGAAGCTCTGGATGAGGAGCGCGCCGGGCGTGTCATTCAGGAACTTCATGTCCACGTTCGGCGGGTAGATCGTCGCGTCGGTGCCCTGCGGACTGTAGTAGCTCACCGCGTAACTGTGGTTCTTGCGCTGCACGATCGGCATGCCGTACTCCCACGGGCCGCGGTAGGCCGTCGAGCTCACCTGACAGAGTCCTCCGCCGTAGTCGGGGAGTGTCGTCTCGCCCTGAATCACGAGTTCCTTGCGGTAGCCCGTACGGTCATTCACCGGCCCGAGTGTCTCCACGAACGAGAATACCGATCCCTGCGGGATGAGGTGACCGTTGAATTTGCTGACACCCACACCGATGTTGTGACGGCGGTTCACCGGCGACCTGGCGAAGACCGATTCTCCGATCGTGACGACTTCTCTGATGCCCATCGCTCGAAGTTCGTCATCCTGCACATTGATCACAGGTTGCGTCTCCGTGACGGGAAGCATCACGGTGGGCGTGTCGGTTTCCAGTGCGGTCTTCGTGAGCGCCGCCGCGAGCGTTGCATCTGTCCTCCGGCCGGTGAAGCCCCTGCCCTCGAAGAGCACGGTGCCCGAACCGTTGCGTGTGATCGTGACGTTCCCTGCCTCGCGGTTGATCTTCGCGGCCACGTCGTCCTCGATCGTGCGGGCAATCGCGTCTTCATTCCATCCGCTCACGTCCTCGAAGCTCCATCCCGGTTCGAGGATATCGTCATCGCCACACGTGAGAAAACGGCTCGGGGGTACCGCGGGGAGCCCGAGGTAGAACCAGGAGCGCTTCGGATGCTTCCATTCCGGATGTGATGCGACAGACACCGAGATGATGTGATGTCCGTACGTGTATGTGACGGTTGCAGGCGCCGCAAAAGCGGGCAGTGCGACTGACCAGAGCGCTATGCCGATGATCACCGAAGATCCCCGCGTCATGTGCAGGGATTGTAGCGTCCGCCTAGAACATGCCCATAGGCTTTTTGCCCTGCTCCAGATCGTCGAGCGCGCGGTTCACGAGGAGGTCGGCCCGGCGGTTCTGCTCGCGCGGGATGTAGAGGAACGTGACGGTGGGGAACGCAGTTTTCAATTCGTTGATCTCTTCGATGAGCGGCTGGAAGCTGAGCATCTTCACGCGGTACTCGCCGGAGAGCTGTTTCACCACGAGTTCGGAATCGAGGTGGCAGATGAGGTGGTTCGGGCGGTACTCCTTCGCGATCTTGAGCCCCGTGATGAGCGCCTGATATTCCGCGATGTTGTTCGTGACCACACCGATCGCCTCGCCGTACTCGCGCACGACTTCGTTCTTCATCGGGTCGAAGAGCACGATGCCGATGCCCGCCTGTCCGGGGTTGCCGCGCGAGCCGCCGTCCGTGAAGAGATGGAGCGTGCCGCCGATCATGAGGGGCTGGTCCAGATCCGTCGGTGCTTTGGTTTCCAGAGCGGCGGCCACGGCTTCGGCCACGAACTGATTACGCTCCTGCGCCTTCGGGAAGAGGAGCTGGAGCTTGCGTTCGAGGGAGGCGGGAAGGCGAACCATGTGAGGAGAGTATACGTTCCGTTCGTCATTTCTCCATTGCGCGGCGCATTATCTGCACGTGCAATTGCCTCCGCAGCCGCAGCCCTCCTTCGTCGTCACGAGATCAAGCTTGAAGCGCCCCTCGCGGAAATCCACGGTGCTGCCGCCGATGCGTGCGAGTGTGGCGCTGTCCGCGATGAGTGATGCGTGTGCGATACCTTCGGCCGCGAACTCAGCCTCATCCACTCCCTTCTTCTCCGCGAATTCCATGCAGAACCCTCCGGCATCGTCCGAAGTCACGCGCAGGATGCAGACGGTCTTCCCTTCCCCCTTTGCGATCTCGAGCAGAGCTCCGGCTGCCGCAGGGGTCAGTGTCAGGAGCGCCGGTTTGGACGGTGCTTTCGCAAGGACTTCCTTCAGATCGTTCACCATGTTCTCGATGTCGGTATCGGTCAGCCCGTGCGAGAGCGCTCCGGTTTCGAGCGTATCCATGGAGCCGAATGCACATCCATGACAGTGCAGACCGTACGCTTCGAGGATGCCTGCGGCGTCCGGATGCAGCGCGATCACCTCGAGCACGTTCATCTGTGCATGGACCGCAGGAACCTTCTTCAGGGCCTTCCTGCGGGGGGTCTTCGACTTGGCAGCGCCTGTGGTTTGTCGTGTCTTCGGCATGCCTTCAGTATAGACTCCCGTTCTCGGCGTACCATACGTCTGTTCTATGAAGCTCCTCCGGATTCTCGCACTCGGCCTCCTTCCTTTGATCGCGCTCGCGCTCGGCTTCCAGCTCGGCGTGAGCTACGAGGAGAGGACGCTCGCAAACGACCGCCAGCGCATCGAGGACATGTTCACGCAGTCGGGCAGCGGCACGGTGGTGCAGGGGGATCCTGAGCAGGAGGTGGATATTTCGCTCGTATGGGGTGTGTGGCGGCTCCTCCAGAAGCATTACCTCCGTCCGGAGGGGATGACGTCGGACACGATGGTCTACGGCGCGGTCACAGGACTTGTCGATGCGCTCGGTGATCCGTACACGCTCTTCATGACGCCCAAAGACACGAAGGATTTCGACAATGCGATGAGCGGGACGCTGGAGGGCATCGGTGCACAGCTCGATTCCCAGAGCGGCATCGTGACAATTGTCGCTCCGCTGAAGGGTTCGCCCGCCGAGAAAGCCGGACTCCTCGCGCGCGATGCGATCATCAAAGTGGACGACGTCGATGTGACCGCTCTCCGTCTCGACGAAGTCGTCACCAAAATCCGTGGCCCCAAGGGCACGACGGTGAAGATCACGGTGATCCGTCCGGGCAAGAACGATCCCGTCACCGTGAGTGTGGTGCGTGACGCGATCCACATCCCGAGTGTCGAATGGAACCTCGTGAAGTCGGACAAGGGGACGATTGCGGTGGTGGCGCTCAACCAGTTCGGTGACGACGCGATTCCGGAAATCACGAAGGCGATCGCAGCGCTCCCGCAGGACATCAAAGGCTTTGTGCTCGATCTGCGCTTCAACGGCGGAGGCTACCTCGACGGCGCCACGGATCTCGTCTCGATGTTCCAGAAGACGGGCAAGGTCGTGAGTGTGGATCGAAGAGGCCAGCCGTCCGAGGAACACACCGTGACGGGCAAGACGCTGCTGCCGGATACGCCGATGGTCGTGCTCATCAATGGCGGATCAGCCAGCGCTTCCGAGATCACCGCGGGTGCGCTCAAGGACTCGGGTCGCGCCAAAGTGATCGGGACGCAGAGCTTCGGCAAGGGCACGGTGCAGGAAATCATCGATCTCCCGGGAGGTTCCAGTCTGCGTGTCACGACCGCGAAGTGGCTCACCCCGAGCGGGCACGATCTCGCCAAGAAGGGCATCACGCCGGACATCGTCATCGATCGCACAGCCGACGACGTGAAGGCGAACAAGGATCCGCAGCTCGATGCCGCGGTCACGTGGCTCCTCGAAAAGAAGGACATCACCGCAGGCAAGAAGACCGCAACGGGCAGCGTGAAGAACTAGTACGCGAAGATTTCGTCGCTTCTGAAGAAGCGGGCGACTTCTTTCTCGGCGGTTTCCTTGCTGTCCGAGGCGTGGGCGACGTTCACCATCACGTCCTTGCCGAACGTGGCGCGGAGCGTACCCGGAGCTGCCTTGCGGCTGTCCGTGACACCGAGCATGTCGCGCATCTTGGCAACGATGTCGTCACCTTCGAGCACGAGTCCGATCACCGGAATGGAGGACATGAACTTCTCGATCTCAGGGTAGAACGGCTTGTCCGCGACGTGCGCGTAGTGTTCCTTCAGGATGGCGGGCGTGAGATTGATCATCTTGCAGCCGCGGATGACGAAACCTGCTTCCTCGAAGCGGGTGATCACTTTGCCGCAGAACTTTCCGGCGACGGCGTCGGGCTTGAGGAGGATGAGCGTGCGTTCCATAGTCAGAATTTGGTGAAGAGGTTGCGTATGGTTTACACGAGGATGGCTTCTTTGACAACCCGCCCTAGCCTTCGATGAGCTTCAGGAGCGCGCTTTCTTCCTTCTCCTTGCCGATGACCACGAGCCTCAGGCGGTCGGTCTGGAGGATCTTCTTCGCGAGCGCGTTCACCTGCGCTGTGGTCACCTTCTCGATCTCCTTGAAGTATTCGGGGATGTCGCGCGTCTGTGGATACATGAGCTGCTGCTTGCCGAAGAAGTGCGCACGCTCCTCGGAGTCTTCCATCGAGAGCGTGATCTTGCCCTTGAGGAAATCCTTGCCGAGCTTGAGCTCCGCGTCCGTGATGCCGTCCTTCGCGCAGACTTCGTACTCGTGACGGATGGCGCTGATCGCTTCGTGGAGTCTCGTCTGGTCCACTCCCGCACGCGTGGAGAGAAGTCCGGTGTCGAGGTAATTATCGGTGGAGGTCGAGATGTAGTAGCAGAGTCCTCTGGCTTCGCGGATGCGGAGGAACATGCGTGAGCTCATCGAGCCGCCGAGGGTGATGCTGAGCAATTTCTGTGCGAAGTGATCCTGATCGAGCGCCGACACCGACTCGACCCCGAGGACGAGGTGCGCCTGCTCGGTCTGCTTGTTTGTCAGCGCGACTTTCTTGCCCGTGTGCGGCTTGATGGCTTCGAATCCACCCTTCTTCTTGCCGCCGATCTTGCCGAAGTGCTTCTCGGCCAGCTCCATCGCGCGTTCCACCGTGATGTTGCCCGCGAACGTGACGACGAGGTTGTCCGGCGTGTAGAGCTCGTTCTTGTGGGTCTGGAAGTCCTTCTGGTTCACACTCCGGATCACTTCCTCGGTACCGATCGTGTCCCAGCCGAGCGGCTGATCACCGTAGACCAAAGTTTCAAAGTCCCAGCCTGCCTGATACATCGGCGTGTCCTGATACATGCGGTACTCCTCGATGATGACGCCGCGCTCTTTCTCGATCTCGTCCTGCGGAAACGTCGCATTCAGGAGCATATCGCCGAGCACATCGCAGGCGAGCTCCGTGTGACTCGAGTCCACCTTCACGTAGTACCCCGCGTACTCCTTGCCCGTGAATGCATTGAAGTCGCCGCCCACGCCGTCGATGGCCATGCTGACGGCCGCGGAGTTCGTGTACTTCTTGCCGCCCTTGAAGAACATGTGCTCGAGGAAGTGGCTGATGCCACGGTTGCCGCGCACTTCGTAGCGCGATCCGGCTCCGGCGAAGACGAGCACGGTCACGGCGGCAGTGCCATCAGTCGGGGCGATGAGAACGGGCAGGCCGGAGGCGAGTTTCTTCACAGTGAACATCGCAGTCGAGTCTAGGGAATCGCACGGCGCTTGGAAACGTCAATTTCCGTTTGCATCATCTCTGCTCGTCTTTAGACTGTGCATAGATGCATGTCGCCTCCCCGCGCACCTTGCAGAGCCTCTCACCGGAGGAACGGGTGCGCATAGCTTCCGTGGAGTCTTTTTCCGCGAAGCACCTCAGCGCGATCCGCCGCCGCACGGGGGAGACGTACGCTCAGCATTGTCTCGAAGTCGCCGAGACGCTCGCGGAAGTCACGGCCGACACCGCCATTCTCCGCATCGCGCTCCTCCACGATATTCTGCTGCATCCTGAAGGAGCGGCGCTGCTTTCCGATTCGCCGCTTGATTCCACCGAGCGCGAGCTCGTCGTGCAGATGTCCGCGCTGCGCCGCCTCCACATCGACGCCGAGACGCGCGACCTCGATACGGTGCTGAAGGCGTTCGCGACCGATCACCGGCTGCTCCCGCTCAGAATGGCGCACCGCCTCAACGACATCCGTCACTTCGATCGGTTTTCGCTGAAGCTCCGCAGGCAGATCGCGCACGAGACGCTCCACATGTACTCGGCCATCGCGGGGCGGCTCAGTATGCATGCGTGGCGCCATGAGATGGAGGATGCGTGCTTTCTGTTCCTCAAGCCCGATACGGCCAAGGCGCTCCAACGGGGATTCAAGTTACATGAGAAGAACGATCAGCAGTGCCTGCGGCATGTGAGCGAACTCCTCGGCAAAGAACTCGCGAAGAACGGCATCAAGGCTGAGATCAGCTCCCGCACAAAGACGCTCTACTCGTCGTACACGAAGATGGTGGTGAAGGGGAGGAAGCTCCTTGAGCTGACCGACCGGCTCGCGGTGCGGATTATCGTGGATGATCTCGACGCGTGTTACAGGACACTCGGCGTTGTCCATGCGTGCCTGCATCCGATTCCGGGTAAGCTGAAGGATTACATCGGGGCTCCCAAAGAGAACGGCTACCGCTCCATCCACACGATCGTCTATCCGCTTCCCGGTGTCTCCGAGTATCCCGTGGAGATCCAGATCCGCGATGGCCAGATGCACCGCGAGTGCGAGTACGGCTCCGCGCGACATGCGGATTACAAGCACTGTCTGTACGGGTTCCAGTCGCGCCTCGCGCGGGTCGACCTCTTCAGCAATCTCTTCATCCTGCGCGAATCCGCGCGGTCGCCCGAGCAGTTCGAGAAGCTGCTGCGCACCTACTTCCGCGATAAGCAGATCGCGCTCTTCGATCCGGCCGACAACCTCTACCACCTGCCTTCCCCCGTCTCGGCGCTCGACTTCGCGTGTCATACGGCGGGCAAGCACGTGCGGTACCTGAAGGAGATCCTCGTGAACGGGCGGAGAGCCCCGCTCGATGCGGACCTGAAAGACGGCGATACCGTGGAGTGCCGCTTCACGAAGAAGCCGACGATGCGGTCGCACTGGGTGAAAGCGTGCCAGCAGGCGTCTTCCCGCAAGCTGCTGAAGGAGATAACACAGGCCTTCTTGGCTTGACGGGCGTGCATACCCTTCTGTACCCTCTTCAAGCTCTATGCTCGGAAAGCTCAAATGGCGTCGGCGTCTGCGTGTGCACGGTTACCTTGCACGCTCCAAGTCAAAGAACGGCCGTAAGGTGCTGAAGCGCCGCCGTGCTCAGGGACGCAAGCGTATCTCGGTGCAGAAGAAGACAAAGTAGAGACCTCCGGATGGATCCGAGAGGGTTTTTCACTGTGCGACAGTTTCGTGTAGGCTTTGATGCATGAACGCTGTTCGTCGTGCCTCGGCTTACCTCTTCTATCTCTTCGGAGTCATCTTCGTCCCGCTCGTGGTGCTCTACCAGCGTGGGATGCTGCCGGAGAGCATGACACCCGTGATGCACTCGCTCGATCTGCCGCTTCTGTTCATCGCCGTGCTCTTCGGAGGAAGCAGTCTGTACGTGTCACTGACGAAAGGGCAGAAGTCGTTGCCGCTCTTCATTGGCGTCTTCGTGCCGATGGGCGTGGTCTTCGCGGTCTTCTGCTGGTTTAACTTTGCGATGGTGGGGGTGGAGGTGTAAAGATCGAATTAACTCCGAAAGGATAAGAAATAGTTATAGTAATCCATTTGCACGGATCTTGACTTTATTGCGCAATAATGATATTCTCTTGTAGATCGAAAGATCACTTTTCTAGGGCTTGGAGTTCTTCTCCTTGAAGGGCTCCTTTGCTATTTCATGCATTTTTCATTTCCTTATTCCAACAAATAAATTCACGAATTTTTTGAATATCAAAAATGATGAGCCCATCAGATGTAAGTCCATTTAACTCTCTAGAAATTCGTCCGGCAGTGCCGAAAACAATGGCTTTTTTCCCCAATTTTAAAAGCCTAGACAGAGCATCATGAAAATCGCTATCCCCACTCCATAACACAAAGGTGTCAGCAGCTTTTCGCTCTGCATCTAATAAGATATCCACTCCAATTTCTACGTCAAAATTACATTTCATGTCTTTTATAGAAAACTCTCCCAAGGTGTTCATATCGATGAATTTTTGATTCAAATATTCAATTGTAATGGCATCATATTTTCTCAATAAAGACTTTCTAATAAATTGCTTAACCAGTGAGCGATCATCCTTAGAGGCGATCCCCCGAACATCTACAGAAAACTCCATAATTTTTACTGGTTTTGTATGAACCTTATATTTTAACTCAATAGCTCTTTTAATTGCTTCTTCTGAATCCTGGTTTCCAGCATGGGTTCCATTGTAATAATTGATGTCAAAAACATTATCAAAACTATTCAGGAATTGCTTAAGCCTTTTAATATCAATATTCCATCCAAGTTTTTCGGACCAAGGTCTAACATTTGCGTAGTCGATGTACATGTTAACTCGGTCTGTTAGTAGGGATTCAAGCTCTGTGATTCGGTGCGGGCTCTTCGCCGCCAATGCCTCGATTTTCGCAGTTTTTGCTTTGAACATTGTCCCTATTCTGACGCGAAAGAAGCATTTTTAAAAGCCGTATACTAGTAGTCTGTCTACCCTCTCGGTATCTCTACCCCTGCTTCTTCGTGCCCAAGCTTCTTATTCGCGTACCTCGCCGCCACGAAGAGATAGTCTGAGAGCCGGTTCACGATCACGATGATCGCCTTCGTCACGGGTTCGGTCTCACCCAGTTCCACGATCCACCTCTCCGCGCGGCGGCAGATGGTGCGGGCACTATGCAGCGTGGCGCCTGCAGAGGAGCCTCCCGGCACGATGAAGCGGGTGAGGGGAGGGAGGTGTGTCTCCAGATCATCGATCCAGCCTTCCATCTCGGTGGCGAAATGCTCCTCCATCCGGAGGATCTTCGCGGTGCTCTCGTGCGGGGTGGCGAGATCGGCACCCACCTGAAAGAGAATCGACTGCACTCTCCGCAGCTGCTCGGGGATCGGCTTCGGGAGGTGCTCATGGGAGAGCGCGGAGCCGAGCGAGGCATTCAGCTCGTCCAGAGTGCCGTAGGCGTGCAGGCGCACGTGGGATTTGGGGATTCTTGTGCCGCCGAAGAGGCCCGTAGAACCTTTGTCGCCGGTACGTGTGTAGATCTTCATGGGATTCTCAGTATACACCGCTTCGTCATTCCACCTTTTTCCGGCGAAAAAGGTGGAGCCAAAACGCCGCGCCGCCTCGAGCCACCGCGCCCGCTACGCGGGCGGGCCACAGTCCCCCCACGGCGGCGCAACCGCCCTTTGGATGTTGTTTCAATCGAAATCGTTTTCTCCAAAAGCAGAAGCGTGGGTCATGAGGCTCACTCCTCCGAACAATCCTGACGATCTTCAATTCCACGGTTACGTTAGGAAGGTAATGGGGGTTTGGGGGAGGTAGGGAACCGAACAAGGTTCCCTCCTCCCCCAAGAAGAAACATCGGAAGCATCAGAAAACAAACGTCACTGCGATGCCTTTCGCTGAAATGCACTACGCCTTCTTCAGTTCAGCCACCACCTGCGCATGAATCTTCTCCACTTCCTCCTGCGTGAGCGTCCTATCCGCTGCACGGTACGTGAACCGGAGTGTCACGGTGCGTACTCCTGCACCATCGTAAAGGTTCACCGTACGCAGATCCGCAAGAAGCGGGTTCAGGGCTCGGAGCTTGGCTGCCAGAGCACTGTAGGCGGTCTTCGGGAGGGGGAGCGTCTCATCGAATTCCACCGCGGGGAACATCGGGAGCGGCTTCACGATGTACGTCTCGGGTGCGAGGTCGCGCATCGCTTCCAGATCGAGGATCGCGGTGCCCGTGCGTGAAGGAAGGCCGAAGGCCTTGGCCGTATCCGGATCGATCTCCGTGAGCAGTCCTACCTTCTTACCCTTGCAGAAGATCTCCGCGCTGCGTCCTGCGTGTGCAAATGCGGGCAGAGCGTCCTTCGCCTTCCTGAATTCGAGTGCGTATCCGGCAGCGTTCAGCGCGAACGTGAGATCGGCCTTCGCGATGAGGAGAGGCTCATCCTTGAGTGATGTCTTGCCGCGTGCAGCGACGATGACGGCAAGCTCGAGAGGCTGATCCTTGCCCTTGAAGACGCGTCCGTACTCGAAGACCTTCAGGTGTGTGCCGTCGATCTTCGGAGTTTCTTTGGCCGCAGTCTCGAGCATGGCGGGCAGCAAGCTTGGGCGCATGACGGACAGCTCTTCACCGATCGGGTTCTCGATGGTCACCGCTTTGGCTGCATCGAACCCTGCCTTCTTCACGGCTGCAGGACTCGTGAATGCGAGATGAAGGAGTTCCGTGAGGCCGCGTACTTTGAATGCATCGCGTACGTGATTGATCCGCTCGTCGCGGTCCGGGGGCGCAATGCTGGCATCCGCCATCGTCACCGGAATCCTGCCGTAGCCGTAGATCCTCGCCACTTCCTCCACGAGGTCGTGCTTGCCGGAGATATCCGTGCGCCACTCGGGAGCGGTGACGGTCAGTCTCTTGCCTGCCGCCTTCACCGTGAAGCCGAGGTCACCCAAGATTTGCTTCGCCTTCGCAGGTGTGATCTCGGCGCCCGTGACATCGCCGAACGTTTCGAGCGGGATCGTGATGGCTTTCTTCGGTGCGTGCTTGCCCCACGTCAGAATCTTGGAGGCCACGGCGGCCTTGGGATGGAGCTGGAGGAACAGCTCCACAGCACGGGCAAGACCCTGCTCTGCCGTTCTGAGCGTCACGCCTTTCTCGTAGACGGTGGCGGCATCTGTCCGGTGACCCATCGCGACGATCGTCTTACGGACGGACGTCGGTTTGATCACACCCGCCTGAATGAAGATGCGCTTCGTCGTCGGTTTGTTACTCGTGCGTAGCCCTCCCATCACACCGAAGAGATCGAAGATGCCCGCATCATCACTCATGATCACCGCGCCTTCCGGCAGCGGACGTTTCACGTCGTCGAGGGTCGTGATCGTCTCGCCCTTCTTCGCCGTGCGGATCACCGGTGTTCCCTTGAAGTCGTCGGCATCGAACGCGTGGAGCGGCATGCCCACCTCCATGAGCACGTAGTTCGTGATGTCGACCGTGAGATTGATCGACCTCCATCCTGTGGCTTCCAGACGCCGTTTCATCCACTCGGGCGTCTCACCCTCTCCGTCGATGGTCACGAGGACGCCGTTATAATCCGTCACGAGATCGGGCACCTCATTCTTCAGGGTGAAACTTCCGGACTTCGGTTCCTTGATCGCAGGAATCTTCGGTTCTTTCTTCCACGTTGCGAGTCCGAGTGCCACGAGTTCACGCGCCACACCGATGTGCGAGAAGAGATCGGGACGGTTCGTGATCGCGTGATTGTCGATGTGGAAGACGACGTCGTTCAGATTCAGCGCCTGCCTAAGCGGCGTGCCCGTCTTGAAGCCGCGGGGCGTCAGATCCGCGATCGGACGTGCGCCGTCCTCGGGCTTGGACGGGAAAAGACTCGCAAGTTCGATCTCCTCGGCCGCGCAGATCATGCCCTCACTCTCGACGCCTCTGATCTTCACCTTTGCGAGCGTCACCTCTTCCTTGCCGCCGGCCATCACCGTCGTGCCTGCGTGTGCGAAGGCCACGTGCATGCCATCGCGGAGGTTCGTGCCGCCGCACACCACATGCTTGAGTCCCTGCTCCGTCTCAATGTCGCAGACGGAGAGCTTGTCGGCGTTCGGGTGCTTGCCCAGATTCGTCACTTTCCCGACCACCACGCCGTCCAGATACTTTCCCTGTTTCACGGTGTCGTCCACTTCGCCCACACTGCACGTGATGCGGTCAGCGATCACCTGCGGGTCTGTTTCGACCCAGTCGACGAAATCGGAGAGCCAGTCGCGGGAGACTTTCATGCGGCCTAGCCTACGCGAGACGGTTTTTCCTGTACACTGATCTCCGCTTATCTCTTCCACCTTTTCGTATGGCCCTTCTCAGCAAGAAGAAGCAGACGTGCGCTCTGCCGTGCGTGATCATCAAGTGGACGCTCTGCGTTCTCCTCCTGATCGTCGCGGTTGCCGCACTCGTCGGCGTCTTCCAGACTCACATCATCGATCTCGCGCCGATGCGCGTGCAGTTCGGCTCCACGTCCGGTTCTCTCAGCATCGTCGCGTTCACCCTTGCCTCTGTGGCGTGGTTGAAGCACATGATCTGCTGCATGAGCCCGTGTGAGGCCTGTTCCACGAAGTAGTGATTTCCGGCGGGTGAGGCGTTATACTCACCCGCCCAATGGAGAGGTCGCATAGTGGCCTAGTGCGCTCGCTTGGAAAGCGAGTAGACGTGAAAACGTCTCGGGAGTTCGAATCTCCCCCTCTCCGCCACGGATTACGGAAGGCCGCTGACAGTTTCTGCCGCGGCTTTTTTCCTTTGCGATGCGGTTGACCGCGGGGCAGACATAGGAGGTAACGACTAGCGCGATTCGCGGCTTTTTCATACGCTGGAACCCACATCAATATTGGTGATGAAGCACACTCCTTTCGCACGCCGGTTGGCATGGATCAATCGGTCCCTTCTCATCGATGTGGCATGCCTCGTCGTCGTCGGTTTTTGCTGCATCCTGCTCTACCGCGTGGTGCAGCCGTCGTTCGGCACGGCGTCCTACGGCGTCGGGAAGACATGGGGCACGTCACCGCTACCCGTGCAGGTCGTCCTGCCGGAGGTGACGGAGCTCAAGGTGTCCTTCACGCTGGAAGTGCCCGTGTTCGCACCGCACTGGTACATCATCCGTGCAGACGATTGTATCCGCAGCTTGTCGGTGGACGGTCACGATGTGAGCGAGGTGCTCCCGCCATGCACATTGCCGGGAGAGCCTCTCCGTCTCAACCTCGGCGAACAACTGCGGACGGGCAGCCACACGCTCAGCTTCACCGTACAGAGCGGTGGCAGGGAACTCATCGGTTTCGACATGGCACCGTCCTTGCTCGATCCGCTCATCCTCGGTGTCTGGCTCCTGCTCCTCGCAGGTGTCTTCATCTTGCTGCATCTCGTGTCGCGTGCGTATCGCAGCACACTGCATACACGTCCCACAGCGCATCCGCTTCACCGGAATCTCCCCACAGTCGTCTGGCTTCTCGGCAAGTTCCGCAGTCCGCTCGTGCTCGCGTGGGTTCTCTGTGCGGTCTTCTTCTTCACGTACGCCACCGTCCAGCCGCGGATCATCTCCGGCTACTACACCGATGCGGGCAAGGAGCTCCACCTTTTCCGCGGCACCTTCTCGGCTCCCCGTGAGTCGGAAGACTGGTACAACCTCTTCTTCGCGGTGCGTTACGGATGGCTCCGTCCGCCGACACTCCGCGTCATGGGGGACGACTGCGTGCAGGGACTCGTCATCAACGGACTGCGCATCCCCGGCCTGCAGAACGAAGCATGCGGCTATGACATCGGCGCGCGGGTGCAGATCACGGATTATGTCCATCGCGGCATCAACACGATGCAGGCCGTGGTGCACAATGCCGGTGGCGCCGGCGCTCTCCACATCAAAGTGGATCAGTCAGATCCGCTCCTGACCTTCCTCCTCTTCATGGCGGCTCTCAGCGGGGGAGTCGGTCTCTGGATGACCATCCGACGCTCCCGCGTGGGTGCGGATCGTCTTCTTGCAGCTCTCATCTTCGTCGGCATCGCAGCGCGTCTGTTCTACTTCTTCGCGACACCCTTCTTCGTGCGTGCCAACGACGTCGACGGTCATATCGAGTACGCGCACTTTCTCCTGGATCATGGCCGGCTCCCGGGCATGCGTGACACATGGGAATCGTTCCAGCCGCCGCTCTACTACATCGTGAGCGCGGGGATCATCGGCGTCGCGCGGGAGCTCCGCATTCAGGGGCATGACGAGATCCGCGTCGTGCAATCGCTCAGTCCCATTCTTGCGATCATCGCATTCCTCCTCTGCGTGGGGATGATCCGACGCCTCGTCGACCCCGGGAAACACCGCATGGAATTCATGATGGCAGTCGCGGCACTCGCGGTGTTGCCGGGCTCCATTTACAACGCAGGGCGCGTGAACAATGACGTGCTCGTGCAGTTCTTCATGATTCTCGGTCTCTACGAACTCATCCGCTGCTTCGATCCCGGCGCACGGCGTGTCCGCCACTGGCTCATTGCGTGTCTCTCCCTTGCGCTCGGTGTCGCGACGAAGACGAATGCGCTCATCCTCGCTCCGCCGCTCATTCTTGCGACGCCGTTCATCTTCTGGAATACGGGGTGGAAGAAGTGGCCCCTCGCCGTCCTCACCGGACTCTTCGCGGTCGGGTGTTACCTCGGTGTGTATATGATGCGCAATCCGGAGAAGGACAACGTCATCGTCACGAATATCGTCACGAATTCCGTCGCGCTCAACGGTGATCTCATCATTCCGAATACGCCGCGAGCATTCCTTGAGTTCTCCCCGTTGCAGGTGCTCCTGCATCCGTTCAACGACGGATGGAACGATGCGCAGCGTCGCCAGTACTTCCTCGAGTACCTCTACAAGTCAGCCTTCTTCGGTGAGTGGGGCTTCCCCGAGCCGTACCTCTTCGTGGGACGCTGGCTCGTGCTCGCAGGCATGTTCTGTATTCCCCTCGGACTGCTCGGCATCTTCATGGCGATCCGTCGCCGTCAGCCCGCCGGATACCTGATGCTTACGTACGGTCTGAGCGTGCTCCTCCTCCACGCCGTCTTCCGGTACCAGTATCCGTTCAGTCCGTCGCAGGATTTCCGGTACGTCTCATCCGTCTCCGTGGTGATGGCTGCATTCACCGCACTCGGCGTCTCCTGCCTCCCGAAGACGCTCCGTCCGTACGGAGCGGCCGCGCTCGCGCTCTTCGTCGCGGTTGCTGTCTCCTTCCTCATCCGGCTTCCGTAACGCTGATTCAAAAAAACCGGAGTGCACGTCGCACTCCGGCTTGGCTTTCGTGAGCGATTACTTGCCGCTGCCGAAACCGACGACCAGACAGGCCGCGCTGATGGCGAGGTGCAGGTAGTTGTCGGCATCGTTCACGTGGAAGAGGCCGAGGATGTCTCCACCCATGGCGAATCCGACGACGGTGACGACTCCGTACACAAGACCGAAGACAATGAGGAACAGGCGTGAGGAGGACTGGCTTGAGTTGAAGGCGAAGAGACCGACGAGACCGCTCGCGATGTGGACGACGTTGTGGACCGTATCGACTTCAAAGAAGAGCAGCATGCCCGGGACGAAGAATCCGGCGATGCCGACGAGGAGGAGCACGATGCCCAAAATGCCGGTGAGCGGCTTCACGAGAAGGTTCATGGAAAATATGGAGAGGAAGTAAAGTTATCGGTGATTCTACCACGCTTCTGAGGCCGTCGATCACGCAAAAGAACACCGCAACATAACGGAGAGACTTGTACATCTGTTGATTAGCCTCCTTTCGAGAGCTGCTTCGCGAGCGTGCGGAGGTAGGACGTGGAGACTTTCATCTTCACGAAATTGCCCGTCTTCGGATCGTAGACGCGCTTCTTGACGATGTTCGCCTTGAACGTGCGGCGCGTGGCGCGCAGCGAGTGGCTCCGGCGGTTACCCGCGGATCCTTTCTTGCCGGTCATCTGGCAGATTCTGGCCATAGAGCTGAATGAATGTACAGAGATCATTGCCCCCCGTCAACCCTTCGTGCTGCGCTTTTCCGCCTGTCATGGGGTGTTTCGGCGCTGGTGGTAGCATGGCACCCGTGTTCACCGGATTCCTCAGGTCGGCGCCCTCCGCCTCCCCCGTCCCGCCGACGGCGGTCTGTGATCTGGTGATCCCGGCCTTCAACCGCCCTGATCTCCTGCGGGATCTGCTCGCAAGCCTCGAGCGGCACACGAACCGGAGCCTTCTCGGAATGATCTGGATCGGCGACGATGCAAGCGACAGTTTCAGTCGTGCCGAGTTCGTGCGTCTCGCGAAACGCTGCACCCTCCCCGTCACGCTTCTCCGGCACGAGAAGAATCTCGGATTTGCGGGCAACTGCAACACGCTGCTCCGGCGCGTCGCGCGTCCGTACTGCATCGTCCTCAATACGGACGTCACGGTTCCTCCGTTCTGGCTCGAGCGCATGCTCGCGCCGCTCCGGCAGGATCCGTCGACCGGACTCGCGACTCCTTTCGGAACGCACGCCGCCAACCATACGCTCCGTCTTCAGCCCGGCCAGAGCTGGATCGAGGCCGACCGGCTGCTTGCGTCCAGAACGCCCGCATTCCCCGACGACTGCACAGCTATCGGCTTCTGCCTTGGCATGGATGTGGAGCTTCTCCGGAAGCATGATCTCTTTTCTTTCGACCCGTCGTACGGCCGCGGCTACGGCGAGGATACCGATCTCCACTACCGCGTTCTTGCGAAAGGTCTTCGCTCCGTCATCGTGGACAATCTCCTCATTCACCACACGGAAGGCGCGTCGTTCTCCACGGTGCCGGACGGAAAAAAAATCCGTGCCGAGGGGATGGAGCGCTTCCTGAAGCGCTGGGGGGATACGCACGCGCTTGCGTACACGGCGTTCGAGAAGAGAGATGCGCTCGCGGCGACGATCGATCCCCAGACCCGCGCGCTCCGGTTCCGCTCTCCGCCGCAGCACTTCGATGTCCTGTTTGTCCTCCCGAGCACGCACCTCCGGTACGGCGGCGTGTGGTTCGTCTGCAGGATGCTCCAGTCGCTCACGCTCGCGGGTCTCCGAGTCGCCGCGTACGTGAAGGATCGCCCGAACATCATCGCCGACACCTCGCCGTTCGGATTCACCGTCTTTCAGGATTCTGAGGATCTCCGCACTTCCGTGGCATCGCTCGGGTGCGTTGTCTCCACATCCGATGTGACGATCCGTACCGCACTCTCTCTTTCCCAGCAGTACCGATGCACGGAAGCGCTCTTTCTCCAGTGCATGGAGGTCGCGTTCCGTTCGGGCATCAGCATCGACACCTTCCTCCAGTATCGCCGCATTCCGAACGTCGTGACGGTCTCGGAGGCGCTCTGTGATTACATCCGGATCATCCATCCCGACGTGCATGTGGCGGCGCTTCCCATCGGCCCCGATCCGTTCGTCTTCTATCCGCGTGACTGCGAGAGAATCCCGCGGACGGTCGCGATCGCAGTGAACGCTATTCCCGAGAAGGCCTACACGCATGCGCTCGAATTCGCGCTCATGCTCCGCGAACGCGGGTTCCATCTCACGTTCTTCGGATGGGATCACGGGAAGCATCCGATCCCTCCCGAGATCGGCGAGGTGATGACGGACACGAGCCGCGACGCGCTTGCACACCTCTTCAGCCGTACCGAATTCATCGTCGACGAATCGTACCTCGAGGGACTCGGACTGCTTCCGCTCGAAGCCGCGTTCTGCGGATGCATCCCGATCACGTCTTCCAAGGGAGCGCCGGAGTATTTCTTCCGCGACGGACGCGACTGCATCCGGATCTCCGGCTATCTCGGTCTCAAGGATGTTCTTGATGAGATCGCTGCGCTCTCTCCCGGACAGGTCGCGCGCCTGCGGAGCGGTGCCCTGAAGCTCCGGACAAAGCTCGGACTTCCGCAGGGGCTCGATGTGGCCAACACCGTCTTCAGAGCGCTCGCCAAAGCGCCGGAGCGTCACGGATACGCGACACAGGAGCAGTACGCCGTCACTCCCGCTCACTGAGTCTCGTCCGGCACGAACCGGAGAGCGACGCCGTTCATGCAGTACCGGAGCCCCGTCGGTTCGGGGCCGTCATTGAAGACGTGGCCGAGGTGGCTGCCGTTCTTCGTGAGGACTTCCGTGCGCGTGACGGTGAGAGTGCGGTCTTCGCGGAGGACGAGAATGTCCGGACTGATTGGCTGGAAGAAGCTCGGCCATCCCGTTCCCGATTCGAATTTGGTTTCCGAGCGGAACAGAGGTTCGCCCGTATCGGCCGCCACGTAGGTTCCCTTGCGATGCTCATTCGCGAGGGCGCTTGTGAATGGCGTCTCCGTGCCTCCTTCGCGCATCACGCGGTACGCCTCGGCCGACAGGAGGGCTTTCTCCTCTTCCTCCGAGAGTGCGGGGATGCCGCAGCTTCCCGGGAAGCATCCCGCCTTCGGCGGCTTGGACGCCTGCATCGACGAACTGACAGATGAGCGCATGCCTGACGAACTCGCCACCTGATCCGCAGGCGGAGGCATGATCACGGGTTTCGTACAGCCCGCGAGGAGCAGAAGAGCGAACGCCGGAGCGGAGAGTCGGAGGCGCATAGGTGTCTCGTCGGGTCTGGCTATTTTGTACACCTGATCGTACCCTTCCGGCTATGGCAGATCTCCTGAATGCCCCCTTCATCATCGCCATCTTGGTCGCGCTCACGGTGCACGAGTGGGCGCACGCGCTCGTGGCCAACGCTCTCGGCGATCCCACCGCCAAAGAAGAGGGGAGACTCACACTCAACCCCGTTGCGCACCTCGATCCGGTCGGCACCCTGCTCTTCTTCCTCATTCACTTCGGCTGGGGCAAGCCCGTCCCCGTGGACTCCCGCAACTTCCGTCACCCTGTCCGTGACCGAGCCCTCACGGCGCTTGCGGGACCGGTCAGCAACCTCATCCTTGCCTTCATTGCGTTCGTTCTTCTCGCGGTCGTCGCGCCGCAGGTCATGCACGTCGCGTCCGCCGAAGAGCTCCTCTTCACACACGGAGTGGGCAGCCGTCTCGCTGCATTCGGCGCGCAGATCCTTGCGAACCTCCTCTTCCTCAATCTCGGGCTCATGGCCTTCAACCTGCTTCCCATCGCTCCGCTCGACGGTTCCAAGATCATCGAGCCGCTCATTCCGGAACGCTACCATCTCGAGTACGCGTGGTTTCTGCAGAACGGCCCCTACATCCTCATCGCCATTCTCCTCGTGGAGAGACTCCTCAATGTTCCGATCCTCCTCACGTGGATCAGTGTCATCATGGACGGCGTGCTCAGAGCGATGGCGGCGATCGTGTAGGAAGAGTGTTCCATGCACTCGTATTACAAACTGGAGCCGTTGACGGGGATTGAACCCGTGACCCCGTCCTTACCATGGACGTGCTCTACCACTGAGCTACAACGGCTTACTTCTTTGATTTATACGGCTCGATAGCCAACGGATTTTGGTTGCGGAGGCTCCAAAAGTCAATTCTCGAGGCTCACGGACTCGAGCCAGGACTGCGGCTCCTCTCCCTTCAACCCGCGCAGAGCGTTCTTGAGTGTGTGGAGGCAGAGCAGCGCGCACTTGAGGCGGCGCGGACCTACGGGCACGCCGAGGTATTCCAGAATTTCTTCCTTCGTCGTCCCCTCCGCGTCGGCAACGGTTTCACCGATGAGTTCCTCTGAGAGGAGCGACATCGCCGCCTGACTGATGGCGCAGCCTTCGCCACGCCATGCGAGATCGGTGATCACGCCATCCTCCACCGTGAGCTCGAGCGTCAGATCATCGCCGCAACTCGCGTTCTCCTCGCGCCGTGAGACGGTCGGACGCTGCAGATGCCCCGCATGACGCGGGTTCTTGTAGTGGTCGAGGATGTTCTCGGCGTAGAGATCCATGGATTATTTCGTGAGGAGTTTCTGCGCTGCCTTGATTTCACTGACTGAGCGGTCGATCTCATCTTTCGTGTTGTACGCGGCGACGCTCATGCGTGCGGAGGCCTGGATCTTCAGGTGTTCATGGAGCGGCTGCGTGCAGTGATGCCCCGCGCGGATGCACACGCCCCGCCTGCCCAGCACTTCCGCGAGATCGTGGGGATGGACGCCCTTCACCGTGAAGCTGACGCATCCTTTTCTCTTCTGCGGGTTCTGTGTGCCGAGGATCGTGAGTCCGTCGATCGCCGCGAGTGCTGCTGTGGCATGGGCGATCAGCGCGTCTTCATGCGCGAAGATCTTCTCCATACCCGTCTCCTGCATCCACCGGATCGCGGCGGCCAGACCGAGGATCTGCGTCACCGGCATCGAACCTGCCTCGAACTTCCGCGGAAGTTCCGCACAGGTGAATCCCTTCCGCGTGACCGTGCCGATCATGTCGCCGCCGCCGAGGAATGCGGGCATCCGGTCGAGCAGCTCCTTCTTTCCGTAGAGCACACCGACGCCCGTAGGGCCGTAGAGTTTGTGCCCGGAGAAGACGAGGAAGTCGCAGCCGATCTTCGTGACGTCGACTTTCGTGTGCGCGACGAGCTGCGCGGCGTCGATGAGCGTGACGGCACCGTGTTCATGCGCCATCGTTGATACCTTCGTGATGTCCGGAGCTGACCCGAGGACGTTACTCAGTCCCGTCATCGCCACGAGCTTCGTTTGTCCTTTCTTCAGAATTTTTTCAAGAGTGGAGAGATCGGGTTGGCCATCTGCATCGATGCCGATCCATTCGAGTACGATACCCTTTCTTTCCGCAAGCTGCTGCCATGGAACGATATTGCTGTGGTGTTCCATGACCGTGAGCGCGATACGGTCACCGGCTTTCAGTGTATCGCCGAAACTCCGTGCCACGAGATTCACGCCCTCGGTCGCGTTCTTCGTGAAGATGATCTCGTGCGGAGCCGCGCCGATGAATCCCGCGACGGTTCTGCGCGCATCGTCGTACGCGAGCGTGGCTTTCTCGGCGAGCGGATACACCCCGCGGTTCACATTCGCCTTCGCTGCCGCCGCATCGTGCATCGCAGCCAATACTGCCTCGGGCATCTGGCAGGTCGCCGCGCTGTCCAGATACGCGACAGGATCTTTCTCGGAGAGAAAGGGGAACGCACGGCGGATGGAAGTCGGGTCGGGAGTCATGAGAGAGCCAGTATATCAGCCTTATTTTCTGTCGTTGCCGCGTTCTGTTTCCTGTACTCTATGCCCCATGAATCAGCGCACCATCGTCATTCTCAGTTTCGCTCTCTTTGTCTGTGCCCTCCTCTGGGGAGGATTCAGTCTCATCATCTATCTCGGAATCCCGATTCATCAGCTCGTGTATTCCACGCCCGATGATGTCCACACGTGGGATCTGGCCTGCGGTACGGCGTCGACGAACACGGTCTTCTTCTGTCGCGGTGCGGCGGTCATCATTCCGTTCCTCGTCGCCACGTTCAAGATGGCGAGCCCGTTCTTCAGTTATGTCGTCATCTCCGCGCTCGTGCTCGCGATGATTCTCCTCTATCAGGGATACAAGACCGGTTACTTCAGCTTGAAGACCGAGTGGAGAGTGGCCGCGATCATCGGGGTCTTCGTCGCATCGGTGTGGCTGCTCGGCACCACGTTCTCCATGGGGACGATGTACAACTGGAACACGCCGGACAACGCCCGTCTCACGAATGTGGACGGCACGAAGCTCCTTCCGCCGTTCCGCCGCTTCTTCGAGCCCACCGCGCAGGTGTATCAGGGCGCGGGGGATCAGGCGCTCACCGAACTGCAGGCCAACTATCACGATCTCCTCGACCGCGGATGCCTCTCGGATACCGGCATCATGACCCAGAACGGAGCGCGGCTCTACGACCTCAGTTTCTGGTGCATGCAGCAGAGTCTCTTCTCGCGCGTCGGCATGCAGATCCTCATGGTGGCGCTCTTCCTCTTCAATCTGCTCATCCTCGGCAGCTTCCTCCTTACGACGGTGCTCCGTCTGAAGAGTGCGCGCCTGTCCGTTCTCATGCTTCTCTCCATCGGTACCGGAGCACTCGCGTGGGTCGCGATCATCTGGGCGCTCGCGATCACGAGCCAGCTCCACAGCACGATTGTCAGAATCCTCTTCTTCGGCATGCCGCTGCTTCTCCTGCCGCAGACGATCCGTTGGCTCAAAGCCGCGTGGGAACAGAAAGTCGAGATCGAATTCTCTCTCAAGAACTGGCATCTCTACCTCGTCTGGTTCCTCATCACCTACGTCGCGCTCAACTTCCTCAATGTCGTGCGCCCCTTTCCGATCGGCTGGGATGACCTTGGAAGCTACCTGAACCGTCCGAAGCTCCTCGCGAGCTACGGTTCGTTCATTCCGTCCATGGGACAGTTCCAGTGGGAGTACATCACCTCGCTCGGGTTCGTCCTCTTCGGATACGACAGCTGGATCGGCTCGACACTCGCGATGGAAATCAACTGGAGCGCGGGGCTCATCGCCGTACTCGCCGTGTACCTCATCGGTCGCCTGTACTTCGGCAAGCGTGGCGGAGTCATCGCCGCCATGATGTACTACTTCCTCCCGATGACGGGGCATTTCTCGTTCGCGGATATGAAGATCGACAATGCGTCCTTCTTCACCACCGCACTCGGCGTTCTTGCGGTCATGGTCTTCCTCTTCCCGCCGTCGACCGTCACTGAGGAAGGGGATGACAGCCATCCCGACAGAAAGCTCCTCCTCGTGGCCGGTCTCCTTGCGGGTTTCAGTTTTGCGATCAAGCCTACGGGCGTTCTCGGCATCCTCATGATGCTGACACTTCTCACCGGTGCGGAACTCGGTGCATGGGGATGTGCAGGAGCGGTGCTCATCGGTTTCGCCATTCTCCAGAAATTCGGTGCCATCGATGTCGTCTCCTTCTCCAGCCGTGCGATGCTCGGCTTCACCTTGCCGGCGTTCGCTGCCTTCATCGTGACACTCCTCCCCGGTCTCGGATTCCTCGGCTACGCCGCGTACCTGAAGCGTCTGACGATCCGCACGTACGCCACGTACCTCGGACTCTTCGTGGCGGGACTCGCCATCGCGACGACACCGTGGATGACCTACAACTTCCTCCACGCCGACTTCGTGAACACGAGCACCATCCTTACGGCGCAGGACACGACCGCTCCGCAGGTGTTCTACGGAGAGGCCGACGGCAAGGGCACGCTCGCGCTCCATCCGAATCAGCCTGTGCGCTGGCTCCCCGACGAGCTCATGCTCGATCCCAAGACTCCCGCCTGCAACTCCTCCGCGCGCACCGAAGAGCTCGACCGCTATTGGGGCTTCGATAAGGGCATCTCGCACTATCTCACGCTTCAGTGGCGTCAGGTGATGAACCTGGATACCTTCGGCTACTACGTCACATTCGCGCCGGCGCTCCTGCTCTTCCCGCTGCTCCTCCTCCTTCCGTACTTCTGGTCGCCGCGCGGCAGGTGGCTTCGCCTACTCTTCGTCGCCACATGCGTCTTCCTCGTGCAGTGGGCGATCGTGGCCAACGGCATCGCGTGGTACGGCATTGGTATGTTCCTCGGGCTTGCCATCGCGATGGAAGCCTTCATCGCCCGTGCACCGGACAATCCGAACCGCCTCCTCATGAGCTTCCTCATCGCCATGAGCATCATCATCTGTCTTACGAACCGCCTATGGCAGTTCGACACGCAGAAGAACATCTTCGAGTACTCGCTCGGCAAGATTACCGCTCCGGCACTCCGCGAGGTGACGATTCCGGACTACGACAATATCCGGGAGAGTGTGGTCAGCCGTCACGAAACGATGCCGGATACGCCCTACACGTATCGTATCGGCACGTTCATCTCGTACTTCATCCCGCGGAATCGCGAAATCTTCCCGCTCGCCGATCATCAGATGAACTTCTTCAGCTGTCTGAATCAGGAGCAGGATCACGTGCTCACGCTCAAGCGTCTCCACGCGCTCGGCTTCAACTCCATCATCTTCGACACGAACACGCACACGATCGAGAAAGATCCGAACGGTTCGCTGCATCAGAAGGTCGCCAAGTTCCTTGATTTCGCCAACGATCCGGCGGTCAACCTCGAGATCGTGATCAACGATCCGGGTAATGGCATCGCGTACATCCTGCTCCCCGATGCATCAGGATCGACACTGCCGGTGAAGTAGTCCTGCATTTCCGGAGATGTGCGGGAGCAAATCTCCCGTACTTTTCCGATTCTCTGCAAGCGAGCGGCTTTTCCGCTAGTCTATGGGCAATGAAGGTTGCAGCCGTCATTCCGGCCTACAATGAAGCCACGCGCGTGGGTGCCGTCGTGCGCGGGGCGAAGCAGTACGTCGATGATGTCTTCGTCATCGTGGACGGATCGACCGATACCACGGCCGAGGTTGCGCTGAGCGAAGGTGCGCGCGTCATCATCCATCCGGAGAACTGCGGTGCAGGCGCCGCCACCATGACCGGTCTCACGGCGGTGCGGAATCTCGGATACGACGTGGCGGTCACGCTCGATGCCGACGGTCAGCACGCCACGGCGGATATTCCGCGTCTCCTCGAGACACTCCGGACGTCGAACGCCGACCTCGTGATCGCCAACCGCTTCGGCCGCCGCAATAACATCCCGCACATCCGGAGAGTGGCCAACTTCATCGGTAACGGCGTCACGTTCGTCGTCACCGGCATCTGGCTCCCCGACACGCAGTGCGGGTTCAAGGCGTTCGGCACACAGGCTCTCCGCGAGATCGACCTCAAGATGTCCGGTTTCGAATTCTGCACCGAGATCATCCGGGAGGCCGCCAGACACCGCTGGAAAGTGATCTCCGTGCCCTCCAAAGTGGTATACTCCGAATACACGCTGGCCAAGGGTCAGTCGTTCGCGAGCGGTCTCCAGACTGCCGCCAAGATTCTCCTCCGCACCTTCCTCCGATGATCCAGTTCGAATTCACCCCCTATCAGGTTGTCGTTCCGCTCTTCAGCTTCCTCATGGTGGCGTACGCGTGGAACTTGGTCGTCCGTCAGAAGAAGACGATCTGGGAAGGCGGACTCTGGACGATCTTCTGGTCGGCGATCGCGTACATCTCGCTCGTGCCGAGCAGTCTCCAGTACTTGAGTTCCATCACGGGTATCAAGAAGAACGAGAATGCCGCGACGATCACGGCCATCGGTGTGCTCTTCTTCATGATGTTCTACTTCATCATCCGTCTCGAGGAGATGGAGCAGCGCCTCACGAAGATTGTCCGTGACAAAGCCCTCAAGGATGCCGGTGCCAGTGCTCCGGAGGCGCAAAAGAGGCTTTAAAAGGGCTTCAGAATGGCATAGAATGGCCGTCTATGGATACTTCGATGCCCCAGAAATCCATTCTTCTCATCAGTCCATACTGGAAAGAGGACCATCGTTGGATGGTCAGTACGGTGAAACTTGCCGAGCTCTGGCAGCGGCTGGGGTATCGCGTGGATGTTCTTTGCATGGGCGACAGCGCAAAGTACGGAGCAGTCGAAAAAATTTCCGACACACTTGCGGTACACCGCGTGAAGGATCACTTCATTCCCGATCCGTGGAATTACGGCATCGCGTTCGGATTCTCGGGCAGAGCCGCTGCGCTCGCGCACACCCTGAAGCCCGATGTCATCGTCGTGAACAAGGTGCTCTTCTGGAGTTCGATTGCTCTCCTGCGTCTCCGTCTCGCGGGTCACAAGGTGCTCCTCATCACCGACGCGCTCGTCGGCATCACGTGGTGGCCGAGAGGGAAGCTTGGGCAGATCTGCGCGGCTATCTACGCGTGGACGCTCGGGTGGATCATCCTGAAAGCCGCCACGAAGGTGATCTTCTTCCATCCGCAGCAGGAAGCCATTCTCCGGTGTCTCGGCATTGCCGGAAAATCCTCGGTGATCCCGACCGGCATCGATCCCGCACCGTTCGCCCTGCCGCACACCGAGCGCCCGGCACCGGTCGTCACCTACATCGGACGCATGGAATCCGTGAAGGGCGCGGACGATTTCGTCGTGGCGGCGCTCATGGTGAAAGACGTGCATCCGGATCTCACGATTCAGGCTGTCGGCTGGACGAAGCCGGATCATCCGCTCGTGCAGGAATTCGGATCACGCGTTACCTTCACAGGACTCCGTCACGACATCGCGGAGATTCTCCGCGGTACCGACATCTTCGTGCTCCCGAGTTACTCGGAGGGACTCAGCAACGCTCTCATGGAGGCGATGGCATCGGGGTGTGCATGCATCGCATCGGACGTCGGAGGAAACAGGTTCCTCATCCAGAGCGGCAGTACCGGATTCCTCTTCCCCGCGGGGGACAGGGAGGCGCTTGCCGCCCATATCCGTCGTCTTCTCGAAGATCCCGTGAAGCGCAGAAACCTTGGAGAACAGGCCAGAAAGCGCATTCTGGAGGTTTTCAGCTGGGACAAAGTCGGGAAGCAGTATGATGAATACTTCCGCCACTGGATTCCCTCATGAAGAAGATCCGCCTCGTCATCCTCTCGGCATTTCTCTCGCCTTACAGGAGCGGTGCGGAGGCGATGGTCGAGGAAGTCTCCGTGCGTCTTCCCGAGGAATTCGATGTGACGATCGTCACCGGCCGATACTCACGGAAGCTTCCGACGCGAAGCACCCTCGGCGGACGCGTGCAGGTGATCCGTGTGGGTCTCGGCTTGCCCATCGACAAGTGGTTGTACCCGCTCCTTGCACCGATGCAGCTCGGGAAGCTTCATCCCGACATCATCCACGCGGTACTCGAGACGTTCGCGGGACTCGCGCTCTTCTTCTGCCGCTGCCGTGCGAAGAAAATTCTCACACTCCAGACGACGAACCGGACGTTCCTCAAGAAGATGATCGTGCATTACCCTGACCGCGTGACCGCGATCAGTGAGGAGCTTGCACGGACTCCCACTTCCCTTGCCCGAAAAGACGTGGTCGTCATCCCGAACGGCATCGACCTCACCGGCATCCGCGAAGCGACGGAGTTCCATGCCAAGGACTCGGGGCGCGTGCTCTTCGTCGGACGGCTCGAGCCGATGAAAGGCGTCGACACGCTTCTCCATGCATTCGCAAAAGCGATCAAAGGACTCGATCCCTCGGTGCATCTGCGCATCGTCGGTTCCGGATCGGAGGAAAAGAATCTGAAGAAGCTCGCCGCCGATCTGGAGATCGATCACCGTGTGACATTCACAGGCAGGGTCTCGGGCAAGGCGCTCTTCGATGAGTATGCAAAGGCGGAAATTTTCTGCGGACTCTCGCGGAGTGAGGCACTCGGCAATGTCTTCCTCGAATCGCAGGCTGCGGGGTGCGCGCTCCTCGCGACGAACACCGGAGGCATCCCCGAAATCGTGAAGGACGGCGAGACAGGCCTCCTCGTTCCGGCCGATGATCCGGAGGCTGCGGCTGCCGAACTCCGCCATCTCCTCACCGACCCCTCGCTGCGTGCGAGATTGTCGAATGCGGCGCGCAAACTAGCGGAAAACTACGGTTGGGATGGGGTAGCGAGGCGGTACAGTGAAGAATTGACGAAACTTAAATAAAATGGTATTTTCATCATTGGCTCTTTTCACATCATCGGTGTTGAAAAGTGAAGCCAAAACCCGTGTGTACGCGTTTTTGAGAAGGAGGCTCTTCAATGAGTCACAAGTACCCCGTCGACATGTCTGACTGGCGGACGACACCAATCGTCCGTCCCATCAACTCCCTCACAGGATTGATCGAAGGTGATGACACCGGCTACCGCGACATGATCACGCTGAAGCATAACCGGAGCCCACTCGTGGTTCCGAACGTGCTGATCCGTGCATCGTACGACGGTCTCGACGAATTCGGCGAGAAGACACCCCGTCTTCCGGGTGGTCTCGCGAAGGGTGAACTCATCCTGCGCGAGACCGCTGCCCGGGGGATCGAACTCCTCGACCAGCTCGTCTTCGAGGCCAGCGATGGCCAATTCATCATCGCGGCGCTCGACGGATTCCGGTCCGAACAGCGTCAGATTGCAGGCTTCAACCGCCTGCTCAAGGAACAGATGGCGCTCATCGGTCTGACCGACGAAGCCATCCCGCAGCGCATCGCAGACTTCATGGCGTGCGGCGGCATCGCAGACGGGACGTTCTCGTATGTGAAGCTGAGGCCGTCAAAGGCCGTGGAGGAAGCGAGTCAGCGCCTCAAGAATGACGCAGATCTCATGGCGCAGGTTGCGGATTTCCTCGTCCGGAGCATCGAGTCCGGCGACATCCGTGATCTCCGGCAGGGAGACTTCGAGGGCGGGATCACCGAACTCCTGACGATCAGCGCCAACTACGGCGTCGGTCCCGGGGCAGGTCTCCCGCTCAACTCCGAAGGGAATGCCCATGCCGGGGCAGCAGCGTGCGATGTCTTCATGATCGAAGCGGCGACCGGCCGCCCGATCAACCCGGTGTACTTCGATTACCCCGGTCAGGAAGCTGGCATGGATTTCATGGAGCACGAAGGCTCCTACGAAGCGTATCTCGCCGCCGTGCGTGAGAAGCCGCTCCTGCGGCAACATCTCGTGCGGCTCGGATACACCGACCTGGACTCCTTCACTCAGACCGAGTGGGAATACTTCCAGGGCGCTCTCCGGATTCTCTATCACGCCGCCAAGGGTGCCGGATTCACCTACTACTCCTCGGAGCATGGAGGTGAGAACTGGCATCTGGAATCGGGCAACATCATCTACGAACCCTCCAACGGGAACGTGGTTGCATGTGAGGGGCTCACCGCGAGCCTCCATCCCAATTCCGGCAATCCGGGTCATACGTTGCAGACGCTCGGCCGCAAGGCTGTCGCCGTCTGGGGCGGTGCTACGGCTCACAGCCTGGCACGCCTCAACTACGGCCTGTAACCGCTTTCGCTTCACGCTTTCATCACCATCAACACTTCGAAAGGAGCCACTGACCCAGTCCGCAAGGATTGGGTCTTTGGTTGTGCCTCTAGTTTGCCTGCGCGACGAGTTCGCGGATCGTCTCGGCACACACCTGCACTTCGTCGTTCACGAGGAGGTGATCGAAGAGATGCTTGTGATCATCGAATGCCTTGAGGTCCGCTTCCGCCACCTTGAGCCTCTCCTGAATCTGCTCTTCGGTGTGGCCACCGCGGATGCGCAGGCGGTGGAGGAGTGCGGAGAGCATCGTGCGCTTGCTCTTGCCGGGGGGCAGGAGCCCGCAGCTTAAGACCGCGCGGCGGCCGAGCGACTCCACGAGGCCTTTGAGCAGGTGGATCTCGGTGACGACGATCGGGAGCTTGCCGCGCTTCCAGATGGCCTCGATGTCTCTGCGACGGTAGCCGTAGTACCGGAGCTCCGTCTTGCTTGGCATGTGTGTAGAACTCACGATCTCGCCGCTTTTCCGCATCGCGTCGAATTGTTCCTTCGTGACGTGGATGTACGGCTCGGTGTCGCTCTTGCGTGCTTCGCGCGTCGTGATGATGGGCACCTGCTCGGCGTACGATGTGAAGAGCGAGAGGAGAGAGTGCGCAATCGTCGTCTTGCCCACACCCGACGGACCCGAGACGGCGAGGACGTATGAGGTGACGGTGAAGAGCGGTTCGTCTTTCGTCACCACCACGTCGTACTTGAAGTCGTTCACATGGAGACCGTTCGTCATCGTACGGATTCTGCGCATGCGCGGGAGCACGCGTGCGCCGATCGTCGGCGGAGCACACTCGCGGGTCAGCTGCGCCATCGATTTCGTGCCGTCGTCGTGACGGATGAGCGCGACGGTGTAGGGCTCGGTGCCGAAGCCGGCGGGCGGGTGACGGACGGTGGTGAAGCTCAGGATGGTTCCTCCCTGCGGAGCTTTTTCACCGATCTTGCGGACGCGCCTGTGGAGGGCTGGAATGCGGTCCATAGAGCTTTACGCGGATTCGAGGAGATGGATCGTGCACGTGGCGCCGACCCCTCCGAGGTTGTGTGCCATGGCGCGCTTCGCACCCTGCACCTGATTCGACGCGGTGCCGGTGAGCTGCTTGAAGCAATCGAGCACCTGCTTCACGCCCGTGGCGCCGATCGGGTGACCGCAGGCCTTGAGCCCGCCGCTCATGTTGATCGGGAGTGTGCCGTCGGAGTCGGCATCGCGCTGCTGGAAGATGCGGATGGCTTCGCCTTCTTCCGCGAATCCGAAGTCCTCGAGGTGGATGAGCGATGCGATACTGAAGCAGTCGTGGAGTTCCATGCAGTCGATATCATTCTTGTTCCATCCGGATTCCTTCAGTGCCTTGGTGAACGCTGAGCGTGTCGACGAGAAGGAGGTGAGACTTGCACGGTCGGCGAGACTGAGAGGCTCCGACGCGATCTGGGAGGCTGCGATCCGGACGGGGCTCTCTTTCCTCGTGGAGAGGATGACGGCAGCGGCGCCGTCCGTGATGGGGGAGCAGTCGAGGAGGCGCAGCGGATCGGCCACGAGGGGGCTTCTGGAGATGCTTGCGGCGGAGATCTCCTTCCGGAACTGGGCGTAGGGGTTCTTCACCGCTGCGCGGTGCGAGCACTCCGAGACGAGACTCAGGTCTTCCCTCTTGAGGCCATACGCGTGCATGTACGCGGTTGCGGTCATGGCGAAGATCGACGGGAACGTGAGTCCTGAGGGCGTGTCCTTCTCGGCATCCGCCGCGCGCATGAGTGCACTCGTCACGATGTCGCCCGCGACATCCGTGAGCTTCTCCGCACCGATGACGAGGATCGTCTCCGCCTTGCCGCTCTCGAGCAGTGCGCACGCCGTGTGCACGGCGATGCCGCCGGATGCGCACGCGGCCTCCACACGGAGTGCGGGAGGATGGTGCGGCAGACAGCTCGATGCGAGTGTGCCGAGATGCGCCTGTTCGGCGGTCTCGCCTCCGACCATATTGCCGATCACGACGTAGTCGATGTCCGTCGGCATGACGCCGGCGGATGTCACGGCACCATCGATCACTTCCGCGATGAGATCGGTGAGTGATTTGCCCCACAGCTCGCCGAAGCGGGTCTGGGAACCTCCGAGAACATGAATAACCTCACGCATAGACCGAACCAGTATAAGGGATGTGAGAGTGTGAAAGTAGTCTCAGATCATCGATTTTGCATTACGCAAGTACCTTCTGTAACCGCAGGTACTCCCCGTAACTCAGGTGTTTCGGCGTGTCAGCATCCTTCGATTTCGGCAGCGCAGTCCCGTCCCGGAGCATCGTGAAGAGAAACGCGTCCGATCCCGACCCCGATCCGTAGGACACGAGGAGAATCGTCTGACCTTTCTTCGCGTGCTCAAGAACGAATGTGAGGCCGAGCGGGGAGCAGGCCGAGTAGGTGTTGCCGATATGCGGGACGATGAATCCGAGCTTCATCTGTTCGTCCGTGAATCCGAGCTTCTTTCCGGCCTGCGCGGGGAACTTCGCATTCGGCATGTGGAGCACCACGTGATCGATGTCCGACGGCTTCAGTTTGGCCTGTTCGAGCATCTTCTTCGCGGTGATCTCCACGTGGTGAAAGTATGCGGGCTCTCCGGTGAACCGTCCGGCATGCGAGGGGTACTTCTCGCCCGTACCGCGCCAGAAGTCGGGAGTGTCGGTGGTGTAGGAGAGCGTCGCGTCGATGCTGCAGATGCCCGGATGTTTCTTCGTCGGGA
Source organism: uncultured Candidatus Peribacteria bacterium (assembly GCA_964508225.1). Taxonomy (GTDB): domain Bacteria; phylum Patescibacteriota; class Gracilibacteria; order Peribacterales; family Peribacteraceae; genus CAZDRX01. Next base: position 42,530 of record CAZDRX010000003.1, read on the forward strand.
GGCCGATCACGAATGCGGCGGCGCCTGCGGCAGCCGAGTACTCGAGCGCGTCGCCGGGCTTGCTCTGTGCAGTGTCGGTGCCGACAGCGAGACCTGCTTTGATCTGCTTGCTCTCGGCCATCGCCTTCACGATCTGTAGCGCAGCGGTGCCCGCCTTGCAGGCGAATTCGAGATCCGCTGCCGCACACCACGGGCTTAAGCGGAGTGCGGTGACGAGCATGCCGCTCGTCGGCTTCACCGCGTACGGGTGACTCTCGGACCCGACGAAGACCGCGCCGAGTGTGGCGGGATCAATGTCGCCTGTCTCCAGTGCGACTGTGGATGCTTCCCACGCGAGGGTGAAGGCATCTTCATCCGATGCGGCGACGGCTTTCTCGATGATGCCGAGGCCATCGGCCTGTTCGGTGCCGCGCTTCCAGTGTTCGGCGATCGTCTTCGACTGGATGCGCGAAGACGGGACATAGCGGCCGAAGGAGAGGATGGCGGCGTTCACGGGAGTCGGCAGTATAGCAGAGGTTTCAGTCTGCGGGATTCCGGCGCAGCGTCAGGAGTGTGAGGAGCAGCGCCAATTCCGCTGTGAGGAGCCCCGGGATCCTGTAGCGCGCATCGGCCACGAGCGTCACGAGGGACTGGGCTCCGGCATGCGCTACGGTGTTGAGGAGGAGGAGGAGCAGAATTGCGAGACCGATGAGTCGCGTATGGTCACGCGCTCTCGCGAGACGTACTCCCTGGACGACGCACAGGAGACCGAGCGCGGAGAACAGCGCGAGAGACTTCGGCCCTGCGGTTTTGCCGAGACGGATCCCGAGATACGCCGTGTCCAGCCACTCCACGATCCGGTGATCCGGTGCGCGGAGCTCCGGCACACGTACGGGTGGTGGACCCCCCGTGATTCTGTAGAGATCCATCCAGCGGTCATGCTGCTGACTCGCCATGATGAGCGGATCTTTCGGCCACCAGTAGTGGCGCATCACGTTGTCCGGTACGAGGAGAAACAGGAATTGTTTCCCTGTGACGCGCGCGTATGCCACGGGGTGGAGCAGGGCCAATCGGAGGGTCACGAGTGAGCTGAGCCTCCCGACCGAGAATCGCATCTCAGAAACCGGCATCTCTCCCACGATCGATCCGTAGAACGAGGAGAGCGCGTGCCAGTCGGGTGCTGTGTTGATGGAGTACGGATCCGTTCCGAGGTGATCTGCCGGCGCTTTCTTCTGTGTGATCACTGCATGGAACGCACGGTTCAGCTCCGGATCATGGAAGACCGTATCTCCGGGCTCTGCAAGCTCCATGGCCGTCAGCATGAGAAACATCCCGCTCTGTGATGAGGAGGAGAATGAGCCGTACGCTAGGCCGTTCACCATGCAGAGCACCAGCACCGGTGCCCAGAGCAGTGCCAGCGAGATCCCGACTCTCCGGCTCAGCACGTTTCCGCCCGTCGCACGTGCGATGACGATCGTCGCGACGGATCCGGTCAGTGACCCCGCGAGGAGCGGCCGGATGAGATTCGCGGATCCGATGAGCAGTGCCCCCACCCACTCTGTTTTGTTCTGGACTTGCGACATTCCGAGCAGCATGAAGACGAGACCGAGGGTGAGCAGTGCTGCGTAGGGAGCATCGGTCAGGTAGTACCAGTTCGCAGGCAGATGGTGCATGAGTACGACTTCGAGAAAGACCATCCCTGCGCCTGCGAGTGCTCCTTTCACTACGCTCCGCGTGAGACGCCATGTCAGGAGCGCGCTTCCCGCGATGCAGGCGATCCACAGGATGCATTGGAGAATGACGGGAAGCATCGGGATCTGCAGACGGAGTGCCAGCGTGAGGAGCCATCCGTATGTGGGAGTACGGAATCCGCCCACCACCGGATTGAACATTCCTGCGGCGAGGTACCCGAACGTGTCTGGAAAAACGACCGGTGCGGTGAAGACTCTGCCTGCAAGCACGATCACGACGACGGCAAGGCCAGTCGGCACCAGCACGCCGCTCCATCGCCGGAGCATGTGCAGCAGATGCGTCATGTTTCCGTGGGTCGGAACAGGGTGAGTACGGAGAGCATCATGAAGAGGAGAGCGAGCTCCCCTGTGATCAGGCCCGGCACGGTGTACCGCGGATTCATGAACGTGGTGACGAGCGAATAACTCATCGCGCTCAGCACCAGATGGATCATGCAGATGCCGATGACGAGTCCGAACATGCGTGCATAGTGGACGGAAGAGCGCAGCCGTCCCACGGTTTCAAAGGCCATGCAGAGCAAGGCTGCGAAGAGAATGAGCTTCGTCTTCGGACCCGCGCTCATGGGGAGCCGCAGTCCCAGTTTCCCCGTCTCGAACCACTTGCCCACACGCATGTCCGCGGAGAGGTGATCGAGGCCTGATGCGCCGATGATCCGGTGTTGTCCGGTCTGAGACCCCCATCCATACCTGACGGCATTCAGAAGAGCGTAGGGATCTGAGACGGCGAAGTGGTTCATGCGGTCTCTCTCGGTCGGAACCATCACGGTGATCGTCTGTGCGAATGCCCGACGGATGTACGCAATCGGATGCAGCCAGATGAGCCGCTGCGTCGTGCGCACACTTCGTGCGTGAACCTTGGACCGGAGGGTCGGATAATCCGTATCGTCTTCCATCGTGGAATAGAACCACAGAAGAGGCGTCCAGTTCTCCTGCTTGCTCGGGAACACGGCAGGCAATCCGTAGACGTTCTTGGGGACGAGTCCTGCCGGGAGCGTCTTTTTTTCGATTGTCTCGTGGAACAGACGGTTCTGCTCAGGGTCATCGAACACGCGATCCTCCGGTTCTGCGAGTGCGAGGACGTACGCGGGCATGGTGAGACCCGGCAGCTGCGAGAGCGCGAAGCTCCCGACCGTGACCTTATTGAGGAGTGACAGGCACAGAACGGGCAGAAGGAGGAATGTTCCCGAGAGTATGAGTGCCCGACGTCGCGTGTTGTATCCGAACCAGACGACGCTCATGACGAGAAGCGCGAAGGCGCACAGGATGGATGCGAGCATCGGACGTAGCCCGCTGGCCGCACCGATCGCCACTGCCCCCGCGACAAGGAAGCCGTCTCTGCGCAGAGTGATGCCGATGAGCATGAGGAGCAGGCCGAGGGTCAGCCAGTCGACAGCGAGCGGATCGGCGATGAGCCACCACTGCAGTGCAAGCGTGTAGGTCATGACGGCTTCGATGTACACGAAGGCAACCCCGAAGAGCAGTGTCTTCCAGACACTCTGCGTGAGTGTGAGTGCGAGACCGGTGGCTGCGGCAATGCATGCGACCCACCACAGCACCTGAAACCAGACGAACAGCATCGGCTGTCCGATGGTGATGAAGGGGAGTAGCAGCATTCCGTAGGCCGGAGAGCGGAGTCCCAGACCCGCGTGCACAAACTTCGCCATGTTGATGTACGTCTCGGTGTCCAGCGGTGTCACCGGTACGACCCAGAGACGTCCGGCGAAGACCGCAAGCAGCCCCCCGAGGAGTGTGGGGATGAGGATCGTCAGCACAGCGACGCGTCGCGTGATCATGCAGCTATGTTAGCGCGCGAGGCTCGCATGCGCTGATGCGAGTGTCTGGCTCGCCTGTGCCGCGAGGAGCGACACCTCTCCCGCGAGGACGGCAGCCGCCACGATTTCGGCGAGTTCTGTACGCGCGTCACGCCCCGATTTGTTCCGAAGCAGCAGCTTCAGGCACTGCGATTGTGCAGGGAGACCCGTGCCGCCGCCGCGGATTCCCACCATGATGGCGGGGAGGCGCACCGTCACCTTCAGTCCCGCACCCCCCTCTTCCACCGTCGTATCCGCGAGCGATCCTTCCACCGTGTGCGCGATGTCCTGACCGGTCGCGAGGTAGAGTGCCGCGACGACATTGGCAGCGTGGAGATTCTTCCCGATGGCGCCTGCGATCTCGGAACCCGCTTCGAGTTTCGCTTTTGCCACACCGAGCATGTCCGCCGGAGTGGATTTGAGAGTATCTGCGATCACTTCTGCAGAGAGGGTCACCGAGGCCGTCACCTCGAATCCGCGGCCGCGTTCGTGCGTACGCTTCGAGGGCTTCTTGTCCGAGTCGACGTTCCCCGCAACGGTGATGCATTTCGCACCCTTCACCGCAGCAGCCACCCACGCTCCCACCGCCTGCGCGGCGATCGTCACCATATTCATCCCCATCGCCTCGTCCGTGTCGGCGTGGAGTGTCAGAAAGACGTACTGTTTCTTGATGTCGATGTCGTAGCGGAGGATTTTCAGATGTTCGCTCGTGGCTTCCGCGGCCTGCTTCCAGACGCTTTCATTCTTCCGGATCGCGTCCACGAGATCCTGTACGCCGGTGGCGGAACTGGCGCGCAGCGCAATGCTGCGTGAGATGCCGTGATGCTTCGTCTCCGTGATGACCGCGCCTCCGGCTGTGGTGACCGCTTTGCATCCGCGATTGATGCTGGCGACGAGTGCACCTTCGGTCGTTGCCACCGGAAGATGGATATCCGATGTGTGGCCTTTCGCATGGATGATCCTCAGCGGCCCCGCATATCCGACAGGGACCGTCACGACACCGAACATCTGTTCGCAGTTCTTCCGCTCCGCTTCACCGATGACCGATTCTCGCGGTTCAAGGTGCCTGAGATCGGCGCCGGTTTCCGTTTCGACGAGCGTCCGGCGCTGGTTGATGCGCTGGAAGGGGCTCAGTTGTTCGGGGAGACTGCGGAGATCCATGAGACACGGATTGTAGCAGGGTCTTGCCCCTCAGATGAGCCGCGACGGTGCGCCTGTCTTCGCCCTGAACACGGTGCACCCTTTCTGTGCCGCAGCGAAGTCGTCGACCGTCTTCAGGCTGTCCTGTGTGCAGAGCAGATGCACGGTAGGGCCCGCATCCATCGTGTAGAGCACGTGCAGGTGATCACTCTGTCGCACGGCTTCGATGCCACGGAGAATGCGATGCGTGTCCTCGCTCAGGTAGCGGAGTGCAGGGGTCTGCGTCTCCATGACGCGATGCATGTCGAGAGCGTCCTGCTCCGACACGATCCGGAGCTTCTCGAAATCTTTCGTCTGGAGCGCACCGATGCACCCCCGCATTCTCTCGGGGATCGCGCGGAGACGCTCTCGGAAGAGCGGGCTCGTGGCGGCGTTCGCATGGCCTTCCGTCGATCCCACTTTCTTCTCTTCGCGGCTCGGGACGATGATGATGTCATGCAGTGTCCAGTGGTGCTCATCCGTGATCTGCCGACCGTAGGCACTGCCGATGCCTTCGCCGTGATTCTCGAGTGCCACGAAGCCGCCGAAGGAATTCCGTGCTCCGGAGCCGGAGCCGAGACGTCCGAGGATGCTCACTTCCTCGCGCGTGAGGGGAGTACGGGCGAATCCTGCGTAGGCTTCGCCGAGACAGCTGAAGACCGCCGCGGAGGATGCGATCCCGATGGCCGGAGGGATCGCCGAGCGGATGACGATGGAGACTTCGGCAGGGAGTCCGTCCGCTTTTCCGATTCCCGTGAGATAGGTCTTCACGAGTCCCCAGTGTTTCTGCAGGCGCTCGATACTCTTCTCCGATTGCGGCGAAGCCGATCCGTCGGCATGGAAGGACGCGACCGCGAATGTCTCCGCGGCACTCACCGATGCTTCGACCGTCGGTGTGTCGAGCACCATGGAGAGCGAGTCTGCGGCAGGAAGCCGGAGCGCATCGTTGCGGTTGCCCCAGTACTTGATGAGCGCGATGTTGGGAGAGGAGACGGCACGGATCATGGGTTGTTAGTGTAGCGCCAGAATCATGCCTCCGCCTCCGGTGCGCCCGCCTGCGCCGATCACTTTCGCGGCGCCACCGTGTCGCTCGATGCCTTCCACGATCGTCTGCGCGTGCGACGGCACGACGCCCAGAGCGACCTGTGCGCGGTGATGGTCACGCAGTACCGTCTTCAGATCTTCACCGCTCAGAATCCGCTCCGTGCACGCTCCGATGATCTGCAGCGGCTTCTCCAGTTCGCTCCCGCGTGATTTCACCCATGCCACGAGGACGGGCGTCTGCTCGTTCGGCATGCCGGCGTCGATGAGTGTCACGTGTTTCGGGAGCGACGACGGGAGTGTGACGGGGGTCGGAGTGGATCCTTTCCTGAAGAGAATCGGTCGGCCTTCCCAGATGACAGAGAAGTCCATACCGCTGTGCCCCGGGTTCATCTCGTCTTCCGCGGCGAGTGCGGCTTCACGACAGTCCTTTCCAAGAAGCGCCCGTGCAACTGCGATGACGAGTGCGGTGGAGGACCCCATCCCTTTACCGAGCGGCAGATCCGTGTCGACGCTCAATTCACCCCTGAGCTGTATGTCTGCATGCCGTGCGATGCACTCCGCCGCCTGTCCCGCGTACATCGCCCACTCGGGGTGGAAGTCGTCGGGCTTGAAGATCACCGTCAGTCCTCCTTTCCGCGTCGGCCGGAACCGGACCCGCATCGTCTCACGGGACGGAAAGGCAATGCCGGAGAATCCGAACGCCATCGCATATTCGCCCGAGAGGATGATCTTGCCGGTGGCGATTCCTGTGGAGACCATCGTTACGATCCGAAGCGGCGCTTGCGCCTGTCGTACTCCTTCAGTGTCTCATCGAGGTCGGTCACGGAGATGTCGGGGAAGTACTTGGGCGAGAAGACCCACTCCGCGTACGCAGACTGGAAGAGGAAGAAGTTGCTCGTGCGCTGCTCTCCCGAGGATCGCAGGATGACGTCGATCTCCGGCAGCTCCGGATGATCGAATCCGGCGCGGATATCCGCTTCGGCCACACTCTTCGTGTCGCCGAGCTTCCGCACCGCACGCGTCACTTCGTCCATACCACCGTAGTCCACTGCGAGGTGCAGTGTGAAACCGGTCTGATCTTTCGTGTACTCCTCGGTCTCCTCGATGAGTGCCTTCAGCGTGGCCGGAATCCGGTCGCGCCTGCCCGAGTGCACGAAGCGTGTCTTCTTCTGGATGAATTCCTCACGCTCCCTCCGCAGATAGGTCTCGAGCATCTTCATGAGCGCGTCGATCTCCGCTTTGGGGCGCTTCCAGTTTTCGGTCGAGAAACACCAGACCGTGAGCGTGCTTGCGCGTCCGTCGTCTCTGCACCAGTCCGTGAGCGTGCGGAAATTCTCCACGGCCACTTCGTGCCCCTTCCAGACGTTCAGGAATCCTTTCTCACGGGCCCAGCGGCGGTTGCCGTCCGGGATGATGGCCAGATGGAGCTTCTTTTCGGGACTCATGGGAGGTGCTTCAGGGCAATCGAAAGCCAGGGGACGTACGTCTCGGGATGTGAGATGAGATCCGCGCGCAGTGCATCCAGTGACATCCACTTCCACTCCTCCGCTTCGAGAGGATTCATCATCACTTCCACGGACGCATCCGCTGTTCCGATGAGAATGGTGTCGTGCTCATGCTCGGACATGCCGTTCCCTCGCGGATCGTCCGCACGGTACGTGAATGACGTACCTTTCTTCAACGGAACCGAGAATCCCATTTCTTCCCGCAGCCTCCGCATGCCTGCGCTGACATCATCCTCACCCGGCAGCTGGTGACTGCAGCACGTATTTCCCCACTGCCCTCCGAACGTCGGCTTCCCGCTGAATCGTTTCTGGAGCATCACACGGGTACCGTCCTCGGAGAAGACGAACACGGAAAATGCCCGGTGGAGAATGCCGGGGTGTCGGTGCGCCGTCAGGATATCAATCTCGCCGAGCAGTGCCCCGTCGGTACCGACCTGTGTGACCGTGCGATTCATGCACGCATAGTACCGCCCGTGAGTCTGCGTTGACAGCACGGATCGAATGATTCTCCGCTGACTGCGGAGGATTGCCCGCATATCGTAGAATGTCCACGGTTTCTCCCCGCACACACATGCTCCACGCTCTCCCGCTCCGCAAGCTCCAGATCGCCACGCTGCTCATCACCCTCCTTTCGCTCTCGGTGGTGTACGCGTTCTTCTCCCGCAGTGAATCACCCGCAGCGATGCTCACCGCGGTGGCGGCAGGGGATCAGCGGTTCGAGATGTTCCTGAAGCTCGACACCATTCCCGGCGACAGCATCGATCAGAGACACAAGGCCGAAATCTCCATCGATTCCTTCGCGTGGGGCGAGTCCCGTTCGATGGGCGCAGGCAGACCCACGATGGAAGGTCTCGTCATCACACTCCCTGTGAACAAAGCCTCTCCCCGGCTCTTCCTCTACTCGGCGGGAGGTCTCAAGATCGGTCGTGCAGTGCTCAGCGTGCGCAGGACAGGCTCATCGTCCGACATGCTGAAGTGGATTCTCACCGACTCGCAGATCGTGACGTACAAGACCGTCGGCAACACGCGCGGTGACGGCGTCACGGATCAGATCACGCTCGTGTCCGGCAAGATCGAGGTCGAACTCGAGCCCATGGACGGTTCACCCACAGTGAAAGCCGGTTGGGACCAGCGCACAGGGAAGTCGGTCGGGTATTAGTTACGCGTTCACCTTCTTCGCTTCCTGTTTTGGCAGGATCTTCTCCTTTGATGATGCGGCGATGGCCGCGAGTCTGCGCTCACGCACGAGGTGCGCCGCACGGTAGAGGCTCTCGAACGTGCCCGCGTCGATCCAGTGATCGGTGAGCCTGGTGGCATCGGCCAGATTCCGCGTCGCGTACCAGTCGGTCACATCCGTGATTTCGAATTCCCCGCGTGCGGACGGCTTCAGGTTCCTGATGACTTCGAAACAGCGGTTGTCGTAGACGTAGCAGCCGGTGACCGCGAGGTTCGTCTTCGGGATTTTCGGCTTCTCCTCGATGGAGACCACGCGGTCGCCGTTCATGGTGGCGACGCCGAAGCGCTCCGGATCGTGCACTTCCTTCAGGAAGAGGTGAGCGCCTTCCTTGAAGTTGCGGATGTCTTTCGAGAGATCATCGAAGTAGATGTTGTCACCGAGGATCGCGCAGATGTTGTCGCCGGCCGCGAAGCTCTCGGCGAGCCCCAGTGCCTGTGCGATACCCTTCGGTTCATCCTGCACGAGGTAGCTGAACCTGCATCCGAAGCGCGCGCCGCTTCCGAGGAAGCCGGCCATCTGATCGACGTGCTCGCTGCCCGAGATCATGACGATCTCCTGAATCCCTGCGTCCAGAAGAGTCTGGAGGGGATACAGAATGAGGGGCTTGTCGTACACGGGGAGCAGACTCTTGTTCGTGATCTCCGTGAGAGGCTTGAGCCTGGTGCCGCTGCCGCCGCAAATGAGGACTCCTTTCATCAGCAGAAGAGTAGCAGGAGAGAAGACTTTACACAATTTGAAAATGTGCGTTTTATATACATTGAGAATTTCAGGGGTCAGAGGCTTCTTCGCACGGTATACTCCCAGTCTCATGTCACGACTCCTCGTCACCGGCGGCGCCGGCTTCATCGGGTCACACTTCGTGCTCCGGCATGTGCAGCAGTTCCCCAAGGACACCCTCGTCGTGCTCGACAAGCTGACGTATGCCGCCGACAAGCACTTCCTCGATCCGGTCGCTTCGGCGATCACGTTCGTGCAGGGCGACATCGTCGACAAAGATCTCGTGGGGAGGCTCGTGCAGGAACACGGCATCGACACGATCGTCGACTTCGCGGCCGAGACGCACGTGGACCGCAGCATCGATGATCCGTTTCCGTTCCTCCACACGAACGTGATGGGTGTGCAGAGCCTCATCGAAGTCTGCCGCAAGAATCCCGCACTCAGATTCCTCCACGTCTCCACGGACGAAGTGTACGGAGACCTCACCGATACCGATCCGCCGAAGAAAGCGGAGGATCCCCTCTGGCCCAGCTCACCGTACGCCGCAAGCAAAGCCGCGGGCGATCTTCTGCTGCAGGCCGCCGCACGCACGTACGGCATCCACACCGCGATCTCACGCTGCACAAACAACTACGGTCCGCATCAGGCGCTCGAGAAGTTCATCCCCACCGTGATCCGCACGGCAGTGAAGGATCAGCCCGTGCCGATCTATGCCGAAGGCAAGAACAAGCGTGACTGGCTCTACGTCACCGATCACACCGATGCACTTGAGACGATCCTTGCGACCCCGTGGGCGTTCGAGAACTGTCACATCTTCAATGTCTCTGCGGACTCCGAGCAGCGCAACATCGATGTCGCGACGATGATCCTGCAAGAACTCGGCAAACCCGAGAGCCTCCTCTCGTTCGTGAAGGACCGCCCTGGTCATGACTGGCGCTACGCCCTCGATTCGTCGAACACCCGCGCGCTCGGCTGGAAGCCGAAGATGAGCTTTGTCGAGGGGCTCAAAGCGACGGTCGCGTGGTACAGAAACCGTCTCGGTTAGGATTCCTCTTCCCTGAGCCCCGCGGCTTCCCAAAGTGCCTTGTTGAACCTGTGGCGCGCATCCCGCAGGTAGATCCTGCGGTCGGCTTCAGGGGCTTTCCCGAATCCCGGTTCATCGCGCGTCACGATCTCGGTTGCCAGTTCTGCGGTGTGTCCCGTTATCGTCCGTAGCACGGAGTCCGCACGCTCGGGGAATGCCTCCCGGATCCGTGCGACAAATTCCTTCATGAAGAAATCGGCGTCCGTCTTTCCGCGCATTTCATGGGACATGTCACTCAGAATCCGCACTGCGACCATTTTCTCCGCTTTTGCATGTTCGACGAGTGCGCGCTGACCCTCGACGAGAAAAAGCGGCAGACCCGTTTGCGCCTCCATTTTCCGGAGCTCCTCTTCACGTGACTGGATGCGTCCGTTCATCATCTGGCGAATTCTGGGGCCGAGGCGCGACACCGGAAGATTAAGCGATTCCAGCGCGACCGGCGGTGGAGCAGCTTCTGCTTTCTCATCGATCTCTTTTAGAACATGGGCGTCCATGAGCTTGCTCACCTTCGTTCGTATCTCGATGTCCATGTCGTAATCCACTGCGGTGTCCGCGAAGCGGCCGAGCCGCACTTCGAGAGCGAGTTCTTCCAGAATGAAACCGCGGATGATCTGCGCATGATGGATTCTCTCCATGGGCGTCATCGATGCCGTGAGCGTGCGGAAGAACTCGCAGGATTCGATGTGCGAGAGCAGCTCCTCGCCCGTCCACTCTTCTTTCCCGAGAGACTGTGCGAATTTCGTGAGCACGCCCCGATACAGGACATTGTCGAATGCATCCGTCTCGAGAGCGATACGATTGAGAATGACTCCCCCAAGTTCCACTCCTTCAAGCCTTCGTTGGATTTCGGCTTCTTCCATTTCAATGGTATATTATACTATAAAACCATATAATTTGCACTTCGGGCGACGGTCCACCTTCTGTCGTCATTCGCCGCTACAATGAGCCCCATGCGCATCGTTCTTGCGACCGGTATCTACCCGCCCGACATCGGCGGGCCTGCCACGTATGTCTCGGCGTTCGGTGCGGAGCTCCGGAGCCGCAAGCACGATGTCCGTGTCATCACGTACGGTCGACCGGGAAGTGAAGCACGCACGGTGAAGGGAGGAGTGCCGGTGACGGTGGTGCCGAATTCCGGCGGCATGATCGCGCGATGGATGCGGTACCGCGATGCACTGCGTGAGTACGCGTCCGATGCGGATGTCGTCATTGCCTTCACCTCCGTGAGCGTGGGCGTGCCTCTCATTCTCGCGCGCCTCCGCCACCCGAAAACCATTCTGCGTCTCGGCGGGGAATTCTTCTGGGAACGGGCAACAGACGCCGGAAGCACGAAGAGCCTCGGTGAGTGGTACCGCTCCAGATTCAGTTTCTGGCGCCTTGTGAACGCGTTCTTCATGGAGGGCATCCTCCGGAGCTTCCACGCGGTCGTGTATTCAACGGGGTTCCAGAGAGACATCCATGAACGTGCGTACCGCGAACTTCCCCCCGTCTCCGTCATCGAGAATGCCGTGCCCGAGGACACACCCGTGAAACACAGGATTCATGATCCGCTTCGGCTCCTCTTCGTCGGACGGTTCGTGCATTTCAAAAATCTGCCCGTGCTTCTGGAGACGGTGACCAAGTTTCACGATTGCACACTTACGCTTACGGGCGACGGTCCGATGAAGAGCCGTCTCGTCGAGTATGTCCGTGCGCACGGTCTCTCGGATCGCGTCCATTTTCTTCCGCCGATGTTCGGGGATGCCAAGAGAAAGCTCTTCGCCGAGCATGACCTCCTCGTCATTCCGTCCGTTACCGAGATCAGTCCGAACGTGGCTCTGGAGGCCAGAAGCGCTGGTCTTCCCGTCCTCCTCACAGACGAAACGGGACTTTCTTCCGATCTTGCCAAGGGCATGCTGTGCGCACCAACGCGTGACAGTGTCCACCTCCTCTCCGCGATCATGAAGGCGCGTTCGCGGTATGACGATCTCGCTGCCGCATCGCCTTCCAAACGTTCGTGGTCCGACGTTACCGACGAGTGGATGACTCTCCTCTCCAACGTATGAAGCTCCTCATGATCAGCGGCGATCGATCGATCCTGCGTCCGAAAACGCAGTCTGCGTTCTCGCTCATGCTCGAGGAACTGCGTCAGCACTTCGAGCGGATCGACATTCTCTGTCCGCGGGGCATCGTCGATATCCGGGAAGTCCGTGCGCTCCATGGCAATGTCTTCGTGCATGCGTCGCCTCTGTCCAGATTCGGTCAGCCGTTCTTCATACGGAAGAAGGGCGTCGAGCTTTTCCGCGCCCACCATCACGATGTCATGACTGTCCATGAGTATCCGCCGTTCCTCAACGGTATCGGCGCGCGCATGCTCAAGGCCGCCACGGGAATCCCGATGGAGATGGAGATACATCACATCGTCGGGTGGCCCGTCGTCGCATCCCCCGCGGAGTACATCGGTCGCTGGATGACCCGCACGTTCATCGCTTCCCACAGCCGAAATTTCGATGCCGTGCGCGTCGTGAATACCACCGTGCAGTCGATGCTTGCATCGTGGGGCGTCGAGCCCGGGAAGATCAGGGTCGTCCCGTCCGTGTACCTCGATCACGCGGTCATCGACGCCGCGAAGCAGCAGCCGAAAACGTACGACATGACCTTCGCCGCACGTCTCGTGGACAACAAGGGGCTCATGGAAGTCATCGATGCCGTGGCACTCATGCCGAGGAAGACGCTCCTCATCGTCGGAGACGGTCCGCTCAAGGCCGAAGCCGAGGCGCACGTCCGCGCGCACGGCATCGCAGACCGCGTGACCTTCTCAGGATGGATCCCGACGGCCGCGGAGTACGTGAAGACCGTCGCCGCCGGACAAATTTTCCTCATGAACTCGAAGAGTGAAGGCAATCCGCGTGTCGCGGTGGAGGCCATGGCGCTCGGCCTGCCTGTCATCGCGACGAAGGTGGGGATCATGCCGGACATCGTGGAGGACGGTTCCAACGGTTTCTTCACGGACGGATCGCCTGCGGACATCGCGGAGAAGGTATCCGTGCTGCTTGCAGATCCCGCTCTCGCTGAGCGCATGGGCCGCCGTGCCACGGAAGTCAGGAACCGTTTCGAGAAAAAATCCGCCATCAAAGCGTATGCTGATTTCCTGAAATCTCTCGCACACTGATCCCATGCGCATTCTCTTCATCACCCAGAAGCTGAAGGCACAGGATGCCTTCGGGGTTCTGTGGGTGCGGGAATTCATCCGTCAGGGGTTTGAGGTGTCGGTTATCTGTCTCGAAGGTTCGTCTGAGACGTTCGAGTTCCCCGTGTACTCCCTTGGCAAAGAAAAGGGAGCGTCCCGTCTCCGCTCTGTCCTCACGTTTGAGACACTGATCACAACGCTGCCGTACGATCGAGTCTTCGTGCACATGGCGCCCGTGTGGTACACCCTCGGCTGCTGGCTGTGGACTCTCAAACGTGTGCCCACGTACCTCTGGTACACGCACTACCGGATGCAGCTCGGGGTGCGGCTCTTCGGATGGTTCGGGACACGCTTCTTCTGTGCCACACCGCAGAGCCTTCCGCAGTATGAGGGCTCACGGAAGAAGAGCGTCGTCGGTCACGGTATCGATCTCCGGTTCTGGCCGAAGCGCAGGAACCTCGCCCAAAACCCGTTCCGTCTCCTCGTGGTCCATCGCCTCAGCCGTTCCAAGCGTCTCGAGCTTTCCATCCGCAGTCTTCTCCTCCTCGATCCGCGTTTCACCATCGATATCTACGGCATCGAAGCGGAGGCAGGATACAGTCTGGAGATGAAGCAGCTTGTGGCGGATCTGAAGCTCGGCGCGCGCGTCACGTTTCACGGCACGGTGCCGATGCAGAGACTGCCGGAGATCTATGTCCGTCACCGTCTGATCCTCAACATGGCCTCCGAGACGATCGACAAGACGATGCTCGAAGCGATGACGTGCGGTACGTATCCGGTGACGACGACGGCCAACGCCGCCGCGATCGGTATTCCCGCCTCGCCCGCGGCTGATACGCCCGAGGCGATCGCGGAGTTCGTCCGTACGCATGCGGAAGCGGCGCCGATCGATGCGGATTCGATGTACGAAGTCGTCGAGAAGCATCACAGCCTCGGAGGGCTTGTCGCGAAGATGAGGGAGTACATGAGAGATGGGCGATGATTGTTGTTTCTTTAGGACGATCTTCCACCTTTATCCGAGTACCTCACTCAGTGCCTCACACACTTCTTTCACCTGCTCAGACGTGAGCTCCGCGTACATCGGGAGCGAGAGGAGTTCCGGTGCGATCTTCTCCGCCACGGGGAAATCACCATTCTTCCATTTTCCTGCGTAGGCCTCCTGCAAATGAATCGGGATCGGGTAGTGAATACCGGTCGCAATGCCTTTGTCCTTGAGTTTCTGCTGTACGGCATCGCGGTTCCCCACACGGATCACGAACAGGTGGTAGTTACTCGCACGGTCATCATGTGCAGTGAACAGCTTCACCTTCGGATTGCTGCTGAGAATCGATCGGTACTGATCGGCGTGTTTCCTGCGTGCGTCGTTCCAGCGTTCCAAGTGCTTCATCTTCACACCGAGCACCGCGCCCTGAATGCCGTCCAGACGCTCGTTTCTGCCGACGACCTTGTGCTTGTACTTCTCGGGCATGCCGTGGTCGCGGAGCATGCGGATCTTTGCCGCGATGGCATCATCATCCGTCGTCACCGCGCCGCCTTCACCGTACGCGCCGAGGTTCTTGCCGGGATAGAAACTGAAGGCCGCCGCATGAGCGAGCGAGCCCGCCGTCTTTCCTTTGTAGCGGCTGCCGTGTGCCTGACACGCGTCCTCGATCACGATGAGATCATGTTTTTTTGCGATCGCCTTCACCGCGTCCATGTCCGCACACTGGCCGTAGAGGTGCACGGGGATGATCGCTTTCGTCTTGGAAGTGATCGCCGCTTCGATCTTCGTCGTGTCGATGAGCGCATCGGCTTCATTGCAATCCACGAGGACGGGAGTGGCCTGTGCGAGCGAAATCGCCTCCGCGCTCGCGAAGAACGAGTTTGTCACCGTGATCACTTCGTCGCCCCGTCCGATCCCGTACGCCATGAGGATGAGCTCGATGGCCGAGGTGCCGTTGCCGACCGCAATGCAGTGCTTTGCCCCGCAGTACGCCGCAAAAGCCTTCTCGAAGCTCTCCACGGCAGGCCCGAGGGCGAATGCGCAGCTGTCCACGACGGCCTGCATCGCCGGATCCACCTCCGCTTTGATGCTTCTGTACTGTGCCTTGAGGTCGAGAAACGGGACGGGCATCTGTGACCCGAGAATACTATACTACCGCCGCATGACCAATCGGACGATCATCCTCGGCGGGAAGAATGTGGCCCTCGTGGCGATGACGCTCGCGGACCAGCCCCAGTTCCACGCGTGGCTGCAGGATCCTGAGCTACGGAACCTGATCGATGATCAGCGCATCCCCACGATCCATGATCAGACCCTCTGGTTCGAGCGCGTCCAGAAGCCCGACCGGAAGTTCTTCTCCCTCGTGACGGTGCAGGATGGCACACTCATCGGAAATGCCGGGTTCGTGGATATCGATCCGGATGCCTCCGAAGCCACACTCCGTATCACGATCGGCAATCCGGCGTTCCGCGGAAAGGGGCTCGGGAGCGAGGCCGTCGCA
>CAZDRX010000003.1:58498-85790 GCA_964508225.1 uncultured Candidatus Peribacteria bacterium
GCACTCCTCGTGATGTACGCGTTCGGGACTGCCAAGTGGAAGCGGATCAACCTGAAAGTCCTCAAGACGAATGAACGTGCGATTCGCAGCTACGAGAAGTCAGGATTCAAGATCACCTCGGAGCACTTGCAGGATGGCAAGACCGTCTTCACGATGACACTCGATTCTCCCGCCCTATGAATCTCACCCTCGTTCCCTACACCGAGCAGTGGAAAGACAAGTGGGACAGCTTCGTGAAGACGAGTCGGAGCGGCACCATCTTCCACACGCGTCAGTTCTTCGCCTATCACCCGTCTGACCGCTTTAAGGATGCGTCGATCCTCTTCCTCGATGGCGAGAAGATCGTCGGGCTCCTGCCTGCCGCAGAGAAGGACAACGTGCTCGTATCGCACCCCGGAGCGTCGTACGGTGGTCTCGTGACAGCCATGGATACGTCGGTGACCGACACAGGGGCGATGCTCTCGGCGCTCGTGGCGTACGCGAAAGAGAAGAAGTTCGCCGGCATCTCACTCCTCCGCCTTCCTCCCGCGAGCCTCCACAAGATGTATGCCGAAGACCAGCAATACTGGGCGTACCAGCTCGGTTTCCAACTGACACGGTGCGAAATGGACGGCGCGATCGATCTCACTGGTCTCAAGGCTGAAACGATCCTCGATTCCCTCACGGGCAAGTGCCGCAACATGGTCCGTCAGGCCGAGCGTGCCGGTATCGAGGTGAGGCTGAGCAACGACTTCGATGCCTTCTGGCCGATTCTCGAAGGTGTGCTCACGGGGCGTCACGGCACGAAGCCGACGCACAACGTGACGGAGATCAAGAAGCTCCACGAGCTTCTGCCCGAGGGCTTCCGTGTCCTCGGTGCGTATCAGGGCAAGACGATGGTCGGAGGGATCGTGCTCATCACCATTCATGACAAAGCGCTCTACACGCTCTACATGGCGCAGGAGTATGCGGTGCAGAAAGACCATCCGATGCACCTCCTTCTCGTCGAAGCGATCAAGCTCGCGCTGAAGGAGAAGAAGCGGGTCTTGCATCTTGGTGTGTCTACCGAGGATGGCGGCAAGAAGGTCAATGAAGGCCTTTTCTTCTTCAAGGAGAGCTTCGGATGCAGGCCGGTCAGGCGGGAGACGTGGGAAATCAGGTTTTAGTGTTCTTTTTGTCCGAGCGACAAAAAGAACCAAAAAGCGCGTGTGCGCCAACTCCCTCGCCTTTAGACCCCCACCGTGGCGCACGCCCCCCTTGGTGATGCTACACTCGTTTTCGAATGGAGAAGATTCCTTGTTCAGTCCTTGTTCTTACGCGGAACAGCGCTTCGACGCTGGGTCGGTGTCTGCAGAACTTGGGTTCGTTCGCCGAGATCGTCGTGCATGACGCGAACAGTGAGGATAATACGGTCGAGATCGCGAAGCAGTTCGGCGCGAAGGTCTTCCGGCAGTACGAGACGGAGGAGAAGAGCGTGCGCATCAAGGACTTTACGGAGATCCGGCTCAAGCAGCGTGCGGCAGCGACGAATGACTGGGTGTTCTACCTCGATTCTGACGAGTACCTGAGTGATGGTGCGGTTGCGGAGATCGCGGAGATTCTGAAGACGGCCGTACCGAAGACGATCGTGAAGATTCCGCGCGTCCCCGTGATCGGTGGTGTGCCGCGCACGCGGGGCGATATCTTCAGCGAGATCATGCCGCGGCTCCACAACCGCGCAAGCGGTGCCACGCTCCAGAAGGGGAAGACCGTGCACGAGAAGTACCAGTACGACAGCAGCTTCAAAGAAGTTTCCATGAAGAGCCCGCTCTACGTGCCGCTTCCGGACGTGGCGGATCTGCGCTCCAAGGATGACCGCTATCTCACACTCGAGATCGAACGCATGCGCCGCGACGGCTACTCGTGGGCGCTGTACCTGCGTTGGATTCTCGTGCGCGAGCCGCTCATCATGCTGCAGATTCTCGGGAAGATCGTCCTCGCGCTTCCGCAGTTCGGGTATCCGGATTCGGTGCCCGTGGCGCATCACCTCAGGTATGTACGGTATCACGGGAGGCTCTTTCGGGCGGTGACGGGATTAATGTTCGAACGTCGTTAGGCGACCTTCACTGACTTATTCGCCTTGAGCGACTGATCCGCCAATTCGAGGATCTTCACCATATGCAGCCCATCCTCGCCTGAAACGATCGGCTTCGCTTTCCCATGGATACAATCCATGAAGTGCTTCGCTTCCACGGCGAGCGCTTCCGTTGCCGGCAGTGCGGGGATGAGCACATCGCCGCTCCTATACTTCGGGAAGAACGGATCAGGCTTCGTCGTATCGCGCTCCACGCCTTTGTCGTAGAGGCGGATCTTCTCACTCGGCTCGGTGTCGTCGTACGTGATCATCGCTGTTCGTCCGGCAATGTATGTGGATCGGACTTTCACAGGGGAGAGCCAGCTCACATGGATGTGCGCGGCGAGGCCGCTCTTGAATTTCAGGTGCAGATGTCCGTCTTCGATGTGTTTGCCGTAGTGCGCGCTGCCCACCGCCATCACTTCCGTTACGTCCGAGAGATCGGCAATGCCCGAGAGAATGGTGAGATCGTGGATCGCGAGATCCCACAGCACGTTACAGTCCTTCTGGATGAGACCGAGGTTGAGACGCGTGGAGTCGAAGTAGAGGAGGTCCCCGAGCTTCTTGCCCCTCACCATCTCGGCGATCCGTTGCACGGCCGAGGTGTAGGCGAAGGTATGGTCGGTGAGGATGAGCTTCTTCGCTTTCTTTGCGGCTGCGAGGAGCTTCTCGGCCTCGGCGACGGTGGACGTCATCGGCTTCTCGATGAGGACGTGCTTACCGGCTTCGAGCGCCTTCAGCGCGAGAGGGAAGTGGCTGCTCGTGGGGGTCGCGATCACGATCGCATCGAGTGATTTGTCTTTCAGAAGGTTGTCGACATTCTCGGTGAAGCGCGTCGCCGGATACTGCCGTGCGAACTTCGCCGTGCGGTCCTTGCTCAGATCGCATCCCCAACGGAGCTCACAGCCTTCGAGGGCTGCGAAATTGCGGAGCCAGTTCGGACCCCAGTACCCGAGGCCGACGATACCAATCGAAACGTTCGTCACGGGCTGATGATACCAGAAGACCGGAAGACTACTTCTGGAACGTGATGATGGCCGTCATGCCCCAGAGGCGGCAGATCGCCTCTTTGGCGGTCTTCGGCAGGAGTTTGCCGATCGGGAGGAGAGGGTGCGGGAGCTGGTCGGGCACGCCGTGGTTGTCATGGATGAAGACGCCGACATTCTTGAACGCGGAGAAGAGTCTGCGGAATTGCGGTCGCGTGTAGAAACGGGCGAGCATGTTGCCTCCCACCTTCGCGCCGTCCGTGTACCGGTTGATGAGTGACTGATCGTCGTACTGCAGGTACTTGAGGCGCAGGATGCCGCGGCCGAGCTGGATGCAGTAGCGGAGGTGCACGGAGTTCCTGTGATACATCATCGCGAGGCCTTTGCCTCCGGGCTTGAGTACGCGGTGGATCTCGCTGATCGCCTTTTCCGTCCTCGGCATGTGCATGAGACAGCCCCATGCGCAGACGTAATCGAACGTGTTGTCCGCAAACGGCATCTCCTGTGCGTCGCCTTCGATCACATTCGCGACGAGTCCGTAGAGTGCGAGGCGCTTCTTCGTGAGTTCGACAGCTTTCGGCGTGAGGTCGATCGCTGTCACGTTGGCGCCCATACGCACGAACTGCTCGGTGAGGACTCCGGTCCCGCAGGCGATATCGAGCACGTTCTTGCCCTGCAGGCCCTTCATATCCACGTAGCGCGTCAGGAACGGGTAACCCGTCGACTGCATGAACGGGATCCACTTCAGGAACTTGCGGTCGATGTTGCGGAAGAATGCCCACGATCCCTCTTCGTCACCGACGAAGTAGTTGAACGGGTTCTTGTTCCACCATTCGCGCACGCGCGAATTGAGGGCTTGATCGTTGGTGAAGGCTTTTCGCATGTTGGAGAGAGCCTAGGGAAGCGGGGCGGGGGCGGTCAAGGCTGAGTGGGCTTCCTCGCGACCATGAGGTACGCCTGTCCGAAGCGCTTCAGGACAGGAAGAGAGCAGAGGAACCGGTCGATTGTGTGGAGAAGCGGGTTCGTGAACCAGAAGCGGGGAAGCCCGTAGAGGTGGAGCGGCGGCCAGAGGGTCGTGGCGCGCGTTCTCACGATTGCGAAGCCCGCACTCCTCACCATGCGCTCCCATCCGCCGACCGTGCTCGAGGAATTGTGTGCATCGAGATGGCCGCTCGGCAGATGCTGCGTCTTCCTCCCCAGAATTTTTCCGACGGCGGCCATGCCATGGGTGTAGTAATCGTGCATCGCGGGGACGGAGACGAGGAGTTCGCCGCCGGGTTTGAGCAGGCGATAGGCTTCGAGCAGGATGCCTTCCGGCTTCGGCAGGTGCTCGATGATGTCGATGGCGAGCGCTTTGTCGAAGGACGCCGGGGCAAGTCCTGTCGCTTCCACCGGCATACAGAGCGTTTCGTAGCCCGTCACCCCTTTCTCTCCGAGGAGTACTTCGGATTGCTCAAGACGATCCGCGGACATGTCGACCCCCACCATCCTGTGGAAGTTTCCCTTGTACACAACTGCTTGCGGACCGACACCGCATCCGAGATTCACGACGTCGTCGGTCGGCTGCATCGGGAAAATCTCGGGATAGACGACCGAGCTCGTCACTTTGCCATCGAAGAGTCGGCGGTCGAGCTGCATCCTCTAGAGGGAGACACCGAGGAGCTTGCAGTCGGCCTCCAGCATGAGCTTGGCGAGCGTTTCCAGACTGGTCTTGGCTTCCCATCCGAGCCTCTTCTTCGCTTTCGATGCATCGCCAAGCAGTGTGTCGACTTCCGCGGGACGCTGGTACCTCGGATCGATCGCCACGGTCTTCTTTCCTTTCGCATCCCTGTACACCTCGTCGTTGCCTTTGCCTTCCTTCGTCCATGTCATCCCCGCGTGCGTCAGGCAGTACTCGAGGAACTGTCGCACGGATTGCTGCTTGCCGGTCGCGAGTACGTAATCCTCGGGCGTCGGCTGCTGCATCATGAGCCACATGCCCTCCACGAATTCCTTGGCGTAGCCCCAATCGCGCTTCGCCTCGAGGTTGCCGAGATAGAGACAGTCCATCTCACCCTTCAGGATCTTCGCGATGGAGAGCGTGATTTTGCGCGTGACGAAATTCTCGCCTCTGCGGGGGGATTCATGATTGAAGAGGATGCCGTTCACCGCGTACATCCCGTAACTTTCGCGGTAGTTGCGCGTCAGGTGGTAGGAGTACGCCTTCGCGCACGCGTACGGACTACGCGGATAGAAGGGGGTGTCCTCATTCTGCGGGGACTGGAGCACTTTGCCGTAGAGCTCACTCGAGCTCGCCTGATAGAACTTGGCGGGAAGCCCCGTGGTGCGGAGTGCCTCCAGAATGCGCGTGGTGCCGAGACCGGTGATGTCCCCCGTGCTCTCGGGGATATCGAAGCTCACGGCGACGTGGCTCTGGGCTCCCAGGTTATAGATCTCGTCGGGCTTCGTGGCCATGAGCACACGCAGGAGCGAATTGCTGTCCGAAAGATCGCCGTAGTGGAGGAAGAGCGGGTGCTTGGAGGTGTGGGGATCGAGGAAGAGGTGCTCGATGCGGCCGCGGTTGAACGTGGACGCTCTGCGGACGAGACCGTGCACTTCGTAGCCCTTCGCGAGGAGGAGCTCTGCGAGGTAGGAACCGTCCTGCCCCGTGATGCCGGTGATGAGCGCTTTCTTCATCCCCCTGAGGATACCAGATTTCAGATCCAGCGAAGCCTCCTCGCCCCGAAGACGAACATCTTCAGGAGGAGCGCTGCATGGCGGAAAGGACGCATCTTCGTGGTGCCGTAGGTCCGTTCGAGGTAGTGGATCGGCACTTCACGCATCTTGCGCTGCTGCATGGAGGCACCGAAGAAGATATCGAAGTCCCCGAACGGGTCCATCCGGAGGGTCATGCGCGCGTAGTCGCTCCGGAAGAACGCCTTCACGGGTGTCAGTGTGTCGGTCATCTTCTGCTTGAAGAGCCATGAGAAGAGAACGCTGAAACACTTGTTGCCGAGGAGGTTCAGAAAGCGCATCGCGCCCTTTTCGAGCGGATACACGAGACGTGACCCGTTCAGGTATTCGGCTTTGCCGGTCGCGAGGACTTCCACGAGCTTCGGCAGTTCGGAAGGATGTACCGTGAAGTCTCCGTCGTAGATGACGATGATGTCACCGGTGGCCTGCGTCATGCCGAAGTGCAGGGCATCGCCTTTACCCTTTCCGGGTTGCCGGAGCCCGCGGATCTTCACGGGGCTCTTCGATCCGGCGATCACACGTTCGATCTCCTCGAATGTGCCGTCCGAGGAATGTCCTTCGATGAAGAGGAGTTCTGTCGACGAGCCCATGAGCGGCATCGCATCGGCGATCTTCGGGATGTTGCCGCGCTCATTTCTCACGGCCGAGAGAATGGTGACGGACGGCGTGATGGGGTCGAAGCCGATCGGCCGTGCGATGATCGTCTTCACGAGGCCGAGACTCCTGAAGAAGGGGAGGCTTGCGAGGAAGCGGTTACAGAAGGGCTCGAGGAGTGGAATGCGGAACGGGAAAAGCACGCGCTCGGAGGTTTCCACGATCTCGAAGCCGCAGAGATCGAGCAGGTTGGCGATGTCGGAACGGCTGAGCCAGTTCTGCTCCGGAAACTTCGTTTTCCAGCCGACGGCCTCCGCGATGAGGAAGAGCGGTTGCCAGAGGAAGTTGTAGTGCGTGATGACGAGGCGCGTGCGCGGATGGCAGAGGTGCGTCCGGATCATGCGCAGCGACTGCTCCACATCCCGCAGGAAGTGAATCGCATCGAGGAGGAGTACGTAATCGTAGCTGCCACGGTGCTCCAGATGTTCAATGTCGTCTTCGAGGTACGTGCTTGCGGGGTCTCCTTTTTTTGCTTCTGCGATCATCGCCGGCGAGAAGTCGATGCCTGTCTTCTTCCGCTGGGGTAGCGCCCGCAGAATCGTGCCGATGCCGCAGCCGATGTCGAACACCGAGGCATCGGAAGGAATCAGGTGACTCAGCCATCTGACACGGTCGCGGTAGTACACCGAGTGGCGACGCGCGTCGCGGGCACGCACGGGAGCCAGTGACGTGAAGAACGCCCGGCGCTTCTCGGTCGCATCCGTCTGCGTGCCTGTCGTGGCGGCAGGTGAGGTCATCCCTGTGTCAGGAGATCGCAGAGCAGTGTCACTTCCTCATCAGTCAGATCCGGATTATTCGGGAAGTAGAAGCCCTGCGTATGGATCACCGACGCATCCTTGCAGGTCACTTTTTCGAGATGATCCGTCCAGAAGGGATGCTTCGTGACATCACCGGCGATCACCGGACGGATCTCCACTCCCGCAGCCTCGAATCTTGTGACGGCCTTCTTCAGGGTATCGGTACTGCGGCAGATCACGGGCATCGAGAAGTTCGAAATGCGTCCGATGTGATCGGTGTTGAGCGGGTGGTAGAGATCACTGCGGCTGTCCGCGGCTTTCTTGAACGCGCGGTAGTTCTTCTCACGCTTCACGATGGTTGCTTCGAGCATCGGCATCTGGAGATTGCCGAGGAATCCCGCAACCTCCGTCGTGCGGATGTTGTAGGCCGACTCATAGAAGGTGTAGCGCGCGTGGAAATCGTCGATGCCGTGTTTCTTCCTGAGTGCCTGCTGCTTTGCGGGTGAGAGATTCCTGTCCCAGCCGTGTGCTCGCACCATCCGGAGCATGTCCGCGAGATCGTCGTCGTCCGTGCAGATCATCCCGCCTTCGATCGTGGAGAGGTGATGGCCGACGAAGAAGGAGAACGTGGACGCGAGACCGAAGTTGCCGAGAAGTGTCCCCAGGTAGCGTGTGCCGAGGGATTCGCAGTTGTCCTCGATGAGGAGCACGTCGTGCTTCTCGCAGAGTGCGGCGATCTTCTCGATGCCGCCGCAGAAGCCGAGCGCGTTTGTGAGGAACACCGCCTGCAGCCCCTTGATGTGCTTTCCCAGCTCCTCCGATGTCACATTCAAGTGATCGATACTGCAGTCGAGCGCGACCGGCGTGAAGCCGAGCTGCATCAGCGGCATGACATTCGTCGCCCACGTGACCGACGAGACACCCACCTTGTCGCCTTTCTTCAGTTTCTTCTGGTTGAGCAGTGCCTGAATGAGACCGAGGTTGGCCACGCTCCCGTTCGTCACGAGCACCGCGTGCTTCCTCTCCTGATACGCCGCGAACGCCTTCTCAAACTCCGCGCACGCAGGACCCATACTGAGCCGCGGAGCGGTCAGGATGAAATCGGCCAGTTTCCTGCGCGTCTGTTCTTCATCGAAGAACGTGGATCGCATGAGCGGGATGCGGATGGCGGACATGTCCAGATGGTACCAACTTTGACCGCGCGAGGGTATGCCTTAGACTCCCCCTGATGCGCATCGCTTACTGCACCAATGTGCGCCTGCCGAGTGAACGGGCACACGGGCACCAGATCGCCAAAGTGGTGAAGGCGCTCCGGGATATGGATCATGAGGTGGAGATCTTCGCGCCGTTCCGCAAGAACGACATCGAGGCCAGTTTCGAGTCGTACTACGGGCTCACCTCCCCCGTACGCCTCCATCATCTCGGTACGACGGACGGCATCGCCGCGTGGTGGGCACCGGGACTCCTCGGCCTCAAGCTCACGACGTTTCTCCTCCAGAGAAGTCTCGGCAAGATGTTCGACAAGCGTGCGAAGGAATTTGATTTGATCTACACACGCACGCCCGAAATTCTCTCCGCGCTCACGGGTCACAACGTGCCCGTGGTGGTGGAACTGCACCGCATTCCGCGCATCGGCGTGCATACCTTCCTCCGGCAGCTCCGGCGCACACGCCTCGTGATCGCGCTCACGAGCCAGATGCGTCAGGCGCTCATCGACATGGGGGTTTCGGATGTCCCCGTCATCGTGGAAGGCGATGCCGTGGATCTCCATGATTTCGATGCCCTTCCCGATGCCGCGGGCACCCGTGCGTCTCTCAAGGTGCCTGAGGGCGTTCCGCTCATCGTCTACGCCGGTCAGCTCAAGTCCATGGGCCTCTCCAAAGGCATTCCGGAACTGATCGGTGCACTCTCCATTCTCCGGCAGCGCGGCAAGGAATTCCGTGCGGTCATCGCGGGAGGTCCTGAGGGAGAGAAGGAGAAATTCGAGAGCGGACTTCCCGAAGAACTGAAGCGGTGTGTCACATTCTCCGGTCACATCGCCCATCTCAAGGTGCCGACCCTGCTCACAGCTGCGGACATCCTCGTGTATCCCGCACCGAAGTCCTCGCACCCCTTCTATCTGCGCGATACCTCACCACTCAAGCTCTTCGAGTACATGGCATCGGGCAAGCCGATCGTGGCCGCTGATCTCCCCCCACTAAGAGATGTCGTCGATGAGACCATGGTGACGTTCAGTGAGCCGGGGAGTGAGGAATCCCTTGCGAAGGGCATCCTCGCGATCCTCGAAGACCCTGCAGCGGCAGCCAAGAAGGCGCAGGTTGCCCGTGGAGCGGCGGAGAACTACACGTGGGAGAAGCGCATGAAACGCATCCTGGAAGCCGCTAGAATCAACGGGTGATCACAGTCCTCAGCAGCGCGTCGGCACGCCCGAACTTCGTGAAGCTCGCGGCGGTTCACCATGCGCTCAAGGGAAGAAAGGATGTGAAGCATGTGATCGTCCATACGGGACAGCACTACGATCCGCTCCTCTCGGATATTTTCTTCAAGCAACTGGAGATCGATGAACCGGCGTACAACTTGGGCGTGAAGGGCGGAGCGACGAGAGAAGAAACCATTGAAGCGACTGCGAAGGCATTTGAGATACCTCTGAAAGAAGTGAAGCCGGATATTGTGCTCGTCTACGGCGATGTGAATGGAGCAGTGGGAGCAGCGCGTGCTGCAAAGAAAGCTGGCATCAAAATCGGACACGTCGAAGCCGGGCTTCGATCATTCGATCGTGAAATGCCCGAAGAATTGAACCGGATTGAGATCGATCAGATCGCAGATGAGCTGTTCATTACCGAGAAGTCGGCAGAGGAGAATATCCGCAAGGAGAAGCTGAAAGGGCGGGTTCACTTTGTGGGGAATACGATGATTGATACGCTTATCAGAATGATGCCGATGATTGATGCAGAAGAAATCCCTTCTTATCTCTCAAAGGATTTTGCGGTTGCGACACTTCATCGCCCTAGCAATGTCGATAATCCGGGTGACCTCCTTAAGATTATTGAATTTCTTGGAAGGGTGGATAAGTCGACCTCGATTGTTTTGCCGATGCACCCAAGATTTTATCAGGCAATTATAAAGCCAAATCCTGAGCACCCAAGTGCCGTTCCACTATTATCCCTGCGTTATCCAATTGAGCCCCTAGCCTACATTCCGTTTTTGAAATTAATGAAGTCAGCGCAGTTTGTTGTGACAGATTCCGGTGGCATTCAGGAAGAGGCAGCCTTTCTTGGCAAGCGTTGTTTCACCATGCGCCGTAATACCGAGCGCCCGAGCACGATTGGGAGTGGCTCGAATGTCCTCATTGATCCGTCGAACGAGGTGGATCGCAAGAAAGTCCTCGATTTTGCGAAGAATCCGGAGAAGATCAGTGTGAAGATCCCCGAGAAGTGGGACGGGAAGGCGGGGGAGAGGATTGCAGAGGTTCTTCTTGGATGATTGTCACTTTCTTTGGCGCAAAGAAAGTGACCAAAGAAACATATGCGCGTGAACTCGCCGTCCCTGCAGGTCCGGCTCGGACAGCACGCGCAATCTTCGGCGTGAGACTTTCTGGCATGTCCTTGCAGCCTAGGACTTGTAAAACTTCTCCAGCATCTCCCGATTGTCCTTCAGCCACTCGACCAAATTGATAATGCCGCGCTGCACGTCGGTCTTTGGCTCCCAGCGCAGCAGCGCCTTCGCCTTCGAGTTGTCGCTCACGAAGATCGGCTGATCACCCGGACGCCAGTCGCTGAAGCCGAACTTCATCGGCATTTTGAGATCCTGATCGATGATCCGGAGGAATTCGAGGAGGGAGAGACTGTTCTTCAGCCCTCCGCCGATATTGAATGCCTGCCCCGAGACCATATCGATCTTGTCGATCGCACGGACGTAGAGATCCACGAGGTCGTCCACGTAGAGGAGATCGCGCACCTGCTTGCCGGTACCGTAGACCGTCACCGGACGGCCGAACATCGCTGCAATGAGGAACCACGCCACCCAACCCTGATCCTCCACACCCAGCTGGTGCGGCCCGTAGATGCAGGACTGACGCAGGACGACGGTTTTCATATCATAGATGCGGCTGTAGTCGCGCACGTACTGGTCGGCGGCACCCTTGCTGCAACCGTACGGCGAGTGGAAATCGAGCGGGCAGATCTCGGTGACGCCGCTCATCCCGTCTTTGAATTTCACGCGGTCACCGTCCTCCACGACCGGCATGTGCTCCAGTCCTCCGTAGACCTTGTTCGTCGACGCGTAGAGAATCATCGGCTTCCTCGCGCTCGCGCGTGCGGCTTCCAGCACGTTGAATGTGCCGAGCGCGTTGATGTCGAAGTCCGTACGCGGATCGGTGACGGATGTCGTGACGGCCACCTGCGCCGCGAGGTGCAGAATCACATCGTGCGATGCCGCCAGTTCCTTCAGTGAGCTGATGTCGTTTCTGATATCCCCCTTCACGAGCCTGTACTTCCCCGCGTAGTGATCATCGAGGTACTTCACATTGAGATCCGTGCCGCGGCGGGAGAGGTTGTCGAATACCGTGACGCTGTAGCCTTCGGCCACGAAGCGCTTCACGGCATTCACGCCGATGAAACCGGCTCCGCCCGTGATGAGGATGTTTTTACTCATGGAAGAACTGCAGAGTAGAGCTTCAGGAACTCGCCGACAATGGTAGCCCAGTCGTGGCGGCGTGCGTACTCCCTGCCCGCATCGCCCATCTTCTGTCTCAGCGCACTGTCACGCATGAGCTGCAGCATCTTGGCCGCGATCGCTTCCGTAGCGCCGTCCGGCACGATGAACCCCGTCTCACCCTGCACCACGGCATCCGCGACACCTCCCGCGGCGGCAGCGATGCTTGGTTTTCCACACGCGCCCGCCTCGAGGTACACGATGCCGAAGCCCTCGAAGTTGTAATAGATGACACGCGGCGTGTGCACGTAGACATCGCACGCGTGGAAGTATCGCACGAGTTCCTCGCCGTCGAGCGCACCGACGAAGACGACCTTGTCACTGACACCGAACTTTTCGGCATGCGCTTTCCATGCAGCTTTCATCTCGCCGTCGCCCACGAGGAGATAGACGAAATCCTCCGTCGATTTCTTCAGTGTGGCGAGAGCCTCGATCACGAGATCCTGTCCTTTGCGCTCCTTTAGGCCACCCACGGTGAGGAAGATCGTCTTCCCTGCGTACCGCGCACGGATATCCCCGGTATCGCGGGGCTTCTCGAAACGCGCGAAGTTCACGCCGTTGTGGATCACCGTGATCTCGTACGGCTTCTTCGTGTGCTTCAGGATGATGTCACGCGTGAACGCACTCGGAACGACGATCTTCTTTGCCTGCGCGAAGCTATACTCGAGCGCGAGGCGATCAGGGAAGCGCAGCAGCGGGACAACGCCGTACGTTCCCTGTGATCCCATCATGAAAGGCTTCCGGTACTTCTTGGCCGAGCGCGCTGCGATGAAGCAGTACGGGAAATCGAGGAGCGAATGCACGAGATCGTAGCGAGAGACATCGATCGTCTTCAGGTGCAGGAGCGACTTCGGATTCTTCACCTCGAAGACGTACGGGGGAAGTGAGAACTCCGTCGGGATCTCCGGAATGTAGCGCGCGTGAAACTTCCGCTCCGCCTCGGGGAGGAAGAGCGTGAAGTCGATGCCGCGACGCCTCAGCTCACGGCAGTACTCGACGGTGATGTTGCCGTAGCCGTTTTTGGCGTCAGCCGTGGAAGAAAACAGTGCGATACGCATGCCGGAGTGGACTATAGCAGCGCGGGTCGGTTTTGCCCTAGACTGGGCAGGCCTTATGAAGACCGTCCTCATCACCGGTTCTGCAGGACTCATCGGCTCGGAAGCCGTCCGGTTCTATGCCGCAAAGGGCATGGACGTGCACGGCGTGGACAACGACATGCGCAGCTACTTCTTCGGGAAAGAGGCATCGACCGCATGGAACGCCGACACGCTGAAGAAGGAATTCAAGAACTATCATCACCACAATCTCGACATCCGGAAGTCCGAGGATCTGGAACCGCTCTTCAAGGCACACCGCTTTGATCTCGTGATCCACACGGCAGCGCAGCCCTCACACGACTGGGCGGCCAAGGAGCCGCTCACGGACTTCGGCGTGAATGCCGTCGGCACGCTCAATCTTCTTGAACTCACGCGCCTGCACACTCCCGAGGCCGTCTTCATCTTCACCTCGACGAACAAAGTCTACGGCGACCTCCCGAATTTCCTCCCGCTCGAAGAACTCCCGACGCGCTGGGAACTGCCGAAGAGCCACAAGTGGTACGAAGGCATCGATGAGACGATGAGCGTCGACCAGTGCCTGCACTCCGTCTTCGGTGCTTCCAAGGTGGCTGCGGATGTGATGGTGCAGGAGTACGGCAGGTATTTCGGGCTCAAGACCGGCGTCTTCCGCGGCGGATGCCTGACCGGTCCCTCCCACTCCGGCGCCAAGCTCCACGGTTTCCTCTCGTACTTGATCAAGTGCATCGCGAAGGGCGATACATACTCGCTCATCGGCTACAAAGGAAAGCAGGTACGCGACAATATTCACAGTCACGATGTGCTCACGGCATTCGATGCCTTCGCGGCAAACCCGAAGGCCGGAGAGGTCTACAACCTCGGCGGCGGACGGTTCGCGAACGTGTCGATTCTGGAAGCGATCGCGAAGACGGAGAAGATTCTCGGGAAGAAGGCGAACACGGTCTATGAGGAGACCCCCCGCATCGGCGACCACCAGTGGTACGTGAGCTCGATGGCCAAGTTCCGCAGGCACTATCCCGCCTGGAAGCAGGAATATGACGTCGACAGGACGATTGAGGAGATCGCCAAGGGTGTGCGCATCTAGGAATCTGCGCTATCCTCCGTGCCATGCGCATTCTGGTCACCGGCGGCGCCGGATTCATCGGTTCGTTTCTGACGGAAGCCCTCCTCAAAGAGGGACACACCGTGCGTATCCTCGATAATCTGGAGGAGCAGGTACATCACGGAAAGAAGCCGGACTACCTCCCGAAGGAGGCTGAGTTCGTGCAGGGCGATATCAGGGAGCGCGCAATCTGGCAGAAAGCACTCGCGGGAGTGGACGCCGTCATGCACTGCGCATCGGCCGTCGGTGTCGGCCAATCCCAGTATGAGATCGCCAAGTATACGGACACCAACGCGACCGGCACCGCGAATCTCCTCGATGTCCTCGCGAACGAGAAACACACGGTGAAGCACATCCTCGTCCCGACAAGCATGACCGCCTACGGCGAGGGGCTCTACCGCTGTCGCCAGCACGGCAACTGCCGCCCCGGCATGCGTCACGAGAAACATATGATGGCGATGTGCTTCGAGCCGATGTGTCCGCAGTGCCCGAAGACCGTCGAGCCGTTCCCGACACCGGAAGATGCACTCCGCTTTCCCGCATCGGTGTACGCGATCACGAAGAACGTGCAGGAAGAACTCATCCTGAGTTTCGGTCGGACGTACGGCGTGAAGACGACCGTGTTCCGTCTGTTCAACGTCTTTGGCCCGCGCCAGAGCCTCAGTAACCCGTACACGGGTGTGACCGCCATCTTCCTCTCGCGTCTCAAGAACAACGAAGCTCCGGTGATCTACGAGGACGGCCTCCAGAGCCGCGACTTCATCTCCGTGCACGATGTCGTACGGGCATTCATGCTCGCGCTCAAGGAACCGAAGGTGGACAGTGAAGTGTTCAACATCGGGAGCGGCAAGCCGACGACGATCCTCGCGATCGCGAAGACTCTGAGTGACCTCACGGGTATCCAGATCGAGCCACAGGTGACGGGACAGTTCCGCAAGAACGATATCCGTCACTGCTTCGCGGACACGACGAAGGCGAAGAAGCTTCTCGGCTGGGAACCGACGATTACCTTCGAGCAGGGCATGAAGGAGCTCGTGGAATGGGGCGCCAAGGAGAAAGCAGAGGATCACTTCAAGGAGGCGGAAGCGCTCATGAAAGCCAAGAACCTGCAGAAGCAATGAAGACGAGTATCGTCATCCCCGCGCACAACGAGGAGGAGTCCATCGCGGCGACGATCCAGAGCGTGCTCGACGCGGTGACCGTTCCATATGAACTCCTGGTGGTGGCGGATCACTGCACCGACCGCACGGAGACGATCATTCAGGAATTCGCGGTGAAGCATCCGCAGATCACGATGCTCCGGAATTCCGAACGGAAAGGGAGCTACAGCAATGCGGTGATCACCGGATACAAGGCGGCGACGGGCGACTGCATCGTCACGGTGATGGCCGATCACTGCGACGATCCGGCCACGATCAATGTGATGACGAAGAAGATCGAAGAAGGCGAGGACGTGGTGTGCGGCTCACGCTACATCAAAGGCGGACGCAAGATCGGCGGCCCGTGGCTGCAGGACAAGCTCTCCCGCCTCGTCTGCATCACGCTAAAGCTCCTCACGAACGTCCCGACGTGGGACGCGGCAAACTCGTACAAGATGTACCGCTCGTCGGTGCTCCGGAGCCTCGCGTACGACATTCCGAATGCGGGTACCGAATACTCGATGGCTGTGCTCTTCAAGGCGTACGCGGCCGACGCAAAGATCACGGAGGTGCCGAGCACGTGGAGAGGGCAGGCGATGCCTGCGAGTGAGGAGTGGAAGATTCTGAAGCGGTTCTGGAAGTACTGGTTCTGGTATCGCCGAGCGATTGCGAAGATGATCAAGCCAAAGGAGTGACCGATGGTGATCGATACACGCTCTCAAGGAGCGTAAGCATCACCTCAAGACTCAACTCTTTCATCCGCGTCCGTCCATTCTTCCCGATCTCCTCGATCGTCTTCTGATTTTTCATGCACCACGCCATCTTTTCTCTCCACATCTCCGGATTCAGAGGATCGAGAATCCAGCCCGTCAGCCCCTCCTGCACCGATTCCTTGGCTCCTCCCCACGATGTCGCCATCACGGGACGTTCCATCGCCATGGCCTCAAGGCAGACCGTCGGGAAGCAATCCAGACAGCGCGAAGGAACGAGGACGACGTCCGCGGCGGCGTACTGCACTTTCATTTCCTCCGCGGTCTGATTTTTGAAAATGTGCATCCTGTCCTTCACGGGTGCGAACTCGTCACTGAAGCGGTCGCCTGCGAGGACGAGGTGTGCGCCTGCGATGAGCGTCGCCGCGATGAGCGTCGAGCCCTTATCGACTCCCATGCGTCCGGCGAGGAGGAAGAGGAATGCGTCCTGCGGAAGATTCAGTGCTGTTCGTGCGTCCGCTTTGGAGATCTCCGGTTTCCAGAACGCGAGATCGATCCCGTTATGCAGCGTCCGGAGATTCCCGAGACCGCGACGCGTGAGATACTCGCGCAGCGCATCGCTCACGGTGAGGATGGTGTCCGCGTACGAGAGGTACTTCCGGATTTTGGCCGTACGTAGCGGATTCCACGTCCAGCGGTAGCGGAGCATTTCCGTGATCCAAAGGCTCTTCTCCGAGCCTGTGACCTTGCCGTACGCGACGTGCGAGACGTCGTGGCACGTCACGATCAGCTTCATACCCTGCGCCTTCACCCATGGCATCCAGCGGTAGCCGATCTGACGACTGATCGTGTGTGCGTGGACGATGTCCGGCTTGAAAGCTTCGATCTGCGTCCTCACCTCACGTTCGAGAGCGCGTGAAAAGACGCAGCGGAAGTGCGCCCAGCGTTCGGGTTTGGGTTCGATCGACAAGAGTGTCACGCCGTTCAGTGCCGCGGGGAGTGCGCCCGCCTTCGCCGCCGAGAGAATCGCCACCGCGTGTCCCGCTGCCGCCTGACCTCGCGCGACTTCGCTCACGATCCGTCCGGTGCCGCCGAGGGTGACCGGCGGAATGCCGTCCACGAGGTGCAGGATGCGCATACGCCTATGGTACAGCACTCTGATATAGTGCGGCCGTGGCTTACGAATTCACGAAATACAAGGACACCGGCGCGCTGCACTGGAGAGAGATGACCAGCCGGTCACTCATGGTCTTCAATGCCCATCAGCAGGCGAGGTACGAAGTCGCCCTGCAGGCGCTCGGTGATATCAAGGGCAAAAAGGTCTGCGATCTCGGCTGCGGCGACGGTGCGCTCACCTCACTCCTCGTGCGGCGCGGAGCCATCGTCACGGGTGTCGACAATGAGCCCAAAGGCATCGAGCTCGCGAAGGCGACCTTCGAGAAAGAGAAGCTCCCGTGCACATTCGTGTGCGGCAGCGTGGAAAAGGTGCCGCTGCCCGATCAGTCGTTCGATGCTGTCATTTCCTGCGATGTCATCGAGCATCTCGACCTGCGCGCTGAGCACACCGCCGAGGCCGCCCGCATCCTCAAATCCGGAGGCATCGCCGTCATCACGACACCGTACAGGATCTGTGAGACACCCGCGCCGTTCCACACGCACGAGTTCTACCCGTCCGAGCTTGCGGGCTTAGGGAAGCCGTATTTCCGCGGAGTGGAGGTGAGGGAGACCCACCACATGTTCTGGAATGCGTTCTTCAATTACCGTCCGAAGATCCTCCGCGGCTTTCACCTCGGCAGAGTATTCATCAATATGATGACTCTCTGGTTTGGGAGCAATCCGTTCCTGCGTGATGCAACGAACCGCAAGAAGCGTGAGTACTTCACGCAGCTCACGATGCGGTGTGTGAAGTAGGCTCGGGGCGAAGCAGTGACAGGAAGATGTATGCGGTCATCATGAGCGGCATGGTCATGCCGATGCAATAGGCGATGACGAAGCCTGCGAGCGGGTGCCTTGTCACCCCGCCGATCCACACCGTGCCGAGCATGAGTATCCAGCTGAACACCGCCTGCGTGATGGAGTACGGCGTCTTCCGGTACAGGCGGAGGAGTGGTGAGTTTGCGATGCAGAGGGACACGGGGAGCGAGAGCGGGAGCAGGATCAGCACGAGCGGGATGGCGTCGAGGTAGCTGGCACCGTAGGCGTAGTAGACGACGAACGGGAAGACAGCTGCTGCCGCGAGGCTCACGAGGGCGTGGAAGGCCACGGCGTGCTTGATGAGCTTGGCGGCGTTCCTCCGCATCACCATGACTCCTTCGGCCTTCATGCGTCCGAAGGCGGCGGTGGAGAGATCACCCGCCTGCGGGAGCACGACCGAGCGCGTGATGTTCGTCATCTGCGATGCGATGCGGATCATGCCCATCTTGGACGCGGGGAGGAACAGCGATGCGACGAAGAAGAGTCCCTGCGGGAAGAAGTTTCCGATCGTCTTCTCCACCGTGATGATGAGCCCCTGCACGAGGTACTGGTTGCTCTCGCGGAAGGGAATGCGGAGGATCTCACGGATGCCGGGGAGCCCTTCTTTACGCGCGATACTCGCAAGGACGAGGAGAGACACGGGGAGTACGAAGACGCTGACGCTCAGCTGGATGAGGAGAATGCCTCTGACTTTCGCATGGAACACGAGCGCGAGCACCGCGAGTGCGAGGTACGAGAGATTCGCCGACTGTTCGAGGATCACCTTGAGCCGGATCCTGCGGATCGACTGCAGGAGAATGAGGGTGAAGCTGTTGCCGATCTCGCTGATCTGGAAGAGGCAGTAGATGCGTGCGAGCTTGCCGATCTCGGGGCTGCCGTAGAGCGCGTCGCTGAGCGTCGGCATCACGAACGCGAGAAGACCGAGGAGCAGCACATTCACAGCCGCCACCATGAGGAAATTCGCAATGACGGCGGACATCGCGCGGCGGTCTTTCTTCCCGAACGCTTCCGCGAAGAAGACGTAGAGTGACTGTCCCTGTCCGATATTGAAGAACGCGGTGGCCGTGCCCGCGAAGGCCATGACGACGGCGTACGTACCGAAGAGATCCTTCCCGAGGAAGCGCGCAAAGGCGATGGACGCGAGGAACCCCGCTCCCATGAAGAGGAACGATCCCGATTGCACGGTGAGCACGTCCCGCACGAACGGGACTTTCCGGAGGCCGAAGGTATAACTGAGGAGGCTCATGCGTCGTAGACGGTCTCGAACCAATGATGGAGCTGGATGATATTGGAAAGCTGGTGGAGACCGTAGCGTTTCTTCGTCCGGTGATCCTCAAAGATCCCCTCCAGCACATCCGTATCGAAGAACTCATTGATCCGCTTGCCTGCGAGCGCATCCTCCACGAGCGGTGCGGTCTCACGTCGGAGCCACTTCGCGAGCGGGGGATAGAAGGAGGACTTGGGCAGTGTGAAGAGGTGACTCGGGAGAATGCTCCTGTACGTGTCCTTGAGCAGAGCCTTCGTGCGCCTGTATCCCACATGCCACTCCGCAGGCGTGCCATGACTCCATGCGATGACACTCGGATCGAGAAACGGCACGCGGCACTCGAGACCGCTCGCCATGGTGACCGCGTCCGCAAGCTTCAGGGATTCATCCACGAGCCAGAGGTGACGATCCATCTCCATGAACTCCCGCACGGCGCCTTTGCCTTCTTCATGAGCGAAGCGCTCGCGGAAGAGTGTGGGGCAGACCGTCGGATCGAACCAATCATCGCGCGCGATACTCCGGATTTCGCTGTCCGATCTGCCGAGGAGACGCAGTGCCAGCTCTGCTCCCGGTTTCATCTGCAGGACATCGGAGGGCTGACCGGAGAGCAGCGCCGCGAGGCCGCGCAGAGGCGCAGGAATCCACTGCAGAGCCTTCAGGATCCGGGCGATGCGGTAGCGCGGGTAGCCTCCGAACAGTTCGTCGCCGCCTGCGCCCGAGAGCACCACGTCCACTTTTTTCTTTGCAATGCGTGCGAGCGCGTACTGCGCCACCGAGACCGAGTCGGCATTCGGCAGATCAAGTGCCCGCGCGCAATCGCGGTACATCCGGCGGTACTCTTCGGCGGTCAGGAGGAGCTCCTCGTGGTCTGTTTTATAATGCTGCGCGGTGAGGAGTGCCAGATCGGCGTCGCGGTTGAAACGCGCGGCGTCCTCGGAGACCGACGCATCGAACCGCACTGTGAACGTCTTCACGGGTTTGGGCGAGGCCTTCGCCATGTGGTGAAGAATGATGGAGGAATCCATGCCACCGCTCAGGAACAGTCCGATCGGTTTGTCCGCGATCATGTGATCTTCCACCACGCGTTGCATGATGGCGGGAAACTTCTCCCTGAATTCCGTTTTCGATCCCACGCGCACCGCAGGTTCGTCGGGTGTGAAGCGGGTGCGTGTCTGTTTGCCGCCTGCAAAGCTCACGATGGTTCCCGGTTCCACGGATTCGATCCCTTCACACATCGTTCCCGGCCCCGGGACGTACTGGAGCTTCACGTAGGCAGAGAGGGACTTCAGGTTCAGCGGGGGCTTTGCGGGCATCGCACTCATGAGTGAGCGCATCTCGGAGGCGAAGTGCGGTTGCCCGTTCACCATCGTGAGGTAGAGAGGCTTGATGCCCGAGCTGTCACGGACGAGGTGGAGCGTCTGTGTTTGCATATCGTAGAGCCCGAACGCGAACATGCCGCGTAGGCGCTTCACAAACCCGATGCCCTCACGTTCGTAGAGCTTGAGAAGCACTTCGGTATCCGTTCCCGTCTTGCAGGAGAGCGCAAACTCCTGCTTCAGACGCCGATAGTTGTAGATCTCGCCGTTGTAGACGATGACGGCCGTGCGACTTTCGTTCCACATCGGCTGATCACCCTGAGGACTGGGGTCGAGGATCGCGAGGCGCGCGTGCCCGAGTGCAATGCCCTGCTCGGCGAGGACGGCATTGCCGTCCGGACCGCGGTGCCGCAGGCACTCGGTCATGCGCAAGACTTTCTCACGGTCGGCGCCGATGCATCCGCAGATTCCGCACATGGTCAGATTGTACTACGGAAGCCGCTTTCCGGCGCTTACCAGATCACTTTGTACAGGTTCGTGCCGCGGTAGCCCGGAGCGTCCTTCACGAGGCGGAGCGTCAGTTCCTTGAAGAGCACACGGTAGATCAGATCCTGACGGGTCTCGAGCGACGGAATGAGAAGATACTGCACGTTCCTTGTCTTGAGATACGCCTTCAGCCCGGTGGTGCGCGCGAGGAGCGGCACGGTCGGATCGATGTTGCCGGCGATATCCTGTGTGGGGAGATCCGAGAAGAGCGCGAAGCGACCGTGATCACGGACGCCGACCACTGTGTTCGCAGGAAGATTCTCTTTCATCCAGTCGATCGTTGCCCACGAAGCGTCTTCGTCCGCCTTCGTTGCGTGCGCCGTGTACGTCATGCCCTTCGCCCACGCGAGGTGCGTCGTATAGTCATAGAACCAGTAGTGCGAGAACACGACGATGGCTGCGACGACAGTCCATGAGGCTGCTTTGCGCATCGGGAACGGCGGCAGCGAGGCGATACAGCCTGCCATGAAAATGAAGAGGAGGTGCACGGCGGGGTTCACGTACCGGAGCCCGTGGAGATCCGGGAAGTACCACTGGTACGTCACGAGAAGACCGAAGAACACCGCGATGTACACGATGGTGAGATTCGCGAGGGGCTTAAGCCGCGGGATGAGCCAGCCGCCGAGGAGCGCGAAGAGTGCGAAGATGGCCGAGCCGGTGGCGATCTCCACGAGCCGCTCGAGCTGGAAGATGTTCCAGACGACGATCTTCACGTACTTGAGGAGCGCGAAGTGACCGAAGTCGAATCCATGGAGTGACATCGCAAGCTCCCTGCGGCCGATCTGGTTGCCGAGGAACGGCGTGCCTGTGCGCACCATCTGCCAGCCGATGAGGAGTCCGATGCAGAGAACTGCGACGAGCGAGAGGAGTGCGAGGTTCTGCAGGCGCACCCTCTTCCCTGATGTCGTGCGCAGGATCGAAGAGAGTTCGATGAGGCCGATGGTCGCGAGCACGAAGATACCGTCACCGCGCACGAGACACGTGAAGCCGACCGCAAGCCCCGTGAGTGCCGCCCATGTGCTATCCGAGAAGTGTTTGGGGCGAAGCACGCCGAGGTACATCGCGAACGAAAGGACGGCGCTCAGTGTGAAGAGCGAGGTATCCATGCCGTTCATGGCCTCGAAGAACGCATTGGCGGACAAACTGCTCAGGATGAACGCGATCCACGGCACCTCTTCCGTGTCGCTCAGTTTCTGCGCGAGGAGGAACACGACGAGAGTGGCGAGTGATCCGAAGAACGCGGTCTCGATGAACGTGAATTTCATCGCGGCATCCACCGTGGGGAAGATGAGATGATTCACGGAGGTGAGATACGTCCAGAGCGGGGGAGCGCCGGTCGTCGCGTGCGTGAAGTCGTAACTGAAGCCGTACCCGAGTGCGATGTTGCGCGCGACGCGCGCGATGATGAAGGTGTCGTCGATAATCCACGTCGTGATGCCGAGCCCGCGGATCGGCGCCGTCCAGAGGAAGATCGCCTTGAGCAGGAACAGGAACGCAGCGACCGCTGAGGCCGTCCAGAATGATTGTTTCTTCGTGAAGGTGGTCATGTCGGGCAGTGTACCACGCCTAGCGGGCAGAGACGCTTCGCAGGATATGCACGGAAGCCGCAGGGGTCAGGATCTCCTTGAAGCCGCGGATCTCCGGGGCTTTGCCCGTCACGATGTACGTGTCGATGCCGTGGGCCTTCAGTTCCGCGGCGGTTGCATCGCCGTCGGCAGGATTCTTCGGCCGGCCGTAGTAGTGCGCGCCCGAGAAGTACGAAAACGCGAGCCCGAGTTTCCAGTGGTCCGAGGCGGTGCGGCTTCCCTGCA
Source organism: uncultured Candidatus Peribacteria bacterium (assembly GCA_964508225.1). GTDB lineage: Bacteria > Patescibacteriota > Gracilibacteria > Peribacterales > Peribacteraceae > CAZDRX01. The sequence goes on from CAZDRX010000003.1 coordinate 81,355, forward strand.
GCTTCAGTACGGACGCCGCTGCCACTGCATCCACAGCGATACGCTTCCCGTCATCGATGGCGTTGAGTGTGCGCCAGCCGGGATATGCGGTGAATGCGAGGAAGAAGACGGCGAGTGCGACTTTCTTCTGCAGACCGTTCCAGTCGAATTCCTCCGCAACGGTTTCCAGCAGGAGCGCGCCGGTCGCGAGGAGCAGGACGATCCCGGTCCAGACGTAGCGGTCGTCGGTCACGATCGGGAGATACATGAGAAGCAACATCGCCCAGACGGCCACGGTGACGCGTGACCATCCGGTGAGCGCGTCTTTCTTCCTGCCGCAGGCGTACACCATCGCACCGCCGAGAATGGCCCATGCAAGCCAGAATTCACGGAAGACGACATCGATCATGCGCGACGCGTTGATCACGATGATCTTGAGCTGCATCATGAAGTTCTTTCCCGACGAGAGCGGTGACCAGTCGTGATACTCAAGGGTGGTCGGATCATCCCAGACACTCAATGCGACACCGCTCGGCGGAGCGAGAAGTCCGCGGACATTCATCGGGATCTCATGATCCTGCAGCGGATTCATCGTCGCGTGGATGATGTGCGCACTCTCGCCGATGGTGAAGCCTCCGTGCCGCAGGCTGATCGTGGCGATCCACGGTGCGATGAGGAACGCGCAGACGAAGACGGAGAGGCCGAACGAAAGCAGCGCCTCTTTCCGCTTCGCGGGTTCGCTGTGGAGTCTCCGGACAAGCAGGAGGACGGAGAAGAGCAGGAAGAACGGCAGTGCGACGGACTTCGTGAGGTAGCCGAGTCCGGCCGAAAGCCCCGCGAGGATGGCACCGAGGAGGGTGCGCTCCACGGCGAAGCGCATCATGAGTGCGAGGAGGAACGTGAGGAGGATGTCGGGGGTCGCGATATCGAGCGTCTTCGTGAGGAGGAAGACGGCGAGTGTCAGGAGAAGCGTGTTCCACACGGCGCGCGAGAGCGGAAGAAATTTCCGTGACGATCCGGTGAGGATCAGGAGACCGACGGATGCGAGGATGGACGGGAGGCGGATCGCGAAGAGCGGTGAGATGCCGAGCGCGGTGAACATCGCGATGAGCCGCGGCAACATCGGTCCCCAGTACGGATTGCCCGTATGGGTGGCGGCGAGCGAGAGATACGCGAAGCTGTCGTTCTGGAGGTGGTACTGGAACTTCGGGAAGAGGAGGATCGCGAGTACCGCGTATGCGCCCGTCACGAGGATCAGCCATCGGTCTACGACTGGCCGTTGTTTGGGCTTCCACCACATAGTGCAGCGAGCACTATACAGAGAACGTTCCTTCAACGTCGATATGATGCTGCTCTCGGAAGATTGTTACTTCTTTGGGGCGCATCCGTTCTTTTCTTGTCCGAGCGACAAGAAAAGAACCAAAAGAAACGCGTGTGCGCCAACTCCCACGGCTCGTCCCGCATCTGCGGGACTCGCCAGACCACCTGGCCCCCACCGTGGCGCACGCCTCCCCTAGATGCTTCTTCACAATTCCTTTCGTTTTGAACGCTTGAAAGTCTCATCACAGAGATTGCGCTTCATGTTCGAAGCGCGACTGCAGTCGCGCGAGTTCTGAAGCGCACAAGTTTTCTTGGTTACTTCTTTGTCGACACAAAGAAGTAACACTTCTCGCCTAATCGAGCTGGAAGCTCTGCAAATACTGTTCCCGACCTTTCAGCCGCTCCTTCGGCATCTTCGATTTCTCGAGGATGCAGGGTCCGAGGACGAGATAATCCATGTCGGTATTCAGGAAGCAGTTCAGCGCATCGCGCGGAGACTCCACGATCGGCTCGCCACGGACATTGAACGACGTGTTGATGATCACGCCCGAGCCCGTGCGTTTCTCGAACGCTTTCAGCAGCTTCCAGTACACCGGATTCTGATCCTCGCGGATCGTCTGGATGCGCGCCGATCCGTCCACGTGCGTTACGGCGGGGATTTCCTCGCGCTTGGACGGATGCACGTCCGCCACGAGCAGCATGTACGGGCTTTCTCTGTCGAGATCGAAGTAGTCCTTCGCGCGCTCCTCGAGCACCGTCGGTGCGAACGGCCGGAACGATTCGCGGAACTTGATTTTGAGATTCACCTTCTGCCAGTTCTCCTTCCGACGTGCGTCCGCGATGATGCTGCGGTTGCCGAGCGACCTTGGTCCGAATTCCATGCGTCCCTGGAACCATCCGATGACGTTCGTGCCTTCGAGGAGTGTCGCCGTCTTCTCGGTCACGCCGTCCTTCCCGAGGTTCTCGTACGGGAGTCCTTCCTTCTTCAGGAACGCGTCGATGTCCGCATCGCTGTACTCGTTGCCGAGGTACACGTGCCCGAGGCGGGGGAGCCTCGCACCATCGTATTTCCTGTGCCAGACCGCGAGCGCGGCGCCCAGCGAGCCTCCCGCATCCCCTGCGGCGGGCTGGATGAAGATATCCTTGAAGAGTCCGGACTTGAGGATCTTGCCGTTCGCCACACAGTTGAGCGCCACGCCTCCGGCGAGACAGAGGTACTCCGATCCGGTGAGCTTCTTCGCGTGCGCACACACCTTGAGCATGATTTCCTCCGTGATCTTCTGCAGTGACGCTGCGACATCCTTGTGGAACTGTTCCAGCTTCGCCTCGCCTTTCCGTGTCGGCTGGCCGAAGAGCGTCTCGATCTTCCGCCCGGTCATCGTGAGACCGTACTCGTACGTGAAGTACGACATATCGAGCGCGAAGCTGCCGTCGTCTTTCACGTCCACGAGCGTGCGCATCTCCTTCATGTACTTGGGCTCCCCGTACGGAGCGAGCCCCATCACCTTGTACTCCGCGCTGTTCACCTTGAAGCCGAGGTAGTACGTCAGTGCGGAGTAGAGGAGGCCGAGGGAATCCGGGAAACGGACTTCACGCAGGGTCCTGAGATCCTTGCCTTTGCCGTGTGCGATCGTCGCGGTTGCCCATTCGCCGACACCGTCCACGGTGACGACCGCCGCATCCGGGAATCCCGAGCAGAAGTAGGCCGATGCTGCGTGCGATTCGTGGTGTGTGGTGAAGAGCACTTTTTTGTCGTAGCCCAGTTCCTGCTTGATGTTCTGCGGGATCCAGAGCTTCTTCATCATCCACTCGCGCATCGCACGGTGGTACATGACGAAGCCGCGCGGCCAGACTTTGATCTCGGTTTCGATGATGCGCTCGAAGAACTTGAGCAGCGGTTTCTCGTAGAAGACGACCTCATCCAGATCCTTGGCAGTGATGCCCGCCCGTGCGAGTGCGTGCCGCACGGCGTGTGTGGGGAAATTCTCGTCGTGCTTCTTGCGTGTGTAGCGCTCCTCCTGCGCGGCGAAGACGATCTCGCCGTCACGCAGCAGTGTCGCGCCGCTGTCGTGGTAGTAGCAGGAGAGGCCGAGGACAAAGACAGGCTTGGCCATACTCAGAACTGGTGCTGGTAATCAGGGACTTCCTCCGACACATCCGCCCAGTACGATGCAGCCTTCCGTTTCGCGCCGAAGAGGCTGACCGTCTTGATGACGACGGCGTATGCACCGAACACGAGTACCCAGAGAATACTCAGAATGATGGAACTCATGACGAGACCGATCATATGACTCACTGTCATCCACCCGTCATACAGCGGCCGGAGCGCCTTCGGGATCTTCATCGTCAGATGAGCGTGTAGATGAACGGTGCGAGCGGAGACGTCTGTGCGAAGATCATGAGGATTCCGAACAGGACGATGACGACGAGCATCGGCAGGAGCCACCATTTCTTGCGTTTCATCATGAACTGCCAGATCTCCCCGAGGATGCTGAGCTTGGACATGGCTTGCATGATACCAGACGCGAGACCGCCCGCGAGAGATTCCCTCTGACTATGCAGCCCGTTTCCGGCTCCGGTACACCTCCTTGAAGCGGATGCGGAGCACGGAGAGGAATGCTTCCTTGATCTCGTGCCAGCCGAGGTTGCTGATCCCTCTGCGGCGGTTCACGAAGATCGTCGGGACTTCCCCGATCTTGAGTCCCTTGAGGTAGAGCTGGTACGCCACTTCGGACAGCACGACGTACCCTTTCGCTTCGATGACATCCATGTCGAGCGCTTCCACCGCCTTGCGAGTGTAGGCGCGATAGCCGTTCGTGTAGTCCGTGATCGGGATGCCGAGCACGGCGCGCGCGTAGACGTTCGCCCATTTGCTGAAGAATGTCCGCTTGGGTCCCCAGTCGTAGATGCGGCTTGCAGGGAGATAGCGGGAACCCAGCACCATGTCGTACCCTTCATCGATTTTGCTGAGGAAACTCGGGATCTCCTCGGGATTGTGCGAGAAATCCGCGTCCATCTCGAAGAGGAGTTCGTAGCCGTCCTTCAGTCCGATCTTGAATCCCTCGAGCACCGCGGAGCCGCGGCCGCCTTTCCCCGAACGCTTGAGTACGGTCAGCCTTCCGCCGGACGCCGCTTCC
>CAZDRX010000004.1:0-41575 GCA_964508225.1 uncultured Candidatus Peribacteria bacterium
TCTCCACCCCCTCCGGCACCTCGCTCGGGGAGATCTGGTGGCAGCGTGTTCAGTAGTTCATGATGCATTCTATGACACATCACGTGCACCAGCGGCCGGACGAGAAGGACAAGCCGTCCTATCCCTACGACAGCGCTGGTCATGTCATGACAGGAAGAGTCCCGGTCGTCTCACCCGATCAGACGATGGGAGAGGTCTATGAGTTCCTGCATAGGAGCGCGGCAGACTACGACACCATCAACTATGTCTACGTTGTGGACAGCCAGAGAATGCTTCTCGGTGTTCTGTCCGTACGCGAGATTTTCTCCATGGAGAGGACTCGTCGTGTGGGTGATGTATGCGTGAAGGATCCGCTCTACTCGGTTCATCCCACTTCGCATCAGGAGCGTGCGGCGTACCTTGCACTCAGGCATGGCATCAAGGCCATTCCGGTCGTGGACACCCACGGAAAATTCCTCGGGGAAGTGGCCGCAGATTCCATTCTCAGGATTCTGCACAAGGAAATGCATGAGGATACCCTCAGACGTGCCGGTATCAGACACCCTGCCGCTGTGCATTCAACAGTGATGACGCTTTCACTCATCACATCCTTTCGGCATCGGATTCCTTGGCTGCTGCTCGGACTGATTGGCGGAATTTTTGCTGCAAAAGTCATCGGCGCTTTTGATGAAGTTCTTTCCAAGAATCTTGTCCTGGCTTCTTTTATCCCGCTCATTGTGTACATGAGCGGAGCTGTCGGCATGCAGATGGAGACCTACATCATACGTGATTTGGCAGTCGAGAAAGACATACCGTTTCTGCGGTATCTCCTTCGAAATTGTGCGGTCGTTTTTTTCATAGGCTTCCTTCTGTCCTCTTTGCTCCTTGGCGCGCATGGACTCATTACGGGAGATTGGTACCTTTCACTCGTCCTCGGATCGTCCCTGTTCGGCGCAATTTTTTCATCGGTCTTTACCGGCTTGCTCGTTCCGTATGTCTTCAGCAGATTTGCCCTCGACCCTGCGGATGCGACCGGACCCGTTGCCACCATCCTTCAGGACATCCTCAGTATCGTGATTTATTTCTCTATTGCGACGGTTCTTCTCTAGCGGAGAGCCGCAAGCTGTCTCTTCTTTGCGGTGACACAATTCCGGATGAGACTTGCGACGGTGAGCGGTCCGACTCCTCCAGGAACAGGGGTGATGGCGGAAGCAACCGCTTTCACCGCTTCGAAGTCCACGTCCCCGCAGAGCTTGCCGTCCACGCGCGACACACCGATATCGATGACGACAGCGCCCGGCTTCACCATGTCCGCCGTGATCATCTTCGCGGATCCTACTGCGGCGCAGAGGATGTCGGCCTGCAGCGTGAGTGACTTCAGATCTTTCGTTTTGCTGTGGCAGACCGTCACGGTCGCTCCCCGGTTCAGCAGCATCACGGCGAGGGGCTTACCCACAATATTGCTGCGTCCGATCACCACGGCGTGTTTTCCTTCCACAGGGATCTTGTAGTACTGCAGCATCTCAAAAACTCCCGACGGAGTCGCCGGCGGAAGGTGTTCGAATTCTTTCGAGAGAAACATTTTGCCGAGGTTGTACGCACCGAATCCGTCCACATCCTTCTGCGGATCGATAGCGCGGATGACCTCGGGTACGGAGGATTGCAGTGCCCCCGGCAGCGGAAGCTGCACGATGAAGCCCGTCACGTCCGGATCCTTGTTCAGCATATCCACCGTATGGAGCAGCTCCTTCAGGGTGATTGCATCATCGAGGTGCCGGTGCTCGTGACGCAGTCCCACGGCTTCGCAGCTCAGGAGCTTCTGCCGGACGTAGCTGGCACTTGCCGGATCGTCTCCCACCTGCACGATGACGAGCTTGGGGTTGAGCTTCTTCACGTCGCTTTTCAGAGATTCGAGAAGCGCGTCGGCGACGGGACGGCCGGAGAGAAGCTGCGTGGTCATGGAGTGATCCTATCTCAAAATCCGCCCGCATTCACGGGCTTCGCGTCAATTGCATTCATGGCATGGGGGCTCCTATGCTGTGCCTGTCTTATGCCTAGGCAGAAAAACCCACAGAACCCAGAGCGGAGACCGTTCCGGCTTTTCGATGAGAAGGATCTTTTTGCAGAAGCATTCGCCATTTTTGTCGTGGCGGTCATTGCGGCAGGGTACCTCATCCCAAACAGCATCCATCACATTGTTCTCGCCGGCAGCGGACTCAGCAATGCGCCTTCGGAGCACCGCTATGACGATGTCGATTACGACAATATCGCCATCAGCCTGCTTCGCCACGGCACGTTTGCGTTCGACTGGGACAGTGAGGAGTGGCGGAGCCGGTTCCGGCCGTTCAACGGCGACGGACGCTTTGATCCCGTTTTCAATGACCGTCACGGCTACGGTCTCACGGGATTCAAGCCGCCGCTTGTGCCGTTTCTCATGAGCCTGGAGTACCGCGCGTTCGGCACCGGCTTTGCCGGAGCACGCATCATGCATCTTTCCTTCATGACGGCGGCCGTTCTCGCCGCGATTCTGTTTGCCGGATGGTTCGGGGGCTACTGGATGGCCGCCGTCACCGCGTTTGCCGTGCTCCTGCGGCCGCATCCGGTCATCTTCGGAACCATGCTCATGCCCGAGAGTGTCACGACGTTCTTCGTGACGGCATCCTCTCTGCTGCTGTTCTTTCTTCTCCGCAAGTCACGCCTGGATCCGGCAAGCACACACTGGGCCCTCGCCGCTCTCTCCGGCGTATCGGTCGGCCTTACGCTGCTCTCGCGGTCAATGTTCATTGTGTATTTCGCATGTCTGCTGCTTGCTGCGGCCCTGCATTGCTACACCCTTCGCCGGGATCCTCGGGCAAGGCCTGTTCTTATCCAGTGGTCGCTGTTCTTTGCCGCTGCGCTTGTCATCGTCACCCCCTGGTGGATCCGCAACTGCATCGTCACGCGGCACTTTGCGCCGCTCGGAACACAGGGAACGATGGTCATTGCCGGATCGTATTCCGACGAGTCGTACGCCGATCACGGCGAGTGGAATTTCGAATCGTTCACCGCGGCGTATCATACGTTTGAGAACGAGCACAAAGATCTGCAGGTCCCTTCGGCGGAGCACGAGTATCTCCGCGGTCAGTACGGGAAAAGCGTCGCGTACGCATGGGCGCGGGAGCACTGGGACAAGCTTCCGTGGCTTCTGACCATGCGGGTGTATTCGTCCTTCTTCCACTTCCGCATTTTCCCCGGTGACATTCCCCTTCTCAGATTCCTCCTCGGGTTCTTGCTGCTTGCCGGGCTTGTCGGATGGATGCGCCATCCGGATTATCCGGTGTTTCTCGGTGTTTTTGTGATGAGTGTCGTGACTGCGGCGGCCACCTACGCCTCCGGCAGCATCTTTCTGACCCCTCTTGTTCCGGTGTTCGGTGTCACCACGGCCGGTATCCTCTTCTTCTTCCGCAAAAACGAGCGGGCTGAGCAGTGGGCGGATGCCTATCGCACTCTGTGCACAATCATTGCGGTCTGCATCGCCTGGATCCGGAGATGGTTCCGCGTCATCGCCACCGTTCTCATCGCGGTCGTGACCGTCACCGTCATTGCGAATGTTACGGTCACTGCGGCACTGAAACGCTTCCAGACACTTTCGTTTCCGCCCGAATGCACGTGTGACGATGCCGACTATGAGAATATCGGCTTCAGGCTGTTCAAGGAACATGTCTACGGCTTCGACTGGAGGGATCCCGACTGGCGCAGGCGCTACGAAGCGTTCAATAGCAAGAGCTACTTCACCGAGTATCTGAAGCGCGATGCACGGCACATCACCACGTACGAGCCGCCGCTCCTTCCCATCACGATCAGCGTCATCTACCGGATCTTCGGCACGGGCTTTGCCGTTCCGCGGATCATGAACCTGACACTGATGTCGCTCGGATTCGCCGCAGCCATCGTCTTCAGCGGTCTCGAGCTCGGTGTCTTTGGCGCTCTGATTACGGCGCTCCTCATCTACTACCGGCAGCCGTATGACAATCTTGCCGTCTCGTTTTTCACCGAGGGAATGGCGACGTTTTTCTTCGGGGCGTTCTTCACGTCATTCTTTTTCCTTGCAAGGAGATCCGCGCAGGATCCCCAAACGGTACAGACGGGCTTCGCTGTTCTCGCGGGGCTCAGTTTCGGTTTTCTCATTCTCACGAGGTCGATCTATGCGCTCTGGCTTCCATTCATTCTTCTTGCAGGGGTTATCCAGTATTTCCTCCGGAACCCCGTTCACCGCGGCGTGTTCCTGAAGACGTGGGTGTTCCTTATTCTTTCTTCCTGCATCGTGGCATCACCGTGGTGGATCAGGAACAGCATTGTCTCAGGGCACTTCTTTCCGCTCGGATCGCAGGGCGGCACGAGTCTGCCGGGGGGCTACTCGGACGATTCATACAACAATGACGGAAATTGGGATTACTACGCCTTCCGCAGGCCGTACGATGAATTCGAGAACACGTACACCGATCCCCCCAATGCCGCTCCGGCGGAGAAGGAGTACTGGCGCGCTCGCCACAGCCAGCAGGCGGCACTCACGTGGATCCGCGAGAACCCCGAGAAGCTTCCGCGGCTTTTCTTCAAAAGGGTCAGCCTGCATCACATCGTGCTCGGATCGTGGATGACGACGTTCATGGTATTTGTGCTCGTGGCTGCGGGCGCAGCATGCTGGTTTTTCGTGCCCGGCGGATGGATTTTCCTTTTTATCCTCCTCACCGATGCGCTTGTCATCGGTGTCACGTACGAAGCCGGCGGCCGCTACGCTGTACCACTCGTTCCGGCCTTCAGTGTTGCGGCAGCGGGTGTTCTCCTGCTTCCCGGCCTTCTCAAAAAGAAATAAGCAATGAGAACTTCCGGTGCTAGGTCGACACTTACTTCGGCTTTTACAGAAATCCCTGCGGAAACCATCATCTCTTCTTGACCGCATCCAGAATCCGTTTTGCTGCTTCGTCGAGTGTTCCCGAGGTATCGATCATCTGCACGGACGGATCTTCCGCTCCTGCCTTCTCGTACAGGTCGTAGATTTTCTTCTGGAAGTTCGTATTCTCGAAGACATCGAGCTGTTTGCGCTTCTGGATGCGCTCAAGGCAGACGTGCAGCGGCGGCAGCGCGATCATCATGATGTCGGGCTCGAGGAACGGCGTGTTCACTCTGACGAGCCAGTCGGGATCCAAGCCCAGCGCTTCGCCGTAGATGAGCGTGGAGATCACATAGCGATCGGAGATCACGGTCTTGCCTGCTTCCAGCGCGGGCTTGATCACTTTCTCGATGTGCCATGCACGGTCAGCGCAGAAGAGGAGCTGGAGAGCGGTCGGGGACGGGATCGACTTGAGTTTGAGCTGTTCACGGATGAAAAGCCCGATCGGACAGTCCGTCGGCTCTGCGGTGAGGATCACGTCTCTGCCTTCTCTTGCGAGAGCTTCGGCAAGGATCCGGCTGTGGGTGGTGGTGCCGGAGCCGTCGGGGCCTTCGAGGACGATGAACTGACCTTTGGTCATGGGGTGAGTATACCTCTACGTTCTTTTCTTGTCCGAGCGACAAGAAAAGAACCAAAAGAAGCGCGTGTGCGCCAACTCCCACGGCTCGCTAGCGCTCGCCAGACCACCTGGCCCCCACCGTGGCGCGCCATCCCACCCTCTGTCATTTAAGAAGCCCGAGTACTCATACCGAAGATTGCGCTTCATGTCCGAAGCTCGCCTGCAGGCGAGCGAGTTCTGAAGCGCACAAGTTTTCTTGGTTACTTCTTTGGCGCCCCAAAGAAGTAACACATCGTTACACTTTGCTCACCAAATCATTCAGCGTGTGCGTGAGCGCCTTCACCGCGCCTTTGAGCGGCATCTTGTTGAGCGAGTACACGATCTGCGTGTTCTCAGGCTCAGTCTGCATGCCGATGACGATGAAGCCGGGGAACGGCAGGCTCTGGAGGAATTCTTCGCACTTCTTCTGGATTTCGGGGGTGTTCATGGTGGGGGTGAAAAGAAAAGGGCTCCTTGCGGAGCCCTTTGATTAGCGGTTAGAACTCTCCCATCCCTCCCATGCCACCCGGCATCTGAGGCATAGCAGGAGCGTCTTTCTTCGGAGCATCCACGATGCCGACTTCGATCGTGAGGAACATGGCGGCGACGGACGCGGCGTTCTGCAACGCTGAGCGCGTGACCTTCTTCGGGTCGATGATACCGGCGGCGATCAAGTCTTCCACCTTCTCGTTCGTCACGTTGTAGCCCATCTTGCTCTCCTTGGCCTGCTTGATGTGCTCGACGATGACAGAGCCTTCGAGCCCTGCGTTCTGCGCGATATTCTTGGTCGGGTAGACCAAGGCCATCTTCACGATGTCGATACCGATCTGCTCGTCTTCGTTCGCACCCTTCTTGCTTTCGATCGCCTTGAGCGCGTGGATGAGAGCGGCTCCTCCTCCGGCTACGATGCCTTCCTCGGCAGCGGCGCGCGTTGCGGAGAGAGCGTCTTCCACACGGTGCTGGAGCTCCTTCTGCTCCACTTCCGTCGCGGCACCGACCTTGATGACGGCGACACCGCCGCTCAGCTTGGCCATACGCTCCTGAAGCTTCTCGCGGTCGAAGTCACTCTTCGTGTTCTCGATCGCGCCCTTGATCTCTTCGACTCTGGCGGCGATCTCCTTCTTGTCACCCGAACCGTCCACGATGAGCGTGTTGTCCTTCGTGATGACGATCTTCGCGGCGTGTCCGAGGTCGGCGAGCGTGGCGTTCTCGAGCTTGAGGCCGACTTCCTCGCTGATGACGCGTCCACCCGTGAGGATGGCGATGTCCTTCAGCATCTCCTTGCGGCGGTCACCGAAGGCGGGAGCCTTCACCGCGACGGCGGTGAATGTACCGCGGAGCTTATTCACGACGAGGGTTGCGAGCGCTTCGCCTTCGATGTTCTCGGCGATGATGACGATTTCCTTCTTGCCGCTCTGGGCGAGCTGCTCGAGGACGGGGAGGATCTCCTGGATCGAACCGATCTTCTTGTCCGTGATGAGGATGGACGGGTTCTTGAAGACCGCTTCCATGCGGGCGGGGTCGGTCACGAAGTACGCCGAGATGTAACCCGAGTCGAACTGCATGCCTTCCACGTACTCCTTCTCCATACCCATGGTCTGGCCGGCCTCGACGGTGACGACACCATCGCTACCCACCTGATCCATGACTTCGGAGATGATCTTGCCGACTTCCTTGTCCTGCGCGGAGATCGTCGCGACGGCGGCGAATTCCTCTTTGGTGGAAATATCCTTCTTCTGCTTCTCGAGATCGGCCACGACGGCGTCGACCGCCTTCATGATGCCGTTCTTCATCGAGATCGCGTTGGCACCCGCGGTGAGGAACTTGAGTCCTTCCGTGATCATGCCTTCGGCGAGCACCGTCGCGGTGGTCGTACCGTCACCGGCGGCATCGTTCGTCTTCGTCGCGGCTTCCTTCACGAGCTGTGCGCCCATGTTTTCCCATGCATCCTCGAGCTCAATCTCCTTGGCGACCGTGACACCGTCTTTCGTGACAGTGGGCGCTCCGTAGGGTTTGGCGATGAGAGCATTGCGTCCGTTCGGACCCATGGTCACGCGGACGGCGTTCGCGAGTTTGCGGATACCGGCGACGATCTTGTGACGCGCGTCGTCTCCGAAGGTGAGAATCTTTGCTGACATGGTGAGAAGGGGAATGGAGAATTGAGAATTGAAAATTGAGAATTCTTTTCTACTTCACGATGCCGAGAACGGAATCGAGGTGGAGGATTTTCACTTCCACGTCTTTGCCTGCCTTCGTCTTCAGCTTCACGTCGTCGCCGGCGTATTTGCCGAAGAGCACGATGTCACCGATCTTGAGGTGAGCGTGCGGATCGGGGGAGAGGACTCCTTTGTCATTCATGATGCCGCCTTTGCCAAGCGCGATGACGGCTCCCTCCTGAGGCTTGTCCTTCGAGGCCGTATCGGGGATGACGATGCCGGAAGCGGAGACCTGCTCCTTCTCCATGGGCTGGACGATCACGCGATCGCTGAGCGGCTGGATGGAGACGGCCAGTTCTTCGACTTTGACGCTGGTCTTGGAGGACATAGAAGGGAAAGGGAATGGATACGAAATTGGCCGCTTAACCGCGGCTGTCATTGATTATCACTCTCTAGTTTAGAGTGCTAGAGAGGGGTCGTCAATTCCTGAATATTATTTTTCAACAGAGTTCGAAATACGCGTCAATATTGTTCGGACGTTCGCATCCGCCGTCAGTGTTTCCCGGGGCGCAGGTGTATACGACCCGGATGCTTCCTCCAGAAGCAGGAATCTCCGTGCGGTGATTTTCACGTTCATCGCATCTTCGAGGGAATCGTCGTGACAGGGGATCAGCATTCCTGCGAGCTTGCGCGGATCGGTCATGGGGAGTTCGCCGAGGAATTCGTGGAGGCAGGTGAGGACATCGGGGGCGAGTTCCGGATGAGTCGCGAGAATCTCGGCGATCGCATGCACGGATGCTCTTCGCGAAGGGTCCAGCAGCGCAGCGGCGTTGCAGAGCGCATGTGCCGTGAGCGGTTTCTCGCCGCACGCTGTCGCGAGTGTCATCGCCTCAGACGTCGTGCAGCTTCCCGCACAGGACTTGATCCGTACGAAGAGTTCGCGCCGCTTGGCTTCCAGTACTTCAGGAGGCACGACGGAGAGTGAATCTGCAGCGGATTGCCGCTGTCGCGGTGCTTCGGTTGCCTTCCTACCCGGTGCGTGTCCGCACTGCGAAAGAAGCGCGATGCCCATCACCGCGGTGAGTCCTGTAATGCGTCCGCGCGTCGCTGTCCCTGTATTCCTCCCGGGAGAGGGGAGTGCTTCACCGGAGATGTCCGGACGCCGCATGATGGAATGGTACAGAGAAGGGGACTCGGCGCAAGAAACACACGCTGACTCCGGAGAGGATCGCAGACCGATGCACAAAGAATCACGCGATTGCTCTCACACTGATTTCACTGCAGTATCCGTCCATGCGCAAACACCTCACACTCATCGTCGTTGTGGTCACCGCACTCGCCGTGGCGGCCATTCTTTTCAGCTCGCGTGAGATTGCGGCACGCAAGGTTCTGCCGCAGGGCGGATCCTCCTCATCGGCGGCACCCGGATACCACCTCGTCACGATTGCGGAGATGGGGATCAGCCTCGAGCTGCCGGACGGGTGGATCGACGGTGAGACGAATGATCCGATGCAGGTGCGCGTCTTCACGGATGCGGCGAAGTCGCTCAACCTCATGATCTTCAGCACTTCTGCTGCAGGCAAGGACTTCACGGCCGCACTCGCCGAGGCGGATGAGCAGAGCCAGACAGCGTACGAAGGTCAGGCATCGATCAAGGTCGAACGGGAAGATCCGCTGATCGTCGCCGGAATGCCCGGAGCACTCCGTCACCGCGAACTCCTTGCCGCAGGCATGCACGATCTCGCCGCCGTCTTCGAGCTCAGTGACACGCTCTTCACCGTCACGCTGCGTCACGAGGACGGCACAGATCCGACTGCCGGGGATGAGCAGCTCCTGCGCGCCGTCGCCGCGAGCATGAAGGCGATCCGGGAGTAGGCGGGAGCTTCCTTTCACCCAGCATCTTCAGTACAGTACGGCCACGTTCTTTTCGGTGCCTGCCGTCGTGGCGGAATTGGTAGACGCGCACGCTTCAGGAGCGTGTAGGAGCAATCCTGTGAGAGTTCGATTCTCTCCGACGGCACCACAACTTTCTTTCCTCATCCTATGCGTATCTCTTCTCCCGCGTTCGTCGTCCTCGGACTCGCATTCGTGCTTTCTGCCTGCGGTCAGGCTGCCACGGTACCGGTTCCCTCCGAGCCTTCCGCCGGAGATGCAGCAGTGATGGACGTGATCCGGCGGTGGACGCCCTCGGTCGCATGGTCAGCACCGGAGCAGGGGACGAATGCTGACAGTATCTTCATCGATGAAATGCACATGATCGATGCGGGCAAGATGGGCGGAAAGATCGCGAAGGCACAGATCACACCGGATCAATTCGACGAACTCTTCATGGGCACCGACCGCAATGAACTTGGGTCCGCGCTCGCTTCGAGCGGATGGGGCAGTCACCTTGAGTTCGATGCCGACGGCGCCGCAGGAACGCAGTGGGGATACATCAAGACCGATGCCGCAGGTCAGCGCTTCCTCATGATTTCGGCGAACGGCACGCAGTGCACCACGGATGCGGAGTCTCCGGTGACGTGTTCGGCCTACGAAGCCAAGGTGTACCTCTCGGACACGCTCACGGCCGGAGACGACATCTAGGCTCTCAGGCCGCTCGTTCGTACGTTGCGATGAGTTCTTTCTGTTGCTGGTTTTCACGGCGAAGCAGCTCGTTCTCGTGTTGCAGCCGCTCATTTTCTTTTCTGAGCACCGTGTTTTCGTTTTCGAGCCGCCGGTTCTCGGTGTTGCGCAGGAGGAACGCCTTCCACTTCGGGTCATCCATCTTCTCGCGGAACACACGCTTGTCCTGCTTCAGCCGTTCGTCTGCTTTCGCGACCATGAGACGGAACGTGTTGATGCCGAGTTCCTCGAGGGTCTTCGCTTCTTCCGTATCCGGAGAGAGGGCTTCCTGCAGGGCTTCAAGGAAGGTCGCTGAACCGCAGCTCACGGAGGGGATGAAGCGGTCGGGGAGCTTGTCGCGTGATGCCCTGAGACGTTCGGCCATCGATCTCCGATCTGCTTTGTACTGCGAGCGCTCCGCGTCCGTCCACTCGTCATACTCCATCGCGAACTCAGGATCATCGAACGAAATGAACGATGTCATCACCGGATCGGTCTTGAGTGCTTCCTGCACGACGACGGCGAAACTGTCGAGCGTCTCCTTCGTGATGGGATCATCTTCACTGCGCAGTGTGACCACGAACTCGTCCCCGGCTACCGAGAATGCTTCGGTGCGCAGCCTGCGCTCCCTCAACCACTGCTGTACCTGCTCCGGCAGCTTGGAGAGAAATTCCGCGAGCCCTTCCAGATATTTTCCTGCATGCGAGTGGCTCGTACAGTCCACGATCGTCTTCGTTCCGTCCACGTCGAAGAAGACACAGCCCATCCTCTCGAGCTTTTGCGCATGCTCGTTCGACGATGCGACCGAGATCAGTTTGTGTGCGACAATCGGCGGCTGGGTGTCGGTGTGCGCGATCGAATGATGATCGTTGCTGAGTGCCGAGTCCCGGCCCACATCAAGGTGGGCGCGAAGCACTTGTGGATCAAGGAACATCGCGAGAGCTTCTTTGTCTCCGTTCGTGAGCTGTTCGAAGGAATCGATCCCTTTGATCTTTTTCCCCGGCCTTCCGCTCTTGCCTCTCTCGTGGCCTTCGGTTGCCGTCTGCACGAGGAGATCCAGCTTCCGGCGCACGAGGGCGCGGATGTAGTCGGGAAGCCTCGGGAGGAGCTGCTCGTACAAATGAGGAGCTCCTTCGGGGTACTCCGCGCGGTAGATATCGCGGAGCCGCTCGTGGATCACTGCCAAATCGGGCGCCTCGCGTGTGGTCGTTTCAGGATTCATCATTACGTTAAATATCATTATTTCATTATATTGTCAACTCTCAGTCTCAGATTTTCGGGATGAATCTCATCGAGAGCGAGTTCACACAGTGACGCGTGTTCTTCGGCGTGAGATTTTCTCCAAGGAAGACATGACCGAGATGTCCGTCGCAGCTCGTGCAGCGGATCTCGGTGCGTCGTCCATCCGGATCGGGAATCTTTCTCACCGCTCCGGCGATCTCCTGATCGAAGCTCGGCCAGCCGCAGCCGGAGTGGAATTTCGCATCCGAGGTGTAGAGCTTCGCAGTGCAGCGTCGGCAGACGTACGTGCCTTCGCGGAATTCATCGTCGTATTCTCCCGTGAACGGAGGCTCCGTGCCACGGCGTTCAATGACGTCGGCTTCTTCCGAGGTGAGATCGTTCCATGCGGGCATGACGGCATTCTCGTCTGAGCTGCACCTCCGTGCAACAAAAAGCTACACTCTGCCCATGAAACACGTCGGAATTGCCGCTGTCACCGCCGAGGGAGCCGCGCTTTGCTATCGCACGATCTGCAGCGAGGCATCGCGTCGTCTGGGTGCACATCTGCATCCCGAGATCACGATGCATACGCATTCATTCAGCGAGATTGTGACGGCGCAGCGAGCCGAGGACTGGGGGAAAGTGGCGGATCTTCTCCTTGCGTCGCTTCAAAAGCTGAAGAAAGCCGGAGCAGATTTCGCGATCATTCCGGCAAATTCAGTCCACTTCACCTTTGATGCAGTGAAGAAGAGTTCGCCGCTCCCGCTCCTGAGCATCGTGGAAACAGCAGCGGACGTCGCGAAGAAGCGCGGCTATGGACACGTGCTCACGCTCGGCGTCGGTATCACGATGGCACGCGGGCTCTTCACGGAAGCGCTTCAGGCGCGCGGTATCCGCAGTACGGTTCCTGACGCAGACGAGCAGGAGCGGATGAATGCGATCATCTACGATCAGATCGTCCCGACCGGATCGGCGGATGCTTCCTCAGTTGCATTCCTGAGAGGAGTCGTCGCGAAGTACAAGGATGAAGGATGTAACGCGGTGCTCCTCGGTTGTACCGAGTTGCCGCTCGTACTGACGAAAGAAACCTCGCCGCTTCCCACGGTGGATACGACCGTCGAGCTTGCACTCGCTGCAGTCGATCGCGCACTCGCCTAGTCGCGCATCGCGAGCATCATCGACTTGCGGTGCCGGACGATCCGGAATCCGCGTTTCGTCAGGAATTCCTCGAGGTAGTCCGAGCAGTGCGTGGGATCCTGCGAAAAATGATGATACTCGATGCCCATGCAGCGAACCCTTCGAAGATCTTCGTCTGAAGTGCTATAGATGGCTTCGTACTCGGCTCCCTCGCAGTCGAGCTTCAGATAATCGCAGGTCTGCATGCCGTGTTTGCGGAGCAGTTCTCCGAGCGAGATCGTCTGGATCATCACGGGCATGCCACCTTCCTTCGTGCGGTAGACGGAGTTACCTCCTTCATCGCCTTCGAACGTGTAGAGCGTGACGGGACGGCCGTCGCCGATGCCGAGATTGAGGGCGGCCACGCGCGACTCGAGGTGATTGCGTTCGATGTTGCCCTGCAGCACCCGGAGATTCTGCTTCTCCGGTTCGAGCGCGACGATCTTCGCCTCCGGTGACATCGCTGCAGCGAAGAGCGTGAACGCGCCGATGTTGCCGCCGATGTCCACGATCGCTTTCGCGCTCTTCCAGTCGAAGGGTTGCCCGAACGCATTCGGGTCGTAGCTCCGGTCCAGCCAGACGTCGTGGAACGCGCCACGGTCGGATTTGCCTTCCCGTACACGGATCTTGAGTCCGCATCGCAGGCTGTAGACCGTCTCCGAATCCGGTACGCCGAGCACCTGCAGGAGATAGATCGGCCAGTTACGGACGGTCCCGATCAGCCGGAAGAGGTCACGGAAGGACTTGGAAGACATGCAGGACAAAGGAAGCGACGGGATTCTACAGCTTTTGCCGGTCTTCCGTTACCATACTTTCATGAAGAAGATCGTGGTCAGGTCGGAGTCGGCGGTTCTGGCACTCCTCGCGGTGGCGATCCTCTGGAAAGGAGGGAAGACGCTGGACTTGGTCTGGCTGCAGGCACTCACCGCCGGAGCAGTCACACTCTTTTCACTCACGGGTCGTGAGGAGGCGAGTCCGGTACCGCGCATCTTCGGCATCACCCTCACAGCGTTCGTCGCGTGGACGATGCTCAGCTTTCTGTTCTCGCTGACGCGCAACTACGGTTTCGACGAAGTGATGCAGACGATGTCACTCGCGCTCCTGTGTGTGTGGGCCGCGTCTGAGTCGCAGAGGAGTCCGGTCTTTCCCGTGCGGTTCAGCAAGATTGTTTCGGGTGCCGCGCTCATCGCGTGCGGTGTGGGCATCATCGTGTACGTGCTCCAGCCCGTGAGCCGCTTCAGCGGGACGTTCTTCGATTACCGGTTCCACACCGATTACTGGCCGAATGCGTGGGCGGAGTTCCTTCTGCTTGCGTGGCCGGTGCTCCTCTGGACGCTCTTTCTCCGCCCTGTGCGCCGGATGCCCGACATCTTCAATCGTGACTGGATCAAATCTGCGCTGCTGGGTCTGGTCTTCGGATGTCTGTTCCTCAGCTTCTCGCGCGGCGGTTTCCTCGCGTTCCTCGGGCAGGCGGTGCTCCTCGGTCTCGTCGTCTTCGTCCTCTGCCGTCCGAAGCTCGATCTCCGTCGGGTGCTCCTCTCGCTCATGGTCACCGTACTCGCATCCGGCCTGACCTTCTCCGTCGCGAATGCTGTTCGTGCGCAGTTTCACACGATTGAGTCGCTCGAGCGCAAAGTCACGTTCAGCTCGGATGAAGGCGCGTCCTCCATCTCCGAACGCAAATTGTTCTGGGCGCAGTCGCTCGCACTCACGGGACAGAGCCCGCTCGTTGGCCTCGGACCCTACAGCTTCCGGTTTGTGCAGCCGCACCTCCAGACGGACATCCTTGCCACGTCGGATCATCCGCACAATGTCTTCCTCAAGCTTGCGTCCGAGAGGGGAGTGCCTGCGGCGCTGCTCTTCCTCGCTCTGCTTGCCTTCGCTGCGTGGATGTCGGTGAGGCCACTCTTCTCTTCCCTGAAGAAGGGCAGTCACCTCTCACTCCGTACGTTCTTCTTCGTGTCGGTGGCCGGAGTCATCGCGCACAATCTCATCGATTACAATCTCCAGTTCGTCGCCATCGCGCTGCCGCTCTGGATGATGATCGGCATGATGGTCTCGGTTCCATCACGGAAGAAAGTCCGCTGGTTCCGTATCGCGCTTGTCGCATCGGCGGGGCTCCTCCTCTTTGTCTCGTTCTACGAAGGCATCAATCTCTTCGTCTCGTCCCGCGCCCGTCATGCGGAAGTGCGTGGCAATGCGTATGAGGCGCTGCGCTGGTACTCGTGGGTCGACTCTTCGCTCTTCCCGCGCGACGCGCGTCTCGCACAGGGAGCGATTCTCCTCGGCCTCAATCAAATGCCGCAGGCCGAAGACGCCGTGAACCATTACCTCTCGACGAACGGGGAGGACGGACGAGCGTGGCGTCTCCTCGGCGATATCTACCTGAAGTGGAACAAGCGGAACGACGGACTCCGTGCGTACGAGAAGGCCTATCAGTTCGCACGGTACGACGACGCAGGTATTCTGCGCGGTCTGGTGTATCTGCAGGAGGACGTCGACCGCGAGATGCTCAACGCGCGCCGTGCCGAGTTCGATAAGCTCATCAACGAGTTCGGACTCGCGATCCAGCAGAACACGCACTTCATCGATCTGAGTTCAAACGTGGAGGATCTCGTGTCGACTTGTGATCTCATGGCGAGGTATTTCCCCGAGGATAGCGCGCTCTACCGTTCACTCGCGCGGGCATCGATGGAACACGCCAAAGTCGAGCGTGCGAAGACCGCGTCACGTCCCAGAGGGCTCCTTTGGTAATGAAACCGGCGGGGGATTTCTCTTCGCGAGTGCGCCGGCGGCTTCGATCACCGCATCGCTGATCGCTTCGATATCGAGAGCCACGTTGAGCTGGTAACAGACACTGAGTGCGAGCTGACGCTTCTTGGGGTCCAGTTCATCGCCGAGGTAGACCTTCAGCACGTTCCCGAATCCGTCATACGTGCAAACAATCTCGTTCGAACTCAGACGTTCCCGTAGCGCCAGCTCCACCGCCGTCGTGGTGTCGCGGTTGGTGTCCGAGCAGCCACTGTCTTTGAACGAGAGGGAGTCGGTCATGAAACTGTACAAGTATACAAAAAAATCATACTATTAGACAGTCAAGTAATTGCCGCACCACCCCTACGGCTAGTACCATGCACACTCTTTACGCTTTCTCTCCCCTCATGCGCACCCGCTCACTGTCCACGATTGCTCTCATCGTTTCATCGATGACGATTCTTGCCGCCTGCGGCAGGGCTCCCGCCAAGCCGGTGGACAAGGCACAGCAGATCCAGGACTACACCACGGTCTCCAAGACCGGCACGGGGACGGTCGATCCCGTCCATGGAGCGGAAACAGGATTCTGGTATGGAGCACTGGCAGGCACGAACGGCACGAATGCGAACGGTGTCTCCTTCGTACGGGTGTATAGCGATGGTGCAACGGCTGTGACGGTGAACCTGAATATTCTCCCTGCCCCCCAGGGCAAGCACTATCAGGCGTACCTCACGGATGGTGCAGGCAGCGGCGTCGATATCGGTGAACTCAGGAGCATCGTCGGCGATGCGCGCCACAGTCTCACTTTCGAGACGAAGGATGACACGACAACCATGAAGACCGTCATCATCAGGCTCGATGACAGGGACATTGCGCAGGGCACGATGAAAGCGCCATCGACGGAGACGCGGTAAGTCGGACTAGACTTGCAGTGTGACGGTCGGGAGTGTGGTCACCATCGCCATCGTGATGAGGGCGATCAGGGCCAGGTGCACGAGCGTCAGCTTGAGGGACGCTGTGTTGCCGAAGCTGTAGGAGCGCTTCATAGGGGAGATTGGGAGGGGCGGCATTCTAGGGTCGGCCGGTGTAAAGTCCAGCAAACATGTACACAAGAGTTGTTCAATAAATGGGCGACAACTGTAACAACCGGACGAGCTGCACGTTTTTGTATTGATCGATCTGATGCAGTTGGTGGAATCCGGACTGGCGGTTATACTCCCCGAGCTCTTTTGATCACCGACAGTCTTTTCTATATCGGGGCGTAGCTCAGTTGGTAGAGCGCGTGGTTCGGGACCACGAGGCCGAAGGTTCGAGTCCTTTCGCTCCGACCAGTATGACAAACATTCCTGTACGATCACTCCATGCTCAAAGTAGGCGACACAGCACCGGCATGGACGGGACAGGATCAGCACGGCAAGGCGCGCAGCTCACAGGAATTTTCCGGTGGCTGGCTTCTTCTCTATTTCTACCCGAAGGATGACACCCCCGGCTGCACGGTGGAAGCCTGCGGCTTCCGCGATGACGAGTCGAACTTTGCCGGACGCCTTGCGGTCGTCGGCGTCAGTGCCGATTCCACGGAGAGCCACAAGAAATTTGCCGAGAAATATCATCTTCACTTCACGCTCATCGCGGACACGGACAAGAAGCTCATCGCCGCGTACGGCACGGACGGACTCATCTTCCCGAAGCGTGTGACATTCCTCATCGATCCCGCACACACCATCCGCAAGATTTACCACGGCTTCGACTGCGCCACGCATTCGTCAGACGTGCAGAATGATCTCAGGGCGTTCGGCCTCTAGAGATCTCCGGCTCCGCTCCCCGTGACCGTCGTTGCGCGGATCTGTTTCAGCATGATCTCGACGGATTCTTCGATCTGCCGCTGCGCCACCCTGCTGAGCGACGGACGAAACTTCTCGCGGTACGCGACATCGGATTCCACCCCCAGCTTGGAGGCGAGCAGCAGCCACCGGTACGCTTCGGAATCGCTCTGCGGTGTGCCTTCGCCGTTGCCGGACATGGCTCCAACGTTGTGCGCGGCGGGACCGAAGCCCTTGAGTGCCGCTTCCTTATAGAGAGCGAGAGCCTTCTCATAATTCCGGTCGGCGCCGACGCCCGAACGGTGGGCGTTCGCCACATTGTAGATCGCCTCGGTGATTCCCTGTGCCGCAGCTTTCGCGAACCATTCCACTGATGTCACCGCATTCTTGTCCACGCCGAGACCGTTCTCGTACAGGACACCGAGCCGGAACTGCGCGCGTGCGTTTCCGGCATTCGCCGCTTTGAGCAGCCACGAAAAAGCCTCCTGTGCATTCTCCGTCACGCCGATCCCGTTCAGGTACATCATCCCCACTTTGTAGTCGCCTTCGGCGTCACCGGTCGATACACCGCACGCGACGAGTGAGAGTGAGACGAGGAGGAGAGCGAGTCTCTGCATGGACGGAAGTGTAACTCCTTCCGCGGCCACCCGCGACTTGCGGTATCATCGGCCGTATGCAAAGCAGGCTGGTACCCGCCACCGTTCTCCTGACTCTCGCCCTTTCGTCATGCGGTGCAGCACCGACCACGGAGAGTCCTCAGGCCGGAGCAGGGGAGTCCTCGTCCGTATCCCTCGTCTCTCCTGTGCTTGATCAGGCGCATCTCGCGAATCTCTCCTACACGCTCATCAATACATCCGTGCGTCTCGCGCTCACGAAGGCGTCACGCGGATTCTCCATCGATCTCCGTGACGGAACGTATCTGTTCCCCGGTTCTGTGGCCGTTTCCGGATTCACGCGAGTCCATGCCGACTTCTCCCACCTCGTCTACGGTGACATCAATCACGACGGTACCTATGACGCTGTGCTCCCGCTGTTCATCGATCAAGGCGACTCTTCGATTCTCGAGCTCGCGGCCGTCACGGAGTCCGGCTCCGCTCCCAAACACTTCGCATCATTCCCGATCGGCACAGCGGCACTCCGTTCTCTTGCGATCACGGACGGAAAAATCCGGGTCAATTTTACGCAGATGATTCCGGGAGACCCCGGACCGCGCAACACCGAGCTTCAGCTCGAACTGCCTAGGAAGTAATCCTCGGGAGGCCTCAGACGATGTGTTATACTGCGCACACTTCTGTTTCTTACCCCGTGTCCCATGAAAAAAGTATCCCCCTGGATGATTGCTCTTGCCGTCGTACTGGTCATCGGTGCGTGGCTCGTGGTGTCCTACAACGGTTTCATTGCATCCCGTGCGGGTGTCCAGAACGCGTGGGCGCAGGTGGAGACGCAGTACCAGCGAAGAGTCGATCTCGTGCCGAATCTCGTGAGCACCGTGAAGGGAGCTGCGAACTTCGAGCAGGAGACATTCACGCAGGTGACGGAAGCCCGCAGCGCGTGGGCGCAGGCCAAGACGGTCGGTGACCGCGGTCAGGAAATTGCAGCGGCCAATGCGTTCGACGGTGCACTCGGCAGACTGCTCGTGACGGTGGAGGCGTATCCGCAGCTGCAGGCTACCCAGGCATTCCGCGATCTCATGACGCAGCTTGAAGGAACGGAGAACCGTGTGGCTGTCGCGAGGAAGGATTACAACGACAGCGTCGCCGTCTACAACATCCGAGTCCTCCAGTTCCCGGGCAGACTCGCTGCCTCACTCTTCGGCTTCCAGCCTGAGAAGTCCTTCGAGGCCGCGCCGGGAAGCGAGAACGCTCCCAAGGTCGACTTCACCAAGTAACCATTCCATGACCGCCGCACGCTCAGCCGTCGGCTGGACACTCGCTCTGGCGCTCGTGCTCGGTGCTGTGCCCGCCTACGCGTATGAGATTCCTGCGAACGACGGTCTCGTGACGGTCGCAACCCGTCCGGATGTCCTCGTCATCACGCCGGAGCAGCGTGATCAACTCGCCGCGCAGCTCGAGGCGTACGACCGTGCCACGAGCAATCAGATCGCCATCGCCATCGTCCAGTCGCTCGGCGGCGAACCGATCGAGGATGTCGGTATCGAGATCGGACGGAAATGGGGGGTGGGTTCCACCAAGAACAACGGCATCCTCATTCTCTTCTCGTATGACGATCGGGAAGTCCGCATCGACGTCGGATATGGTCTGGAGGGGGCGGTGCCGGACATCGTGGCCGGAGGCATCATCAACGAGGACATGATCCCGCACTTCCGCAGCGGGGATTACTTTTCCGGATTCGAGGCGGCGATCGAGTCCCTGAAGAAGCACATCGGCGGTGAGTACACCGCGGAGCGCTATGCGTCCGAACCGTCCTCCGGTTCTTTGCCGTATGTCTTCTTCTTCGCCTTTATCGTGTTCCAGTGGCTCCTCGCGATCCTCGGCCGTACGAAGTCCTGGTGGCTCGGCGGCGTGCTCGGAGGAGTCGGTGGTATCGCACTCGTGGTGTTCTTTGGATGGTGGCTTTCCATTCCCGTGCTCATCGTGCTCGGATCGTTCCTCGATTTCATCGTGTCACGGAACTATCACAATCGCGGTGCCACCAGCTGGTGGGCCGGAGGAGGATGGGGACCGGGTGGAGGCGGATTCCGTGGCGGCGGTGGCGGAGGATTCGGCGGGTTCGGAGGTGGAAGTTTCGGAGGAGGAGGCGCGAGCGGCCGCTGGTGAGATTTCCGGACGGACCTCTGTGCCGATACAATCGCAGGCATGTTACTTCTGTCCGCTGCCGTCGTCGCGACCCTCACGTCGGATTTTCTTGAGTCCACAATGCAGAAGCCGGCACTGGATTCCACGACGGTGTACGCCACGTCCGGCACGGGTGACCTCCTCGTCACCTTCACGTCCAACGGCGCGTTCGGTTCGGTGCCGCGCGGAGCCACGCGCATTGAGCTCGGCACATTGAATTTCTCCGCGTCCTGCGGAAAGGACATACGCATCGATGCCGTGACGGTGAAGCACATCGGACTCGGGGACGTCTCCGACATCGCCGGTGTCTACCTCGCTGACGGCTTCCGCAGAATCTCGCGCTCGCGCCAGTTTGACCGCCGTTCCGTTAGCGCGGAACTCCGTACGCCTTCGCTCACGGTCCCTTCGTGCGGTGCCGTGCGGCTCTCCGTTCTCGTCGATCTCACGGCCGATGCCACCGTCGCTTCCGAGCACGGGATCACCTTTGTCTCGCCTTCTGATATCCAGACCTCCGCGAAGAGTGTCACGTACGCCGGACCCGACACCTCGAAGAGCGTGCGCGCTTCTCCCGTCTCGGCGGGATCGGTCTCCGTGAATTTCCTTCCTGTGCAGGGCAGGCCGCGATACGGACGCACCGAGACCATCGCGCGTATCCAGATGTCCGCGGACGCTCAGCACGATTATCTCCTGAAGTCGCTCACGCTCACGAATGAGGAAAACGCCCGTGATATGGACTTCACGCGTCTCCAGCTCCAGACGAAGAGCGGCACCGGCGTCAGTCTCACTGCTGCGAGAATGAAGGGCAGCGTTGTCACGCTGGAGTTCTCCCCCACCTACATTCTTGGCCGCAGCAAGACCGTGGTCTTCCTTCTGCGCGCCGAAGTCCACGTCACGCGCTACCGCAAAGTCCGATTCATTCTCGAGGAGCCATCGGATTTCGACGTCTCGATCTACCGTCCCGGAAGCCGTTAATGCACCGTTGGTTCGTGAGGTTCTTCGGGGTACACTCCTCGCCCGTCATGCAACGCTCGCTTCGCCGATCATCGATCCTCCTCCTCGCGCTAGCGCTCTCCTCGTGCGCTGCGCCTCCGCCTGCGCTCGAGGCCGGTGAAGTGCTCCGTCGAGCCATCATCCGGAGTTCCGCGATCGATTCGGCCTCCATCTCGGCATCGGCATCGGTTCTCCTCAAGGGCTACTCGACGTTCTCGGGAAGCGCGGTCATTCAGGGCGTGCTGCGCGGAAGCGGCGGCTGGTCGGCGGATATTTCGTTTCAGGGACGCGATTCAGCGGGTCGCGGCGAGGCCGAATCGGGCACCATCAAAGTGCTGTCGCTCGACGGTTCCCAGATCTTCCTCAATCCGAAGAGTCTGCAGGGGCCTCTCCTTCACATCGTCAGCAAGTCGCTTACCGGAAGCGTGAACGGCTGGTGGGTGATGGGGCAGCCATCGCCCATTCCGACCGGAGGCAGACACACGCTCAGTCCTGCGGAGCTCGATGAGACGGCGTCGCTCTTCCGTATCGATGGTTCGTCCGGTCCTTCCGCGTACGCAGGCAGGAGGACCACTGCGTACAGGATCGCTGTCACCCTCACGCCGGATGCTTTGCGCGCGCTCTTCGCCGGAGCCGCCAAGGACAAGACGGCCATCTCGGGCGTACTCTGGATTGACGCCGAGGACTTCACCTTGCTCCGTGCGACGTGGAATCTTGCCGACATCCTCACATCCTTCGGTCCTGCCGACATCCTCCTCGATGTCGTTCTCGGCGATATCAACCGTGCTCCTGAAATCGTTCCGCCGACGGGATCATCCGCTACGCTTCTCCTCAACAGTGTTTTCGACACGATTTCGCATTGATCGCCAGTTTCGTCCGCGGTGAGTTCCATGGATACTGTCCCCGAACATGACACCCGAACTTCCTGTGCCGCCCCCCGTGGATGGAATCGTATCTCCGGCATCCGAAAAGCCCGTCTCTGCGCCGGTTTCTTCTCCTGTGACACCGGCTGCGCCACTCTCTCCCCCGAGGAAGAAGGCCGGTCTCAATTTCGCATTCATTCTCTTTGTGATGTTCGCACTGGCGTATGCGTTTCCCGCTCTGGTTGCCATGGTGGTTTTCCCAACTCCGGACGGCAGTCTCGCGTCCGTGAAGCAGGTTGCGACACTCGTGTACACGATCGGACTCATTTCGTGGCTCGGCTTCGGTATTGCCGGCTTCCTCCGCATCGCTGCCGTGAAGGATCATCCGCGCATGCGATTCTTCGCCTCGGCGAGACTTGCCGCGTTCGTTCTTCCGCTGACGATTCTGAGCGGCGCAGTGCTTTTTTTCATCAACACGGCTCCGAAGCTCCGTCTCGAAATTCTCTCACCGTCATCCGCTGACCAGCTCATCGCGCCCGTATCGATTGTCTTCGGCATGGAGACCCCGCTCAAGCTCTTCAGACAGATGAAGCTCGCTCCGCTCAAGTACAGCTGGGACTTCAACAACGACGGCATCGTGGATCAGGAGACATTCGACCCTACCTCCACGTACCTCATCAGTAAGGCGGGGATCTTCAACGTGGTGTGCACGGTGTCCATGACGAACGGCGAGAGGAAGCAGGTCGTCTATCGTCTCGTCATTCCCCGCGCGAGCTTCGCGGTGAATCCCGTCTCCCCGATCATCGACGAGCAGGCGACATTCTCCATCGAAAACTTTTTCCCGAAAGGAGGCGATGCCAACAGTCCGAAGCTTCAGAAGGCGCGGTGGGACTTCGACGGTGACGGCGTCGTCGATCTTGAGACCACACAGACCGTGGCATCGTATACGTTCCACAAACTCGGTACGGTGAACGTCGGTGTGTCGTGGACGCAGACGAACCAGACGCAGTCCTCGCTCCAGCGGCTCATCGAAGTCGTGAAGCCGCCCGAACAGCCGTTTCCGATCACGCTCGAGACGGAGCCTGCGACGCTCCTCGGACCACCGCCCTTCGGTGTCCTCTTCACTCTGAAGACCAAAGAGCCGATCGCGAATGCGTCGTGGGATTTCGGGAATCAGAAAAACGCAGAAGGGCTCCGTGTGGCTCAGGTCTTCAATGCCGTCGGTTCGTACACCGTGAACGTCACGGTGCGCTCCCAGACGGGTGCCGTCGCGCGGCTGAGCAAGCTCGTACGCGTGACGAATCCTCTCGACATCCCCGATCTCTCGTTTGACGGTAGTCCTGACGTCCGTGGCTTCACGGTGGAAGGACAGGTGCCGCTCGATGTCACGATGACGCCGCTCACCTCGCGCCCGCTCATCTCCTTCACGTGGGACGTGCCCGCGGGTACGGAATCGGAAATTTCGGACAAGACCCTGCATGCGATCTATCGTGACCAGGGAAAGTACTACGTCGATCTCATCGGTGTGGACCCCGATCAGAATGTTTTCCGTAAGCGGGTCACCATCAATGCCCTCGCGCCGCAGTCCACCGTGGTCTTCAGCATGGATCCGGAGACGCCGACCGCTCCGGCGCTCGTGAAGTTCGACGCGTCGGACTCGTTCGTGCCTGCCGGAGAGGACATCACCGGTTTCGAGTGGAGCTTCAATGACGGCGCCATCGGTGGCTCCAAGTTCTCCGGTGCGCGCATCCAGCATCAGTTTGAGAGGCCGGGAACGTACGACATCTCGCTGAATATCCGCACGACGGCAGGACAGGTCTACTCCGGTCACCAGACGCTCGTCGTGAGGGCGCCGCTCTTCGACGCGTGCTTCGTCCCGAGCCGCAATTCCGGCAAAGCGCCGTTCGGCGTTCGCTTCGATTCGGGTTGTTCCACCGGCAGATTCAGCTCGTGGCTCTGGGATTTCGGTGACAATGCGCAGAGCGATACCGCTATCCCCACACACGTGTTCACGAAGCCGGGCATCTACACCGTGACGCTCACGGCCACCACCCCCGATGGACTGAAGAATACGAAGACTGCTATCATCACGGTCACAGAATGAAGCAGCAGACATTCATCAGAGGCGTAGCGATTGCAGCCGTTGTCGCGCTCATCATCGGCGCAATTCTCCCTGCTTTGCAGGGACTGACGTTCTAGGCGCCGAGCACACTCTCAAGCGGGATCGTGGCTCTTGTTTCCATGCGTGAAGCGAGCACGGAAGGCTGTTCACGCACGAGGAATTCTCCCGCAGCTGCGATCATCGCACCGTTGTCTGTGCAGTATCTGAGCGTCTCCGGAAAACGCGAGGGGATACCTCTCTTCCTGCAGAGCGCTCCCACCGCTTCGCGCAGTTTCGTGTTTGCAGACACACCGCCGACGATGTGGATTTCACGTGCATCACCGTACCGCTTCATGGCGGCTTCGAGCTTGTCCGTGAGATGGTCGCAGATCGCTGACTGGTATCCCGCAGCCAGATCCTTCATCGTCTGAGGATTCTTGGCAGCGTCATCGAGATCGCGCAGGGTGTACTTGAGCGAAGTCTTGAGCCCCGAGAAGCTGAATCCGAGACTGTCGTCATTCCTGAGCGGTTTCGGAAACGGAAACCGCGTGATCTCACCGCCTTCCGCAAGCTTCGAGAGTGCGGGCCCTCCCGGGTAGGGGAGCCCGAGGAGCACGGCTCCCTTGTCGAAGGCTTCACCGGCGGCATCATCCCGCGTCGATCCGATGAGTGATCCCCGCGTGTGGCTCGTGCGGTACCAGAGATCGGTGTGGCCTCCGGACACAGACAGCGTGAGGACCGGAAACGCGGGCTCCGGCGTGTCGGGATGATCCGTCAGCCATGTCGAACTCAGGTGTCCCAGTGTGTGGTGCACAGGGATGACGGGCTTTCCCCAGACGGTAGCGAGTCCTCGTGCCGTCGTGGTACCCACGAGCAGCGAACCGAGGAGCCCGGGGCCGGAGGTCACGGCAATGGCATCGATATCGTCGTGTGTGACTGCGGCATCGCTGAGGGATTTGCCGATCACGGGGAGAATCACCTCAAGCTGACGTCGTGCGGCTTCCTCGGGAATGACCCCACCCATGCTCACGAAGTCGTTCTTCGAGCTGCTGATGACGCAGGAGAGCACATGCCGGCCGCTGCGTACGACAGCAGCGGAGGTTTCATCGCACGAAGTCTCGATACCGAGGATGAGCATGGACAGAGAGTAGGGCTTCTTGGCTCTAGTGCCAAAGCCGGAGTACGAGGATCTCCGTGCCGAGGCGTATACTCATGTCTGTGATTTCCCTGCTTCCCTCACGAACGATCGCGCTCTCCATCGGACCCGTGGACGTGCACTGGTACGGCATCATGTACGCCGTAGCGTTCATCCTCGGGATGTTTCTGCTGCCGCGTCTGCAGAAGATCACGAGGCTCGACCTTTCCGAACGCGATCGTGAATCCCTTCTCATCAGTGTCTTCCTCGGCGTCCTTCTCGGGGGCAGGCTCGGCTTCGTCTTCTTCTACGGCGGTTCGTATTTCCTCGAAAACCCGTGGAAGATCCTCGCAGTCTGGGAAGGCGGTATGGCGTCCCACGGCGGATTCCTCGGCGTCGCTCTCGCACTCCTCCTCTTCGTCTGGCGAAGGCGCATCGACTTCTTCCGTCTCACAGACACCATTCTCATTCCTGTCGCGCTCGGCCTCGCCCTTGGACGCGTCGGGAACTTCATCAATGGCGAGCTCTACGGCACACTTACGACGCTTCCGTGGGGCATGCACTTTCCCGGAGCGGAAGGGCTGCGGCACCCCACACAGCTCTATGCCATCGATAAGAACCTCGCGATTGCGCTCTGCAGCTTCCTCGCCCTCAGAGCCTGGTACAGGGAAGAGCCCGTCCGTACCGGACGCGTGACGGCACTCTTCCTCATGCTGTACGCCGTCCTCCGGTTCACCGTGGAAATCTTCCGTGATCAGCCGTACGGATACACGGACATCGCCGGCGTGCTCCTCAGCCGCGGCCAGCTGCTGACACTGCCGCTCCTTCTCCTCGGTATCACACTGTTCGTTCTCCGTTCGCGGCGAGCAGCGTGAGTTCCTCATGGACGATCTCGCGTTCGTTCCACGGAATCTGTCCCGTCTTCACCCACATCGTCGTATCGCTGCCCTTGCCGCAGAGGATGACGGTGTCTTCAGGCTTCGCCTCTTTCAGTAGGAAGCGGATGGCCTCGCGGCGGTCGAAGATACGATGAGCTTCGGTCTTCTGCTGATCGATACCCGCCCACACTTCATCGATGATTCTCTCCGGATCTTCGGTGTACGGATCTTCGTTGGTGACGACCGTGATGTCTGCGTACGTGCTCACGATCTTCCCGACGACCGGCCTCTTCTCGCGCATGCGGTCACCGCAGGAACCCGTGAGCACGAGCAGACGGCCTCCGGGTTTCAGGGACGACTTCAGTGTCGAGAGCGTCGATGTGTAGGATTGCGGGGTCACCGTAAAGTCGATGTACACGGGGAATGCCTGTCCCGCCTCAATCCGTTCCATTCTTCCCGGTATTCCCTTGAAGAACGCGAGAGCGGCGGTGCACTCCTCGAGCGGGACATTGAGCCCGTGCGCGCAACCGATGGCGCAGAGAGCATTCGCAAGATTGAAGATTCCCGAGATGGGGATACGCAGCGCGAGGTCAGGCGTACCTGCGTTGTCGTGCAGCACGGCAGACACCTCTCCGGTCTGTGCCTCGGCCTCTGTCACCCAGAGCGCACACGTGTGGTCGTTCTCCGGAGCGCCGAACGTCTGCTTCACCGCGTAATCGATCCGCCACGGAGCGTTGACCCGCTTCAGGCTCTCAAAGCTCCGGTCATCCGCATTGAGCACCGCGCAGCCCGCATTCTTACGGAGCATGGCAAAGAGGAGCGATTTTGCTCTCAGGTAGGCATCCATCGTCCCGTGGTAATCCAGATGTTCCTCCGCGAGATTCGTGATCCCTGCCACCATCGGCCACGTGAAGCTCGTCCTGCCCTGCAGCAGCCCGTGTGAGGAGCACTCCAGCACCACGTGCGTGCATCCCGCGTCTTTGCAGCGCCTCAGAAACTTCTGCACGACGAACGGAGACGGAGAGGTTTTCTGTGTCGGGTTCCATGTCGTTTCGTCCCCGATCTGGAAGAAGGCCGTGGAGAGCGCGCCGCACGATGTGCCGCTTGTGTTCAGGATGTGGGTCAGCATCCCGACCGTCGTCGTCTTGCCGTCCGTTCCTGTGATGCCGATGATGGTCAGGTTCCGTGCAGGAAATCCGTACCGGAGAGCCGCGAGCAGCGCCTTGCTCCGGTGAAATGCCAAACGGATCCAGGAGGTCTCCGGAACCAGCGTCTTCAGAAGTCTGATCATGCGATGTCCAGCATACCACGCGCAGCCTCGATATCGTCTCCGATGGCTTCCTTGAGGGCTTCCGTGCTCGGGAAGTTCTCGACACCCCGGATGAATCCGACGATCTCCAGATCCACGGCCGGAGGCACGTTGCCGATCGCTCTGTCGATCACATGAATCTCCATCGTCTCCGTGTCATTGAATGCCGGACGGGGGCCATAGTGGAGAGCGCCCGGATAGATCGTGCCGTCTATCGTGATCCTGCATGCATAGATCCCACGTTCAAGATGCTCCGGCACCGAAGCGAGCGAGACATTGATGGTCGGAATTCCGATGGCGCGTCCCCGTCCGCGTCCGGGCACGACCTGGACTCCGCGGAGGAAGACGGACTCAGGCAGCGGTAGCAGGCGGGATCGGGGTTGCATGGTTCTGACCGATGCTACCCAATCTGTCCGCGAATTTCACGGTATCGCCTTGCGCACTGCCCCGGATGCTCTGGCTGAGCGAGTTCAGACTCCCGCGGATCTGAGCGCCGTTCTTGATGCCCGGGATCGGCAGAGGAATGAGCATCGCGGCACTGCCTGCAAGGCTCAGCGTGCTCCCGAGAATCTTCCCCATCGATTTGATGGACCATCCCATGATCGAGCCGATATTCCGCAGAGGGATCAGTGCGGCTTCTTTGGCGATCTCGCCGACGCCCGTCGGGACTTTCCCGAGGAGATTCGGTTCATTGCGGACAGCTGAAACGATATTCGTGGCCGGTTTGGCGACGGAATTCTCGTAGGCCTTCGATGCGAAGCTTTCCAGACTCATATGAAATATTATACCAGAAAATCGTCAAGTTGTCATATTCTGCACTCTGAAAGACGCATGGGATCAGCCTCGTCTGGCTTGGCCTGCAGCACCTCATGTAGGAATCTCTGGCGGAGAGGGAGGGATTCGAACCCTCGAACCCCTGAAAGGGGTTAACGGATTTCAAGTCCGTCGCCATCGACCACTCGGCCACCTCTCCGCAGGCATTCTACAGGTTATCGAACGGAGATCACGAGCCAGTTCCTGCGCGAACCATACGGATGCTCGGAAGGCAGACCATGCAGAGGCGTCTCTGGGAAGTGTGAGGGCATCGAAAGCTGTGATAGCGTGCATTCCCAACCCCTCATTCCTTCACACCTGTTATGGTTGCCTCTGAACGACTTGCGATTCTCCACGAGCTTCAGGCGAGTGAGCGGGGTCTGTCCGAGTCAGCGGTGGAGAAGGCACGCCTTCTCTCCGGCTTCAATGAAATCTCCGCGAAGAAGGAGCCGCTCTGGAAGGTCTTCGTCTCACAGTTTCAGGACGTCATGGTGTACATCCTCCTTGGTGCTGTCGCCGTATCGGTGCTCGTACCGCTTTTGCATGCGGGGAATATCGATCGTCATGAGCTTCTGAATGCCGGCATCATCCTCGCGATTGTCATCATCAATGCGATTCTCGGCTTTGTGCAGGAGTGGAGAGCGGAGAATGCGATCGCGCTCCTGAAGAAGCTCAGCGCGCCTCACGTGAAGGTACGGCGTAACGGTATCACCATCCTCATTCCTGCGCGTGAGCTTGTGCCGGGCGATCTCATGCTCGTGGAGGCGGGGGACCGCATCAGCGCGGATGCCCGTGTCATCGCGTCATCGTCTGCGGAGGCCGATGAGTCCAGTCTCACCGGAGAATCCGTTCCTGCCGCCAAGCGCGCGGAGCACATCATTGAGAAAAAGTTCGAGTTCAGTGCAGGCCTGCTCTACTCCGGCACGCTCATGACGCGCGGATCGGCTGAGGCTGTGGTGATCCACACGGGACTGGAGACCGAAATCGGCAAGATCACCGCGATGGTGATGGAACTGAAGCCACCGCCGACGCCGCTTCAGCTTGAATTGAAGCGCACGGGTGAGCGCATCGGCGTGCTCGTGCTCTTCCTCTGTGTCGTGATCTTCGTCATCGGACTCGCGCAGGGCATGGAGCCGGTCGAACTCTTCTTCACCGCGGTGAGTCTTGCGGTGGCAGCCGTTCCCGAGGGGCTCCCTGCGATCGTCACCATCTGTCTCGCCATCGGTGTGCAGCGCATGATCAGCCGCAACGCGCTCATCCGCAGACTGGATGCCGTGGAGACACTCGGCAATGTCACGGTCATCTGTGCGGACAAGACGGGCACGATGACGGAGAACCGCATGAGCGTGACCGACGTCTGGGTGTCGGAGGGAGGGGACGCGAACGACCTCGCGCAGGCGGCTGCTTCCTGTAACCGCGCGGAGTTGCCTGACATCGGTGATCCGACGGAGATCGCTTTGCTGAAGCATGCCGAAGCCATCAGCGCAGAGCGTCTGTCGATTGATAATGAGGACGTGCCGTTCACCTCGGAGGCCAAGTACATGGTCACGACGCATCAGCGCGACGGAAAATCCGTGAAGTTCTACAAGGGTGCACCTGAAGTCATCGCACGTTTTGTCTCGGAGGCCGAGGCCAAGGACATCCGTGAGACGAGTGACGAGTACTCGCAGAAGGGTCTTCGTGTTCTCGCAGTCGCGGCGGATACCGGGAACGGTCCCAAATCTCTCGGACTCCTCGCCATGATGGATCCTCCCCGTCAGGGAGTGCGCGAATCGATCGCGCTCGCCGGGAAGGCAGGCATCCGGACCATCATGATCACCGGTGACCACCCTGCAACGGCTCTCACGGTGGCACGCAACGTCGGCATTCGGACGTCCGGCGTCATCATCGGCACGGAACTCGAGGCGATGGACACGGACGAAGTGAAGCACGCGCTGCGTACCGTTTCTGTTTTCGCGCGCGTGCAGCCTGCACACAAGGTGCTCATTCTGAAGGCACTGCAGGACATGGGGGAAATCGTCTCCATGAGCGGTGACGGCGTGAATGACGCGCCCGCGCTCAAGAAGGCCCATGTCGGTATCGGGATGGGCTTCCGTGGCACCGACATTGCCCGTGAGGCGGCTGCCATGGTGCTGACGGACGACAACTATTCCACGATCGTCTCGGCCATTGCCGAGGGACGCCGCATCTACGACAACATCAAGAAATTTGTGATCTTCCTCGTCCGCTGCAACCTCGGCGAGGTGCTCATCATCGCGGGCGCCATGCTCGTCGGATTGCCGTTGCCGCTCCTGCCGCTCCACATCCTGTGGATCAACCTCGTCACCGACAGTTTCCCGGCACTCGCGCTGGCTGCA
Source organism: uncultured Candidatus Peribacteria bacterium (assembly GCA_964508225.1). Taxonomy (GTDB): domain Bacteria; phylum Patescibacteriota; class Gracilibacteria; order Peribacterales; family Peribacteraceae; genus CAZDRX01. The sequence goes on from CAZDRX010000004.1 coordinate 30,474, forward strand.
GAGCCCGCAGAGAAGGGGATTATGAGCCGTCCGCCGCGCGGGCAACACGAAGGCATTTTCTCGGGTGAGTGGTTCCTCCTCGTGTCTGCCGGTGTGCTCAGCATGATTCTCGGTCTCGGCATGTTCAAGCTCTCGCTCTACGAATTTCCGGACGATCTCGCGCTTGCACGTTCCGTGGCGCTCACGACCTCGATCATGTTTCAGCTGCTCCTCGCACTCTCCACGCGCACGAAGCACTCCGTCTTCAGCCAGTCGCCCTTCGGCAATCCGTGGCTCGTCGGAGCGGTTCTCCTGTCGGCGGTGGCGCAGGTGGTTCTTCTCATGACTCCGCTTGCGACCCTCTTCAGCGTGAAGCCGATTCCGGTACTCCTCTGGGAAGAGATTCTCGCCGCATCGATGGTCACCTTCATCATCTTCGAGACGATGAAGTTCGCACAGGGCAGAAACAAGACCACGAAAGCCTGATTCTCCTGTCGTACGGTGATGAAGAGTGGCGGAGAGGGAGGGATTCGAACCCTCGAGGCCTTTCGGCCTGCCACGTTAGCAGTGTGGTGCCTTCAGCCACTCGGCCACCTCTCCGTGCGCGCAGAGTATACAGAACGCGCACGGTTCCGCGCACCTCGAAATCTCCGCTTCAGGAAGCGCCTCTCATGCCCCGGTGAGTTTTGCCTTCAGCGTGGCGTAGTTCACCGTGTCATCGCCGAAGCCGCTGACGGTGAGTACATCAAGTTGCTCGCCGTTCTCTTCGAACGTCTTCACAATGACGGCAAGAATCTCCGTGCTCACGATGACGCATCCCATGCTGCGATAGCGCATCTGATCACCGAGCATCACTTCCGCGTAGGCATGGGAATGAATGCCGTAGGGCGTGCCCTCGCCGTCGTACGAGAGGCGCAGGAACGTCCCCTCGGCGCCGAAGGTGATACGGTCGCCTTTCGTCTCCTTCGATGACGAGATCCAGTGGCGGTTCGGCGTCGCGGCGTTGTACGTGCGTCCGATGTAGCGGACGACTCTTCGTTGGCCGGTCGCTACAGGAAATGACGTGAAGCCGCCGTCACGGTGGATGAGGTAGCCGATGTTCGTCTGCGTATCGACGAGGAAAGAATCACCTGGCTCACTCTGCCACTCAGCGACCGGTGTCTCCGGCATCTCGGACGGAATGGTGGTGAACCACTCTGCATGCGCGGGGACGGAGGCACACAACGTGCATACAGCCCCAAGGACAGCCAGTGAAGTGGACAGGGTTCGGTACAAAGTTGTGTATTGTACGTATTTACTAAAAATTGTCAATCCTTGCGGAAGCCCAATCTGAAGCCTTTTGCTATAGTGGAAGCCACTTTCATGCATTCTGACCCCTCCGGAACTTCCGGTATCTCCGTCGGCGTACTGACGTACGACTACGACCCGCCCATCGGGGGTCTTGGCGTGCTCGCGCAGACGTACGTCAGAGCCCTCAAGTCCCTCTATCCGTCGTCAGGATTCACGGTCATCTCTCCGAGTAAGCGTGCGGATGATCGCGGTTCCATCTTCGGCCGCTTCCGCTGGAGGAGATCCGGAGGCTGTCCACTCTTCTCCCTGTCACTTCTTTTCACGCTTCCTTCCATCGTGCGGCGTCACCGTCTCGACGTGCTCCATGTTCATGCGGGATCGGGAGGTGTGTTTCTCCTGCGGAGGCCGCCGTGTCCGGTCGTCGTCACCTCTCACCACACCTATCGTCAGGAGTCCGAGATGGTGTTCGATCGCTCACCTCTCAAGCGCTGGTGGAAGAGGTGCATGTCCTTCCTTGAGAAGAGGACGTACATGCTCGCTGACCTCGTGTGCTGTGTCTCTGCCGATACGAGAGCGGAACTCATCGGGCACTACGGGATTCCTGAATCCAAGGTCATCGTCGTGGAGAATCCGGTTCCCACGGATACGCTTGAGCGGTTCCGCACCGAACCCAAGGATCCTGCGACCATTCTCTTCGTGGGCAGGCTGGAGGAGCGGAAGGGGATTATGCTTCTCCTGAAGGCCTTCCATATTCTCTCGAAGGAATTTCCGGATCTCCGTCTCCGTCTCATCGGCCGTAATCTCATCGGGGAGCGGCTTGATGGCTTTCTCGGGTCGCATGATCTTGAGAATCGCGTGACGTCCCTCGGCCATGTGCATGACCCCTTCCGCTTCCGTGAGATGGCGAGAGCGACGGTTCTCGTGGTGCCGTCCAGACTCGAAGGCTTCGGACTGGTCGCCGCAGAAGGCATGATGCTCGGCTCCTGCGTCATCGCGAGCGATGCGCCGGGGCTTCGCTCCATTGTGGAGGATGGGAAGACAGGCAGGTCGTTTCGCTCCGGAGACGTTCAGGATTTCACGCGGGTTCTCCGCGAAGTACTTGCTGACCCCGCAGAAAGGCAGCGTCTGGCTCTGGGGGGACGACAGCGTGCTGAAAAGAGGTTCTCTGTTCAGGAGCGGACGGAAGAATTGATGAATGCCCTCATGAGCGTCACGATCCACTAACCCGAACAAATGAGTTGTACATACTCGTGCTCTTTATCAAGAGCAAAACATTGAATCCATTTTCAAAAAAAGTAGGATACTCGGGTCACGATGCACATCCCCGTTCTCCTCTCAGAAGTGTTGGCCTCTCTCTCGCCGTCATCCGGTGACCGGATACTCGACGTGACCCTCGGTCTCGGCGGTCACGCGGAGGCGATGCTGAAGGCAACCGGATCTTCCGGCGTCCTCGTCGGCATCGACGCGGATCTGCAGAATCTGGAACGTGCGAGGACGCGACTGCCTTCGGGCAGCACCGTACTCGTCCATGCGAACTTCAGAGACGTTCCCGCGTGTCTGCCTCCTGAGCAGCGCGTGTTCGATGTCATCCTTGCCGATCTCGGCATCAGTTCCCCGCATCTCGACGACGCTTCCCGTGGGTTCAGTTTCCGCTTCGATGCGCCTCTCGACATGCGTCTTGATCAGTCTTCCGGCCAGCCGGCTTCCATCGTGCTCTCGTCACTCGATCGCGCATCGCTCATCAGGATCTTCCGTGACTATGGTGAAGTGCAGCGCAGCCACCGCCTCGTGGATGAGATCATCTCCCGCAGGAAAACCGATCCCGTGCGCACGACCTTCGCACTTTCCGATGCGATCCGGAAGGCCTATGGCACGGTCGCAGGCGGAGACATCCTTCCGCAGGTCTTTCAGGCTCTCCGTATCGCTGTGAACGGGGAACTGGATGCTCTCGATACGTTCCTGCGCGAAGCCCCGAGGCTGCTTGGACCCGGTGGCAGACTCGGCATCATCAGTTTCCATTCACTCGAAGACCGGATGGTGAAGACTGCGTTCAGGGATCTGACGACTGCGCCGAAGGATCCCCTCACCGGACAGGATCTTCATCCGCCTGAGTTCGAACTTCTCACGAAGAAGGGGATCGCTCCCTCTGATGGCGAGACTGCGTCGAATCCGCGCGCCCGTTCCGCGAGGTTGCGTGCAATCCGGCGCCTTCCGGCGTATACTTCCCTCCGTTCCTGACGTCATGCTGAACGCGACACCTATCGCACCGCTTTCGTCCTTCTCCGAGCCGCTCCGGAGACATTCGCTCAAGCGGATGATGTCGAGCAGCACCATGCTTCTTCTTGTCGTGATCGGCACGCTCATCATCGTGCTCGCACTCCTCATTCTCTTCCATCACAACCTGAACGCCACGAAGGGTTACAGGCTGAGGACACTGGAACGTGCGCGCTCACAGCTTCTTCTGGAACAGGAGGTGCTCAATATGCAGATCGCCAAGTCGCAGTCACTCGAGACACTCCAGACCGATCCGACCGTCCTCAACATGGAGAAGCCGAGGAACCCGAAGTACATTCAGGCGGAGGACCCGGCGCTCATCGAAGGTCTGGCGGCGAGGCCGCAGGACGCAGAGGCGACTGTCGAGTGACCGTTACAGCGGGCGGATCTGGATCGACATGATCCTCTGACCCCCCGGACCCATATCGGAGACGACGACCACGCGCTGGCCTGTTTTCAGGGCGCCCTTCTTCTTGAGGACTGCGAGGGCAGCGGCTGCCGTGACCTCGGACTTGTCCGAGAACTTCACGACGTGCGGTGTGACGCCCCAGAGGAGCATCATGCGGCGCTGGCAGGCTTCGTTATCGGTGAAGGCATGGATCGGCACGAGCGGACGGCAGTTGCTCACGGCGCGAGCCGTGCGGCCGTGCTTGCTCATGACGACGAGAGCGTCGGCCTGCAGCTTGGTGGCAAGCACACTCGCGGAGAGCGCCTGTTCGCGACGGGGCATATCGATGTCGGCGGCGACAGCCGGGCTGTCATCGGCGAGGAGATCGAAGCGGGGTTCCACGAGCTCACTGCTCCGGAGCACCTTGTCCATGGCGATGACGGACTTCATCGGATACATGCCGCCGGCAGTTTCGCCGGAGAGCATGGTGCTGTCGGCCTGTGAACGTGCGGCGTAGGCAATGTCGGAGACTTCGGCACGCGTCGGGGTCGGGTTCATGATCATGCTCTCGAGCATGTGGGTGGCCACGATGACCGGCTTTCCCGCCTTGCGACACTTCCGGACGATGTCGTCCTGGATCCTCGGAACATCCTCGAAGGGGACTTCCGATCCGAGGTCGCCGCGGGCGACCATGATGCCGTCCGAAGCCGCGATAATAGCGTCGATATTCTCGACAGCCTGCGGCGTTTCGATCTTGGCGATGATGTGTGCTTCACTCTTGTGTTTCCTCAAAAAGGTCTTGAGCTCCTCGATGTCCTCGCCCGTGCGGACGAAGGACGTCGCGTAGAAGTCGAGATCCTGCTCGATGCCGAACTTGATGTCCTTCCAGTCCTTGTCCGTGAAGGACGGGAGACTGATGTACGCGCCCGGGAGGTTCACGTGTCTGCGGGAGCCGATCTTGCCTCCCTCGAGCGCCTTCGCGATCACGATATCTTTGTCGATCTTTGTCACCTTCATCTCGATCGCTCCGTTGTCGATGACAATGCAGCGAGCGTGCTTGGCATCGCGCGCGAAGAGATCGTAGTTCACCTTGATCGTCTTCATCTTCTCCTTGCCGGTCGGGTCCTTGGAAGTGAAGGCGACGAGATCACCCTTCTCGATGACGATGGGTGTCGTGACGTCGCCCGTGCGCACCTCGGGCCCCTTCGTGTCGAGCATGATACCGAGCGAATAGCCTTTCTTGTTCACCGAACGGATATAGTCGATCGTCTTGCCGTGGAAGGCATGATCACCGTGCGAGAAATTCAGGCGGCAGATGTTCACACCCATCTTCGCAAGCTCCTCGATTTTCTCGGGAGTAGCGGTGGCAGGACCGATGGTCGCAATGATTCGTGTGTAACGCATAGAGTGAGTGGGAAAGTTTGAAGCGCGCGGGAGTCTACACGACGCATCCGATCGATGCCAGACTCCGCACTACGGATTCTATTGATTCCGCGGCACAGGTGTGACGAGAGGACTCACTTTGTTGCAACCGACGCACGTGAGCTCCCACAGCGGGAAGATCGCCCGCCTGCTGAATTGCTGCATGGTGATGGGCTCGTAGTACGTGAGTGCATGGAAGTACTGGTAGCCCGCAAACATGAGAAGCGCGAGGACAGTGAGTCCGAGGACCTTCTTCTGCATATCGATCACCATGGATCCGATTCTGCCGATGTTCTCCACCGCGAGGCAGAAGAGAATGTAGCTGAACATCAGCGGGAGGAAATAGTGGTACAGATACATCACCCGATTCAGGTGCGAGATTGCGATCATGTAGCTCACATAGATTCCGAGGAACACGAGCAGATACAGCCCATGCTTGAGCTTCGGTGAATCCGGGAGGAGTACGCGCGCGGTGAGGAGGAACATCGAGAGCAGGACGCCGAGAAGTCCGCACATCCACGTCACGGGGTTCGACTGGAGGTACAGGTACCGGATCGCATCATTGCCGGATTTTTCCCAGCGATAGTTGATGCTGCGTGCGCCAAGCGGCCAGAAGAAGGAGGGACTGCCGTTCTCATCAGGTTTGCACAGATCCAGTCTCGGGACACCCACTTCATAGTGGTGGACGAAGCGGAAGGAATCCCGCAGCATGATCGGAAACGACCGCAGATCAGACGTCGCATTTCGCGCAAGGATATCCTTGTACGCATCGGATGCCTGATAGTAGCCGTTCTCATTCAATTCAGGGACGATCTTGGTCGCGACCGAAAAGTGAACCTGCCACACCGAGACGTATGTCACGAAGAATCCGACGATCGTGAGTATGCAGAACAGCGTCACGCGCCTCCAGTCCGGAATGAGGAGCCACACCGCGACCGGAAAGAGCAGGATGAAGATGAGGCCGACAACCTTCGTGGTCATGATGAGCCCGAAGACGGCCCCTGCGAGGAGGGACATCAGGCAGAATCTGAGCAGAAGTCGTGGCGGAATCTTCGGCACGTGCAGAAGGACAAGGATGAGGAGGAGTCCGAAGAACGTCACGGGCGTATCCACCATCGCCCCGCGGCTATGCACAATCTGTGCATTGTCGAACACATATAGAAAGGTGAAGAGTGCCGACATCGACGGGTTGGCCGTGAAGAAGAGAAAGATGAAGAAGAGAACCGGAGCCACCAGCCAGCCGAGAAGCGAGGGGAAGAGCCGGTAACCCGTGAACGAGAAGTTGTCACCCAGTCCCGAGGCATAGTCCGTCTTGAGGAATTCTCGGTTCTTCTCGGGACTATTGCTGTGCGTGATCTTTTCTCCGAGAGCGATGAGCAGCTTGCCCAGCGGCGGGTGCGGCTCCATGAAGAAGACGCCGTTCAGATACTTCTGTGCCGCGGCGACGTGGTACGGCTCGTCCCAGAAAGGATACGGGGGGAAATTGTAACGGTAGAAGTACGTGAAGAACGACGTGAGCAGCACGAACAGGAGGTAGAGGAGGACACTTCCCTGTTGCAGTGATTTGTCCTTCGGTTTTTTGGTGACCATGCCGTGATTCTATCCAGAAGTGAGGCCACTTGTCTAAAGTCAGCCGGGAATCCCGCTGTTTTGCCTTCCACTCGTTCACAACATCCGAGACGGAGGTGATCCGCAAGTGCAATCCACCTTTTCTTATATTGCGCTCTGACTTGTCTCTTCTCTACACTCGTACTCATATGCAACTTCGGGAACCCATACGGTTACTGTCTGGTATCGCACTTGGATTCATGCTTGGCATCATTCTCTACCAGTCATCGCGCGTCGGAAACGTCGATCTGAGCCGTCTGCGTGGATCGACGACGATCTCTTCATCGTTCTGCACTTCCGGCGGTTGCTCTGCGTCTTCTGATTGCTCAGGGGGGACATGCAGCTCGGACTCTTCTTCCTCCTCTTCTGACACTGGCTGTTGTGTAGCCGGTGTCTGCACCTAATCCTCATGGACGCCAAACCTTCCCTCGCACGATTCGGCATCGGAGTCCTCATGGGGCTTGTTGTTGCGATTGTGCTCATCCAGTCGCAGTCCTCAGGGATCAGGAGGGTTCTTCGCGGAGATGCAACATCGGGACCGTGTGGTGCGTGCACCATTGCATGTACGGGCACGGATGTCTGTGGATGTGATCCGACAGATATGACGAGTCCGATTTGTATGTCGTGTTCGATCATGGGAACTTGCCCATCTTCCGCACCTCCTTGTACCGCCGGTAACTGCAGTACCTGCGCTGACCCGTGTGCCACATGCACGTGTAACAACGGAGGAATGGTTGATCCGAACTGTACTGCGGAATGCACGATCTCCTCCGCGTCCTCTTCTTCCACATGCAACGCATGCACGGGCATTGGAAGCGCGTGCGGATCCGGCACGTCAGGAACTTCCGGTACATCCGGTACGAGCGGTACATCAGGCACGAGCGGTACAAGCGGACCATCCGGCCCGATCGTTCCTTTCATGATTCCGCCGACGACGACTCCTCCCACCACCACGCCGCCGACGACGACTCCTCCGACGACGACACCTCCCACCACCACGCCTCCTACCACGACCCCTCCTCCTCCATCTTCGAACGGAAACAGTTCAAATGGAAATAGTTCGAATGGTCCTTCCTCCAACCCCTCGTCGGGTGGTTCGTCGACACCCTCCTCTAATCCCTCGTCCGGTGGTTCTTCATCCCCGTCATCCAATGCTTCCTCAGGAGGTTCTTCGAGTCCGTCTTCCACAAGCTCAGGTGGATCTTCGGCATCCTCTGCATCTTCTGCTTCCTCGCGGAGCTCCTCAGCTTCATCGAGATCTTCGGCCTCATCCGCATCCTCCGTGAGCTCAGCCTCTTCCAGGACTTCTTCAGCCTCATCCGCATCCTCCGTGAGTTCAGCCTCTTCCAGGACTTCCTCTGCCTCATCGGCATCTTCTGTTTCTTCCACTTCTTCGAGGAGCTCTTCTTCCTCTTCAAGAAGCTCCTCGAGCTCCTCAAGCAGCTCAAGTAGCAGCTCCTCCAGCCGCTCGAGTTCTTCGTCCTCCTCCACGAGTTCGAGGAGCAGTTCGAGTTCCTCCAGTTCACGCAGTTCATCCAGCAGCTCGATCATCGTCGACTCCTCTTCCAGCCGGTCGAGCAGTTCTTCGACTTCCTCCACTAGTTCTACGAGCTCAAGAAGTGGCTCATCGAGCACTTCCAGCACCTCAAGTCGTTCCTCACAAGGCTCAAGCACGAACAGCTCCACGTCTTCCGGATACTGCTGTGTTCTCGCAGGTTCAGCGCTCACCTGTCTCCAGGGTTCCTGTACGGATTCGCAGCCGATGTGTCAGTCGAAGTGTAACTTTGGCTCATCATCGTCGACGTCCTCCTTCTCCGGATACTGCTGCGTGACTGTCGGAACGTCGAAGACCTGTCTCAGCGGTCCTTCGTGTACGGATTCGCTCCCCGTCTGTTCGAATAAGTGCGTCGGCGGTTCATCGTCATCGACGAGCGGATTCAGCTCCAGTCGCTCCTCTGTCACAAGTTCGGCGTCGTCCGGATACTGCTGCGTGTTCCTCGGATCATCCCTCACCTGTCTCCCGGGATCCTGTCAGGATTCACAGCCGGTGTGTCAGGCGAAGTGTAACTTCAATTCCTCTTCCTCACGCAGCGGACAGAGCAGCTCCAGCCCCGGATACTGTTGTGTGACGGTCGGCACGACCAAATCCTGTCTCAGCGGTCCTTCGTGCACGGATTCACTTCCGCTCTGTTCCACGAAGTGTTTTGGTTCCAGCGCTTCCTCTTCCAGCAGGTCAGGTGGTTCCAGCTCCTCCACATCCTTCCGCTTCAGCTCATCCACGAATAGCTCGTACTCCTTCTCTTACTCGTCATCCCGCTACTCCTCGAACGGATCCACCTCGAGCCTGTACTCCAGCGGCTACTACTCGAGCGGTTACTACTCCAGTGGCCTGTACTCCAGCGGTTACTATTCCAGCAACATCGTCGTCTTCGGCTCCTCTTCAGGATTCAACTCGTCCTACCCGTATGAGTTCTGCGGTGACGGTCTCAAGCAGACGCGTGAGCAGTGTGACGATGGCAGCCGCAACGGTCAGATCAATGATCCGTGCAGCGTCACGTGCCAGCTTGTCTATCTCTCCACCTGCGGTAACGGCACGATCGATCCGGGTGAGGAATGTGACAACGGCACAGGAAACAATGGAAGACTCACCGATTCCTGCACCCTCCTCTGCAAGAACAAGAATGGTTCCTGCGGTGACGGCTCCGTGCAGTCCGCCTTGGGTGAGCAGTGTGACGACGGCAACCAGATCGACAACGATGACTGTTCCAATGTGTGTACGTGGTCCAGGCTCACGGATTGTGGCGACGGTGTCGTCCAGTCCGACTTCGAGCAGTGTGATGCCGGTGTGCGCAACGGCGACTATCCCGGATCTCCGTGTCACTCGAACTGTGTGAACCCGTACTGCGGCGACGGCATCAGGGACATCAACGAAGAGTGTGACGATCGCAACAACATCGACGGCGATAACTGCACAGCCGTCTGTACGAATGAGAACCCGGCTGCGCCGCTTCTCGCCGGAAACCTCGTGAATCCGTATAACTCGGGTAACGGTTCCAATGTCTCCTATAACCAGTTGCCGAACGGGCAGTTCGCCAACCCGAATAACCTCGGCGGCTTCAATGCCAACGGCCAGAATCCTCAGTACTACGGCAACATCCCGACACCGGCCCGCACGCCGACAGGTCCGGGACTCGTCATCTTCCTCGCCTCAGGCGCAGCTGCAGGTGTCGGAGTGGTACGCAGAAGGTTCCTCAAGAAGATCTAAGCTTCCGGTTACACAATCCAAAAGGCCCTTCGGACAAGGAGGGCTTTTTCTTTTCCCGTTGATTGGTACCCCCGGCAGGAATCGAACCTGCGACCAAAAGGTTAGAAACCTTCTGCTCTATCCACTGAGCTACGGGGGCGGACGTGTATGAGAGTAATCTGTCTCCAAGGAACGAGCACCCCCTTTTATTTGTATGGCTTGCGTGCAAGCCATGGCCACTGAGCTACGGGGGCGGACGCGTCTCCTGAGTATTATAGCTTTTTTCCGCATTCTTTTCACCTCCGCACCCGGTCTTCCTGCTTCGGAACCATGGTATCATCGCCATGATGAATACCCCCGTACTGATCCCCGGAGAGACCGATGAACAGCGCGATATCCGTATCAATAAGGACACCGCTGCCTTCAGTTACCTCTGGATCATGTCGGTCTTCATTTACTTTTCGAAGAAGGATTCCAAATTCGTTCGTTACCACAGCCGGCAGGGGATTGTGCTCTTCCTCCTCAGCATTCCGCTCTCGATGATTCCGTATCTCGGCAGGTTCTTCCTCTTCCTCGTGGTGGCCGGCATGCTCCTCGGTTTCGTGCATGCGGCGCAGGGCAAGTACGCCGACGTTCCGTTTGCCGGTGATCTCGCCAAGGGTGACATCAAACCTGCCGATCTCTGGCACTCCACCATCAAGTCGCTCCGCAAGGCACTCGACATGCTCGAGGGCCTGATCAAGAAGCCCGAGCCGAAGAAGGAGGCCCCCAAGGAGAGCATGGACAGCACGCCGAAACCTCCGGTACCCTAAGCTCCGACCTATGAAATACAACCGCGTACTCCTCAAGATCTCCGGTGAAGCGCTCGCCAGTGGTTTCGGTTTCGACTACGACAAA
>CAZDRX010000004.1:41585-44106 GCA_964508225.1 uncultured Candidatus Peribacteria bacterium
TGCATGATATCGCAGGACAGGTGGTTTCCGTCTGGGAGAAGGGGATTCAGGTCGTCATCGTCATCGGTGCCGGCAATATCTGGCGTTATCGTGATACGACGGAGAGCGGGATTGAGCGTACGGCGAGCGACGCCATGGGCATGCTTGCCACCATCATGAACGCCGTTGCCCTCCAGTCGGCCATCGAGAAGCTCGGTGCCGCCACGCGCGTCTGTTCGGCCATCAACGTTCCGCAGCTTGCCGAGCCGTACCTCAGGCGCAGGGCTTCGAGGCATCTCGAGAAGAAGCGCATTGTCATCTGCGCGGGAGGCACGGGAAATCCCTACTTCACCACGGACTCCGCTGCGGCACTCCGTGCTCTGGAACTCAGTTGCGACGTCATTCTGAAGGCATCGAACGTCGACGGCATCTATGACAAAGACCCGAACAAGTTCAAAAATGCCAAAAAGTACGAGACGCTGACGTTCCAGAAGGCCATTGAGAAGAACCTGAAGGTGCTCGACCAGTCGGCATTCAGCCTCTGCCGCGAGCAGAACCTTCCGATCATCGTGTTCAACTTCGCCGCCAAGAACGGTCTGGAGGACGCTGCAACGGGCAAGAAGATCGGAACGCTCGTCATGGATTGAGGCTGACCCTGCGTGTGGTAGGATTGGGTCATGTCTCACCCCTCCCTCGAACTCTTTGAAGCAAGCGAGAAGAAGACGCTTGAGCATCTTCACAATGAATTTGCCAAGCTGCAGACCGGACGCGCCAACGCCGCTCTCGTGGAGACTATCACCGTCGAAGCCTACGGTCAGCGCATGGAGATCAAGGCTGTCGCGAGCATCTCTGTGCAGGATGCGAGGTCCATGATCATCCAGCCGTGGGACAAGTCCGTACTCTCCGCGGTCGAGAAGGCCATCCAGATCGCGAATATCGGGGTGAACCCCGTCAATGACGGCATCGCCGTGCGTCTCAACTTCCCCCCGATGACGGAGGAGCGCCGTACGCAGATCACGAAGCTGGTTCATCAGCTTGCAGAAGCCGCCAAAATTTCCATCCGTCAGGAGCGTCAGAAGTCGAATGACCTCATCAAGGAGGTCGCCGATGAGAATGAGAAGGATCGGCTCACGAAGGAGCTCCAGAAGCACGTGGACGATGCGAACAAGAAGATCGAGGACAGTGCCAAGAAGAAGGAGCAGGAGGTCATGACGATCTAGAGGTTCCGTAGTATCATCCGCCCATGAAGAAAAAGCCTCTCTTCGCCATCCCCAGCTTCCCCGGCAGCAACGGTGAAGTGGACAATCTGCGTGTCCTGAAGCGTTGCGGCTTCGATTGCTTCGTCTTCCGCTGGAATGACTCGCTCGAGCGGCTGAAGGATGTGGACGGGTACTTCTTCGGTGCAGGATTCAGCTACGAGGATCGCGGACGTTCCGGCATGGTGGCCGCGCGCGACCCGCTCTTCGATTTCATGCGCAAGGAAGCCGAGAAGGGAAAGGTGGTCGTCGGCAATTGCAACGGCGCGCAGGTACTCGTCGAGAGCGGCCTCATTCCGCTCGGAGACGGGCTTCGCATGTGCCTCGCGAGGAATGCCATCCGCGAGAGCGGTGCGTGGAAATCCCCCGGATTCCTCAATGAGTGGGTCTGGATCACTCCTGCGTGCGCTACGGATCGTTGTGCGACCTCCAACTGGACGGGCGCCATGCACATCCCCATCGCGCACGGAGAGGGGCGTTTCGTCACACGTGACAAGGATCTCATCCAGGAACTCGAGAAGAGCGGTCAGGTTGCATTCAGATACTGCGATGAGCACGGGAAGACCTCCGCGGATGCTCCGGTCACCCCCAATGGCTCTACGGGTGGAATCGCAGGCATCTGTAACAAGGAAGGCAACGTCGTCGGTCTCATGCCGCACCCCGAGCGTACGCAACTCGGCGACCGGTATTTCATTTCCGTCCGCGAGTGGGTCGAGTCCAGAAAGCTCACGAAGGCGGCCGTCCGCAAGGCGGCATCGGCGGCCATGACGCTCAAGCCGAGAGCAGCCATGAACATCGAGCTCTTCATCGACACGATCATCACGAACAACGAGGAGCGCACCGTCGAGCAGGCGGCACGCAGGGTTGCAGGCGCTCTCCGGCTCAAGCAGTACCGCTACGTCGGACTGAAGGAGGATCGTTCCAAGGAACTCCTCTCTTCGCTCTCGTTTTTCAACCCACACAAGGAGATCGCCTATCTCCGCACGGGTGGTGAGTTTCTCAGGTGGAATCCCGACCGCAAGAAGTTTGAAAAGGCACCTCACCCCGTACTGAAGGGTCTTTCCTTGCTTCGCAGAGACGAGCCGGATACCACCGGAGCTTCACTCGGCGGGGGTTCGGAGACGGGCATCTGCTACGACTGCCGCGACATCGAGCCGAAGGAAGTGCTCACGTCCGATGTCTGCGAAGTCTTCTGCAACCCGCACTCCAGCACGCTTGAGCGTATTTCATGACGAGCAGACCGATCGTCCTCGTCGCCCACAATATCCGTTCCCTCTGGAACATCG
>CAZDRX010000004.1:44116-83950 GCA_964508225.1 uncultured Candidatus Peribacteria bacterium
TCCGCTCGGCAGACGCATTCGATGTCTCGCATGTCCATCTGACGGGCTACACAGCGGCTCCGCCGCGCACGGAGATCACCAAGACTGCGCTCGGTGCCGACGGCTGGATTCCGTGGTCCAAGGATGCGGATCCGCTCGCGGTGATCCGCGCCCGCAGGAAGGAGGGCTTTTCGATTGTCTCGCTTGAGATTGCCTCACGGAGTGTCCCGATCACGGATCATCGGCCCGAAGGCCCCGTCTGCATCGTCGTCGGGCATGAAATTCTCGGCGTTTCCGCAGAGATACAGGCCGAGAGCGATGCCATCGTGCACATTCCGATGCTCGGAAAGAAGCAGTCACTCAATGTCTCGGTAGCCGCCGGAATCGCACTCTTTCACTACCGTGACGGTATTTGAGGAACCTCCGGAGTGTGGTACACTCATACAGATTTTCCTCCCGTTTTATGGCTGACCCGACCCAAGGAAACCCACCGAAGCCCGGAGACCCCGTTCCGGACGGAGGCCTCGATCCGACACAGGTATTCGGTTCACCGCCGCCCCCGCCCAGACAGCAGGCTGCCGGAGGCGCAGGAGCTGCACAGGGAGATGGCGCAGCTGCCCCCGTGCAGGACACGAGCCCGCCGCCCCCGCCCGTTGGCACTGCGGCCACAAAGGAAGCAGGCTTCGACGATGAAGATATCCGGATTCTCGGAGAGGTCGGTACCTATCGCTTCGGAACCGTGATGGCCGATCTCACGAACGAGAATGTGGTCATTCCGCCGCATGCGGAGACAAACTTTGACGAGCAGAAATTCCTTTTGCTCCTGCGTGGTTCCATCTCGCTCACGCGCGATGAGAAGTGGCGCATCATTCAGGCAATCCCCAAGCTCAGTCAGTTCCAGATCGATGAACTCCAGAAGATCCTCGAGGAGGAGCGCTTCAAGTTCAGTCAGCTTTCGCCCAAGCATCTGAAGCACCTCATGCAGCTTGAGCGTAAGCACAGCGAAGACTGGAAGGATCTGCAGTCGATGTATGTCCAGAATGCCGCCAAGCAGAAGGAGGAGTCGCAGGCGGACGAAATCAGGAAACAGCTCGGTCTGTAGATTGACGGTTAGAGACTTGAGCGGATCAGGACGAAGAGTCCTGCTCCGACGAGTGTCAGTGTGATGCCGAGGATCAGTCTGCCCTTCAGATGGCGGTGGATTTCCGAAAGAAAGAGAAACAGGAAGATAGCTACCGTGAAGCTGAAGATGAGCGGGGATACGAAAAAGGCCTGTACGAAGGGGATATCCCACGGGAGAGCGCGTACGGTGGCGTAGTAACCGACAGCCACGAAGAGTCCGTACCACGCGAGAAGCCATCCTGCATAGAGCCTGAGCGTCGTCGTGACCGTATGGTAGCCGGAAGGCTTCTGTGGCTTTGCAGCAGGCACAGGTTCCGGAGCAGTCTTCTTCGGGAGAGGAGCGGCCGGATCCGTGAAGTTGATGACCGGCTTCGGCTTCGGCGGCGCTGCCGGCGGGGTTGGAGCCTGGCGTACAGGAGTCGCAGCAGGTTGCTGCTGAGCCCTGAGCGGGACCGTTGTATTGACGGCTTGCACGGAGACCTGCACGGTCTTTGCATCCTTCTGCCACGATTCCAGATCCGGATCATTGTACTTGGGGAGCGTTCCCATCGGTGCGAGCATCGTGAGCGTGAGCTTCTGGTCGCTCCGGAGCTTCTCGAAGGCTTCGCGCTTTGCGGCAGCCTGAATCGTGCCGCGGCGTACAGTTCCTGCGCTGTCCGTTCCTTCGAACGCAAAGGTCATGCCGGGAGATCCGGAAGGAGTCGCCGAGCTTGCCGGACGGTTTCTCGAGGCTTCCGTGATCTCAATCGAGTCCAGATTGAGGTCTTCGACTGCCTTTTTGGCAGACGCAGCATCCGGCGAGTCGATCGACCCGCGGACTTCCTTGCCATCCTCATTGATCGCGCGGTACGAGTAAACAGGCATGGGGATTACTGGGCGAGTTCGTAAGCCGAAATGTTCTTCAGCATGTATTCGACGGCGCTGCGGAGCCGTGCGTCGGCGATGAGCTCGAAGTGATTTCCGTCCGTCCAGTCCTTGAAGGCGATGATGTCCGAGCCCTGCGTCTTGATCTGGCCATCGCGCGCATCCATGGATGCAGACGAGCCGGCGACGAGGTTCAGGATGATGGCACCCTGACCGAGCTCCGCGATATCCACCATGCCGAATTCGACATGCCAATGATTGCTCGTGGTGGCACCGAAGGATTTGAAATACCAATTCTTGTGAACAGGAATACAGAAAGCGATATGACTGGTGCAGTACTTCTGCGTCCAGAGGCCGGGCTGGTCGTAACTCTGTTTCATGAGCATGAGCACCTGCTGTTCCATGTCTGCACTCTGTGCGGAAGCGACCGAGGACGCTTGTGAGGCTACGGAAGAACGCACCGACGATACGGACGGGGCAGACGAAACAGCCACCGAAGCGGCAGAAGACGAGGGCTCTGTCAGAATATCGACGCAGATACCCGAGCAGTCGGCACCACCGTTCTTCGGATCGCAGCTGTCACTGGGATCATCGATGCAGACCTCGCCGGAACCGCAGGGGAAAGCCGCGATTCCTCCGCACATCTTCCGGCTCGAAACGCTCGAAGAGATGACAGAAGATTCCGCCGAAGACGTGCTGACACTTGAGGCTTCCAGAACCGTGACTTCGGAGACACGCATGAGCATTCCTCCGGCTTCCACGGTGGGCTGCACCGATCCCTGCACTTCCACGCGTTTGCCGACGTAGTTGCCAAGATCCAGGTTTGCATCCGTCGACTCGAGGACGATGAGCTGGCCGTCATCAAGCGTGAGCTTGTGCGTGCCCTGCTGATACACGCTGACTCCCAACTCTTCCAGAACACCCGTATAGCTGACGTTGGCCGTCATGACGGTGCCATCCGAACTTTCTTCGGAAGAGGCCGAGGATGAGGAGCTTCCTTCACCGTCCTGCGTACTGCGGAGGCCGAGCGTGCATGCGGTGAGCACGACGCCGAGCGTGAGGAGGGCGGAAAAAGCAATCGCGGGGATGCGGCTTTTTGTCATCAGAGTTTGGGGGAACGTAGCACAAGTATAGTCCGATCCTGCGCACCGCAAAACTTGAACTCGCGTCCCGTGCAGGATTGTGTACACTGCGCCTGATGTACGAACCGGATGCCATTATTCTTCGCAAATACGCTGACCTTCTCGTCAAGTACGCACTGGGGGGCGGAAGCGGCGCCAAAAAAGGGGAAGTCGTTCAGCTGAACGTCCCCGATACGGCGAAGCCTCTTTATAAGGAACTCCTTCGTGCAGTTCTTGAGTGTGGCGCCTTCCCGAAGACGAATTTCATTCCGACCGGTACCGATCGCACGTTCTTCGACGCCGCTTCCGAGGAGCAGCTCGTGTTTTTCCCGGAGAAGTACAGGCATGCCGAGGCCGATCTCATCGACCATCAGGTCTCCATCATTTCTGATGCAGATCCAAACGAGCTCAAGGGGCTCGATCCCGCGCGTCTCTTCAAGGCCATGGATGCCCGCAGAAAGTTCCGTGACTGGCTCTTCGAAAAGGAGCGCGTTGGCCGTTTCAGTTGGACGCTTGCGCTCTACGGCACACCCGCGATGGCAAAGGAGGCGAACATGACGGAGCAGGAGTACTGGGCTGAGATCATCAAGGCGTGTTACCTCGATGCGGAGGACCCGATTGCCGAGTGGAAGAAGATCCAGATCGAGCAGGATCGCGTGAAGGCAGCGCTCGACGCTTTGCAGATCGAGTGGCTGCACGTGAAGGGCAGGCACATTGATCTCAGGGTACAGCTCGGGAAGAACCGCAAGTGGCTGGGAGGCAGCTGCCGCAATATTCCGAGCTTCGAGCTCTTCATTTCGCCCGACTGGCGCGGCACCTCCGGTACGATCTTCTTCAACCAGCCCCTCTACCGCTACGGCAACATCCTCCGCGACATCACGCTGGAGTTCAAAGACGGGCTTGTCGTCCGTGCTGAGGCCAAGGAAGGCCAGGATGTCCTTCTTGGCATGATCAAGCGCAACAATGCTGACAAGATCGGCGAGTATTCACTCACGGACAAGCGCTTCTCGCGCATCACGAAGTTCATGGCAAATACGCTCTTCGACGAGAACATCGGCGGAGAGTTCGGCAATACACATCTTGCGCTCGGCCGCGCGTACAAGGACAGCTTCACCGGAGACATGGGCAAGCCGACCGAGGCCGAATGGGATGCCATGGGGTACAACGACTCGCCCGAGCATACCGATATCATCTCGACGGAGGATCGTACGGTCACAGCCACCCTTCCGGGAGGCAAGGAAATGGTGATCTTCAAGGACGGCATGTTCACGGTCTAAAAAAACGGCGGGGGATTCCCGCCGTTCCTTGTTTTTGCGTGCGCTGATTACTCCGCCATGATTTTGTCCGAGAACTGCCAGAAGGCATCGCCTCCTTTCAGCTTGCCTGCGCACTCTGCGCCGATGGCCATCGGCATAGCCTCCGGATGGAAGCTGAGCGGGAAGTGACGCAAGACCCACATGACTTTGCCGTCATACTTCTGCAGAAGCTTCTGGTGCGTGGGGTGCACGGAGTGACAGAACGGACACTGGTAGTCCGAGTACTCGATGATGGCGATCTTCGCATCACGGCTGCCCCTGAAGTACTCCTTCTCGAGGTCGACCGGAATGACAGTTCCTGCTTCCACGGCTGACTGGTCCGTCACTTTCGCGTTCTGGTCAGCAAGCATCATGTCGATGTTCTTCTCAAAGTTCCCGATGGGCTGAGCGCCGGAAATGACGCGTGCCTTCTTGGAGCGCAGGTCGTACAGAATGTTGCCGGGGGTGCCGTTGACACCGGCTGCCTGACCTTCGGCTGTCTCCTGCTCGATCTTCTTCTTCAGAGCCCCGTCCTCGTCGGTGAGACAGCTCTCGAAGTCGGCCTTGTCGATGCCGATGTCTGCAGCGTAGGCCAGCATGCGGTCGGTCACATTCGCCTGGGGAGCCTGCTGTTGCTGAGCGGAGGGAGCTGTGGGAGCGTTCGGGGCGGCGGGAGCCTTGCTTCCTCCGAACTGGACGCTTCCGGAGGTGATCGCCAGAACCGCTCCGGCGATGAGGCCGAGGAGGAACATCGCGACACCGAACCAGACATTCTGCTGGGTATCGTTATCTTTGGGAGACATACGGGTGATTGGGGAAAAATGCTGGGTAAGTATAGGTAGGAGCAGGCAGAAAGTGAACTGGCTAGAACGCCTGATGTATCGTGAATTGTTGTTTGGAGGCTTTGTGATAGCCTGTGACCACTTCCCCCGATCCGCATGCCCGCCTTCTCTCTGAAGACATTCTTCTTCGGCAGCACACTTCGCATCGCTGTCACCGTCTCCGTTCTCGTACTTGCCGCAGCTGCTCTCCTGGGCACGCTCCTGTTGTCGATTCCGGAAGCGTATGAATTTCCTCAGAATCAGAAAATTTCTGCCACGTCCGTACTGCGTCTCTCCTTTCCGGAACTCATGCAGCACGATTCGGTCGGGCAGCACATCTCCATCTCGTCATCGCTGGAAGTGACAAAGACGTGGGACGGAGAGACCCTCGTTCTCCAGCCTTCTGCCCCCCTTGCTCAGGATTCCGTCGTAGTGGTGACCGTGGACGGTGCGGCGCTCAGGTCGGATGGCACGATGCTTGGCAAGGATATGAAGTTCACCTTCACCGTTGCGGGTGCCCCCGTTCTCGCTGCAGCGCTCCCTGCGCCGGATTCCGTTTCCGTTCCCACAGACGCCGATATTCTCCTCGTCTTCGACCGTCCCGTGATCGCACTCACGCAGGTTCAGGGTGATGCGTCACTCTCCAAGCTGAAGGAACTGCCTGTGCACATCACGCCGGAACTTCGCGGAAGGTGGAGATGGCTCGGCACCACCACGGCATCATTTCACCCGGAACAGGGGCTTGTACCCGCAACGCGCTACACCGTGACAGTCCCTCCGGGAATCAGGACGGTATCCGGCGATGTCACGGAGAAAGACTTGAGCTGGAGCTTCGAGACGCAGCGCCCCCGTCTTCTTTCCACGGAACCCTCGGAGGGCTCCATGAGTGCAGGGTCTACCACGACTCCCGCATTCACCTTCAATACCCAGATTGATCTCATCAGTGCGAGGGATTCGATCCAGCTTTTCAGGATGGTGGCAGGAAAGCAGACCCCTGCGCCTGTGGCTTCCGTGCGCTACGGAACACGTGAGGACGACGATGGCACGATGATCACGGACAAGAGCATCGTCGTCGCAGTTCCCGCGGCTCCGCTCTCCTTCGGTACTTCGTACACTGCGACGGTGCAGTCGGGCATCCGCGGACTCAAGGGGTCCCTCGGATCTTCCACGGGATCCTCTGTCCGTTTTTCGACGGTCGGGGAATTCAAGGTGATTAGAACGGTCTACGAAAACGGGTCTTTGCAGATCGATTTCTCGAGCCCTGTGGATGCGGTGAACCTCGCTGATGTCATCAGCTTTGATCCACCAGTGGGCCTTGAGGACGAGTCGGGGAGCACGTACGAGACGAATTCGTGCGAGTACGGTGATGTCTGCGATCCCACAAACAATCCTGTCGTTCAGCGCTTCAGCTCTTTCTACCCGAAGCTGAAGCCGAGCACGAAGTACACGATGAAACTCCTCCCCAAGCTTGCGGACCGCTATGGCCAGCATCTCAAGGCTCCGTACACGTTTGGGATCACCACCCCGAAACTCGATTCCGAGGTCTTCATCCACCCGCGGGACAAGAGCTTCTCCGTGTTCGAGGCAAAGAAACCGCCCGTGTACTACGTGAATGGCGTGAACGTGAAGACGCTTGACGTGGAATTCGGCCATCTGACATTCGAGA
Source organism: uncultured Candidatus Peribacteria bacterium (assembly GCA_964508225.1). Taxonomy (GTDB): domain Bacteria; phylum Patescibacteriota; class Gracilibacteria; order Peribacterales; family Peribacteraceae; genus CAZDRX01. Next base: position 50,985 of record CAZDRX010000004.1, read on the forward strand.
CCTTCCTTGGCATCCGCGAGAATGCGGTGAGGCAGGGGTACCCGGTGCAGCCCGTAACGGACATCGCCTCGAAAACCGATCAATATCAGAAGAAAACGATCAGGACTTCGGGAAAGCTCGACCTCTGGGAATCCAAGACGGTGGATCTCGAGAAGACCTTCGGGAAAGTCGGTCCGGGGATCTATGTCCTTTCCGTAACATCACCCGAGTGGGAAGCGAAGCCCTACGTGCCTGCCGTCGAGCAGCGCTACTTCGTCCTCACGAATATGGCCCTCACGGTGAAGTACTCTGGCAGCCGCCTCCTCGCATGGGTGACGGATTTGCAGACGGGTGAACCGGTCTCCGGAGCGCTCGTGAAGATCCGTTCTCTGAAGGGGGATACCCCTGCGTCCGGCACGACGGACAAGAACGGTTTTTATGAAGCACCGCTGCCGCTTGGCAAGATGACCAATTCCGAGAGCGACTGGATGCCTGAATTCTGGGTGACAGCGGAGAAGGGGAATGACTTTGCCTTCACGGGCAGCGATTGGAGCAGCGGCATTCTCCCGTACGACTTTGACGGGGTGAATGCGGATTTCCGCTCGCCGCTCTCACCGCCGAATCGAATGCTTTCCGTTCTGTACACAGAGCGTCCGCTCTACGGAGCGGGGGACACGGTCTACTTCAAAGGCATCGCACGCGTTCTGGATAACGACGGAAAGATCACGGTTCCGGACGTCTCACGTTCGATGGTGGTCACGGTGATGGATCCGGTCGGTACGGAAATCTACTCGAAGACATTGAAGCTGAGTGAATTCGGATCGTTCTCGGATTCCTTCCCGATCGCCGAAGAGGCTCCGCTCGGACAGTACTCCGTGCAGGCGAAGATGATTCCGGATGCGGATCTGGAGAGTTACTCGTGGTCCAGCTTCAGCGTTCTTGCCTACCGTAAGCCCGAATATAAGGCCACCGTCACGACAGATAAGGACGAGTATGTGGGGGGAGAGAAGGCCGCTGTCACGGTGTCGGGGCAGTATTACTTCGGAGCCCCGATGGCCGGAGCATCGGTGGTCTGGAGAGCACTCACGTCGAATTACTACTTCAATATGTACACAGACGGGTGGTACTCGTTCGCTCTTGAGGATGCGTGGTGCTGGAGAAATTGTTCGCGAGGCGAGAATCTTTTGACGGACGGCAAGGGCACGCTCGATGAAGCCGGTCTCCTGAAGCTTTCTGTTCCTCTCACGATCGACGATAAGCCCGTGAGCCAGCTCGTCACCCTGGAAGCCGATCTCACAGACAAGAATAATCAGGTGGTGAGTACGCGCTCGTACGTGGTCGTGCACAAGTCCGAGGTGTACGTGGGTATCGCAAGTGACGATTACGCGGTTTCCGCCGGGGAAAAGGCTTCCGTGAAGCTCATCACGCTCACGCCGGAAGGCAAAGCTGCACCGGGCACGAAGGTGAACGTCAGTCTCTATTCGCGCACATGGAACGTCGTGAAGTCGAAGGGCATCGATGATGCCTACTACTACGACAGTGAGCCCGTCGATACCTTCCTGCGCTCGACCAGCGTTGTCACGGGTGAGGATGGCAAGGCGAAGGCAGAGCTGCTCCTCCCCGACGGCGGAGAGTACCGCGTCGTGGTCATGGCAAAGGACGCAAACGGACATGAGGCCAAAGCCGGATGGTCGCTCTACGCGTTTGCCGATGCTTACTTCAACTGGCCGCGTACAAACAACGACCGTATTCAGGTCATCGCGGACAAGCCGTCCTACAAGGTAGGGGACACGGCCAAGCTCATTGTGAAGACGCCGTATCAGGGCAAGGGCGTGAAGGCTCTCGTGACAATCGAGCGCGACCAGATTATCGAGAAGCGTGTCATCGACGTGAAGAGCAGCGCGCTTCCTGTTGAAGTCGAAATCAAGGACGACATGATCCCGGTCGCATACGTGTCGGTCGTCGTCTTCAAGCCGCGCCTCGGCGAAACCTTCGATGACAACGGCGTGGATACCGGTGCTCCGGCATTCAAGATCGGGTATGCCCGTCTTTCGATCGATACAGCTCCCAAGAAAATCGATCTGAAGATCGAGACGGATAAGGAGAAGTACCTTCCGGGAGACAAAGTGCAGGTGAAAATTTCCTCGAAGGATGCCGCCGGGGCCCCCGTACAGACAGAGCTTTCGCTCGGTGTCGTCGATTTGAGCTTGCTCGATCTCACGGGCTTTTCACTTCCGGACATCGTTTCCAGTTTCTACTACGAGCGTGGCGTGGGTGTGCAGACAGCAAGCATGCTTCTCAACCTCATGGAGCGCTTCAAGCCCGGAAGCAAGGGAGGCGACGGCGCAGCGGACGGAGAATCCAAAACGCGCGGAAACTTCAAAGACACGGCGTACTGGAATCCCTCCATTATCACCGGAAAAGACGGCACGGCTTCGGTCACCTTCACGCTTCCGGACAACCTGACGACGTGGCAGCTTCTCGCCATCGGTTCCACGAAGAAGCATCTTTTCGGCGCCTTCGCCAAGAACGTGATCGAAACCAAGCGTGTGATCCTGCGTCCGGTGCGCCCGCGCTTCGCAGTGAGAGGCGACAAGATCACCCTCGGAGCGATCGTGCACAATTACCTCGAGGAAGATGCGAGCTTCAAGGTTTCGCTGAAGGCGGAAGGACTCACTCTGCAGGGCAGTGCGGAGCAGACCGTGAAGATTCCGAAAGGCGGAAATGCGAAAGTGCTCTTTCCGGTGAAGGTGAATGATGCGACGGGCGCCGTGCTTCATTTCCGGGCAGAGGGTCCGGAGGCCGTCGACGATATCATCGAGAGTTTCCCGGTCTGGGAATACGGCACCGCACAGACGAATGCGACTTCCGGTGTCACCGAAGACCGTGCGACGGAGACAGTGCTCATTCCGTCCGCGAAGGACGCCGCCGAGGGAACGCTCTCGGTCAGTGTCGCACCCAGCCTTGCAGTGTATCTCACGAAGGGGCTCCAGTATCTGAGCGCGTATCCGTACGGTTGTGCGGAGCAGGTTGCCTCGAGCTTTATTCCTGATCTCGCGCTCAAGCAGCTGCAGGGCTTCGGGCAGTTCCGCGTCACGGACAACGCCGTACTCGAGAAGCAGATTCTTGCCGGGCTTCAGAAGCTCTACACGTACCAGAATCCCGACGGAGGATTCGCATATTTCTCCGGAGGACAATCCTATGCGTATCTTACGGCGTACATTCTCGATGCTCTCCGAATCACGAAGGAAACGGGATACGGAGTGGATGCAGGCGTAACTGATCGTGCGCTGGGCTACCTGAAGTCCGCAGTGGCAGACAGAAGTGCCAGTGGCAGTCTTGACGCTGCCAGCCGTGCATACATTCTCTACGTACTCTCTGAATTCGGCTCGTTTGATACTGCATCCCTGAATGCCCTCCTGCAGAAGCCGGAGGAGCTCCCGCTGTTTGCGCGGGCGCACATCGCGATGGCGTACCAGCGGGCAGGCAATTCCACGAAGGCGAGGTCCGTCCTCGCGGACATTCTGAACACGGCAAAAGTGGACGCACGTTCCGCGCACTTCGAGGAGGTGGACAATGCCCGCTACTACGCTGCGATGAACACGGACACGAAGACGTCGGCGATTGTGCTCAAGGCTCTCGCAAGAATCGAGCCGGATCATGCACTCGTCCCCAAGATCATCAGGAGCATCCTGCTCGATCGACACGACGGCCACTGGGACTCGACGCAGACGACTGCACAGGTCATCCTCGCGTTCGTCGAGTACCTGAAGAAGACCGATGAGCTCTCGTACGATTACCAGCTGGGTATCGAAATCGCCGGAACCAAGAAGCTTGATGCGCACTTCGCGAAGCCCAAGCTAGAGCGCAGAGAACTGGTACTGCCCCTCGGCGGACTTGCGCGCGGAAAAGAAACCGACGTCAGTGTCGGCAAGACCGGTCCCGGCAGGCTGTACTACGATATCGCATTGCAGTACTTCTACACGCCGGACGAACTTTCTCCGGCGGAAGAGGGGATCGGTATTCTCCGCGAGACGAAGCCTCTCACGAAGGCCGACGCATCGATGAAAGTAGGATCCACTCAGAAGGTCACGCTCACCATCACGGTGCCGGAGACGCGTCACTTCGTCGCTGTCGAGAGCATGCTCCCTGCCGGATTCGAAGCGATCGACCTTCAATTCGCGACCAGTCAGCAGGGTCTTCTGGAGTATGCCGCGAACCCGTCATCGACGTGGGAGGATTACTGGAAGATGCAGATGTGGAGATTCTCGCACATCGAATACCGCGATGACCGCGTATTCCTGTTCGCAGATGAGCTTCCGCCGGGCGTGTACAAGTACGAGTACCTCGTCCGTGCGACGACTCCGGGAACGTTCCGTGAGCGCCCTGCGAGAGTCTTCGAGATGTATTCCCCCGAGACCTTCGGCCAGACACGCGGCGGCTGGCTTCAGATCAAAGACTGAGCGAGAATGGGGGGCCTCACGCGAGGTCCCCCTTCTTCCCCTGCATGAAACGGCGTTGGCTCTTCATCGGCATTCCGGTCAGCCTGCTTGTTCTCGCATGGTTCTGGCCTCTTCCTGCGCAGTTTGAGGAGTCTGCACATCGCTCCACTCGCATCACGGACAGGGAAGGTCGTCTTCTCTACGACGTACGTCAGGGAGGACTCCAGAGAGGGATTGCTGCAGTGGATATCCCCGGGGACTTCCGGAAGGCCGTCATCGCGGTGGAGGATCGGACATTCGAGACGAACGCAGGTCTGAGTCTCCGCGGCATCGCAAGGGCAGCTGTGAAGGATCTCGCGGCGCTCCGCGTCGTGCAGGGCGGCAGCACGATCACACAGCAGTTCGTCCGCAGCATTCTGAAGCCGGAGAAGAGGGGAGTGCTCTACAAGATCCGGGAGGCGTGGCTTGCCGTGAAGATCACGGCACGGTGGAGAAAGGACGACATCTTCGCTGCCTACGCAAACACTGCGTACTTCGGTCAACAGGCCTATGGCATCAGCGCAGCTGCCCGAACGTACTTCGACAAATCTCCGGAGCATCTGTCTCTCGCCGAAAACGCCCTGCTGGCCGGCCTTCTCAATGCTCCCTCCGCTCTCAATCCGTTCAAGGATCTGACGTCCGCAACGTCGCGGAGGCTTCTCGTTCTCCATGCGCTCAGGGATACGGAGATGATCACGCAGGAGGAATTCGATGTTTCGGTCACGGAACCGGTCCGTCTCACCCGGGGCGTTGTGCCGATTGAAGCGCCGCACTTTGTCTTCTGGCTGCTCGGGGAACATCCGGAGCTGCGTAGTGCAGGACGGGAAATCCGGACGACACTCGATCTCTCGCTCCAGCATGAGGTTGAGTCAGCTGTCCGTCTTCGCATCGCGGATCTCGCCGACAAGAAAGTGACCTCCGCAGCCGTCATCGTTCTCGACGCGAAGTCCGGCGACATCCTGTCGATGGTGGGATCTGCGGACTACTTTGACGCTGAGCATGATGGAGCCGTGAACGTCGTCACCGCTTCAAGGCAGCCGGGTTCCGCACTGAAGCCGTTCACCTACGCGCTCGCGTTCACACAGGGCATGACGCCCGCGACGACGATCGCCGATATTTCGGCACAGTTCCTCACGAAGACAGGAGACCCCTACGTGCCGCGGAACTACGATTACAGCGAGCACGGGCTTGTGCGGCTGCGCGAGGCTCTTGCCAATTCGTACAATATTCCCGCCGTGAAACTGACAGAGAAAATCGGGGTCGAGCGTCTGCAGAACTTTCTCATCCGTGCCGGGTTCACGACTCTCACCGAGAGTCCGGATCATTACGGTCTCGCCCTGACGCTCGGCGATGCAGAAGTGAAGCTCATTGATCTGGCAGCCGCGTACGGAATGCTTGCGCGTAACGGCGAGACGCTCAGACCTCGGGGGCTGCTCGAGGGGGTGATTTCCCCGGGAAACAGAGTCCTGGACCCGAAGGTCGCGTGGCTCATCACAGACATCCTGAGTGACTCCGATGCCCGTGCTGCGGAATTCGGCCGCGGAGGGCCTCTGGCATTCGCTTTTCCTGTTGCCGCCAAGACAGGAACCACCCGCAATTCCCGTGACAACTGGACGGTCGGCTACACGCCCGATGTCATCGTAGGAGTCTGGGTCGGGAATGCGGACAATTCTCCGATGCGCGACACGACGGGTGTCACCGGAGCCGGACCCATCTTCCACGACGTGATCGTGGAAGTGACGCGTCAGAAGGCGGCTCACGCTTTCGAGCGGCCCGACGGTATCGTCGAGAGGGAGATTTGCAGACTCTCCGGCTTGCTGCCGACAGACCTCTGTACCGACCGCACCACGGAGCACTTCATCGCCGGCACGGAACCGGTACAGAAAGACACGCTGTTCACGCTCGTGAAGATCGATACCCGAAACGGAAAGCGGGCAGGTGCTTCGTGTCCTCCGGAAGTCATCAGAGAGGTTCCGTATACGGATTTTCCCCCCGAGGTACGCAAGTGGGCGCGCGAAAACGGCTGGAAGCTTCCTCCGCAGGATGCCTCGCCGCTCTGTGCCGACGTGCCGGCAGGCGCTTCGTCCGGCGTATTCGTGATCACGAGACCGGCACCGGGCACCAGTTATCTTCTCGACCCACTCATTCCAGACGCACAGGAGTCCGTCATCTTCGAAGGCAGAACAGACGGTCATCTGCCGGAGGTCGATTGGTACGTTGACGGCAGATATGCGGGGACAGGGAAGTCCCCCGATTACCGTTTTCCGTGGCGTCCCTCTCCCGGGATTCATGAAATCCGCGCCGGAACGGGGGTGCTTTCCCGTCCTGTCTCGATTGAGGTGAGACGGTGACTTTGTGGCTTGAATAAGGTATAATATAAGGAATGGAAACCAAGATTAAAAAGAATATCCTCATCATCGGTGGTGGTTTCGGCGGTGTGAAAGCTGCCCAGATTCTGGGACGGGACAGGCGATGTGCAGTCCGTCTCGTCGATCCGAAGGCCTACATGGAGTATCACGCCGCCACGTACCGCCTCACGACCGGTCGTTCAGCACTGGAGGTCTGTATTCCGTATACGGAGTTGCTGCGGGGTTCAGGTGCCGAAGTTGTGAAGGACGCTGTCGTATCGATTGACCCTGCGAAGAAACAGGCCGTCGGCCTTTCCGCCTCCACGTACGACTACGATGAGCTCATCCTCGCGATCGGATGCGAGTCCTCGTACTTTGGCATTCAGGGAGTGGAGGAGCACGCGTACAGCATCAACAGCGTGGATGATGCGCTCAAGCTCCGGCGTCACATCCATGATTCATTCGAGAAGGCGAAGACGACTCCGCCCGAGGAGAAGGTTCCGCTGCTGCATGTTGCCGTGATCGGCGGCGGCGCAAGCGGTACGGAGCTTGCAGGGGAATTTGCAGCGTATACGCGCAGTCTTGCGAAAGCGCACGGTATCGATCCCTCGCTCGTGACCATCGATCTCATCGAGGCAATGACCAGAGTGCTGCCGGGCCTCCCGGAACATCTGTCGGCAAAGGCACACCAGCGGCTGCGCGAACTGGGTGTGAACGTCTACCTCAACCGCTCAGTCGTACGTGAAGAAGTCGACAAGCTCTTTCTCAAGGACATGCAGATGACGACGAAGACCGTCGTCTGGACAGCCGGACTGAAAGCGAACGGCATGACGGCGACGATTCCGGGTCTCAGCCTCGACAAACGCGGACGCGTCCTCGTCGACGACCATCTGCGTGCGCTGGGTGTCAGCCATGTCTCTGTGATCGGCGATGTTGCTTCCACGAAGTATTCCGGCATGGCGCAGACGGCTCTCGCCGATGCGGCCTATGTCGCGAAGTCGATCCGCACAGGTTCGCCCGTTGCCTATGTTCAGCCCGCGCCCGCATATGCCGTGCCGGTGGGACCGGGATACGCTGTCGTTCTCTATCATGGCATGAGTTTTTCCGGGAGTATCGGTTGGTTTCTGCGTCGCGCCGCTGATTTCAGGGCATTTCTCAGCATGCTGGGGCTCGCCCCATCCATCCGCGCCTTCCTCGCCGGAATGGTCCGTCACGAGTCCTGCCCCGTCTGTGCCAAGAACAGCGGCAGCTTCTGAGCGTCTCATGTAAGATCGGGTCATGAAGTACGCCCTCATGTTCACGGTGTCTGCCGCATTGCTGCTGGCTCCCTTGGCCTATGCACACGGGACAGGAGAATCCTATGAACTGAAGACCGGAAGCGTGTTTGTGGATGTCGGGTACGACACACCGTTCGTCGTCGGAAGCGACACGCTGTTGGATTTCTCCCTCACAGACCTCGCCGGTGCTCCTGTAAGTTATTCAGCGATTGAAATCTCCGTCGAGTCAGGCTCGAGGGTCCAGTGGAAGAAAGTTATACCCAAACCTGAATTCGGGAAGCCGGTCACATCACTTGTGCCCGAGACTTCAGGGCATTGGGTGTTCAGGACGGTCTTCCGCGATGATTCGAGGGTAGTAGCCGATGCAAAGTTCCCTGTGGCGATCTCAGGCCGAGCCCTGCCGCGAGCGGTTATTCCCGTTCCTTTCGTTTTCGCCTCCGTCATGGTTCTGCTTGGTGCATTCCTGTGGTTTTTCTTCCGCCGGAGTCCCGCATAGTCGCCTATGGATCTCACCAGATTTCTTCCATCCCGGGGAATCGTGATCACCATCACGGCATTCGTTCTCCTTGGGCTTCTTTCTTTCGGAGCATCGCTCTCGAACGGTTTTGTCACGTGGGATGATGCCGGACTGATCGTGGAGAACCGCTCTGTGCAGTCCATCACACCGGAGACCCTGAAACATGTTTTCACATCGTACGATCCGGAACTCTACATTCCGCTCACGTTCGTCTCGTACCAGCTTGACCACCTCATCGGAGGCGATGGGCCGTGGATCTATCATGCAACGAACCTCAGTCTCCACATCCTCAATGCACTCCTCGTCGTCTGGCTGCTCACGCTTTTCCTCGGAGCTGGATGGCTTTCAGTCGCGCTCGGACTGATCTTTCTGCTTCACCCGCTCAATGCGGAGGCGGTGGCGTGGGCATCTGCGAGGAAAGACGTTCTCTCGACGTTCTTCTTTCTCGGCGCTCTGATCTCGTACGTTCGGTGGAGATCCGGCCGCAGATGGCTGCTTTTTGCCTTGTCACTCTCCTTGTTTGTCCTCTCGCTGCTTTCCAAGGTCATGACGATCACGCTGCCTGTTGCGCTGATACTCATCGATTTGCTTGAACAGCGCAGAGACTTCAGACGCATGGCTCTGGAGAAGGCTCCGTTCTTCGCGTTGTCCTTTGTCTTCGGCATCATTGCGCTCTTCGGTAAGACGACGGTTCTCGCAGCTTCCACAGGCTTTCAGAAAGTCCTCATGGCGGGGATGAGTACGGTGTTCTACCTCGAAAAATTCGTGATTCCTCATGGCCTTTCGTTTGCCTATCCGTACACGAGGCCTGTCACCCTCAGTTCTCCGGATTTCTTCTTCCCTGCGCTCATCGTTGTGGCGTTCCTGTGGCTTACGTACAGGCTTGCAATCCGCTTGCCGCTTGCGGCTTTCGGTCTGGCATTCTTTCTGCTGACGCTCATTCCGACGTTCGCGAATTTCTCCAAGGGCGGAGATATCTATTTCGCCTCTGACCGCTACGCGTACGTGCCGATGATCGGGCTTCTTATCGCGATGGGCGCAGCTCTCCAGCATTGGATTTCCCTTGCGGGCACTGCCCGGGCATCGGACGCCCGTGTTAGAGGAATTGTCGCAGCATTTGTCCTTATCCTGATTGCCTCCGGAGCCCTAGCACATGCGCAATCCCTCACATGGAGGACGAGCGAGTCTCTGTACAGGCATGCCCTGAACTATTATCCGAATTCCCGTGCGGCGCATCACAACTTAGGCATGGAGTTGCTGCAGTTCGGAGATCCAGAAGGCGCGATCAGGGAGTTCGATACGTCTGCAGCAATCAAGGACGACCCGCGCACGCGTGTCAGCAAGGGAGCGGCTCTCGTTGCCCTCAAGCGCTATCCGGAAGCGATGCAGGAGTACGAGACGGTCATCCGTACGGATCCTGATGAGCCGGACGCCTATTACGGGCTCGGCAACATCGCCTACAAACTCGGGGATCTGCAAACGGCCATCAAACAGTATCGCCAGGCTCTCGCTGTGAAGCCCAACTACACCAATGCACTCAATAATCTCGGCGGCATCTATCTTGAGCTGAGGGATTGGGACAACGCGATTGCCACGCTGCAACGTTCGGTGGAGCTTCGGCCTGACTTTCCGGAGTCGTACTACAATCTTGCGGGCGCAGAGGAACGGAAAGGTCTGTTTGCCCAGGCAGAGGCCGATTACCGCACCGCCATCGCTCTGTCGCCATCCGATGCCGATGCCATCGCTTCGCTGGCAAAGCTTGTCTACGACCAAAGACGGATTCCGGAAGCGGCGGATCTGCTGAAGCAGGCGCTCAGAATCAATCAGCAGAATGCGATTGCCCACGAACTCCTCGAACGGATGCAGAAGGACGGTGTGATTCGCTGAAACTAGACCACGACGTTGAGAGAAACTTTCTATGGTGGCCCAGGCCAGAATCGAACTGGCTACGCCTGCCTCTTCAGGGCAGCGCTCTACCAATGAGCTACCGGGCCACAAAATGCGAAGTTTGATGATGTAAAGGATGAGGGACCGAGCGAAAGCCTTTCTCTAGACCTGCTTCGCAGGTCAGGGCAATGAGCTACCGAGCCACGCCGGAGAGCATACCAGAATTTCCTACCGTGAAAAGACGCCACAGGCTCAGCCCTTCTTCACTCTGTGGCCCTTCAGGTCATCCAGTGTGGCTCCCGGAAGGTTCACGGGGTGCACTTCCAGACCATTCAGGCGCAGTTGCGGAACGATCTCCTTCAGGACGCCCTTCATATCTCCTCCCGATGCGTGCAGCTGCTGCACATATTTGTACGTCGCCTGATGGGATTGGAGTCCTGCGGCAAGAAGATACTTATGGAGGTGCTTCCACTCCACCTCCTCGCCATCATTGAGATTGCGCAGCACTTTGGTTCCCTGCGTCGGGACGACGCCGGGCACGCGGTGCTGGAAGAAGTCCATCGGGTTCGCCTCTCTCGTCGCAATGATCGTGCACAGCGCCAGAGCCGTCGGATGGCTCACCGTGCCGAAGTGGAGAAGTCCTTCCCGGAGTTGCTTCGGAAACCGCTCGTACCAGTCCCGTCGGACCTCTTCCGGAAGCGTCTGATCGAGAGCGGCCTTGGCCATGAGACGGAGAGAGGGGAGTGCACTGACGAATGACCCTTCCCCCATCTTCGTGATGAGATCCGAACGGAGCCACTGGGAATCGCGCTGGGCGATGTTGCGCATGGCCTCCGATACCGCGTCGGCTCCCTTCAGTCCCTTGATGAGGTTCTGGGCCATTTCGTCGACGGTGCTGAATGACTTCAGTGCTTCATCCATTTCATCCATGCCGCTCAGGCGGTCGAGTGCCTCCTCCGAGGCGCCCGTCGCCATTTCCTTCAGCACGGGGAATACCTGCTTGAACCCGACGGTTTTTTTTCCTCCTTCATTCCGCTCGAGCCGCTGCAACTCGAGATCTTTCTCGCGGATGACTTTTTTGTCGCCCTGCTTGGTCTTGGGGACGAAGGTCGTTGCAAGTTTCTTCATGCTGGCATTCGCAAGCTCTCGCTCAATTCTCATGCGCAGACCTTCGCCGCTCTTCTTGTAGCCGCTACGCTTGAAGAACCGCTCGCGTTCCGTGAAGTACGCCGCGCGGAGCGCGCCTGCCTGCTCGTCACTCTCTGCGATGACCTGAATGAGAGCTTCGACCGGGATCTGACTGCTCACATGATTGTGGAAGAGCACACTCCTGACCTCTGCATCCGGACGGTACCGCTGTTTGCGTCCTGCCGTCTCAAGTCCGCGCTCTTCCGGTGATTTCACGCCAAGCACCCTGCCGATATCCGCCGCGGTAAGGCCGCGTGCATTCATGGCATCCTGACACTGTTTTCCGAAGGAATTGCGATCGAGTTCTGCGGCGAATGCCTCATCCCACTCCTGCAGGAAGCCGTCCATCTCCTTGCGCTTGAGCAGCTTGCGTGCGACGGGCTCAATCTCGACGGTGTCGATGAGCTCACACTGGATCAGGCGTTCCGAGTGCAGTGAGCCGGTGCGGAATTCATCGCCGATGGATTTCGCCGTCATGGTCGATCCGTGCTTCACGGCGAGATGTTTCTCCGCCAGAGTCAGGAGTACGGCAAGCGGGAGCTCAATCGTGCGATCCGTGTACTGGCTCGTGCGGGCCTCGCGCCACATTTCCTCCGCCTGCGTGTGGCGGAGCGTTCTCCGCGATGTCATGTCCTTCGAGCGCCCGGCATACATCGTGTCGATGAAGTTCATGAGCTCGAGGTACTCCGGGACCGTCCCTGTCCTTTCGCGCTGCCAGAGCGTGTTGTAGATTGACGGGAAGTTCTCCTCCACGCGGGCGTGCCCGAGTTCATAGCCCACACGGTGGTAGAAGGCTGTCATTTCCTTTGCACCAATGAGCTGCAGGGACTGTTCGCGGACATGCTCAATGCCGCTGAGGAGATCCGTGCAGGATTCGTCGAGTTCGAGAAGATCGGGATTGAGGAGCAGATCCAGTAATTGTTCGCGGATACCCGAAGAGATGCCGTTCTGCTCCCAGTACGAGAGCAGCTTCGTAATCTTCTCGCGATGTGCTCCGCCGGACTTCGGATCCCGCTCGAGCGGAACGTATCCATTCGCGCTCATTCCTGCGGCGTTTGCGTAGTCCTTGTACGGTTGCCGGAGCAGTGACCATCGCACGGATGCGATCAGTTTCGGCAGCTTCGTCCTCGTCTGCTCGAAGATCTTTGCCAGAGCGGTATTCCCTCTCGCGACTGCCATTCTGTCGTGTCCCTTGAAGTCGTCGACATTCCACAGATCCGGCTCCTCCAGCGGAAGCTTCTCATCGATGCCGTCCGGGAATCCGCGTTTGTCCACGGTTCAGTAGCGGGGAGTGCGGACACCGATGTATTTGCTCGACTCGCCTGTGGCACTTCCCGAGCGGCGGGCAATCACCTCGCTGATGCGGATGTATTCGTGCAGAGCGATGCTGGCAAGTTCCTGCCCGCGCTTTCCTTCACGATGGGCACTGCGAACCTTGGCACCGAAAGAGCCGCCGTACGGCGACAATCCATTTGCCAGACTGTCGACATTAGTCGGGAAACCGTTCCTGTCGACGACGAGAGTCACGGAGACACTGTCCTTTGTCGCGGTGTATTGCTCGGACTTCTCGACCACTCTCGAAGCCGCATGCACTGCCTGCCCGTTCGTCTTCGGATTGCCTGTCGCGTGACCATGCGGGCCCTTTCTCGCTTCACGTTCGGCAGCTTTCCTGTCCTGTTCGATCATGAACGGACTCGTGCTCCTGAGCGCAGTCCATTCTTTTTTCTGGGAGCGCCTCTTCTTGCGCTTCTGAACCGCAACGGTATCGGGGATTGGCCGTGGCTTACTAAGTTGATTGAGACGTTTGCCATCGCGCTCGTACGCATCGAGGTCAATCATGCATCGTAGGGACTCCCAGACTTCGTTTTCGTCCTCGAACTCGATGCCCATCATCTTTCCGATTTCCCGGATGTAGGCTTCGCCCTTCGCACCCTCGAGGTACTGGATTCTGAAGTACGTGCGCGCCTTTTCGCGTGCGCTCTTCGTTCCCTCGTCATTGCGGATGTGTCCGAGCCGTCCGCGCGTCTGATCGATGGGGTACTTGGACATGTTCGCGAGAACGTCATAGCACTCCGCATGCAGATGAAGTGCCTCGGACATCTGCGACGGAGGTGCAACCAGCACGCGCCTCGGGTCGCCTTTCTGCTTGGGTGCATTGAAACCGTTGACGACGATGGACCAGCGGCTGTCGCCGGAGGTCGGATCGAAGCACCAGATCTTCACGGGGATGCCCTCTTTGTCATGCGCCTCCTTGATCCGGTGGGCGTATTCACGCACATTCTTCGACGGTGCCACGACCACGGTATCGAGCTCATGCGGCTGCGGGAGCCCGAGAGACTTCGCAGTCTTCTCGTCGGCAAACATCGTCTTGCGGTACTCGTCCCATGCCTCTTCCGAGCCCTGTCCAGAGGGACTATTCGCATCTCCGATTCCCTGGAAGGCGATTGGCTTCATGAGTCCGAGCTCGATCATCTTCTGCACGGACAACATCGGAGACCGTTCCCATCCTTCGATGCCGCGGTCACCTCCGGTGAATCCGACCATGTATGGCGGCTGCCCGCTCAACTGGGTCATGGAGTCTCCGAGCGAGGCCGGTGTGAAGGCTCCGGCTTCGTCGATGAACATTCCGCGGCCTGTCTTCATGATCTCTTCACGGATATCGATGCGGATGTTCTCCGGCGCGCGTGTGACCATCGTTCCGTATGCGATGAGCATTTTGGCCGGATTCTCGGTATTCGGCTGCGTCGTATAGGTCTCACGGTTGAGTGCAAGGTGACGGTGGGTCGCTTTGACGCGGTACGTCTCGGTCTCCTCGAAGGCGAACGCAGAATCACCGCGGTAGCGCACCGTGCCGTCTTCCACAGATTCCTCGCGCGCAAGCGGCTCCTCGGCCTGCGGGACGTTGTAGATATCAGGAATGAAGATGATCTCTCCCGAGACCAGGCTTACGAGAGTCTTCACGATTTCCGCACGCCTTGCAGGCTTCAGTTTCTTCCACGCTGCGGCGCGATCGGGATTCATTGCCTGCACATAGCGCTCGACCCGTGCCGCTGGCTCCTCGTCATTTTCATCGTCCTCCGAGACATTGAACATTCCATAGAAGCCGTGTCCGATGCCCTTGGGCTTCTCGAAGCAGTCGCTGAAGTCTGTGCCGAACAGAGTGGCGAGGTTCTTCCAGTACACGTTCACGTCTGCCCGTTCCACAGTGTAGGGCGGCTGGAGAACCGCGAACTGCTGCCCGAGAGCGTTCTGAAGCATGTGCTCTTTGCGTAGTCCAAGGAGAACGCCGGAGGGAACCTCCTTAATATCGGTACCCTCGAGAATCATTTCCTCCTGTGCCTGACGGAACGCGAGACCGACGAGACCGGCGACAAGGCTTTTGCCGCTTCCGTACGGAGACCGGACAAGGAGGTTCGCCACTTTCTCACGGACACCGGTCGTGGTGGAAAGTGCGATCCATGCGAAGAGCGCCTTCTGATGTTCGTAGAGTTCCATGTCGTTGGCCTCGAAGCCGCTGGATTCCATCTCGCGCCAGATCGCAAACATCCGCCGGACGAGCCGCTGAGAGAATTCATCCGAGCCGGCGTACTTCTCCTCCATCCATTCCTCGAAGCTGTCCGCGGGCTGCTCGATCGCATGTGTTTCGTAGTTCTCGTCCGTCCACTGCCACGCTTCTTCGTTGTCATCGGGGAACACATCACGGAGTTTCTGCCGCATCGACTGATGGATGCGCTCGGCTTCGGTCACTTTCTTCGCCTTCTTCATCTCGACGGCGGCCGGTAGTGGGAGGCGTTCTGGAGCCATAAAAATGGGGATCACTATAGTTCCGCATACGGGAAATGACAAGAAAACTCTGCATGCCAAAACGCCGGGAGTATCGGCTGCTTTTGTGGATCTGAAGGGATGTAAACCCTCGGCCTCTACAATGCGAATGTAGCGCTCTACAGCAGAGCCCCGAATCCTCAATATTTCACTCTAGCGCAGATGCTCGTCCACGCGCTGGTCTCCGATCCAGATCTCATCACTGCCGCTGGAGACTTTCTCGAGTGCGCGCATGAGGCCGATACGCTTGCAGACGTCGCGGAAGCGGTTCCGTGAGCCGGGATTACTAAAGTTCGTCATTGCGGTGAACTGCTGCAGGCGGCGGCCGCGCACCATGATCTTCTCCACGCCTTTCTCGATGCGGAACGCACCCATCTTGTCCGAGAGCGCATGAGGCTTCAGCACCGGCAGGTTCGTCATGGACTCCTCCTTGATCGCCTCGTCCTCAAGACGCTTCTGACGCTCCTCCATCACGACAGGTACGAGATCGCGCATGAGCTTGTCCGTACCATCGTGTGAGACGGCCGAAATGCTCGCGAAGACTTTGATCTTGGCCTTCTTGAGGGCGTCCTTCCACGGCTTCGCATCACCACCCACGAGATCGGTCTTGTTGAGGACGATGAACTCGGCTTTCTTCGCGAGGGTAGGGGAGTACTTCTTCAGCTCCTTGCGGATGGCTTTGTAATCGGCGACCACATCGTCGCGACTTACATCGAGGAGGTGAATGAGTGCACCGCAGCGCTCGATGTGTTTGAGAAACTGCTGGCCGAGACCCTTGCCTTCGCTCGCGCCTTCGATGAGCCCCGGCACGTCGCAGAGCACAAGTTCGCGGTCGTATGCCTTCACGACACCGAGGTTTGGAACGAGTGTTGTGAACGGATAATCGGCGATCTTCGGCCGTGCCTTGGAGACCGCAGCGATGAGCGAAGATTTGCCGACACTCGGGTACCCGATGATGCCGATGTCCGCGACGAGCTTGAGCTCCATGCGGATCATGCGCTTCTCACCCGGTTCACCGAGTTCGGCGAAGTCCGGAGCCTGTCTTGTCGAGGATTTGAAGTGCGAGTTGCCGAATCCTCCACGGCCTCCGTGTGCCACGATCATCTGGTCACCTTTCTCCTCAAGGTCGGCGATGAGGATCGCCCGGTCAGAATCCGTCACGTCGTAGAGGAGCGTCCCCGGCGGTACGCGCAGGATGACGTCCTCGCCACCCTTGCCCGCGCAGTTCTTGCCGAGACCGGGCATACCATCATTGGCCTTGAAGCGCTTCCTGCTCGCGAAATCCGAGAGTGTGTCCGTGTTCGTATCGGCCATGACAATCAGGTTGCCACCATCGCCGCCGTCCCCGCCGGCAGGGCCGCCGTTGGGTACGTACTTTTCGCGTCGCCAGGCCACGGAACCTTTGCCTCCGTTGCCACCGGAGACGTCAATAGTTGCTTCATCGAGAAACATGCCGCGCAATTGTACATGAGTCGGACGAATAGTGTTGACGTCACGGGGTTATCACTCTAAACTCCTGAGTGCTAATTACTCCACCCCCTCACCCATGTCCAAGATTATCGGTATCGACCTCGGCACGACGAACTCCTGCATGGCCGTCATCGAAGGCGGTGAACCGCAGGTGATCCCGAACAGCGAAGGCGCGAACACCACGCCCTCCGTCGTCGCGTTCAAGGATAACGGCGAGATTCTCGTCGGCATCGCCGCGAAGCGTCAGGCAGTCACGAACCCCAAAAACACGATCTTTTCCGCCAAGCGCTTCATCGGACACCGCTTCAATGAGGTGGAGAAGGATGCGAAGCATGCCCCCTTCACCGCGAAGAGCGGGAAAGATGGACGTGCGGTGATCTCCGTGAACGGCAAAGAGATGATGCCGCAGGAAATCAGCGCGAAGGTCCTGAAGAAGCTCAAGCTCGATGCCGAGGCATTCCTCGGGACGACGGTGACCAAGGCCGTCATTACGGTGCCTGCGTACTTCGACGACAACCAGCGTCAGGCCACGAAGGAAGCTGGCGAAATCGCCGGTCTCGAAGTCGTCCGTATCATCAATGAGCCGACGGCTGCCACCCTCGCGTACGGTCTGGACAAGAAGAAGGAGGAGAAAGTGATCGTCTACGACCTCGGAGGAGGCACGTTCGACGTGACGGTGCTCGAGCTCTCCGGCGACGGACACTTCGAAGTGCTCTCCACGAACGGTGACACACACCTCGGCGGTGACGACTTCGACCAGCTCATCGTCGAGTGGCTCATGGCAGAATTCAAGAAAGATCAGGGGATCGATCTCAGTACCGACAAAATCGCCCTCCAGCGCATCCGCGAGGCTGCGGAGAAAGCGAAGATCGAGCTGAGCTCCCAGAACGAGACCGAGATCAACCTGCCGTTCATCACGGCGGACGCAACAGGCCCGAAGCACCTCACCGTGAAGCTTTCGAAGGCGAAAATGGAATCCCTCGTCGCAAGTCTCATCGAGCGCACGGCCAAGCCCTGCGAAGCTGCCCTCAAAGATGCGGGCGTGAAGATGTCGGATATCAGCGAGGTCGTCCTCGTCGGAGGTATGACACGCATGCCTGCCGTGCAGGCCAAGGTGAAGGCACTCTTCGGCAAGGAGCCGCACAAGGGCGTGAACCCGGATGAAGTCGTGGCGATCGGCGCCGCCATTCAGGCCGGTCAGATCGGCGGTGACATCAACCGCGACATCACGATCGTGGACGTCATCCCGCTCTCCGTCGGTATCGAGACACTCGGAGGAGTCGCCACCAAAGTCATCGAGAGAAACTCCCGCATCCCCACGAGCAAGTCACAGGTGTTCTCCACCGCCGCGGACAATCAGACCTCCGTGGAAATCAACGTCGTGCAGGGTGAGCGTGAGATGGCTGCGGACAACAAGTCGCTCGGCCGCTTCATCCTCGACGGCATTCTCGCGGCACCACGCGGGCTCCCGCAGGTCGAAGTCACCTTCGATATCGACACGAACGGTATTCTCCATGTGAAAGCCAAGGACAAGGGTACGGGCAAGGAGCAGCACATCACGATCCAGGGTTCGACAGGGCTCTCCAAAGAGGAAGTCGAGCGCATGAAGAAGGATGCGGAGCTGAATGCCGAGTCCGACAAGAAGAAGCGTGAACTCATCGATGCGCGCAACACGGCCGACACACTGCTCTTCAATCTCGACAAGCAGATGCGTGAGTACGATGCCAAGATCGCCGATGATCTGAAGAAGAAGGCGAACGAGAAGATGAATGCGCTGCGTGAAGTGCTGAAGAAGGAAGACGCCGGCACCGAAGAGATCAAGAAGGCGACGGAGGAAACGGCAGCCGCAGCGCAGGAGATCGGCAAACTCGTCTACGAGGAGGCCGCCAAGAAGGAGAAAGAGAAGGAAGGTGGCAACAGGGACGGCGCGAAGGATGCCGAGATTGTCGACGAGGAGAAGAAGGGCGAGAAGTAGAGCACTGTGAAGAATGCTTGACGGGATCGGGAATTGCCCGAGAATGCTCCTCTCCATGTCTCTTGATTCCGATCTCCGGCCGCTGACTGCCGAGTCTGCTCTGCGCATCGCGAGCCCTGCACGCACGTGTGCATTCGGACCGGAAGGCGTCGACCTGCCCGCTCAGGTGCGCAGGAGAGTGAAGGAATCACTGACGCATGAGCCGCTCTTTCTACAGGCGTCCAGGCTCATCAGGCAGAACAAGTTTGCAGAAGGCGAAGCGCTTCTTCGTCAGTGTCTTACGCAGGGCACAGAGGAGGACTTCAAAGACCCGCGGTACTTCGGAGTGTTCTGGCAGCACGGACAGGCGATGAAGGCGCTTGCGGGTGAGCATGCCGATTGGGTGAGTCTGGAGACGGCCATCCAGCGACTTTCGGAGGCGATCGTCCGCTACCCCGGTCAGGCGAGGAGCGCACACTACGTCGCGGTTGCCGAGCTGATTGCGGAGCATCGCCCGCTTTCGGGAAGCTCCGACGCAGCTGCCATTCTCCAGAGAGGAATGCAGGCACTCTCGGAACGTGACGGGAGGCTCAGTGAACGGCTTCGTGAAATGTTCGCAGGCAGCGAGCTTCCGCGGACAAAGGAGTACCGGCCACAGCCGATGCACGTGAGAGTGCTGAGTACCTCGAGGGGAGTCGACGGTACTGCGAACATGGCGCGCGGACACGGTCAGGACTGGCTTTCGCTTCTCATCGAGGCGGATGCGAAGGCCGCGGAGGAGCTTTAGAGCTTGCTACCGATAAACTCCGCAAGTTCCGCGAGGCGGTTTGAGTAACCCCACTCGTTGTCGTACCAGCCGAAGACCTTGAGCAGGTTCTTGCCCATGACCTCGGTGAGTTCGGCATCGATGATGCAGCTGCGCGGATCGGCCACGATGTCCTTGAGGACGATCGGCTTTGTTTCGAGGTGGAGAATGCCCTTCATCGGACCGGCTTCGGCCTTCGAGAAGGCTGCGTTCACGGCCTGCGCCGTCACCTCCTTCTTCGTCACTACGGTGAGATCGGTGATGCTGCCCGTCGGTGTCGGCACACGGATGGAGACGCCGTTAAGCTTGCCTTTGAGCGACGGGACGACTTCCCCGATGGCCTTGGCGGCACCCGTCGACGTGGGAACCATGTTCACGGCAGCGGCGCGTGCGCGGCGCAGATCCTTGTGCGGGAGATCGAGGAGATTCTGATCGTTCGTGTAGCTGTGGATGGTGGTCATGAGGCCGGCCTCGATGCCGAAGGTGTCCTCGATGACTTTGGCCATCGGGGCGAGGCAGTTCGTGGTACACGAAGCGTTGCTGATGACATGCATCGTCTTCGGGTCGTACGTCTCATGATTCACACCGATGCAGAAGGTACCGTCCGCTTTGTCCTTGCATGGAGCGGAAATAATCACTTTCTTGGCACCGGCCGCGAGATGCATCGCAGCATCCTCACGCTTCGTGAAGAAGCCCGTACACTCGAGGACGACATCCACCTTCATCTCCTTGTGCGGGAGCATCTTGGGGTCCTTGATCGCCGTGAGCTTCGCTTTGCCATGCGCTGTCATGAGCATGTCGCCCTTCAGTTCGACGGTGCCGGTGAAGCGTCCGTAGGTGGAGTCGAATTCGAAGAGGTGGGCGAGGGTGGCGGGTTCGGTGAGATCATTGATAAGCACCACATGCATATCCGGATGCTTCGCAAGAATGATGCGGAGAACCTGGCGTCCGATACGGCCGAAACCGTTGATGGCGATATTCATGTTTGAGGAAGTGAAGGAATAGAGACAGTATACCAGATTTCTGACACTATTTCAGCTTCGCATACGTCTTCTGCATGAGCAGCGTGTCCTTCTCCAGAAGAGGGGATTCGCAGACCACGGTTCCGGCAATCTTCCGCTTCTTCAGGACCTTCAGGAAATCCTGCCACCTCGCATCGCTGTCCTGAAGAGGAAGATGATGCTTCTCGCCCTTCGGGCCGTACGCAATGCCGGAAAAGTGCATATGAACGCACTGCAGAGAGGCCTTCCCGAGGTATTCCTCATAGAGATCGAACATCTCGTTCCACTCCTCCGTCGTGTTGATTTTGCCGTTGTATCTCGCGTGCAGGTGCGCCGGATCAACCACAGGATACAGATCGAATTCCTTGCTGATCCGGAGCACCTCTTCCAGCGTACCAAATTGCGCCTGTTTGCCCATTGTCTCCAGACCCAGATTCACGTGTGGAAACAGTTTGCCTTTCTGCTTCATCATGTCGTCCATGGCGCGCCGGACATTGTCGTACGCCTTTGCCGGCTCTTGACCAAGGTAGAACGCGGCGTGCACGCACACCGAACGGATGCCTGCAATCTCCGACATTCTCAGCGCCGCGAGGATACGTGCCTTGCTCGCCGCGAGTGTGTCGGGATCCGGTGAATTGAGGTTGATGTAGTACGGAGCGTGCGCCGTGAGGTACATCCCGAGCTTCTCGGCTGTCTCCCTGATCTCGTGCATGCGCTCTTCATTCGGGGGTACGCGCTGCACCCATTCCAGTTCCATGGCGGTGATGCCGAGCTTGTGCGCATATTTCAGTCCTTCCACCGTACCCCCGGGTTTCGGTGTCGTGAGGGGAACCCCGGCGACGGCAAAGTGCAATGTCGACATCGCACGTCATTGTACCAGTTGTGGCACACTGTGGACGTGGAGATCTCCCGCGACATCATCGCCCGCGCACTCGCCATGAAACACGGCGAAGCCGCGTACTCCGTCGTGGAGAAGCTCATCGACGCAGGACATGAGGCATGGTGGGTGGGAGGAGCCGTCCGAGACATGCTCAGCGGCCGGATACCGGACGAAGTGGACATCGCCACTTCCGCGCTTCCCGATGCGGTTGCAGCCCTGTTCGTGAAGAGTGACGGCAGCGACAAGGATCTCGGTGCGGTTCGTATCGCTCTCGGGGGAACCATCTTCGAAATCACCACATTCCGTGAGGATGATTCTTCATCCGACGGGCGTCATCCCGAGTCGGTGAAGTTCGGTGACCGTGCCAAGGATGCGCTGCGGCGTGATGCGACGGTGAATGCCATCTACTGGAATCCGGTGACCCGCGAGCTGTTTGACCCGTGCGGTGGGGCAGGGGATCTCGCGAAGGGGCTCGTCCGTTTCATCGGTGACCCCGAAACGCGCGTGCGACACGATGCTCTCCGGATTCTGCGCATGGTACGTCTTCGCGCCGCGATCGACGGGCAGTACGAGAAGCAGACGCGTGATGCTCTCGCGCATCTTTCATCGCTCACGGGAACACTCTCGGGCATGCGCATTCTGCAGGAAGTGGACAAGATGCTGCGGGGAAGGAAGATCGATCTGGCGCTCGAGGATCTCTGGGAGGTCGGGGTGCTCAAGGCGGCGCTCCCGGAACTTCACGAGTGCAAGGGAGTGGCGCAGCCTAAGGAGTTCCATGAGGAGGGGGATGTGTTCGAGCATCTCAAGCGCTGCACCACCATGTTCACGGAAGATCACGGGGCAGATGTACGGCTCGCCGCCCTCTTCCACGACATCGGCAAGACGAAGACATTTGCGGTGAAGGAGCGGATCCGGTTCGATCATCATGCGGAAGTCTCCGCGAAGATGGCCGATGCCATTTTGCTGCGGTGTCAGGCACCGAGTGCCAGACGGGGGAAGATCTGCTGGATGATCGCGCACCACATGATGATGGGTTCATTTGCGACACTGACGGAGACGCGTAAGGCTCATTGGTACTTCCATCCGTGGTTTCAGGAGCTGTTGCAGCTCTTCTGGATCGATGCCGCGGGCACCACACCCGCAGACTTCGGCCTCTATGAATCGATTATCAGGGACTACGACGAATTTCTGAACAGTCACCCGAGACCGGAAAAACCCCTGCTCTCCGGCGATGAGATCATGGAAATTCTCGGTGTCGGGCCCGGAGAGGAAATCGGCAGACTCAGAAAAGCGATTCATGACGCCCAGATTGAGAAATCGATCCGGACGAAAGCTGAGGCGAAAACTCTGCTCCTGAAGCTCAAGAACGCGGATTCCTGACGGTGTTCATTGACAATAGCGGCGCAGGCCTTAGCATGCGTCACCCATGAAATCAGAAACACTCGACCGGCACTTCGATACAGCGCTTGCAAAGGCCTTCCCCGGCAGTACGGTCTCATCTACTCCTGGCAAGGTCAGCGGCCAGTTCAGCACGAAGACGGTGGTTCTGCATCAGAAATTGGAGCCCACGGCAGTCTGGGCCGGAGTCCAGAAAGTCATCAGAGGCGTGACAGCCGAGCCGATTCGCCATGAGGGGAGAGAGCCCCTCAAAGGCGATACGCGTCTGGAGGTGATCGCCGTCGTCGGCAAGGAAGCCGAATACTGCAGAGTCAGCATCAGGACCCTGCTTGAGGATGAGCGGGGCTTCACCGTCACGACGATCGATCCGCCGCCCATCGTGCGCTCGGAGTCGCAGCAGTTCCGGATATTCGATGCGGAGCGGCGAACGGGGTGAAAGGGTGGTATACTGACCGCTCATGATTGAGCTGACCCTCTTCGCCCTTGCGTTCATTCTCGCATCCGGCTTTTTGGCAATGATCGATGCAGCCATCCTCAGTGTGAGCCCCGCCGAGGTGGAGGTGATGATCGGCAAGCGCCGCTGGGGCGCGCTGGAACTGAAAGTTCTTCTCAAGCACACGACGAGGGCGATCATCGTCATCGTCATTCTCACGAATATCACGAACATTCTCGGACCGATTCTCGTCGGCAGAAAGGCGGAGCAGCTCTTCGGCAGCGACATCATCGGTGTGATCACCGCTATTCTGACGCTTGCGACGATTGTGTTCTCGGAAGTCATCCCGAAGTCGATCGGGGCGCACTACGCTCCGCGGATCAGCCGTTACGCAGCTCCCGTGCTGAGAGCGCTCGTGATTCTGCTCTACCCCCTCGTGATTGCCCTCGAAAAGCTCGTCAGAGTCTTCAAATCCGGCAAGCGGAAAGTGGGCACGGAGGAGCAGATCCGCGCACTTGCGAACCTTGGCGGCGGTGCCGGTCACATCGATGCCGACGAACGGGAGCTCATCCACCGCGCGTTCGTCCTCAATGACAACATGGCACGGGAGATCATGACGAAGTCCGAAACAGTGATCTCAGCACCGAAGGACTCCACGATCCGCCAGGCGGCGAAGATGGTCTTCGAGCACAATTTCTCTCGCTATCCCGTCATCGGAGCGACCATGGACGACATCGTGGGATACGTGACGAGCAAGGATATTCTGGATGCGATCGCCGACGGTCTCGACGCTGATTCCATTGCGAGCATCAGCCGTCCGCTCCCCAAGGTTCCCGCTACCATGCGCTGCGACGATCTTCTCAAGTACCTGCGCAGCAACTACGCACAGATGGCGATGGTGACGGACGGTGTGCATACGGTCGGCCTTGTGACTCTGGAAGATGTCGTGGAAGAACTGATCGGTGAGATCAAGGACGAGGAGGATTCGGAATCGGAAAAGCCGTGATGGCACTCCGTACAATGCCTTCAAGCACCACAGCAGTCGCAGCGATGATGATCGAACCGAATGTGACGAGAATGCCCATGAAGACACCGCCTGCCCTGTCATCCGACACCGTCAGGAGAATGAAGACTTCTTCCACTGCGACAAAACAAATGATCGTGAGCGCGCAGTACCGGATGATCCGCAGTGCATGTGCAGTCCCGCTCGAAAGTGCCGCCCCATGTGCTGCAGCGCGCAGAATCCTGAAGGCCTGATAGAGTGCGATGAAAAACGGAACGGAGCCTACGTACGCAATTGCCAGAAACGGGTCTGTGAAATACATCTCAAACAATGTGGCGTGCGCGTTCACGCCCTCAAGGTGCGGCTCCCAAAGCAAGAAGCCAAGAGTGCCGATGCCAATTGGCACGAGGACTCCCTGAAGGAATATTGCTGAGCCTCTGTTCACGAGTGATTCCATAGCCATGAAAGGGGATCAATCAGAAGCTTGGTGGGCGAGGGGGGATTTGAACCACCGACCGCAGGTTTATAAGTCCTGTGCTCTAACCAACTGAGCTACTCGCCCACACTCCCTTTATAGTACGCCCTGCTGCGCAGGGCTAGGCCAACTGAGCTACTCGCCCACGCTCAAATACTACCCGCGCATGTGAATTCATGCACCGATACTATTTTGCTGCTGCTGTCGCGACGATGCTCACAATGGTCTGCTTCTCGCGGCGACGGTTGAACTTGAGAACACGCGCGGAGCGGAACACGACAGTCCCTGCCGTGGAAGCATGGATCGTCCAGTCCTTACCTGCGTATGTGTTCGTACCCGGGCGATACCAGAAGCCCTTCTGGCGCACGAGCACCTCTCCGGCAGACACAGTCTGACCTCCGAAGCGCTTGACGCCCTGTCTCTTGGAAACGGAATCTCTGCCGTTCTGTGTAGACCCACCGGCCTTTTTGGTTGCCATAACGCAAGGATTTTACCGAAAAATAGAGGGGACGCAAGTCTGAATCTGCGTTGAAATTGGTTGCGGGGGCAGGATTTGAACCTGCGGCCTCCAGGTTATGAGCCTGGCGAGCTACCGGGCTGCTCCACCCCGCGGTAGGGCCTGCAGTATGCGGGAGAACCTGAGGAAAGGCAATGCACCCGTTCTACGAATTCCTCTTGAGGTCGTCGATCGCGTCACGGTGGAACAGGTAGAGGTTCCACTGGTCGATGACACGGATGTTGCGGAGATTCTCCTCGAAGATGGCGACGCGATCCTCGTCGGTCAGTTCTGTGTTCGGCCTGCTCTCGATGGGGTTATCCGACTTCTGGAGAATGAGCACTTTCTCGCCGGCCTTGAGCAGGCTGAGATTCTCCTTCGCATACTTGTCCTTGTACTGATCGGATTGGTAGTACTGGAGCTGTGCGTACTCATGGGAAATATCGGACTTGAGCTGTGCATTCCGTGCCTGCATGGTCCGGAGCTGCCGGTCGAAAAGGATGTTCTTGTAGTATGAAAGCGCAAGACCGAACGCCATGAGCCCGACCACGCAGAGACCGACGACGATCGTCATCTGCTTCGGGATCGGTGCGACTTCGTTGTACTTCACGGATGGCAGTATATCAGCCCGCACTCTCCGCGCCGTGCTATGCTTCAGACATGAAGATCTTCTGCTCAGGCATCGGCGGTATCGGGCTTTCCGCTTATGCGGCACACATGAAGCTTGCGGGGCATGACGTGTCGGGCTCGGATAAGTTCTCCTCGGATCTCACGCGCGATCTGGAGACGATGGGCATTCCGGTCAGCCTCCGTCAGGACGGAGCAGCCGTCCCTGCCGACAGCGATCTCTTCGTCTTCTCGGAGGCCATCCCACCCGAATCGCCGGAGCGTGTGAAGGCTCTGGAGTCGGACATCCGACAGATCTCCTACTTCGCGGCGCTCGGCGAACTCACGGCAGGTGCCGACCTCATCGCCGTCTGCGGCACGCACGGGAAGTCCTCGACCACCGCGATGGCGGCGAAAGTCTTCATCGATGCGGGGCTCGATCCAAACGTCGTCGTCGGTACGAAGACAGCCGATCTCGGCGGGAAGAACTGGCGTCGCGGCAACGGCAATCTCTGGATCGTGGAAGCATGCGAGTACCGCAGATCATTCCTGTTTCTGAAGCCATCGACGATTCTCCTCACGAACGCGGACGGTGATCACTTCGATGCGTTTGAAAGTCTGGAGGACTACGGTGACGCGTTCGTCGAATTCCTCTCGTCGCTGCCGGAGAAGGGGAGTGTCATCGCCCATGGCGCTGATGAGCGCTCGAAGGACCTTGTGAAACGATCGGGGAGGACGCTCACCGATGCAGACAGCGAGAAGCTTCCGAAGCTCTCGGTGCCGGGAATCCACATGCAACAGAATGCGCAGCTTGTCCTCGCACTCGGAAAGCTCCGCGCATTGAAGCCGGAAACGACCGAAGCATCACTCGCATCGTTTGCGGGATCGTGGAGACGGATGGAAGTGAAGGGCGAAGCGAAAGTCGGCGTCACTGTCATCGACGATTATGCCCATCATCCGACGGAAATCCGCGCGACGATTGCGGCGATCAAGGGAAAGTACCCCGGGCGCCGTCTCGTCTGCGTCTTCGAGCCGCACACGAATGACCGGACGCTGAAACTCTGGAGCGCGTTCTTGGCGGCATTCACGGAGGCCGATCTCGTCCTCGTCACACGCGTGTACGATGCGCGTCCGGACAAGGACACACAGCTTGCCGATGTCGCGAAGTTTGCGGCTGAGATCGGAAGAACAAGCAAAGTCTCCTGCCGTCCGTCCGGGACGCTGGAGAAGACGAAGGCCGCACTCGATATTCTTCTGCAGCCTCAGGACGTGCTCCTCATCATGGGAGCCGGCAACAGCACGAGGCTTGCGGCAGCGATGGTTTCGTAAGGACTACTTGCGCTCTCCGCGCTTCCTGAGCTCTCTCTGCTCGACCATGTCGCGCAGCGTGCGCTTACTGATGCGTGAGTAATCGTGAGTAGTGTCCGTTGCGGCAGTATCGCAGGTGGCCAGGGAAATATTCGCGGTGTTGCGGGTCTCTGATTCGACAATGACCGTGTGAACGGAGGGAGCCGTGCAGCCATTTTTGGGCGGGAAGGTGAGACTGTAACGCCCGACAGGGATATTCGTGAACGTGAAGGGGGATGTCGCGGAATAGAAACGTCCTCCGGGACCCTTCATGCGGAAGCGGATGCCGGAAGGCTGACTCGTGACGCCGAGATTCCCAAGTCTGGAGAGTGCGTACTGCAGCACGAAACGGTAGTTGTCATTTGCGACAAGGGTGAAGGAGTACTGCTGAGCGTCCGTCTCTCCGACCTTTTCACCACCGCGATACGTCGTGATTTTCACCGACATGCCCGGAGGCGGGACGACACTGAGAGTCGTCGGTCCGTAGTCCGTCACACCGACCGTGAATGCACTTTTGAGCACACCAGGGTCATTGCTGGTTCTGAGCGCTCCATTGGAGGAAAGAAGAGTCCACGTTCCGTAGGCGGAAGGTGTCAGCTGCTCGATTCTGATATTGGCTTGTGCGGAAGCACCCAGTGCAACGGACGGGATCGTACCGAGAACGAGACTGAGTGTGCACAGGACACCCGTGAGACGGAGATTTTTCATGGACACATGAAATCAAAGCGCGGGCAGGAGGTAAAGCAAAAACGCTTGTCAGTCCCGCGATTAACAGCGCAGTCAGGAGCTCTTACAGTGACTTGAGCGCCTTCGGGAGTGCGTCTTTCCACAGTCCGGTCGCTTCCTTGAGATCGATCTCGAGGAGCGTGGAACCGTTCCTCCGCACGGAAAGTGACGGCTCAGGAACCGTGACACCGATTTTCTGGAGAGTGAGACCTGCCTTCTTGGCAGCGGACTCCACAGACTCGGCGTCACTTTCCGAGACTTCGAGGACGAAGCCGCCGGTTTCGGAGAAAAGCACCGTGTCGTTCCTGAGCCCCGTACCAATGGAGCTTGCATCCACAGAAACGCCGATCGTGCCTCCCATCCCGCGCTTCGGCGTGGTCATTTCATAGAGAGCGAGGAGCAGGCCGCCCTCGCTGATGTCGTGACAGGCGAGGACGTGCGACGACGAAATGAGATCGCTGAGCAGGAGAATTTCCTTGAGGACGACAGGAACGTCGGGGGCAGGGACATTCGCACCGAGCAGAGAGTTTCTTCTGCCGCCGGTGAGCGTTTCCAGAATATGATAGTACGCACTGCCTCCACACTCATCCTTGCGGTCTCCGAGGAGGTAGAGCACGGAGCCTGCGCGCTTGAGCTGCATGTCCACGGCTTTGCGTGCGTCCTTCATCACTCCCGCGATGCAGACGTTCGCCGTCGGATCGATCTGACCTTCCTTCGTGGCGTTGTAGAGACTGACGTTGCCGCTGATGACGGGGACGGGCTCACCCCCGACGGAAAGTGCTCTGGCAGCGTCCGAGATTCCCTTCACCCCCTGCTCAAGCGCCCAGAGGTGCTCGGGGATTTCAGGGTTGCCGTAGTTCAGACAGTCCGTGATGCAGCGGGGGAGCGCGCCCACCGCCGCAACGTTGCGGGAATTCTCGATGAAGGCATTCACACCCTGCAGGTACGGTGAAATACGTCCGTAGCGTCCGTTGCCTCCGCATGCGAGTGCGACGCCGACAAAGCGATCAGCCTCAGGGAGATCCTCCTCCCACCCCGGATGCTCGCCGTCGATCTCGTAGCTCTTGATGTCCGCGAGCGGCATGATCACCGTCGCATCCGCTTCGCCGGGTTCGATGACCGTGTTGCCGAGGATATTCTTATCGTAGTGACGGAACACGCGTGATTTGCTCGCATGGGTCGGGTGTGTGATGAGCGCGCGGAAGATCTCCTCAAGCGAGAGAGCTTTCTTCCCGATCTTCACCGTGGATCCGGTGCAGTGGATCTGCGGCTCGGTGAAGACCGCATCGGGCTGCTTCGTCGGCCGGACGTACTGAAGTCCGGACGTGATGTCCGTGGACTTTGCGTCACAGACGATCTTGCCCTTGTGCTTGAGAATGTAGCGGTCATCCTCCGTGACCTTTCCGATGACGGAAGCGCGGGCCCCCTCCGCGACAGCAGGAAGATCCCACGTTTCGTTGTAATGCTTGAGGATGTGCTTCGTCAGACTCGGATGACAGATCCAGCAGAAACGTTCCTGCGTCTCCGCGCACCCGATGACTTCCGGCGGAAGGCCGGGGAGCGCCGTGTGAATCTTCTCAAGATCGACGATGGCGCCCATGCCGACGGGGGCGACCTGCTCGACGGAAGCACAGACGTTGCCTCCGGCACCAAGGTCTTTGAAACTTACTTTGTCGAGCTTGTCCTCGCGGACGAGCCAGTCGAAGAGGGCATACGAGGAAGCGAGGAGGTGCCTCTCGAGGAACGGGTTGGGTTCCTGCACCGCCCCCGCATTCTTCTCCTTGTCTTCCTCCTCCATGGTTGCGCTGGCGAAGGACGCGCCACCGAAGCCGCTTTTGTCTGTGGGCTTCCCGACGATGATGATGTCATATCCTTCCTTGCCGGCTTCCTTCTGCGCGTAGCTGTGGATGATCTCGTCTTCACGGATGAGACCGAGCGAGACGACATTCACGAGACAGCTCTCGTTGTAGGCGTCGTCGAAGACCGTGTCGCCTCCGAGGTTCGGGATCCCAAGGGCGTTGCCGTACCCCGCGACGCCGCGGATGACTTCCGTTGCGATCGCGCGTGACTCCTCATTTTTCAGGTCACCGAGGCGAAGAGAGTCCATCGAGCCGATGACACGGGCACCCATGCAAAGGACATCACGGACACAGCCGCCGACACCCGTCGCGGCGCCTTCGTAGGGAACAACCTGTGAGGGATGATTGTGAGATTCATGACTCATGACGAGCCCCCAACGCTTTCCCTTGGGACCTTCCGTGATCGCAATGATGCCACTGTCCTCCTTGGGACCGAGAATGACGTGCTTGCCCGTCGTCGGAAATGCCTTCAGGAACCTGCGGCTGGATTTGTAGCTGCAGTGCTCGCTTCCCTGGATTCCCCAGATCGTCGCCTCTGTCACCGTAGGCGGCCTCTTGAGCATCTCCTGCACCTTCCGGGCCTCTTCGACGGTGAGTCCGATCTGGTGCTCCTTCAGGCATGCCTTCACCTGCTCGTCGGTCATCGTGGCGAAGGACAGGGTTTTCTGGGACATAAAAAGGATGCGCTGATTCTAGCGTCTGAGCCGCAGCCAGTCATCCCGAAAGATGCGGCATCCGCGAGCCGTTTTGCGTCCAAGAGCTCGCCGTGAGGTGCACCAAGCCGGTCGATGCTATCCTTCGGGTATGCGAAGGCTTCTCCATTCCTTCTTCTCCCAGCAGCGTATCGCGGGCGGCGCTCTCGTGCTCGCCGTAACGCAGCTGCTCGCCTCGGCGTGCGGATTTCTCCGTGATCAGGCCTTCTCGATCATGTTCCCGCTCGACAAAGATCCGATCGGGGTTGCATCGGTCTACATCGCCGCGTTCCGGCCGAGCGATCTCCTCTTTCAGATCTTCGTGATGTCATGCTTGAGCGTCGTCGTGGTTCCTTTCCTCGCATCGCACCTCGCGCACGGCAGGAGGGCGGAGGTCGACCGCATCCTCACGAGCACGATGATCGTCTTCGGAGCGTTCTTCGGCGTCGTCGCTCTCGTGCTTGCGATCTTCTTCCCGTGGGTGGCGCCCCACCTCGTGAAGTTCACGGGACCGTCGCTTGAGCTCTATATCCAGTTCGGACGGATCGCGCTCTTCACGAACTTCCTCTTCGTCTTCGGCAACGCCCTCGGCCAGTACCTCATCGCAGTACAGCGGTACTGGATCTACGGGATTACCCCCATCCTCTGGTGCCTCTCCACGATCGCCGGCACGTACTTCCTCTCGCCCATCCTCGGTCCGGTGGGGCCCATCGTCGGGACGGTCATCGGCACACTCATCTATGTCGCCGTCCGTGCCGCATCCGTCGTCCGTCATGGATTCGTCCCGCAACTGAGTGCCGACGGCATCCTGCATGGCGAAATCCGCGACATGGGCCTGCTCATCATTCCGCGCATGGCGGCTCTCGGGGCGCTCCAGCTTCAGCTCCTCCTTCTCGACCGACTCGCTTCCGGTCTGGGGAAGTCGATGGTCGCGCTCAACCAGTTTGCGAGCAATTTCGAGTCCGTGATCCCCGGCATCGTCGGCGTCGCGATCGCACAGTCGACATTTTCACTCCTCAGCCAGGCCGCAGCGCGCAACGACGTGAAGCTCCTGCTCTCGCAGATGAGGAAGGCGATCACATTCAATCTCTGGCTTGCGCTGCCCGGCACCGTCGCGCTCGTGCTCTGTTCCGGCATCGCCGCATGGCTCATGCGTCTTGATGCTTCCATCGCCCCGACGTTCATCAACGCGCTCCTCATCTACGCACTGGCCGTGCCGTTCGAAAGTACGAATCACATTATTCTCCGGTCGTTCT
Organism: uncultured Candidatus Peribacteria bacterium; assembly: GCA_964508225.1. Lineage (GTDB taxonomy): Bacteria > Patescibacteriota > Gracilibacteria > Peribacterales > Peribacteraceae > CAZDRX01. The sequence goes on from CAZDRX010000004.1 coordinate 82,885, forward strand.
ACGCGCTCAAGAACACAGGTTGGCCTGCTCTGACGAGCGCCGTGAGCTGCTTCGCCGCTGTCACAGCCGGAACGCTGCTCGTCCCGTCGCTCGGCGTGTACGCCCTCGCCGTCGCCTACGTCACGGCGCAGGCCTGTCAGACCGTATTCCTGTCTTTCGCATTCCGGAGACATGTGCGCACCAGACTCGCCGCCTAACGCATCTTCAGCTCGACGGTGCTCGGCTTCGTGCGAACGGGTTCAGCTGCGCCATTGATCCGCAGTACGCGGACCTGCGCCGAATTGAGGGGATTCAGGGTGAGGAGAACGGGTTTGCCGATGAGCGTGAGACCATCCGTACCGCGTACGGAGTAATTGATATTCACCTCGGTCTCGTTCGTGATGTTGTACGTGCTTGACCGGCCGTCGGACGTGAGAACCGTGACAGCAGACCCGTTGATGGACTGGAGCGTGCCATTGAGCGAGAGCGCCGGATTCAGCTCGATGTTCATGATGACGACGAGCGAGGCGGTGAGTGAATCGGAGCCGATTCTCCAGCCACGGATACGGACTTGCATGTTCTTGGAGACATTCACGGGCCGCAGGTACTTCCGGCTGAGTTTGCCTTCGGAAATAATCTCCGTGTCCTTGTCGAGGACGACGGTGACGATCTGTCCGTTCTGTGCCTTCACCGTGTACTGGCCGCCGTATTCCTGAAATGATTCTTTGTCTGAGATCTTCACCTCCTGCACGGTTCCCGTGATCGTGACGCGTGGGCCGATGCCCTCAAGTGCGAAGGCCGCGGCGGGGATAAGAAGAGAGGCAAGTCCGGCGGAGAGAAGAATGCGGCGCATACAGAAGGAGGGGAGAGAGACCGTCGAAGACGGTGGAAGTGAGCGGATCTTACAGAATCACGGAAGAAGCCGCACCCTGCAACATCGTTAATCCACGGTCTGCACAAGCCGAATTCGGCTACTTCTTGCGGACCTGCGTGAAGTCGAGCTCCACCGGCGTATCGCGGTCGAAGATCAGGACGAGCACCGTGAGCTTGCCCTTGTCCACGTCCACGGCATCAATCGTGCCTTCGT
>CAZDRX010000005.1:0-51773 GCA_964508225.1 uncultured Candidatus Peribacteria bacterium
TGCTCCTCCGGTTCCTCGGCACCGTCATCCAGAACCGCACCTTCGTCACCCCCTCTGTCTCCACCCCCTCCGGCACCTCGCTCGGGGAGATCTGGTGGGAGAGGGTGAAGTAGCATTCAGATTTCCCTCCATCTCACGCTAAACTGTCTATGAACCTCATGCAGAACACCCTCATCGCCCTCGGCATTCTCGCTCTCCTCGCGGGAACGATCTGGCTGACACTCTGGATTCTCAGATTCCTCGCGGATCTCAGGCGCGAGCGCGAACTCGTGTTCATGCAGATCCTCATGCCGAAGAAGGAGAGCAAGGAAGACAAGGAAGTGGAAGGCGAACAGTTTGCCGCCGCCAAGACATTCAAGGATGTGCTCGGCATCATGGATCATCTCTACCAGACACTCGCGAGCCTCAAGGTGAACGGCATCAAACGTTACTGGAGAGGATCGCACTTCTTCTCGCTCGAATACGCCGCACTCGCAGGAGAGATTCTCACCTTCGTCGTCGTCCCGCGCCGTATCGCCCCGCTCGTGGAGAAGCACATCACGTCCTTCTACCCCGACGCGATCATCGATCCCGTGGAGGACTACAACATCTTCACGAAGAACTCGGTGACGAAGACAACCGCGCTCGTGGCAAACAAGCCGTTCGTCTATCCGTTCAAGACATACAACCAGCTCAAGAGCGACGCCTACAACACCATCACGAACGCCTTCAGCAAGCTGAACAAAGATGAAGGTGCTGCGGTTCAATTCGTCATCCGTCCCGTGAAAGGCGGCTGGCAGAAGAAGCTCCAGAAGGAGGCCGCGAAGATCATCAACCCGAAGAAGGGCGGCAAGCACTTCCTGTGGTGGAATCCCCTCTCGTGGATCTCTGCACTCTTCGATATGTTCGCAAACGACGGCAAAGAAACTCCGGAAAGCGGAAGCTCCGAGCGCGTCACGCAACAGGCCGAGGAGCTGAGCAAAGCTATCGACGAGAAGGCCAACTCTCCGGGCTTCGAGGTGACGATCCGTCTCGTGAGCTCCGCCGATGACGAGGAGCGCGCCAAGCTCAATCTTGAGAGCATCGTCAGCTCATTCGTGCAGTTCAACGATGTCCGCGGCAACAGCTTCCACAAAACGAAATTCCACAACAACGCCCGCATGATCTTCGACTTCGTGCGCCGCACCCCGCGCCACACGATCCTCCAGCAGATGCTCTGGCAAAGGATGCTGCTCGGGTCGGCCGAGCTCGCGAGCCTCTTCCACTTGCCGAACATCAAGTACAACAAAATCCAGAATGTGAAGTGGCAGAACTTCAAAGTCGCTCCGTCACCCAAGAATATTCCGGAGGAAGGCCTGTTCCTCGGTTACAACACATTCCGGGGCGAACGGAAGAAAATCTTCATGAAGAACGACGACCGCTTCCGCCACTTCTACGTCATCGGTCAGACGGGTACGGGAAAATCGTCCGTCATCCAGATCATGGCGCGGCAGGACTTCAACAACAAGCGTGGCATCTGCGTCGTCGATCCGCACGGATCGCTCGTGGAAGACCTCTTCCCGTACATCCCGCGCGAACGCGCCGACGACGTCATCTACTTCAATCCCGCCGACACCGAGCGTCCGATGGGTCTCAATATGCTCGAGGGACGCTCAGAGGAGGAGCGTGACCTGATCGCCCTCGACGCCATGAACATGATGACGAAGATGTTCGGCGAGGAGATCTTCGGCCCCCGCATCCAGGACTACTTCAGAAACGGCTGTCTCACGCTCATGGCGGACGAAGAAGAGGGAGGCGCAATCACGGACCTCGTCCGTCTCTTCACGGACGATGAATGGCAGAAGTACAAAGTCCAGCGGGTGAAGAACCCCATCGTGAAGTCCTTCTGGGAGAAGCAGATGGCACAGACCGGCCAGCGCGAGAAGCAGGAGATGATCCCCTACTTCGCGGCCAAGTTCGGTCAGTTCACCACGAACACGCTCATCCGCAACATCGTAGGTCAGGTGAAGAGTTCCTTCGACTTCAGCGACGTCATGAATGGGGAGAAGATTCTTCTCATGAACCTCTCGAAAGGTCTCATCGGCGACGTGAACAGCAAGCTCCTCGGTATGATCATCGTGAACAAGATTCAGGTGGCCGCCATGCGCCGTCAGCGCGAAGACGCCAAAGCCCGCAAGGACTTCTTTCTCTACATCGATGAATTCCAGAACTACGTGACGGACTCGATCGAATCGATCCTCTCCGAAGCGCGCAAGTACCGCCTCGGCCTCGTGATCGCCCACCAGTACCTCGATCAGCTGGAGAAGGACAGCAAGCTCAGCGGCTCCGTGAAGCTCAAGGGCGCGGTGTTCGGCAACGTCGGTACGATGATGTTCTACAAGATCGGTCCGCAGGACGCCGAATTCTGCGCGAAGGAAATGAAGCCGGTGTTCAGCGAATCCGACCTCGTGAACCTCGACGCGTTCAAGGGCTGCATGAAGCTCTCCGTCGACAGTCAGCCGAGTCAGCCGTTCTCCATCGAGATCCCGAAGCCGTGGCAGGACACGAGTTACGTGAAGGACACGAAAGCCGTGGAAGCCTTCAAGCAGCTCTCACGTCTGAAGTACGGACGCGACAAAGACTTCGTGAGCCGCGAGATCCTGCGGCGCATCGGAAACTAAGGCTACTTGATCGCGACGGCCTCGACGGGTTTTGCGTACACGAGATAACGGTTCGTGATGCTGTCCGGCGGCCAGCAGGTGTAGAGCACGAGCTCCTCGCCGTGTTCATCGGGCTCGAAGGCTCCTTTCTCTTTGGCGGGAATCGTCTTCTTGTCCGAGACCTGATACACGTAGAGCTTGCCGTCGTACGTGACGTACACGCGGTCACCCACCTTGATCTCGTTGATGCCGCGGAAGATCTTCGTGAACTTGGAGAGATCCCACGGATAACCGCTCGAGTGACCGTAGACCATGATCTTGCCGCCCTGACCGGGGTAACTGAAGAGATGACCGACTCCCTGCTGGAGCGGGGCAAGAACTCCCTTCTGACTGTACGGATCGGCGGGGTGCGTGATCGTAAGATCGATGATGCCGAGTGAAGGAATCGTGATCGCGAAGTTCTTCTTGGATGCGTACTGCGCGAGTGACGGGTTGTCGACGGCGATGGGAGCCGCGGAGGAAGCAATCGAAGATGCGACGGAAGAACTGTCGCCGCCGTTCACACTCAGAACCGGTACGGACGACGGAGCCGACGACTGCACGCCGGCGAAGGATTGCTGCATCCGGTACACCATGTTGATGAGTTCACCGCGCGTGAGGTAATCACCGGGACTGAGCCTGCTGCCGATCATGACGGCGCCACGCTGGTTCAGGATCGACAAGGCATCCGTGTACCAGTGACCGACGTCATTCTGGAGGTCATCGGACGAGGAGAACTGACCGGACGTGTTCTGGAGACCATAGGAGCGGACGAGCATGCTGCCTGCTTCCGCCACCCGCACGCCGCCGTTCGGCCAGAAGTGTCCGTCGGGATATCCCTTCACGAGTCCGTACTTAAAACCGACTTCGATGTACGCGGCATACCACTGACGCTGATCGACGTCCGGGAAGAGGCTGATCGGAGGCATCGCGCTCGATGTGCGTGTGATCTCGGTGGCGAATCTCTGCTGCGCCTTGAGGATCACCTTGAGTGCCTCCACGCGGTTCACGTAATCGTCGAGACGCACATCACCGCCGCCATCGATGACGCCTGTCGAACTGAGTGCCATCACGGCATCGCTGTAGGCGGATGGATCGATGTATCCCTGCGCGAAGAGAGGTGCGGGGAGCACGATCAGCTGAAGGCACAGAAGCAGCCGGGCAAGGACAGAAGGCTTGTTCATCGGGTTTATTATTTTATGCATTTTTCGATATTTGTCAATACCTACGCATGTATCGCCAGATACGTCCCGACGACCGCGGCGGTCTCCGCACGAAGAGCCAGAGAACCGAGTGAAGCTACCGTGAAACCCTTCTTTTCTGCCTTTTCAGCTTCCGCGTCCGTCCACCCTCCTTCGGGTCCGATCCAGACACCTGCATCCCCCGCTCCTTTGAGGGATGTGCCCCAGTCCTCCCCCGTTGCACCGAGGTGGAAAAAGACGTTCTTCGCCGGAGCGAGCGCGAGTGCAGCGACGAAATCAACGGGTTCTTCGATGACAGGCACCACTCCCCTGCCGCACTGCTCGACGGCCTCACGCGCAATTCTTGTCAGCCGATCCATCCGAAGTCCTGTCTTCACGGTGCGTTCACCGATGACGGGAACAATCTTCGTAGCACCCACTTCGGTCGCTTTCTGCACGACCCACTCGAAGTTCTCACGACGGAGAATCGAACAGAAGAGCGTGACACTCCGTGCAGGCTCCGTCGTGATCGCCCGGACATCGCCGGCGTGAACTTCGATCCGATCCTTCTCGACGCGCTCAATGAGCGCCTCTGCCTCCGATCCCTTGCCGTCCATGAGGATGAGCGAAGAACCGACGGTCAGCCGGAGGACCGAGCGAATCTGGTGCACGAGGTCGGTATCCGTCAGGGTAAGCGGACCTTCAGAGAGAGTGTCACCGATGAGAAAGCGGTGGAGGCGCATGCCGTGTTTTCCGGACATCAGAACGAATCCGTGCGCAGGACGGGTCCGTAGGTGCGGACTCCGGAAGCGTGGCTAAACGGCGTGGCAGAAGCTCCACACTCGGAATTCCAGTTCACGTCACCGGGCTCGGCGGTGGCGAGAAGCGCAGCCCTGACCTGCGCGGGCGTGCTGCCCGGATGGGTCTGGATGTAGAGCGCTGCAGCGCCCGCCACATGAGGAGTCGCCATGCTCGTCCCGCTGATCGTGTTGTAACCGCCGCCCTTCCATGTCGAGAGGATCGAAACACCGGGAGCGCCGAGGATGCGATCCACGTCGCCTGCAAGCGTGGCGTAGTTCGAGAACGAAGCGAACGTGTCGTCCGCACCGTAGGAAGTCGCGGCTCCTCCGCCGCACGGAGCGCCATTGGAATCTGCAAGTGCAGAAACGGCGAGGACTTCCGGATACGCAGCGGGGACGGAATTCCTCAGATCGGCACCGTCATTGCCGGCAGCGACAAGGTACGTGACACCGGCCGCAACCGAGTTGCAGACTGCCTGATGAAGCGCGTCGGCATTGCATGCGCCGTTCGTTCCTCCTCCTCCAAGACTCATATTGGCCACCTTGATATGCGATGCCTGAGACGTTACGAAATCGATGCCGCAGATCACACTGCTCCACGTGCCGTTCCCATTTCGGTCCAGGACACGTACTGACCATAACTTGGCTTCCGGAGCCACTCCCACGACACCCTGTGTATTCTGCAAAGCAGCGATGGTGCCGGCAACGTGCGTCCCGTGCCCGTTCTGATCCGCGAAGCTTTTTTGACCCGCGACACAGTTCTTGCCGCCGAGAATATTCGCCTTGAGATCGGGATGTGTCAGATCAATACCCGTGTCGATGACGGCCACCTCGACTCCCGTCCCCTTGTTCGTCTTGTTCTCGGCATAGATGCGCCTGACACCGCTCGGAACCGTCTGTACTGTCGGCTGAGGAGAGGGCCTCGCCGCGATACTGACAAGGTAATCCTCGCTCACCATGAGCACGCGCGGATCATCGGTCAGATCCTTGAGCTTCTTCAGCGTGAGGTGCGCCGAGAATCCTTTGAGTGCGTGCTTGTAGAGATGTTTCACTTCGCCGTGGTGTCTCGCTGCAATGTCCGCTGCGGCACTGTCGACGTCACTTCCATCCTTCAGAACCACGATGTAATCCCCGCTGCTCTGAACCGGCGTCTGATCCGGGGTCAGCAAATCAACGTTGCCGACTGCGGCCGAGAGTGTCGGCACGAGGAGTGCGGCAAGTGAGACGAAAGCGATGGAGGAGCGGCGCATGAAACAGGAGGGGTAATGGAGTCAAAATCGTACGCCGGGATGCCGGCATTTACCACAGCGCCTCTGGCCATGCTGCCAAAAGTGCCAAAATAGACGTCTTGAGACACCCTAGGCTTTGAGGGTGTCGGATCTAAGGCAGGACTTTCTGCAGGTTCGTCTCGTCCGTCATCATGATCCGCGGAAGCTTGAAGAAGTCGTCCTTCACAGTCGCCACTCTCGGATCCATGATCGTGCCTGTCGTGTATCCAGCGGCAGCAGTATGTTCGCGAACGGTCTTGTTCTGCGCCGTCGACGGATACGCAACGTGATAGATGCGTCTGCCCATGAGAGCCTCGAGCGTCTTCTTGCTATCGAGTAATTCCTGATCGAGCCTCTTGAGGCTGAGCGCCGTGAGTGTGGAATGCGTCACGGTGTGTGACTCGATATCCATGCCTGCTTCGGACATCACCTTCACCTCTTCCTCGACGATGAACGATCTGTTCTTCAGGCGGTTCGCGATGAGATAGAAGACTCCGATCTGATTATTTTTCTTCAGGACAGGAAATGCCAACGTGTACTGGGTACGGTTGTTGTCGTCGAAAGTGATCACCACGGGCTTCTCCGGGCCGGACTTTCCTCTGAGCATGTCCGCCGCCTGATCGAGTGTCACCGTCGTGTATCCGTGCTCCTTGATCCATGCCATGTGCTTCTCGAAGACCTTCGGCGAGACGGACATTTTGTAACTCCACGTGGATTTAGGATACGACTTGGTTTCGCGGATGTGGTGATAGACGAGGATCGGGATCCGGACGGAAGGCTGCGGCGAAGCGGAAGAAGCGGCAAACACACCACCCGACATGCCAAGGAGCGCAAGGCCGAGCGTGATCCGGATCAATCGTGACACAGAAGGATTCTAGCAAGATAGAATGGATTCATGGAAACCGATCCGAAACAATTCTTGTACGAGTCGATGGGCACTGCGTGGTCGGTAAGCGTGTGGGACGACATCGACCCGTCCGTTTTCTCAGGACTGAAAACCTCGATCATCGCCGATTCGAAGGCCTTCGATGAGACGTACTCGCGGTTCAAGGCAGCCTCACTCGTCTGGCAGCTCAGCGAGAAGCGCGGCTTGTTGGAAGTACCGGAGGATCTCGTGCTCATGCTCCGGCTGTACGATCGACTCGGCGCACTGTCCGGCGGGAAACTCAACCCTCTGGTCGGGTTCGCGCTCTCCGACCTCGGCTACGACGCGACGTACACACTGAAACCGAAGGACTCGATCCGGCCTGTGCCGGAATTCGGGAAAGCACTCCGCATCATCGATGATACGCACATTGAGCTGATGGAGTCCGTACTCATCGATCTCGGCGCGCTCGGAAAGGGATTCTTCGTGGACAAGATCGCAGCGTACCTCCGCAGGCAGGGCATCCGGCGATTCCTCGTGAACGGCAGTGGCGACATCTATTACTCCGGCGACGGAAAACCGCTCCGTGCAGGGCTCGAACACCCCTCTGACCCGACGAAAGTGATCGGGGTAATCGAAATCAGTGAAGGCGCTCTCTGCGCGTCGGCGACAAACCGGAGGGCATGGAGCGGGTATCACCACACGATCGATCCGCAATCACTCACGTCCCCGCAGGACATCATCGCGACGTGGGTTCGCGCCGACACTGCAGCACTCGCGGACGGACTCAGCACGTGTCTCTTCCTCACCGAGCCGGAGCGTTTCCGCGACATATCGTTCGAGTACTGCCTCCTCAATCCCGCGTACAAAATAAAACGCTCCGCCGGATTTACGGCGGAGCTGTTCTGAAGAAAAACCGATGCGAGAGGATTACGCCTTGGCTTCGGCCTTGATCTTCGTGAGGGCGTCCATGAATCCGCCGCCCGTGAGTGAGGAGCCATTCACAACACCGACAGAGACATCGTTGAGCGATTTGCCGACGACCTGCTCCTTGAAGCCCTCACCGAACGCCTGCTGCATCTTCATACTCTTCGCGTGCGTGGCATCGCCGGAGAACGTGGCATCCGTCACGGTGCCGTCCTTGACCGTGATCGAGACGTGAACACTCTCGCCGCCTGCCGGAGATGTGTAGACGCCATCGGCGGCGTACGTGCCGTCGCGGTAAAGATGCATCGCAGCCGGACTGCTCATCATGCCGTCGGGCGAACTCTGCATCATGACGTCGGGAACGGACGATTCCATCGCAGCTGCCGAAGACGGAGCCGAGCTCATCATGAGGCCGTCATCTGTCTCGACCGGAAGAGCTGTCTGACTGCAACCTGCAAGGAGAACGCCGAAGGCCGTCGCCGTCATGATCGGACTGAAGATGTTTGCCATGCGCTTCTCGATGCGCGACTGGAGAGTGGTCATTGGAGAATGGGAGGAAACAAAACGGGCAGAGTGTACCCGCGGGAAAGTTGATCCTACAAGACAGGAATTAAGGACATATTAAGAAACGGACACCGACTCCGCACCGGCCGTCGAACCTGCCACATATCCGGTCGTCCAGCAGATCTGCAGACTGAAACCACCGGAAGGCCGGTCGAAGTCCAGAATGTCTCCGGCGAGAAACAGATTCCGGAATTTCTTCGAGCGCATGGTCTTGAATTCGACCTCTTTCAGATCCACGCCTCCTCCGGTGACAATCGCTTTATCCTCACCGAGAAGCCCTGAAACAGCCATCGGGAGATCCTTGAGGAGTGCGACGAACGCGAGGCGATCGTCACGCTTGAGCTGGTGGAGCGGAACATTCGGATCAATCCCTGCGAGTGACAGAATACTGTGACCGAGACGCGGCTGGACGAGATCACCGATGAAGTTCTTGATCATCTTGTTCTTCCCCTGCTCGAAGACCTCCACGACTTTCTTGTCGAGAGTGCCGGGATCCATCTTCGGAAAGAGATCGAGCGAGAGCGTGACCGGACCGGACTTGAGGAGCTGTCCGATCGCTTTACTCATATTCAGCACGAGCGGACCGCTCAAGCCCATGTGCGTGAAGAGCATCTTGCCGGTGGCCGACTCATGCTTCGCCGTTCCCTGAAACGCCGTGAGTTTCACGTCCTTCAAACTGATACCGGCGACCTCCTTCACCCACGGGTTCCGGATCGTGACCGGAACGAGTGCGGGGTCCGGATCCACGACGGTATGTCCGAGCGATCGCATCCATGCGAATCCGTCACCGGTGGAACCCGTCTCCGGCCGTGATTTTCCTCCTGTAGCTAAAATGAAGCTTTTGGCTGTGATACTTCCTGAAGTGTGAACTATTTTTTTGATCATTTCTTTTGCGGCTTCGATGCCCGTGACGGTGAAACCCGTCTGCACTTTCACCTTGCCTGCGGCCATGTATGTCGCGAGTACTCTGCGGACATCCGCCGCGTTGTCCGTCACCGGAAACGCACGCTGTTCGGCCTCGATCTTGAGACGCAGACCTTTCGACTCGAAGAAGTCCCACGTCGCCTGCGCATCGAACTGCGAGAACGTGGAGTAGAGCGATTTCCCTTTCTTGCCGTACTTCGCCACGAGTTTGTGCGCATCGAACTCGGCATGGAGGATGTTGCACCGCCCGCCACCGGAGATGAGGAGCTTCTTGCCGAGGCCGGGATTCTTCTCGAGGAGGAGCACACGCGACCCAAGCTCCGCAGCCCTGCCCGCAGCCATCATGCCCGCAGGCCCTCCGCCGATGACGACGACATCGAAGATGTCTTTCATACGAGCCAGAGTAACACGCCGTGTAGAATGCGGCTGTGATGACGGACACGTACACGCTCCTCGACTTCGGCAACGGTGAACGGCTCGAACAGTGGGGTCCGTGGCGGCTCCGCCGCCCCGATGCCACTTCCATGGGCGCAGCTCCCACGAAACCCGAACTCTGGGCTGCAGCCGATGCCGTCTACGAAGGTGAGAAAGGAAAGGGCGAGTGGATGACGAAGACGCCGCTGCCCGAACACTGGCCGGTCGCCTTCGGGGACCTCCGTCTCCTCACGCGCCTCGCGCCCTACAAACACACCGGCGTCTTCCCCGAACAGCGCCAGAACTGGGACTTCGCGAGAGCCGCTGCGAAGAAACTCGGGCGACCGCTCACGGTACTCAACCTCTTCGCGTACACAGGAGGCGCCACTATCGCACTCGCCAAGGACGGACACTTCGTGACGCATGTAGATTCCTCGAGACCATCGATTGGCTGGGCGAAGGAGAACGCTCTCCTGAACACGATCGGACCCGACCGCATCCGCTGGATGCTTGAGGACGCCGCTGTGTTCACGGCGAAGGAAGTGAAGCGGGGGAAACGGTACGACGGCATCATTCTCGACCCTCCGGCCTACGGCCACGGCCCGAGCGGCAAGACGTGGCGCGTAGAGCGCGACCTCGCTCCCCTGCTTGAGCACTGCTGCGCGCTTCTGTCCGAGACTCCGGCCTTCCTCATCCTGAACGGGTACGCGCAGCACGACACGCCCGAGAGCTTCCGGAAGCTTCTCGCGGGCATTCTCCACTCCAAGATGAAGAAGGAGTTCACGATCGAATCCGGCGATATTCTGCTCAAAACCGACGACGGGCGGACACTCGAGACAGGCATTGTCGCGCGCGTGAAATTCTAAGAAGCGAGGATGCAGAGAGGCTGCTAGACCTCAAGGCTCATTCGCTTATAGTATGAAACAGTTTCTTCTCCCCCACCCATCATGACCTTGAACAAAGCCCTTCCGGTACTCGCGGCGGCTCTGCTTTTTGCGGCGTGCGCAGAGACAGACACCGCGAATCAGATTGTCATTCAGGGCTCCGATACAGAAGTGCAGCTTGTCTCGGCGATTGTGGAAGCATTCTCCGTCGATCATCCGGATGCACGCGTTTCGGTCGGAGGCGGTGGCAGCGCCGTCGGCATCGCGGCACTCATCAACGGTGAAACCGATATCGCGAATTCTTCACGGCAGATGAAGCCGGAAGAGATCCAGTCCGGTCGCGACAAGGGCCTTGATCCGCGTGAATTCATTCTGGCACGTGACGGTCTTGCGGTCATCGTTCACCCTTCGAATCCGGTGACGGCGCTCACGCTGGAACAGGTCGCACGGATCTACAGAGGAGAGGCGACGAACTGGAAAGATGTGGGAGGGGATGATCTCCCGATTGTGCTCTACGGACGCCAGAGTACATCGGGGACGTTCGGCTTCTTCCGTGACACCGTTGTACAAGCGGACTACGCGGAATCGATGCGGCAAATGGAGGGGACACAAGCCATCGTCGATGCGATTCTGGGCGACAAGGAAGGTATCGGTTACGCAGGTGCCGGATATGTCGCGGGGGAAAACGGTCAGGCTCGTGAGGGGATCAAGCCTCTCTCCATCGCAGCAAAGTCAGGGTCGGAGGCCATCTCCCCTCTGGATATGGAAGCGGTCTTGAGCGGCAGATATCCGATCTTCAGGCGTATCTATCAATACCTGCCCGGGCTCCCCGGAAAGGACTCTCTCGTTGCACAGCTCCTCGCCTTCGAGACATCGCCGCGCGGAATGGAGATCGTACGGAAGCAGGGATTCTATCCGCTCACTGCCGAAGATCTTGCGCACAATACGGAAATTCTCAGCTCACTCCGGTAGATCATGAAACGTGATACGCCCTGCAGGAAGCGGTGTCATGCGACACAGCACCTGACCGATGCGGTCATGCATACGGTGTTCGCCGTCGTCGCATCAGGCACGGTGATTCTGCTTATCGGTATTTTTGTCTTCCTTCTCGATAGCGGCGGTGCGATGTTTCTGAAGATCAATCCTGCTGAGTTCCTCCTCGGGACAAAATGGAATCCGAATGCAATGGCGGCGCCGGCATGGGGCATCGTTCCGCTGGTAGTCTCGACGCTGATGGTTGCCATGGGCGCCCTCGCGTTCTCGATCCCTTTCGGACTTTCTCTCGCCATCTACCTGTCCTTCCTCGCCTCGAAACGCACGCGGGAAATCCTGAAGCCGGTCATTGAGATGATCGCAGGAATTCCCTCGGTCGTTCTCGGTCTCATCGGCCTCGCCTTTCTCGCTCCGATTGTTGCAGGGACCTTCCATATCTCGAACGGGCTCAACGCACTGACCGCGTCCATTCTCGTCGGGATCACCGTCGTGCCGACCATCGCGAGTATGTGCGAAGATGCGCTCTCCAGCGTGCCTTCACGACTGATGGAAGCGGGTCTCGCACTCGGATCGACGCGTTGGACAGTGATCCGGCGGGTGATGGTTCCCTCCGCTGCTTCGGGCATTCTTGCAGCCGTCATGCTTGGTCTCGGGCGTGCCATCGGTGAGACCATGGTCGTACTCATGGTGGCAGGCAACAGCCTCGCGATGCCGAAGGGGTATCTCGATCCCGTACGTCCGATGACGGCAACGATCGCGATCGAAATCCGCGAAGTGGTGGTGGGAGACCTGCACTGGAAAGCACTCTTCGCGGTCGGGCTTGTTCTCTTCGTCGTCACGTTCATTCTCAATACCGTGACGGATTTCTTCCTCGATACGAAACAACGCACATGAAGCGCTACGACCGCATTGCAGAGGCCGTTTTCTTCTCTCTCTTCCGTGCGAGCGCCTACGCTGCGACCCTCCTGCTCGTTCTCGTCCTCGTCCTTCTCGTCTTCGCCGGGCATTCGGTCATCAGCTGGCGATTCCTGACCGCGGCGTGGCAACACGAGAACATCACGAGCGGAGGAATCTTCCCCGCCATTCTCGGATCCGTCTGTCTCGGACTCGGCGTGATCATCGTCGGCTTCCCGTTCGGGCTCGCGACCGCCGTATTCCTGACAGAGTACGGAAAACACTCGCACTGGCGCCGCCTCATCCAGCTTGCGATCCGGAACCTCGCCGGTGTGCCGTCCGTAGTCTACGGACTCTTCGGTCTTGCGGTCTTCGTCTACATGATGAATCTCGGAATGTCGCTGATTGCCGCGATTCTCACGCTCTCAGTGATGACGCTGCCGTGGATCATCACGTCATCTGTCGAGGCACTGGAAGCAGTCCCGCAGCAATTCCGCGACAGCTCGCTCGCGCTCGGTGCGACGAAATGGCAGACGATCCGCCTCATCGTTCTGCCAGCCGCACTTCCCGGCTGTCTCACCGGAGGGATTGTGGGGATGGCTCGGGCGCTGGGAGAAACTGCACCGATTATCCTCGTGGGCGCCACATTCTTTCTGACGCATCTTCCTTCTTCACTCTTCGATAAATATATGGCTCTGCCGTATCATGTCTTCATTCTGTCGACACAGCACGCGAGTCCGCACGCACGGGAGTACGCTGCAGGAAGCGCGCTCGTCCTCATGACGGTCACATTTATTCTGAGCCTCGGCGCCATCATTCTCCGCTACCGGTTCCGCCTCAAAAAGGTCTGGTAATCCATGAACCACACTGTATTTCGCTCACAGGCTCTCAATGTCCGCTACGGCTCCGTCCATGCGGTGAAGAACGTCACTCTCGATATCCCCGAGCACCGCATCACGGCATTGATCGGTGCATCCGGCAGCGGAAAGTCGACATTTCTCCGGAGTATGAACCGCATGCTCGATCATCTGCCGAACGCCCGTATCGACGGTCTTCTGCAGCTCAGAGGCAATAATATCTACGGTGAAGATTCCGATGTCGTGGCACTGCGCGAGCGTGTCGGCATGGTCTTCCAGAACCCGACGCCGTTTCCGAAGTCAGTCTATGACAATGTGGCGTACGGACTCGAAATCCAGAGCAAGGCACTGCGGACATCCCCATGGTGGCGCCGCCGTACACCCACGGCAGCAGGGCTGGAGAGCAGCAACGATCCGCTCGACCTCGCAGTCATGCGAAGCCTGAAAGAAGCCTCACTCTGGGAGGAGGTGAAAGACCGGCTGCATCACTCGGCCTACCGTCTGTCCGGCGGGCAGCAGCAGCGGCTCTGCATCGCGCGGGCCATTGCGGTACGACCTGATGTTCTGCTCCTGGACGAACCATGCTCGGCACTCGATCCTATTTCCACACGACACATTGAGGAAATGCTCCTGACACTCAAGAACAGTTACACGATCGTCATCGTCACGCACAATATGCATCAGGCACGCCGCATCGCCGATTACGTCGGTTTCTTCCATGCGGGGGAGCTCATCGAATTCGACGAGACCCGGAAGATCTTCTCCGGTGCATCCAAAGAACTCACACGGGAGTATGTACAGGGGGTCTTCGGATAATGGCACGCTGAAGCTGCGGAAGAGTGCTAACGCACCCACTGGTACGGGATCAGGTATTCCTTTCCGTCGATCTGGAAGACCACAATCACCATATAGGTTCCCAGCGGAGGCGTGCTGAAGTAGAACACCGGATCATGGTTCACCCGGTTCACGGGGTGGGAATGGTTGAAGTACCCCCCTGCAGAGATGATCACCTGATGCCCGAAGGCACCCATGAACTCCTGCACGCGTGCGCGCTGTCCCAGCGCATCGATGATCTTGTACGTGAAGGTCATGCCCTGCACTGTCTCGAGAGGCTGGAGCTGGAAGCGGTATCCGTCGAGCGATTTCTCAAGATCGAAGTTCAGGATTTCGCCCTTCTCTCCGTCGCCACCCGGATACGTGTGCGTGAAACGCAGGGCATAGGAACGTCCCTCCGAGTCCGAGAAATTCATGTAGATCCAGTACGTGCCGGCAGCCGTGGGAGCGAAGGGAATCCGCCACATACCGTGCGCGTCACGCTGCGGGTGGATGTGGTAGAAATGCTGAAGATCGTCACGGATCGCGATGATGTGAACCTCGTGTGTGAGACTGACGACGATATCGGTGAATACCTTGTTGCCCTTCATCAAGGCAAAGATGATGTTCGTATCGGTCGTTTCATCCTTGATGGTCAGGCCTCCGGACTCATCGGAAGCATTGCCCTGGGGCACAGTAGCGGGCTCAGAAGCGGGCTCATCCTCCGAAACAGGTGCCGCCTCTTTCAAGGCGTCGGCCGGATCAACAGGGATGAAGACATATTCGTTCGCCGCGCATCCCTGATCACTGATCCTCGGAAGCAGATCACCCGCATACGGATGGAGCGGAGGACGGCCGAGGAGAGCCGCCTTCATCTGCTCATGATCCTCACCGAGCGCTACCGACAGCTTCTCCGCAATCCAGTCGATGTAATCATCGGGAGTAAACGGGCGGACAACCTGCAGCTGCTGGAAGTACCTGAACATGCTGCAGAGCGCGGCATGTTCGCGCTTCGGCTTCTCGACACCGCGGAGCGACACGAAGCCCTCCGGTTCGTTCCCATCGATGCCGAAAGAGTAGCTCGATTCCGACTGCAGGAGATACTTGCTCAAAATGAAGTCGACTGCGGACGCATGCTGCGCGAGGCCGTGACCGCGGAAGATCGGTTCGACATCGATCGTTCTCACGGTTGTACTGCCGCCTCCGCCGCCGCCATGAGATGCAGGTATCTCCTCGGAGAAGATAGGATGGTCGATGTCGCCACGGGATGAGGATGTGTCGGAAGACGATGAGCTGGAGCTGGAGGATTCGCTGGAAGAAGATGAACTGGAGCTCGAGGACTCGCTGGAAGACGATGAGCTCGAACTCTCGATACAGGGTCCGAGATAGTCGCCATGGTTCAAGTGACCATCGACTGATCCCTCGGAGACCTCCCTCGTCTCCGATTCGCTGCCCTGCATATGACAAAGGGTGACCGTTTCTTTGGATGCCATGACCACCATCGACTGGGCACCCAGAGCAATGAGCAAAACGAAGAGCGCGATAGCGGGTGATGTTTGTTTGTTCATTTTATGAATATTATATCACATTTCAATCATTTTAGATAATGACGGTGCCTCTGTCCGCGTGATCGTTCGGATCTCATCCCCGCTGCCTCCACGTCACTCTTTTTCGTATCTCATACAGACACTCTCTTCACTCATCTTCAGTAATGTTACTATCTTCTTGTATGCAGAAAATCATCCCCCATCTCTGGTTCGACACGCAGGCGAAAGAGGCGGCTGCGTTCTACGTGTCTGCGTTTGGCGCAGGATCCAAGATCACATCGACCACCGTCCTCAAAGACACTCCGTCCGGTGATTGCGACTTCGTCTGCTTCGATCTCGCGGGGTACTCGTTCATGGGGATCAGCGCGGGACCGCACTTCAAGCTCAATCCGTCCGTGTCGTTCATGCTGAACTTCGACCCCTCGGTAGACAAGGATGCACGCAAAAACCTCGACGCGCTCTGGAGCAAACTCTCGGAGGGCGGCAAGCCGCTCATGCCCCTCGACACCTATCCCTTCAGTGAACGGTACGGATGGATTCAGGACAAGTTCGGCATCAGCTGGCAGCTCATCCTGACGAAGCCCGAAGGCGAGCCACGTCCGTTCATCATCCCGTCGATCATGTTCACGGGCGATATCACGGGCAAGGCCGATGAGGCGATCGATTTCTACGTGTCGGTCTTCAGGAATTCCAAGCGCGGCATGTCCGCTCCCTATCCTCCCGGCGCGGCACCGGAACCCGCTGCCAAACTCATGTTTGCCGAATTCATGCTGGAGGGTCAGTGGTTCACCGCAATGGACAGCGGCCACATGCACAAATTCGGCTTCAGCGAAGCAATCTCGCTTCTCGTGCAATGCACGGAGCAGAAAGAAATCGATGACTACTCGAACAAACTCTCGGCATCTCCGGAATCCGAACAGTGCGGATGGCTGAAGGACAAGTACGGCTTCTCGTGGCAGGTGTCGGCAGCGGACATGGAGGAGATGCTGCAGGGAAACGAAAAAGCAGTGAAGCGCGTCATGGAGGCCTTCATGAAGATGAAGAGAGTCGACCTCGCGGCGCTGAAGAAGGCGTACGAAGGAAAGTAGGTTTGTGGAGTGCTCGACGTGGCTCAAACGATTCGAACGGAACTATTATCGTGGCACTACAAAAACTCTGACATCTAGTTTGTCGTGAATTTTGGAGAGATCTTTTTCTAAGCCTTCCGGATTATGAATATTCCCATCAGGATCGTAGACCAGACAAAACAAATACCTACAGTCGGGATGACTTTGATATCTTTTAATATCAATGATCAGCTGATTGCCAATATCTTTTAGCTTCAGTTTTGCAGTAGCATATTTTGCTTCTATGACAATTCCTTCTTCTTTGATGAGAAAATCTAACCTAGAAGCTGAACCAGCATAACTTGGGGTATTTTCTTCCGCTCGTATATCACCGAAATACCCTCTCAATAAAGAATGTAGAAAATCTTGAACATCATACTCATCGTCAACAAGTAAGGCAGGCCTTTTATCATATCTCCTTTTAAGCTGACGAACAGATCTATCAAAATTTCTCAGTAAAGTTGATACGATCTGAAGTGCCTTTGGAGGTTCTTGAATCTTTTTGCTTGAAGATTTTTCAACCCAATCTAGTTCTTGAAATTTAACCTTGAGAGCTTCGAGTAGACTCTTAGTTCCATAAGAATAGAAAGATGTGTGCTGAATCGAATACTGTATGCCGTCATTAATTTTAATATCGATAACAGCAGTTACGGTGTTATTTCCAAAATCCTTACTTACATGAAAGATTGCAAATTTTCCTTCGGGATCCTCGTTCTCTAAATAGGCATGCCAACCTGTTGTCTCGCAAACGGCTAGCACCTTTTTTGTCACCTCCTCATAATGCTTCATCTGCATCTTATCGGTCATACTTTGATTTTAGCGAGTTCTAGAACTAAAGAGTATGGCTCCTCGGGTTGGGATCGAACCAACGACCTTGGCGTTAACAGCGCCCTGCTCTGCCGCTGAGCTACCGAGGAACAGACTAGGCACGAAAGGAAACCTTGTCGGTTTCCTCTCGTGAACTCTCCTTCCCTTCAAGGTGTCGCTCCAGACAGGCGAAGCCTGTCTTCGCGACCTTCTTAAAAGGTTCAGAAGAGCAAGAGAGATAGGAAAGAACGCCCGCAGAGTATACGAAGAATCCTCAGCTTACGGAAGAGCCCTTTTTTGGGTATGCTCGCAGCCGATGGCCAAGCAAAACCTCACTCCGCGCGCAAACAACTTCCCCCAGTGGTATCAGGACGTGCTGGGCGCTTCTCCTGATCTCTACGATGAATCCCCTGTCACGGGCTGTATCACGTTCGGACCCCACGGAACGCGTCTCTGGGAGCACATCAAAGGCTTCCTCGACCCGCGCCTTCGCGCCATGGGCGTGGAGAATATCATGCTGCCCACCCTCATCCCGGAGAGCTTCTTCAGCCGTGAGAAGGAGCACGTGGAGGGCTTCGCACCGGAAGCCGCCGTCGTGACCCATGCCGGAGGCCAGAAGCTCCCCGAGCCGTACTTCGTCCGCCCGACCTCCGAGCTCCTCTTCGTCGACTGGTACAGCCGTAGCGGCAGAGTTCAGAGCTACCGCGACCTCCCGCTGCTCGTGAACCAGTGGGGCAGCGTCGTCCGCTGGGAGAAGCGTCCGAGAGCCTTCCTCCGCACGACCGAGTTCTACTGGCACGAAGGTCACTGCATCTTCGCCACCAAGGAGCAGTGCCGCACGTTCACGCTCGCGATCCTCGATCTCTTCGCGGAACTCTGCGAGACCGTCCTCGCGATTCCCGTCATCAAGGGCGACAAACCGAACCACGAGAAATTCGCCGGAGCCGACGGCACGTTCACGATCGAAAGTATGATGCAGGACGGCAAAGCCCTGCAGATGGGCACGAGCCACATGCTCTCGCAGAACTTCCTCATGAATTCCGACGGCACACCGCGTGTGTCCTTCCTCAATGAGAAGGAGGAGAGGACGGTCCCCTTCTACGACTCATGGGCGGTCACGACGCGTCTCATCGGCGCCATGATCATGACCCACGGTGACGACGACGGCATCGTGGTCGCTCCCAAGGCCGCGCCTGTGCCGGTGACCATCCTGCCGATCTTCGGATCCGATGCTGGCGAGAATGCAAAGGTGCTGAAAGCCGCACGTGATCTCGCGATGTCCATCAGCGGATCCACCACCATCTTCCCGCTCCATGGCCGCACGCAGGCCTTCGAGGAGACGTCGGGAGGAACGATGCGCGTGAGGATCGACGCACGCGAGACGCGTCTGGGCGACAAGACATTCCACCAGATCCACATGGGCACTCCCGTGCGCATCGAGCTCGGCTCCAAGGATCTCGCGGAGAACTCCTGCGTGATCAAGAGCCGTATCCGCACGCGTGAAGAGGCCGTGAAGGCACCGCTCTCCAAGGCACCGGAGATCGTGAAGGCGATGCTCGACGAAGACCAGAAGACGCTCTTCAATCGCGCCAAGAAGATGCAGCAGGAACGCACGGTGGAAGCCAAGAACTATGATGAGCTGAAGGACGCTCTCGAAAACGGCAAGTGGGCGCTCGTGCCGTGGGACGGCACGGTGGAGACCGTGACCAAGCTCAAATCCGAGACGAGCGGCGGCACGTACCGCTGCTTCGCCTTCGATGCCAAAGAAGATGCCAAGGGCATGATGGATCCGGTTTCGGGAAAGCCGAGTGCCTTCGCGAAGAAGATTTATGTGGCGAAGGCGTACTAACCGCCTCATGACATTTCAGGAGCTTCTGTCGGCCTACGACTATTCCTTTCCGCAGGAGCTCATTGCGAAAGAGCCCGCAACACCCCGAGACAGTGCAAGGCTCCTCATCTACGACAGGAAGAAAGATTCCGTAGAGCACGACACTTTTGCAAACATCGACCGGTATCTGCCGCCGAATGCGATGCTCGTCTTCAACCGGACGAAAGTGATCCCGGCCAAGTTCACGCTGAAGAAAGTGACGGGAGGTCTCGTGTCGGCACTCCTCCTGAGCGTTCAACCCGAGACGATCACCGTGCTCGCCTCCGGAACACTGAAGCACGGCGACAAGCTCATCTGGCAGGGCGGCCACGCCTTCACCGTCGTCATACGCAAAGATCAGGAGGCACTTCTCAAGCCGTCGTTTCCGATTCCCGAACTCCGTGATCTTCTCGAGAGATACGGTGAGACGCCGCTGCCTCCTTATATGAAGGATTCTCCACTGCCCGAGGAGCGGAGACGGACGGAATACCAGACGGTGTATGCGAAGGAAGAAGGATCGGTTGCTGCTCCGACGGCAGGCTTACACTTCACGGAAGAATTGATCAAAAAATTAGAACAATCAGGCAGGGGAGTACGGTACGTGACACTCCACGTCCACCTCGGAACATTCGCGCCGCTCACGGAAGAACAGTGGAAACTGAAGAAGCTCCACACCGAGCATTACTCGATCGATCCGGAGACCGCCGCGGACTTGAATGATGCCAAGGCCGCGGGCAGACCGATCGTTGCCGTCGGCACCACCACGGTACGCACACTCGAGTCGGCTTCGGATGGCGGACAGATCGTCCGTCCTTTCGGCTCCACCGACCTCTTCATCACTGAGGGTGACCCCCTGCACTTCACCGATCACCTCATCACGAATTTCCACGTCCCGCGCTCAAGCCTCCTCATGCTCGTCTCGGCTTTCACGGGAAGAGAGAAGCTCCTCGAGCTGTACAGACAGGCAATCGCAGAACACATGAGGCTCTTCTCCTTTGGAGACGGGATACTCGTTCTCTGAAGGTTTTCTGCTAAGCTGCCGCGGCTATGTCACTCAAGATCGGTATCGTCGGCCTGCCCAACGTCGGAAAATCGACGCTCTTCAATGCACTCACGCGCAGTCATGGCGCGCAGGCAGCCAACTACCCGTTCTGCACCATCGAGCCGAACATCGGCATTGTGGAAGTGCCCGATCCCCGTCTGAAGAAGCTCGCGGAGCTCATCACGCCGGAGAAGACGGTGCCCGCCATCGTGGAATTCGTGGATATTGCCGGACTCGTGAAGGGTGCATCCAAAGGCGAAGGTCTCGGCAACGCTTTCTTAAGTCATATCCGCGAAGTGGATGCGATCTGTCACGTCGTCCGTATCTTCGGAGGATCCGAGGTGATCCACGTGGAGGGCTCCGTAGAGCCCAAGCGCGACCGTGAGATCATCGAGGCCGAGCTCATCATTTCCGACCTGGACAAAGTCTCGAAGAAGATCGACAAGATCGAAGGAGGAGCCCGTTCCGGAAACAAGGAACTCGTGAAAGAGCTCGATGTCCTCACGAAGGTGAAAGTCGCACTCGATGCAGGTCTTCTCGCATCTACGGTCGTCATCGACAAGGAGCTTCAGCCCATCCTCAAGGCGCAGCAGCTTCTCACGTCGAAGCGCATGATCTACGCCCTCAATACGGATGAAGCGTCACTGGCGACCATGCCGATCAGTGAAGCGAAGGCGAAGGCAGGCCTCACGGAGAGTGACACGGCAATTCTCGTCTCGGCGAAGCTTGAGGAGGAACTCATCGCACTGTCACCCGAGGAAGGTGCGGCGATGATGAAAGAACTCGGTATTCACTCATCGGGCTTGGATCGCCTCATTCAGGGTGCGTACGAGGCTCTCGGCCTGCAGACGTACTTCACCGCAGGTGTAAAGGAGGTCCGTGCATGGACGGTGAGGAAAGGCGCAACGGCTCCCGAGGCTGCGGGCGTGATCCATACGGACTTCGAGAAAGGATTCATCCGTGCCGAAACGATTTCGTACAACGATTTTGTTCAAGCTGGATCCGAAGCCAAAGCCAAAGAAGCTGGAAAGATGCGCACGGAAGGAAAAGAGTACATCGTGCAGGACGGCGACGTCATGCACTTCAGATTCAATGTCTGAACTTGCGAAGAGAAATATGCTATGAAACAATCGGATTCATGGAGCAAATCCCCTTCGACACGAACCGTATCAACGACTGGAGGCCACACCCCTCGCGCAATGAGAGGAAGTTCCGCAAGCTTGTGAAATCGATCAGGAGGCAGGATCGCACGGACGCTTCGCCGCTGAGCTTCGGACAGAAGATCATCCGCGCGCACAGCCTGTCACGGCAGAACCAGAACGGTGAGCACACGAGGCTCGTCGAGATTCTCTCGCAGGATGTGGTGCAGACTCCGTCGTACATCAGTCAGGTGAATAGCAGTGAGCTGCCAAGCTTCGAGGAAGGGCAGAGAATCATGCTCGAGATCCGCCAGCAGCGGAACATGCAAAAGCGCATCCTCATGGAGCAGGCTGCCGCAGGAGCGGCACTGAAGGCGCAGGCCAATGAAGCGGATCAGAACATGAGACTCGAACAAGGGGAGAGCTTCACGGGGATTCTCGACGAAACGTACCCGATGGAGAATCTCGTCCCGCAGGAACTTCTACTCAATGACAAGGAGTGCCTGCAGCATGGTGAAGCGTTCATCGAAGCGCACGAGGCTGCGTACGGTCCGTCTCCTGCACTCTCCTATGGCGATGAGACAGATGACATCAGTGAGCGTGATCAGCCCTACTTTGAGGCAGCCGAAAGGCTGATCGAGGAACTTGATCGCATCGCGGTTCTCCGGAGCGCATGACGTTTATCGCACGTGAAGAGACATTTACCTGTGAGGCTTGCGGGCTTGAGGTGCAGCCGCTCGGCAAAGGGACCTACCGTGATCATTGTCCGAAGTGCCTGACATCGAAACATGTGGACCGCGACGGTCCGGGTGACCGTCTTTCGACCTGTCAGGGCTTGCTGAAGCCCACCTCGATTGATCAGGACGGGAAGAAAGGCTTCATGATCATCTATACATGTGAACGTTGCGGGATGACACACAGGAACCGCGCAGCCCCGGATGACGATGTCCTCGGCTTCCTGCAGCAATCATCCGAAGCAATGTAAGAAAACGGGTGTATTCTTGTACACAAAAAATGTTCTTCTGAAACGTTTTATAAAAGGGCTCAATGGCAATTTAGCCCGTGGCTATTGTCAAAGAATTACGTGAGGGAATAGGCTTCGACCCATGCGCTGGTTCCTGCTTCTCTCCGTCTTCGGGTGTCTGTTCATTTCGATGTGAACGGATGTTTCTTCTGCCACTCCTCTTCAGGCTACTTCAGAGTAAACGTCGCGAGGATCTGCTGCTGAAGCACCGGCTTGAGCGCAAATACCTCAGATACGGTACCGGAAGGAGCCGACACCGGTCCTTTTTCCGGCTTCTTCAGCTTCACAGCTAATCGCGGCTCGTGATTCTTCTCGGTGACGACGACATCGAAGTGACCCTTCGTAAGAGACTCCCCTGCCGAAGCCGGCGCGTCTTCGAGTGCAGCGGCACTCCCCTGCTCTCTCGCAAAAGCCGCTACAGCATCGCGGCTTCTCTCCTGGGATTTGGGATCAGACTCGAGACTGAGCCGCGCTTCCGCAAATTCGGCGTTCTTCTCCATCTCCCGCTCCAGATCCTCGGGGCCCTTCACCTTCTCGCGCAGCCGTTCGTACTCCTCAGGACTCCTGAGGCGCTTGCGGATCTTCTCGCGCTCGTGCGAAGGGATATGGTCAATCCAGGCAGAGTCAGACATGTACTGATTCTACAGACGTTTCGCTCTCCTAGAGAGCGGACTCACCCATGAACTCATCAGGCTCCTGCGCCTCAGACAGAACGTCAGAGGTGATCACTCTCGGGAGCCTTGCTGAGAGATCGTGACCTTCCTCCCCTTGCTGCT
Source organism: uncultured Candidatus Peribacteria bacterium (assembly GCA_964508225.1). Taxonomy (GTDB): domain Bacteria; phylum Patescibacteriota; class Gracilibacteria; order Peribacterales; family Peribacteraceae; genus CAZDRX01. Next base: position 23,350 of record CAZDRX010000005.1, read on the forward strand.
CGGCAGCGCGGAAAGCACCGGACGTCCTGAGGGCATCGGCGATCTGTGCCTGCACATAAATTCTCGGCTGCTTGTTGATACGACCGGTTGCGGGCTGGAGTCCGAGGCGCTCAACGTCATCGGTACCAAGCTCTGAAATGTGGCGGATACTCATAGAAAAAGTGAAGGAAAGTTGGCGCGATTCTAAGGATGACTCTGCAGAAGTCAAACGAAAGAAGCCGAGGGTGCTACCCGCGGCTTCCAGAAGACAAAAACAATGGATCAGGAGCAACCGCTCGTCGCTCCACAGTCCAGACACAGCTCACAGCTTCCGTTGCGCTTCATCTTAGTGGAGCCACAACCGGAACAGGCAGAACCCGTGTACCCCTGCAGCTTCGCATCGGCGAGCTTGTCGATGAGCGTCGTCGGCGCCGGCGACTTCATGAGCTGCGGTGCGCCTTCGTCGACCACCGGCAAGCTCATCGCGTAGGCCTCCTTGCTCTTCGTGCCTTCCGAGTACGCCTTCTCGACGAGTTCCCTGTTGTGATACTTCATGGCCTTCTCCTTCGTCAGGAACTTGAGGGCAAGCCAGCGACCGAGGTAGTCCATCAAGCTCTTCACCATCGGGATCTCGCGGTTCGTGGTCATGCCCATGGGCTCGAAGCGGGTGTGGGCAAGCTTCTCGCAGAGCACCTCCACCGGAACGCCGTACTGGAGGTTCATGGAGAGGGAGAGCGCGAGCGTATCCATGACACCCGAGAGCGTGGAGCCTTCCTTGCTCATCTTGATGAAGATCTCACCCGGTGTGCCGTCCTCGTACATGCCGACGTGGAGATAGCCGTCGTGGCCTGCCACCGAGAACTTGTGCGTGAGGGACAGACGCTCATCGGGCAGCTTGCGGCGGCGCGGCACCTCCTTGATGACAATCCTCTCGATCACCTTCTCCACCACTTCCTTCACCTCGTCTTTCTTCGCATCCGAGGAGCTGCTCAAGGCCTGACTCATCTTGCTGCCGTCGCGGTAGAGGGCATTGGCCTTCACGCCGAGCTTCCAGCTCATGTAGTAGGCACTCTTGAAGTCCTCCACCGTCGCTTCGTTCGGGAGGTTGATCGTCTTGCTGATGGCACCCGAGATGAACGACTGGGCGACCGCCATCATGCGGATGTGGCCTTCGGCCGAGATGTAGCGCTTGCCGATCTTGCCGCACTTGTTCGCGCAGTCGAAGACGGGGAGATGCTCATCTTTCAGCATCGGAGCGCCCTCGACGGTCATGTGACCGCAGACGAACGTGTTCGCCTCCTCCATCTGGGCATCGGTGAAACCAAGGCCCTTCAGGAGATTGAAATTGAAATCGTCCATCTGTTCCTTGGTGAAGCCGAGGCGCTTCACGGTGTCCTCTCCGAGAATCCACTTGTTGAAGGCGAAGCGCATCTCGAAGACGCTCGGGAGGTTCTTCTCCACCTTCGCGATATCCTCGTCGGTGAAACCCTTGGCCTTCAGCGTCGTGCGGTTGATGTGCGGGGCGCCCTCGAGCGTGAGCGTACCGAGCACGTACTTCATGATGTCGTTCTTCTGGTCGTCGCGGTAGCCGAGCATCTGCATGGCAGGCTCGATCGACTGGTTCGCAATCTTCATGTATCCGCCTCCGGCGAGCTTCTTGAACTTCACGAGCGCGAAGTCCGGCTCGATGCCGGTCGTGTCGCAGTCCATGAGGAGACCGATCGTGCCCGTCGGGGCGATCACGGTGACCTGCGCATTCCTGTATCCGTGCTTGGAACCCATCTCCAGCGCCCTGTCCCATGCTTCTTTGGCAGCCTGCAGGAGATCAGCCGGACAGACTTTCTGATCGATGCCGACCGGCTTCACCGCGAGATTCTCATACTCGTACTCCGGCACGTTGTACGCGGCACGGCGGTGATTGCGGATGACTCTGAGCATGCTGTCGCGGTTCTTCTCGTATCCCGGGAACGCACCGAGACACTCGGCGATCTCTGACGACGTCGCGTAGGACTCACCGGTCATGATGGCGGTGATGGCACCTCCCATCGCGCGGCCAAGCTCGGAATCGTACGGGATGCCCATCTGCATGAGCATCGCACCGAGGTTGGCGTAGCCAAGGCCGAGCGTGCGGAACGTGTAGCTGAGCTCGGCGATCTCCTTGCTCGGGAACTGTGCCATGAGCACGGAGATCTCGAGGACGATCGTCCAGAGACGGACGGCGTGACGGAAGTCTTCGATGGCGAAGGTCTTCACACCCTCGGCGTCCTCCTTCATGAAGTGCATGAGGTTGCAGGACGCGAGGTTACACGCGGTGTTATCGAGGAACATGTACTCGCTGCACGGGTTAGAGGCATTGATGCGGCCGTCGGCGGGACAGGTGTGCCAGTCGTTGATGGTCGTGTCGTACTGCACGCCCGGATCGGCGCAGCTCCATGCGGCGTAGGCCACCTGATCCCACATGTCCTTGGCCTTCACGGTCTTACAGGGCTTGGGTTCGCGGTTCTCCTTTTTCGCTTTCCGAAGCTCGGTCCTCCAGAACATGTTCCAGTCGCCGTCAGACTCCAGAGCCTGGAAGAACTGGTGCGGAACGCGGACGGAGTTATTCGAGTTCTGGCCGGAGACGGTGGCGTACGCTTCGCCATTGAAGTCCGTGTCGTAACCGGCCTTGGCGAGCGCGGCTACCTTCTTCTCTTCGTTCACCTTCCAGTTGATGAATTCCTCGATGTCCGGATGGTCGAGGTCGAGACAGACCATCTTCGCCGCGCGACGTGTCGTGCCTCCGGACTTGATGGCGCCCGCAGCGCGGTCACCGATCTTGAGGAAGCTCATGAGACCGGAACTGCGGCCTCCCTGACTGAGCGGCTCGCCGTCGCCGCGGAGATTGCTGAAGTTCGTGCCCGTGCCGGAACCGTACTTGAAGAGGCGTGCCTCGCGGACCCAGAGGTCCATGATGCCTCCTTCATTCACCATGTCATCGGCGACACCCTGAATGAAGCAGGCGTGCGGCTGGGGGTGCGTGTAGGCGTCCTCGCTCTTCTTCACCTCGCCCGTCACCGGATCGCAGTAATAGTGGCCCTGCGCCGGACCCGTGATGTCGTAGGCGTAGTTGATACCGGTGTTGAACCACTGCGGCGAGTTCGGAGCCGCCATCTGGTGCACGAGCATGAATTTGAGCTCGTCTTCGAACGTCTGCGCATCCTGCGCAGTCTCGAAGTAGCCGTACTCCTCACCCCAGTGCCTCCAGCATCCTGCAAGGCGACGCACCACCTGCTTCACGGAGCGCTCGGGACCGGTGAGGATCGCGCCGCTCTCGTCTTTCATCGGGTTTCCCTTCTCATCGAACTGGGGCACCCCCGCCTTGCGGAAGTACTTGGACACGACGATATCGGTGGCCACCTGACTCCACGCAGCCGGAACTTCGGCATCCTTCATCTCAAAGACGACGGAACCGTTCGTGTTCACGATACGGCTCGTGCGACGGTCATACTTCACCTGATCGAGCGGGTCGGTGCCCGGCGTCGTGAACCGGCGCGAGATCATGAGACCACGACCATGTCCTTTGGCCTGCTTGACCGCCTTCTTCTTGGCGCTCTTGAGAGTCGATGAAACATCAGCCGGCGGGATGTCGCGGGCGGTGCTGAGGGAGGCGGCGTTCGGATTCATGGTATTGGAGGGGGAACACAAGATGTAGTGGGTGCTTCGCTTGGCAGACCACAACATCTCCGTATTCTACGCAGAGTCTCTCCATGCTCAAGTGTAATCGAACGGACGACTGGTGGAACGGACACGAATGAAAAATTCGGCTGCAGAAAGAGGAAATTCCGCACGAAGAATCGAAAAAATAAAGTACACTTCAACATTATTCTGGGAGTCTTCCACGAGAATTTTTCCAGGATATTTCCCGATCTGTTCGAAGTGACTCACCACAGGTAGTGTGAGCAAGTCGTCCTCACCCACATCTTCATGGATTCCACAGCCAAAAAACAGCCGCACGTCACCGTCGTCATCGCCGGTACGAACGCCGGAGGCAATACCGAATTTCTTGCCGACCGCTTCATCGAAGGGCTCGCCTCACGAGGCGTCGAAACCTCCAAGCTGGTACTCAGAGACCTCAACATCAAGCACTTCACACTTGAGCGCTACGCGCCGCACTGCAGCGACAAAGATGATGATTTCTGCCGCGTGGAATCGCTGATCAGCGAGGCTGACGGTGTGGTGTTCGCGAGTCCGGTCTGGAACTTCTCGGTGCCCGCACACCTGAAGAACCTGATTGATCGCATGGGCGCATTCGCCCTCGATACGGAAGGGCGTTCACGAGGCACGCTCAAGGCCAAGCCGTTCTTCATCCTCTACGCAGGCGGCGCTCCCCTCATCGCGTGGAAAGCCCTCCTCTACATCACCACGCTCCATGTGACCGAGGCGATCAAGTACTACGGAGGCACCGTCGTGGGCCGTCACTTCGAACCGAAGTGCGTGATCGGCCGCGGCAAGTTCGGACTCGTCGTCGACAAGCGCCCTGCAACGCTCGAAGCGATGAAGAAGAAGGGTGCGCGTTTTGCCGACATCGCACGTCACTACAGTGAGAACGGGGCACTCCCTCTCTCCACCCGTATCAGCTACCAGTTCTTCAGCTTCCTGTACCGCGTGGGAAACCGGATGATGTATCCCGTAAGCCAATTGCAGTAATCAGGAGCCTCTCTGCAAGAATATTGACAAATACATAAATACTAGTATAGTGCTCAAGCTGGCAATTCTGCCGGCATACCAACCCGAGAGGGTGTGTGCTGGTCATGGAACCGGCTACATGCTCTTTCACCACTTCGTGACAGCCCCGAAAGGGGCGGAAAGGACGACCCATGTCGTCGAAACTTCGCCGGACCGGGAAACCGGTCAACACCGCCGCAGTCGAAGGAATGTGGCAGACCCTGGCACGGCTCTACAAGGAGTCGCCGCTGACGTTCGTTGAGTTCGTTCGGAAAGCTCGGAAGCGCAAGTACCAGGTCTTCACCGACTCGGTTACCCGCCGCAACCTGCTGACCCTCGATCTCATCGACCGGCAAACCGGTACCGTCCATGACGCCTATCGCGAACTCGTCGCAGCGTGCGTGGATGGTGATGGCCTGCAGATGGTGCTGTATCGCCCCTTCAAGGGTGATGAAAACGCCATGGCGGAACTCGTGACGCTGCGGAACGGTCGCAAGGCCAATCCTCACATCGTCGATGGGATTCTGTCACTGCTGCGCAACCTGCTCGGAACGCACTACGTTCCCTTCGTGGAACTGGTGCGCCACGTGCGCGACGAAAAGCCCGTGGGGAAACTGTTCGGCAACTCTCTCCGGATGCTCATCGATCATGGTGTCGCCCAGGTCGTCGATGCAACGGAAGAAGCGGCTGCGCAGATCGTTCAGCAACTGGCCGAGGAACTCGGACCGTTTGCGATGCTGATCGCTCCGGTCATCCTCATGCCACGGGTCCACAAGGTCGTGCTGCGCGACACCGTCGCCGAGATCGTCAAGATCGCGGCAACGGGAACGACAGGCCTCAACTTCGGCCTGCAGTCTCCGTACCAGACGGAACGCCCCGAATCCGCCTCCGGAAGCAACGGTCACGCCACCAATGGCAAGACCCACGCTCATGGAAGCGGTGAACCGACATCGGCTCACTAGCCGTCCGTCACCAGAAGAAGTGTGAAAGGGAGCTCTGCCGCAAGGTAGAGCAAAGGAGACTCTGCGCCTCACGGCGTGGGGTCTCTTCCTTATGCAGAGGGAAGGAATTGGCTATGCTCTGCCGGAATGAAAAAGAGGATTCCGGTGATCAACGGACTGCGCGGGATCGCCATCATCGGCGTGATCTATCACCATATTTTCTACCAGATCACGGGTCCCGGCTGGCATAGTTTCACCATCGGCAGATTCACGATGCATCCGTTCGCTCCGCTCTCGAACGGCATGCACGGGGTGATGCTCTTCTTCGTGCTCTCCGGATTCGTCCTGTCTCTGCCGTACGCCGAGAAGCGGCGCAGAATGGAGACTTTCAATGATGTCCGGATGTTTTACTCACGGAGACTCTGGCGGCTCCTGCCCCTCCTGTCCGGTGCGGTGGTGGCATCTGTCGTGATGGCAGGATATCCGGATGTGATCACATCCCTCGCGAAATTCGGAGACACGATGATGAAGACACTCTGGCCGTTCCCCGTCACAGAACCGTGGTTCTACCCCAAAGATACGTGGGTGCTGTGGTCCCTGCGTGTGGAGATCTGGTTCTCACTCCTCTTCCCCGCGCTCGTCTGGGTCATGCACCGCTACGGCATCACACTGACGACGCTCCTGGTAGTGGCGATGAACACCGCTGGGCGACAAGCCTTCTGGCCCGACTGGACTCCCGGGACGATGTTCTTCTTCGATTCGTTCCTCATGCGGCTGGATGCGTTCGTCCTGGGGATGGCCGTCGCATGGATCTTCACACGGAAACCTGCGACGCTGCGCAAGCCGTGGATCATGCCGTGCGGGATCGTCTTCGTGCTCGCGGGTTTCTGGCTCGCGAACGAGGACATCCTCGCGGGACTCTCGATTCTGTACATGCCGCGGATGCTGCTCATCGCCACAGGCTTCATGTTCATCACCGGTTCCGCGCTCGTGAGGAGATCCGTGCTCACCCGAGTGCTTGAGCTTTCCGCGCTCCAGATTCTCGGCGTCATGTGCTATTCGCTCTATGTCTGGCACGGCATCCTGCTGCTGCACATCAATCCACGCACAGACGTGCATTCGGCAGCTGTCTATGCCATCGCCCTGCTCTTCTTCTCACTCCTCAGCTATCTCACACTGGAAGGAGGATCCTTCGGACGTCTCGTCGCGACACTTTCGGTCAGACAAGTCCCGACGAGGGTGACTGCCTCATCCACCATGCCGGAACTACGGAAACGTGCCCACGTGAGCGCCCCGCCTTCGACGAGGATCGAAGAAATCCCGTGGAATCCGTCTGTGGGAGTCGTGAGTGCTTTCCAAAGCGAGCCCCAGTCGAAGCCGTCCTTGGTTGATGCGACCTGAAAGAACCGGACACCTGCCTCCCGAAAAGGCTTCTGTTTTGCGGCAGGGATATCGGTATCGGTCACGATGATCGTTCCCTCCCTGCACACCTTCGCCGTGACCGGAGTCTTGAGCGTCCGGTCCAGAATGATTCTCAGAAGGGGTGGTGGCGCATCGACACGACGCACCGTGAGCTGCGGATCATCACTCAGCACCGTACCCGCTCCGACGAGGATCGCATCGTGACGTGCCCGGAGAAATCGGTGTGACCATGCGTCCTGCTCCTTGGTCGTGATCTTGAGAAATGATCCGTCTGCGTTGCAATGCCTGCCGTCGACCGTCACGGCCTGCTTGAGGGTGATCCACGGTCTCCCTTTCGTCATTAGCGAGACGAATCCCCGATTGAGCCTGCGGCAATCCTGCTCAAGGATAGAACCTGAAACTTGAACACCTTTTTTGTTCAGATACTCGATCCCCTTTCCAGAAACTTCCGGATTCGGATCGCACATCCCGTACACGAGATGCTTCACGCCGCGCTCCACGAGAAACTGCGCGCACGGCGGCGTCTTCTTGTTCGTGTGCACGCAGGGCTCAAGACTTACGTAGAGCGTATCGGTTGATCTCATTTCTTGATCAAACTTTTCGAGTAGCTGACGCTCTGCGTGCGCTTTTCCGAATGCTTCATGGTACCCCTCCGCAATCACACTCCCGTCACGCACGAGCACCGCGCCGACCATCGGATTTATTCCTGTCCTCCCCTGTCCCCTGCGGGCAAGGTCGAGACAACGGCGCATGAAGAGTGCATGGCTCATGGATGGATCATAGCAAGGATACAAAAAGAGGCGGGGGTACCCGCCTCTCTGGATTTCACGAAGTGACTTACTTGCCTCCGGCGCGTGACGCGATGATCTCGTCGGCGACGTTCTTCGGCACCTTGGCGTAGTGACTCGGCTCCATGGAGTAGCTGGCGCGGCCCTGCGTCATCGAGCGAAGTTCCGTGGCGTAACCGAACATGGCGGCGAGCGGGACATCGGCCAGCACCGTCTTGGCCATACCGCGGGAGCCCGTGTCTTTGATGAGACCGCGGCGTGCGGAGACGTCACCCATCACGTCACCGAAGTACTCTTCCGGACAGACGACTTCCACCTTCATGACCGGCTCGAGGATGACAGGATCCGCCTTGCGTGCGGCCTCCTGAATACCAATGGATGCACAGATCTTGAACGCCATTTCGGACGAGTCGACATCGTGGTAGCTACCGTCGGTGAGCTCCACTTTGACGTCCACGAGCGGGAATCCGGCGAGCGCGCCGCGGGAGAGACCCTCCTGGAAGCCCTTGTTGCAGGGCTCGATGTACTCGCGGGGGATACGACCACCGACGACTTCGTTCACGAATTCGTAGCCCTTGCCGGGAGTGTCCTGCGGCATGATGCGGAACACACAGTGACCGTACTGACCGCGGCCACCCGTCTGCTTGATGTACTTGGACTCGTGCTCGAGCGTCTTCTGGATCGTCTCGCGGTAGGCCACCTGCGGCTTGCCGGCGTTGCTCTCCACTTTGAACTCGCGACGCATACGATCCATGATGATATCGAGGTGAAGTTCACCCATACCCGCGAGGATCGTTTGACCGGTCTCTTCGTCCGTACGAACGCGAAGGGTCGGATCTTCTTCGGCAAGTTTCTGGAGAGCGATACCCATCTTCTCCTGATCGGCCTTGGTCTTGGGCTCGATGGCGAGCGAGATGACCGGCTCGGCGAACGTGATGCTCTCGAGCTTCACGGCACCTTCTTCGCTGCAGAGCGTGTCGCCCGTGCGGGTCTCCTTGAGACCGATGGCGGCACCGATGTCACCGGCTTCGATCTGATCGATTTCGGTGCGGTTGTTGGCGTGCAGACGGACGAGACGTCCGATGCGCTCCTTCTTGCCGTTGCGCGAGTTGATGACGTACGAACCGGCCTTGAGCACACCGGAGTACACGCGGACGAAGCAGAGCTTGCCGACGAACGGGTCCGTCGCGATCTTGAATCCGAGACAGGCGAGCGGCTCGCTGTTGTCGGGCTTACGGACGACTTCCTTGTCCGAGTCTACTTCCGTGGCCTTGATCGGCGGCATGTCGAGTGGTGACGGGAGGTAGTTCACGACGGCATCGAGCACGAGCTGGACACCCATGTTCTTGAGCGAAGATCCGCAGAGAACGGGGTAGATCTTGCCCGTGACCGTACCCTGACGGAGGGCGGCCTTGATCTCGTCCTTCGTGAGCGATCCGGTCGAGAGGTACTTGTCCATGAGTTCCTCACCGGCGCCTTCGGCGGCCTTCTCCATGAGGATGGCGCGGTACTTCTTCACATCTTCCTTCATGTCCTCCGGAATCGGCTGGTGGACGTGCTTCTCGCCGTGCTCGCCCTCGAACGTGACCATCTCCTCTTCGATCAAGTCGATGATCGCCTTGAAGTCGCTCTCGGCTCCGACGGGGAGCTGGATCGCCACAGCGTCCTTACTGAGACGATCATGGATACTCTTCAGGGACATATAGAAATCACCGCCGATCTTGTCCATCTTGTTCACGAACGCGAGGCGCGGTACATGGTACTTGTCAGCCTGGCGCCACACCGTCTCGGACTGCGGCTCCACACCCTGTGAACCGTCGAAGACGGCCACACCTCCGTCGAGCACACGGAGACTGCGCTCCACCTCAGCGGTGAAGTCCACGTGTCCGGGCGTGTCGATCAGGTTGATCGTCGTGACCGTGTCGACATTGTTGTACTTCGACTTCCACATACACTGCGTGGCAGCGGATGTGATCGTGATACCGCGCTCCTGCTCCTGCTCCATCCAGTCCATCGTGGCCTCGCCTTCGTGCACCTCACCGATTTTGTAGTTCTTTCCGGTGTAGAAGAGGATGCGCTCGGACGTCGTGGTCTTGCCCGCATCGATGTGAGCAATGATTCCGATGTTGCGTACGTTCTTTAAGTCCATACAAAGAGGAGAAAAAATGGAGGCTTTAAGGAATTCCCAAAGCTAGCCGAGGCAGTATAGGGGGTGTCTCCGCCCGAGAAAAGGTCTTTTGGAACCCTCAGAACGAAGAAAGGACACCCCCTGCGGGCGTCCTTTCCAAGTTCTACGAAGAGACGATTATCCGTTGTACGATGTGCCGTTCACGGTGGATTCCGGGTACTCGATCCAGAGGAAGTTTGCAGAAGCACCGAAGTCCTTATCGACCCACTGGAGGTGGCTGGCTGCAGCGCCGAAGGAGGTGGCAGCGATGGAATCGAAGTTCTGGAGTGACACCTGCAGCGTCGAGGCCTGTGCATTGTTCACCTTGGCATTGATCACGTCTGCCTCGAGGACGAACGTGGTGTCGTACCCCTGGTCAATCTCCGTATTGACGGATGAGAACAGGAGACCTGAACAGATCGCGAGGAGTGAAGAGGCATTCACGTACGAGACAGTACAGGGAGCCTTCGTGCTGGCATCGGCCTTGTTGTAAATCTTGTACGAGCCGCTGTTCGTGAGGACGTTCGTGACATTCACATTGAAGATGATGTCGGAGAGCGCCCACTTGTTGGAACCGTTCTTCAGGTTCGCGTGAGCGGCTGAGGAGAACTTGAACTGACCGATCTGACGCTGTGTGCCTGTCGGGATGGCCGTACCGTTGGCATCGGGGCTGGCGTTCGTGATGGACAACACCTTGGATAGTACGACGACGTTGTCGTTGCCCGTGATGGTCTGGGAGGGAGCAATGGCAGACGTGCCGATGAAGACCTCGCCTTCGCTAATGGCATCGCCGTCGTTGGTGAGAAGGTTGTTCGAGGAGATGAGGCCTCGGGCCTTCGCTCCGGCAACCGCATCGACCGTGAGCTTCACGTGCTTGCCCGAGACGGCACCATCGGTGTCCGTACGCATGCGCGTGCGAACGAGGACGTTCACGAGCGTGCCCTTGGCGACGGTGAGCTGCTGCGCCTGCATGGAAGCACACATCGAGTAGGCAGGGACGGGATCCGTACCGCAGCCGGCGACCGACGCGGTGGCAAACGGCGTGGTCTCGCCTGTCTTGTAGAGCTCGATACGGTCGACGTTGGAGGAGAGTGCTGCGGCATCCGCACCGTCTGCGGTGAACACGAGGTTCGTCACGTCGACACCTTCGTATTCAGCGCGGAGCTGCAGGCGGAGGACTTCGTCCGTGAGCGTACCGCCAAGGAGCTGGCGGGAACGCACCGGCGTCGAGGACTTTGTGATCCAGAGATCTCCCTGACTGCGGAGCGTCCAGAGTGTGGAAGAATTCGTGAGAACAGTGGTCTCACACGTCGTGGCGCAGACGCCATCGGTCTTGATACCGGCGAGGTCACTGCCGTCGGACTGCCTCTCTGCGGAGACATAGCCCGTAAAGGTCGTGGCGAATTTGAGCTGGAGAGCAGTGCCCGTGAGTGTGGCAGAGGCGACGTCCGTGTGGACTTCGAAGACTCTCGTTTCGGTAGCCGGAAGCACGAAGCCACCGCCGGAGAGAGTATCGAACGTCACGGCACCGCCAGCGGCAGAGACGCCGTTCTGGACGATCGAATCGACGACACCGTCGTTGTCCGTATCGACCCAAAGAGCGTAGTTCGTGCCGTTCGTGAGGCTGAGTCCGTTCACGCCCTGGAAGATGAAACGGGTGGCGAGAAGATTCTCATTGTCCGCACGTGCCTCGAAACGGAGCAGGTTGATGTCCTTCTGATTGCTCACGGCGATGTCCGATGTTGCGGTGGATTTCACAACGACCGTCAGTTCGTTCTCGGTGACCGGACAAGTCATGTTCGTAGTGACAGAGCTGGTGTTGTTCGAGGTATTCGGATCGATGGCACCCTTGAACGTCACCGTCGCGGTGTTCACAACATCCGCATTGCACGTGGCAGCGGCCGTACCGAAGAAGAGGGTGAACGTCTTCGACTTTCCGGACGTGAGCGTGCCGACGTTGCAGGTCACCGTGGAAAGCGCGACCGTGCAGCCGACACCGGACTGGAAGACAAGACCGGAAGGAATGGCATCCTTGACGACGACATTCGTCACGGTCGTGGGGCCGGCATTCGTGGCCTTGATGACGTACTTGAGAGACGTGCCCTTCAGAATGGAGGATGAGCCGGATTTCACGACCGTGACGTCTGCCTCAGGGCAGATCACCGTGGTCGATACCGTATTGCTCACATCGTTCGCGCTGTTCGGATCCATAGCTGCGGAGACGGAGGCGGTGTTCGTCACGGCTGCTGCGCAGGTGACCGAGGCCGTGGAGAACTTGAGGAGGAACGTGCGCGTGGCTCCTGCGGCGAGCTTGCCCGATGTGCAGGTAACGGTGTCGCCAGCGGCTGTACAGCCTGTGGTTCCGGAACTGAAGCTGAGACCGGACGGAACGATGTCCGTCATGACAAAGGACTGTGCGACCGTACCGTTGTTCTTCACGGAGATATAGTTCGAGAGGAGATCGCCCTTGAGGATGGTGGCGACCGGAGTGGCGATGGAAATGGAGAAGTCGGGGCAGGAGACGACAGTGGATACCGCAGCGCTCGTGTCGTTCGCGGGGTTCGGGTCGGTAGCCGAGGAGACAGAGGCTGTGTTCGTGACCGTTGCGGCACACGTGGCCGAGGCTGTGGAGAACTTGAGGAGGAACGTGCGGGTAGTTCCTGCAGAGATCTTGGACGAGGTACAGGTGACGACACCGGCAGCGGCTGTGCAGCCTGTGGTACCGGAAACGAAGGTAAGACCGGAGGGAACAGCGTCGGTCATGACGAAGGACTGTGCGACCGTGCCGTTGTTCTTCACGGAGATGTAATAGGAGAGAAGATCGCCCTTGAGAATCTTGGCGACGGGAGCGGCGATGGAGATGGAAAAGTCAGGGCAGGAGACCACCGTGGAGACAGTATTGCTTGTATCGTTCGCGGGGTTCGGATCTGTGGCAGAGGAGACAGAGACGGTGTTCGTGAGCGTCGCTCCGCATGTTGCGGAAGCTGTGGAGAACTTGAGGGAGAACGTACGCACGGAAGCCGCATAGAGCTTGCCCGATGTACAGGTAACGGTGCCGGCAGCCACTGTGCAACCTGTGCTTCCGGAAACAAAGGTGAATCCTGCAGGGAGTGCATCCGTCACTGTGAAGGACAGAGCCGCATCCGGTCCGAGGTTTGTAACGCTGACGGTGTAGGTGACGGCATCCCCTTTCAGGACAATCGCAGGCGTTGCCTTCAGGGCAACGGAGAGATCCGCAGAGGCCGCAGAGGCGGACGCTACGGAGACTGAGCTGACGAGGAGCGCAAACCCGAAGGCAGCGACAAGACGGAGAGCGGAGAGCGTACGCATACGGTGAGGGTGGGAAAAATGAAAGTGTATTATTACACTATAATAGTATTAAGTCAATTATCGCCAAAACGCCTCATTCAGGACTGCAGCTCAATATGTACGAGCCGGATCACTCTATCGATGATCAGCTCCACAGAGGGGTCCGGGGCTTGCACCACAAGTGTGGTTTCGTTCAGACGTTCGACGTGCAACGGTGAAATACCGTGTGCGTAGAGGAGTCCTTCGATCTTCGAGTGCCTGGCATCGATGCGCTGATGGAGCGACTCACCGTTCATGGCTGGTTCCCAAGGTTGTGCGAAATGCCTGAGTGAGAAACGGGACACGTCAACTTCGGCGAACTGGAGCGAGCCGAATCCAAGAGGAACGTCTTCTGCATCCGAAAAAGAGGACTCGGGTCTGTTCGTCATGATCAGCCCATCTTCGCGAAGTGCGCATAGGCCTTGTTGGCCTGCGCCATCTTGTAGACGTCTTCCTTTTTCTTCACGGCGGAACCCTGTTCCGTAGAAGCATCGAGGAGCTCAGCGGCGAGCTTCTCGGCCATCGGCACACCCTTGCGGTCGCGGGCGCCATTGAGGATCCAGCGGATCGAGAGCGACTGCTGACGCTTGGGGTTCACTTCGGTGGGCACCTGATAGACCGCACCGGCGATACGCTTGGGGCGGACTTCGACGAGGGGCGTGGCGTTGAGGAGAGCCTTCGCGAAGACCTCCATCGGCGGCTCCTTCGTGCGCGTCTTGATGATCTCAAGGGCATCAGCGAGGATCTGGCGTGCGGTCGACTTCTTTCCCTGCTTCATGAGACAGTTCACGAACTTTTCGATGAGCGGGTCGGAGCCTTTGGGGATGTACTGCTTGGGGAGGGTGGACATGAGGGATGGGGATTATTTCTTGGGCTTCTTGGCACCGTAGAGGGAGCGTCCCTGCTTGCGGTCGCGGACGCCTTCCGTGTCGAGCACACCGCGGACGATGTGGTAACGGACACCGGGAAGGTCTTTCACGCGGCCTCCGCGGACGAGGACGACCGAGTGTTCCTGCAGGTTGTGACCCTCTCCTCCGATGTAGGCCGTGACCTCCTCACCGTTGGTGAGACGCACACGGGCGATCTTGCGGAGAGCGGAGTTCGGCTTCTTCGGCGTCATGGTCGTGACTTTCAGACACACGCCACGCTTCACGGGTGCGCCGTGGTCGAGGCGGACACGCTTCATGGTGAGAGCGTTCCAGGTGTGTTGCAGGTTCGGAGCCTTCGTGCGGCGCTTCTGAGTCCTGCGGCCTTTGCGGATGAGCTGGTTAATCGTTGGCATGCGGCGATGAATGGTAGCGGGTAGGCGGGGCTTTAGTAAAGGGTTAATCAGCGGCATCTTCCTTGTCCTTCTCGAACCTCTCGCGGTACGTGTGACCGGCCGGGATGAGGCGACCGATGATGACGTTTTCCTTGAGACCCTTGAGGTAATCGACCTTGCCTGTCGTGGCAGCCTCGACGAGAACGCGGATCGTCTCCTGGAAGGATGCACCTGCGAGCCAGGATTCAGTCGCGAGTGACACGCGGGTGAGACCGAGGAGGAGCTGCTCGAATGTGGCGTCCTTCTTGTCCTTCTTCTTGGACTTGGCGACCACGCCATTGCTGCGGCGCAGGTCGGAGACGTCCACGACTTCGCCGGCGAGGAGATCGGTGTCGCCTCCGTCGACGATGCGGACCTTGCTGAACATCTTCTTCGCGATGATCTCAAGATGTTTGTCGTTGATCGTCTGACCCTGTGAAGCGTAGATGTGCTGCACTTCCTGCACGATGTAGTTCTGCACGGCGTAGCTGCCCTGCTTCTCGAGGAGTTCCTGCAGGTTGTAGTGACCGGCATTGAGGGCCTGACCGGCCTTCACCTGATCACCGTTTTTCACGAGGATCTGCTCACGGGAGGAGAACTCGTACGTGCGCTCCTGAATTTCCGTGTGCTTCACGATGACTTTGCCCTTGTCGACCTCCGTCACTTTGCCGGAGATGAGCACCTTCACCGTGGACTTGTCGGCGACGGCCTTGGCCACGACCGTACGCTCCGTGACCTCCTCACCCTTCTTCACGGTGATCTGGTAACCGGCGGGGATGTAGTAGATGTCCTGACCGAGCTCTTCTCCGAGAACCTGGATGACGGTCTGGCCGGCCTTGTGGGTCGACTTCACGCGTCCGGCGATATCGGAGAGGGTGGCGGGTGTGCGGGGTGCACGGGCCTCGAGGATTTCCTCGACGCGCGTGAGACCCTGCGTGATGTCGGAGCCTTCGGCGACTCCACCCATGTGGAACGTTCTCATGGTGAGCTGCGTACCGGGCTCACCGATGGACTGGGCGGCCATGATACCCACGGGGGTACCGAGCTTGACCGGCTTGTTGTCGGAGAGGTCGCGTCCGTAACACTTCACGCAGATACCGGTATCGGTGTTGCACGTGATGACGGAGCGGACGGACACCTCGCTCACCTTGTGCTTCTGGAGCTTCACGATGAGATCGGCGTCGATGTCCTCGTTGCGCTTGGCGAGCACCTCCTTTCCGACCACCACCTCCTGATGGAGCGTGCGGCCGAAGATGCGGTTCTCGAACTTCTCACCGATGCGCTCGGAGTCGGCGCGTGTGATGATGTGACCGAACTCGGAGCCGCAGTCCTCTTCCTTGACGACGATATCCTGCACGGCGTCGACGAGACGGCGCGTAAGGTAACCGGCTTCGGCGGTCTTGAGAGCGGTGTCGGACTTACCCTTGCGTCCTCCGTGCGTGGCGATGAAGTACTCAAGAATCGTGAATCCTTCCTTGAGGTTCGACTGGATCGGAAGCTCGATGGTGCGTCCGGACGGGTTGGCGACGAGTCCCTTCATACCGGCGAGCTGTGTGATCTGACCCCAGTTACCACGGGCGCCTGAGTCGATCATGTACGTGATGCTGTTCCTGCCCTGGTCCGTGTACGTCTTGATCATGCACGAGGAGATATCGCTCTTGGCCTTGCTCCAGATGCGGATGGCGTGGTGGTAGCGCTCGTCAGCGGTGATCCAACCCTTCCAGTACTGGTTGTTGATCTTGCGGACCTTCTCGTTGGCTTCGTCGAGAATCTTGTCCTTCTCCTTCGGTACGAGAATGTCGGAGAGAGCGATGGAGATACCGGACTTCGTGGCGTAACGGAAACCGATGTTCTTGATGTCGTTCGCGAGCTTGGCCGTGCGGTCGGTACCGACCACTTCGAGTGCGCGGGCGATGAGCTTGCTGAGTGCATTCTTCTTGAGTGTCTCGTTGATGATGCCGATCTCGGGCGGAACGATCTCCTGGAAGAAGAGGCGACCGACAGAGGTCTCGATGATCTCGGTCTCACCTTCTGCGCCGCCGTTCTTGGCAACGCGGACTTTGATCTTGGCCTGCAGATCGAGCATCCCCTGTTCGTGAGCGAGGATGGCTTCGCTTGCGCCTCCGAAGACCATGCCTTCACCGAGGAAGCCGTCGTGGACGGCCGTGAGGAAGTAGCAACCCAGCACCATGTCCTGCACGGGCGTGATGATCGGTTCACCGGCGGAGGGCTTGAGCACGTTCTTGGCAGCGGACATGAGTTCGCGTGCCTCCTTCTGTGCGGGTTCGCTGAGCGGCACGTGGACGGCCATCTGGTCACCGTCGAAGTCGGCGTTGAAGGCCGTACAGACGAGCGGGTGGAGCTGGATGGCGAGACCTTCGATGAGACGCGGCTGGAATGCCTGGATACCGAGGCGGTGGAGCGTCGGAGCGCGGTTGAGGAGCACGAACTTGCCCTGGATGACTTCCTCGAGGATGTCCCACACCTTCTTGCTGCCTTCGATCACCATGCGCTCGGCGGACTTCACGTTGTGCGCGAGTTCGCCCTGGATGAGCTTGCCGATGACGAACGGCTTGAAGAGCTTCATGGCCATTTCCTTCGGGAGTCCGCACTCGTCGATGTTGAGATCCGGACCGACGACGATGACGGAGCGACCCGAGTAGTCGACACGCTTGCCGAGGAGGTTCTGGCGGAAGCGTCCCTGCTTACCCTTCAACATGTCGGAGAGGGAGCGGAGTTTCCTGCGGTCACCGGCGGTGAAGAGTGCCTTGCCTGCGCGTGCGGAGTTGTTGAGGAGGGTATCGACCGCTTCCTGAAGCATGCGCTTCTCGTTACGGTTGATGACTTCCGGAGCACCGATGCTCATGAGTTTCTTGAGACGGTTATTGCGATTGATCACGCGGCGGTAGAGATCGTTCAGGTCGGAAGCCGCGAAGCGTCCGCCATCGAGCTGCACCATCGGACGGAGGTCCGGAGGCAGCACGGGGAGACGTGCGAGCACCATCCACTCGGGCTTGATGCCGGCCTGCTTGAGCGACTGGACGAGCTTGAGGCGCTTCATGACTTTCTTGAGGCGCTGGCCGCTTGACTGCTGACGCTCTTTGCCAAGCTCCTCGACGAGGACGTCGAAGTTGATGGCGGCGATGATCTCGCGGAGCGACTCAGCACCGGTGCCGGCCCTGAAGAGGTGTCCGAACTTCATGTTCATTTCACGGAACTTGAGCTCGGAGAGCACGGAACCGACGTGGAGATTCTGGATGTCCTCGAGCGCGTCCTTGTGGTTCGTCTTGAGCGTCTCGAAGAGTTCGGCAGTGGCCGAGTCGAGCGCATCGAGCTGATCGCGCGTCGGGGAACCTTCCTTCAGCTTCTTGAGCGCTTCGTCGTGCTCGCGCTTGATCTGATTCTTGCGGGCGTCGTACTCGCTCTTGAGTTCCTTCTCAGCCTGACCGCGGCCGTCGTCATCCACCGTCACCACGATGTACGCGGAGAAGTAGACGATCTGCTCGAGCGTCTTGATGGAGAGATCGAGGAGGAGTCCGAGGCGGGACGGGGAAGAACGGAGGAACCAGATGTGCGTGACGGGCACGGCGAGGTTGATGTGACCCATGCGCTCGCGGCGGACGATGCTGCGCGTGACTTCGACTCCACACTTCTCACAGACGACACCGCTGTAGCGGATCCCTTTGTACTTGCCGCAGAAACACTGGAAGTTCTTCGTGGGACCGAAGATGCGCTCACAGAAGAGTCCGTCCGGCTCGGCACGCTGGGTGCGGTAGTTCACGGTCTCGGGCTTGGTCACTTCTCCTTTGGACCAGCCGAGGATGTCCTCGGGACTCGCCACACTGAGGGCGACGGCATCGAAGGTATCGGACGTGCGGGGCGTGAACGCCATACGGATGGGGAGGAAAAAATGCGCTGGAAGCGCATGCAAGACGGCTGCGCCTGGACCCGTCGGTCGTCAATACCGAGGGAGGAACACCGTTGATGGCGTTATTCTAGCCAAAAAAAGACCCCGTGCAAGAGGAAAATATCTTCCGTATGCGTCGCGAGAGCAAGTGCAACAATCCCCGTGGCGAATAACAGTCACGGACAGTTTTGCGCTTCACGGTGTCCATGGCCGCGAAGACTTCGAACCGCGAACGAAGCTCAGTATCGTCCACAGGCTGCTCCAGAACGCTCTTGATGACTCCTGCGGTTTCGGCCGCGACATCGCTCCATGATCGTTTCTCTGTCGGCACCGGATGCTTGCCGCTCCTGTGCAGTCCGGCCGCCGCTCCCATGGAACGGAAGTCTGGGCAGAGCGTGACGAGCGCCTTCAATCCGAAGGCATCGACAATCTCGCGCGTTACCGCGGAGTCGAACGCGACGGTGTGCGTGCCGGCAGCTGCGGCATGCAGCAGCGGCAAGCCGAAACCTTCGTACTGGCTCGGGAAAACGACGACCGCAGCTCGTGTGTAGAGCTCGTCCACAACGCGCTGCGAAAGGCGACCGCTCTCGATGAGACGTGCGCCGTGTTTCCGGCACACGTTCGCATGCACACGATCACCGAGGACGATGACAGGACGATCGGACGGGAGACATTCCACCGCTTCCTTCACGGCCTTGTGGTCGTAGTGATTGCCGACGACGAAGACGAATCCCGCATCGGGAAGCTCCCGCTCTTCGCCACGCCTCTCTGTATCGGGTACGGGATATGCATGATGCACCGCAGCAGTGATGACCTCGGGGCGGAGCGGAACCTGAAGCCACGCGCGGAAATCCTCGAGCGACGACCGGCTCACGGAGAGGATGCCATCTGCAAAGCGCGTGACCATCCGGACGATGTCAGGACTCCCCTGCTGACGGATGGCGGGGCACCGCAGCGCGATGACGTCCTGCATGGACACAAGCCACCTCACCGCCATGCGATTCAGGCGTTCGAGGTGATCCATCGCGAACACCTGCTGCGGCACGAATGCGAGATCGAAGCGTTCGGCGGGTTTGTCTTCCGTGATGAGGACGCGCGGGAATCTGGAGGCAATGTCAAAGAAGGTATCGGCCTTCCGCGAGACGAGGACTGACACGTCGGCGTCACGCTCAAGGAGAGGAAGGAGGAGAGGCACAAGCGAGAGCGCATACTCGCTCGTGCCGTTGAATGCGGGGATGAGCCCGGAGAGATCGAGGAGAATCTTCGGACGAGAATCGAAGCGTCCGAGAATGTCGGCGAAGTGTTCGTGTGCAGGGAGACGACGGAAGTACTCATCCACTGCACGCGCGTATTCGGGATACCGGCTGAGAAGCGTACGCCTGTTTTTCGCTTCCAGACGCGCTCTCTCGGCGGAGGTGAAGCTGCCACCTTCGTCGTGGAAAACGTACGCGTGGTTCGCCATCACGGTCGAAAAACCGTACCGCGCGATGCGCATGCAGAAATCGTTCTCCTCGTTGTACCCGCGTCCATAGACATCGTCGAAGAGCCCGAAGCGTCCGATGAGATCGCGGCGGATGAGCATGCAGAACCCGACACCGGTCGGGGTCACAGAGAATCTCGGAAGGCGCGGCGAAAGACGCTGCCAGCACGCGAAGCTCCTCGAACGGAGATCTTCGGCGGGGGCGTGTAGCTGCGGAATCGTGAGGAGTGTCGCCGCGTTGCTGCGCGGACAGACCACGCCGTGACGATCCGAGGCCGCGAGACACCCGATCATCTCTTCGACCGCGCCGGCGGTGAGCACCGCATCGGAATTAAGGAGCAGAATATCGGTACCGGCGTCCGCGAGAGCTGCGCTCTGGTTACACGTCGCGACGAATCCGAGATTCCGGCTGCTGCGGACATACCGGAAATTCGGAGCGCCTGCGATCTCGGCCTTCACCCTGCGTTCAAATCCTTCCTCGGTGCTGTGATCGTCGGCGATCAGAACGCGGTGACGCGGATCGACCGTCGCCTTCACCGACGCGACGGCACGGCACACCAGATCCGCGTGATTGAATGCCGGATGGATGATGGTGACGTTCTTCTGAATGGGAAAGCCTGATGAGGAGCTCATGCTACCATTGAGTATCGGAACCGGTGGGTGATGCACATCAAAAAGAAACCTCTGCGCTGCATACGAACCTGGATCAGGCCTTCTTCTTCTCCATCGCCTTGAACATCTTCTCGAACGATCCCTCATACGCCTGAAGCGCCGAGCGGAGCGTTCCCATTTCTTCCTTGCTGAGCGACATGCTCGAGGATGCATTGAGGAGCTTCACGGAATCGTCGGCAACGACTACCTCTCCCTGACCCGTCAGGTTCACATGGAGAACGATGAAGGCAGCGCAGCTCTCACACTTGAGCTGGAGCAGCATGAAGCTGTCGCCCGCGATTTTGATCGCCGGAAAGTCCACATCGACGTGCGTGCCGCACTGCGGGCAACGCATCTGGTCGCGGATGCGGGTGAGAATCTGATGGAGAGAATGTGGATTGAAATCCATCGATCTCATTGTAGCAGAAAAGGGGGTTTTCCGTGAGAGCGTTTTACGTCAGTTCACACTTCCATCAATCCATACTTGTGCCTGCAAGCCTGCAAGCAGATTTAGGTGACGGAACTGCGGAACGCGCCTAGGATTCACCCCAATGCCTCGCAAGATCCCTTCCCGCACGACCCCGAAGAAGAAGCTTTCGCCTCAGGTGAAAGCCAAGAGTCCGGCTCTGCGCACCATCACGAAGAAGGCAGTCGCAGCTGCCGTGACCCCGAAGAAGGAGAGCCGCAGGCTGCTCATCGGGCTCCAGTTCGCGATCGCAGGTTCGGCCATTGCCGTCCTCGTGCTCCTCGCCGCGGTCGAACGCAACGTGTTCTCCACGCACATGTCCGATGCCGCTTCCGTTCCGGCAACAATCGGCCTCGAGCACGATTCTCCGCTTTCTCTCGCCGTCCTCTTTGCGAGGAAGCAGGGTGCCGGTTACGTCTCCATCACGAACAACTCCACCGAAGCCATCCACGTGAGCCTGCCGTCCAGCTGGACGCGCACGGAAGTCTCGGGCACGGACATCGCGAATGTCACACAGGACATCCCCGTCTTCGGCTTCAGCCGCTTCGCTCTCCCTGCCGGTGCAGGCATGAAGCTGCTCCTGCCGGATGCTCCGGAAGCCGTCTTCTTCGACTCCACATCCGCCGCCGTCACCGCCGTGGATCTGAAGACCATCGATCTCACGACATCACAGACGGACAGCCGCGTCGTCCTCGTCCAGAGGCAGTCGCTCGTCCCGCTCTGGGGCGGAGTGAGCGAGTAAGAGATATACTGACGCCATGGAGATCCTCCCGATCCATACTGGTGTTCTTGAGCGTGGCGCCGATCTCGCCGCAGCGCTCCGGTCTGCCGTCACGCTCCGGACGGGAGACATCGTCGTGATTTCCTCCAAGGTCGTGGCCGTGACCGAAGGCGCAACTGTCAGACTGAAGGATCTCGAGATTTCCCCTGAGGCACGATCACTCGCGCAGAAGTCGGGGCTGGAACCTGATTTTGCAGAGCTCGTGCTCCGCGAAACGAAACGGATGAATGGCATCGTGAGCGGCACATGTCCGCACGCGATCCTCACCGCACTCAGACCTGACGGCATGAAACACGGACAGATCTACTGCCCGAATGCGGGCGTGGACCAGTCGAATGCAACCGAAGGCTGTGCCATCCCGTGGCCGACGGACAGTGCCGCATCCGCGAGGAAGCTTGCGAAGGCCCTCGGAGTTCCCGTCATCATCTCGGATTCCTGCTGCCATCCCGGGCGGCTCGGTGTCACAGCGTTCGCACTCGCGGTATCGGGAATCGAGCCGATGAAGAGTGAGATCGGCACGCCTGACCTCTACGGAAAGAAGCTCCGCATCACGCACGAGGCCGTGGCCGACCAGCTCGCGACCGCAGCGAATGCCGTGATGGGAAATTCCGCACAGGCCACTCCGGCCGCAGTGATCCGCGGACATGACATCGCACCGAGCGATGTCTCGGGGTGGGTGGAAGGCATCGAGCCTGAGGACGACCTCTTCTCGGGGATGTTCACGGCACCGTCTGGTACACTGAAGACATGATCTTCGTCGCACTGAGCACATCGAAAGGAACCGTCCTGCAGTCGGTCATCGACGCACTGAAAGACGGATCACTCTCCATGGAGTGTGCGGGGCTCGTGACGGACAGCGCGGAGCGAGGATGCGCGGAGAAGGCGAAGGCCGCAGGTCTGCCCGTGAAGGTCGTCGCCATGACGAAGGACGAACCGCGCGAAGCTTTCGACAAGCGCGTGAATGAAGCGATTCTGGAACTCTCCGGAGGCAAGGAACCGGTCATCGCCTGCATGGGCTGGATGTGGATGCTGAGCCCGTGGTTCGTGAGACAGTGGAGTAACCGGATCGTGAATGTCCATCCCGCACTGCTCCCGAAATACCCGGGCGTGCACGCGCATGATCTCGTACTGAAATCCGGCGACAAGGAATCGGGGATGACGATCCACCTCATCGACGAAGGCATGGATACGGGAAGAATTCTCCTCCAGAAGACCTGCCCCGTGCTGCGGGGCGACACGGTGGAGACGCTCAAACCGCGCGTGCAGGCACTGGAATGCGAGTGGTACCCGAAGGCACTCGAGATGATCAGCACGGGACAGATCGATCTCCGCGCCTAGATGTACCCCTCGGCGTGCACCTGAATCTTGGAGAGTCCGAGTGCGCCGAGACAGGCATCTTTCACGTCCTTCACCATCTCCGGCGCTCCGCAGATGTACACGCCGCTGCCCGAAGTGAGAGCCGAGGGAAGATGTGCGAGCACTCTGCCGCGCAGTCCCGTCCATGAGGAGTCGGTACCCGAGAGTGTCGGCATGAATGTGAAGTGCGGAAATCTTTTTGCAAGATCCTCAAACGTGTCGAGCCAGAAGAAATCCGCAGGTTCACGCACACCGAAGAGCACGGTGAGCGGACGCGTGTCGCCCTTCTCCTCCAGAAGCCACTTGGCCTGACTCCGGAACGGGGCAATGCCGGCTCCGGTCGCGACAAGCACGTACGCAGGCTCCGCCTCCTTCAGCAGGAAAAGACCGAACGGTCCCTGCATGCGGACGGTGGAACCGACGGAGAGGAGTTCCTCGATCCAGACGCTGCCGCGGCCACCGGACTTGAGCTTCACGACGAAGACAAGATCGGACTCCGCGGGCGACGATGCAAGCGAGTACGCACGGGTCTGGATATCGGCAGGATTGTCCTTGAGCGCGACATCGAAGAGCACGAACTGACCGGCCTTGAAGGAGAATCCTTCAGGCTTGGAGAACCGGACTTCGTACACGCCCGGCGCGATGAGCGCTTTCTTCGTGCAGGTGACGGTGTACGCGGGTGTGGCCATGCGGAACAGAAAGAAGACGATGTGGATTCTACCGATACGCGGCAGACTCACCTACTTCTTCGTGATGATCGGGAGGAATTCATCGAAAAGATAACTCGCATCCTCAGGACCCGGGGTAGCCTCCGGATGGAACTGTACCGAGAAGAACTTGCCGGATTCGTGGCGGATACCCTCCACCGAACCGTCGTTCGCGTTCGTGAACCAGACGTGCCAGCCCTGCGGCAGCTTGCTGCCGTCGACGGCGAATCCATGGTTCTGCGATGTGATGATGCAGCGCTTCGTGGCGGCTCCATCCTTCCACTCGATGCACGGCTGATTGGCACCGCGGTGTCCGTACTTGAGCTTGTACGTGTCGCCACCGACGGCAAGCGCGAGGAGCTGATTGCCGAGGCAGATCCCGAAGGTCGGAATCCCCTTCTCAAGCGCCCACTTGATCTGGTCGATCGTCGCCGTGCACTTCTTCGGATCGCCGGGACCGTTGCTGAGGAAGAGACCGTCGTACGGGAGCGTGCTCTTGGAGAGATCGTAGTTCCACGGCACACGGTGCACGCGCACTCCCCTCTTCAGCCACGAGCGCAGGATGTTGCGCTTGATGCCGCAGTCGTATGCGACGATGGACGCGACCGGGCCCATCGGAAACGCAGCCGGATCCGGCTCGTACGTCACCACTTCACTAGTACCAACATCCGCCACGAGATTGCCGTCGTTCGGATCCAGAATCTGTCCGCCTGTTTCGGTATCGATTTCACCCTGCACGATGCGACCGAGCATGACGCCCGTCTCGCGGAGCTTCTTCGTGAGCGCGCGGGTGTCGATACCTGAGATGCCCGGAATGCCGTGGTGCACCATCCACTCGTGGAGCGAACTCACGGCCGTACCGTGGGAAAAATCCCGGCTCTCGGAACTGACCACGATGGCGCGGACGTGCACCTCCTCGGATTCGTAATTCTCGGAGAAACCCCACGCGTTCTTCTTCTCACTCGGCACTCCGTAGTTGCCGATGAGTGGATACGTGAACGTGAGGATCTGTCCGCGGTAGCTTGGATCCGTCATGGACTCGGGGTACCCGACCATGCCCGTATTGAAGACCACCTCCCCGTCCGTATCGGTGGCAGCACCAAACGACTCGCCGCGGAACACCGTACCGTCAGCGAGAATCAGTGAAGTCATTGCCGCCGAGTGTAATCAACTTCCGGCTCGGATGCGAGTGGATTCGTTCCCGATCCTGTAGGATCGCATAATTTAACTTTTAGGCGATATTGTGTTATAATAACAGTTGGTTCTTTCTCAGCATCGCCAGCCTTCTCACGGGTTCTGCTCCCTTTCCATATCGATCCTGGGAGTCAGACCTTACAGTTTTCTGTAGCTTTTGTTCTCCGGGGATCGGGAATGAAGGAAGCAGAACTCCGTGGGGAGGATCACAACGCAACGAACCATGTACAAGGAGTACGTCTCATGAGCGCACCCGCTCAGTCACACAGCAGCCACTCGTCATCAGCGAAATCGGGCGTCGTCGGCATCGTCATTGCTGCCATTGCGGTTCTGATGCTCTGCATCGGATACGCCGTGGCGGGACCGCCGGTGCTTGCACCGGTGGTGCCGGAGCCTTTGCCGGCTCCGACCGCCGTCGTCCCCGTGCCGATGATGGGCGCACCCTGCTGTGAACCCGTGGCGATGGTACCTGCCATCGTCCCCTGCTGCCTGCCGGAGAAGAAGTTGCTGACGCAGAATGTTCAGGGATACACCGTCCCTGTCCGCTGCATCGGCAATGTCAACATCGGCGGCTTCACCGTTCAAAGTACAGACGACGTCCAGTCTCAGGCTGCGGGGAACTGGCTGACTCTCGAGTTGGCCAAGATCCGCAGTCAGAACTACGACCGCACTCTGTGCCACGCGGACAAGTGGAACACACCGCCGAAAGAGATCGTCCGGACTGTCACGAAGACTGTTGCAGTCCCCGTGGCCGTCCACGTCTCAGCACCGCCGTTTTACTACGACCGGTGGGTGGGATATGACTCGGTCTATGCACGCGGCCTCTACTACCGCTACTACAACAACGGATGGGTCCGCTACTACCCCTAAAGTGGCTTTCGACGCTTCAGACTTGTCTGGAGCAGCGTGGTGATCCCCCCACGCTTTTTGCTGTGGAGATATATGCAAATAGCTTGTTTTATGGTATAATACTAGTAGTCGCTCTTTTGCATTACCGTCACGGTTGTCTGCCGTACGCAAAGAGCGAAACCTCAGTCCTCGAAGGAGTCTTGATCATGCAAGGTACCACCCCCGCCGCCCCACAGGGCACCCCCGCCGATCAGCAACAGGTCATCGCGCAGCCCGGAGCCCACCCGAACCCGATTTGGGACGACATCCTCTTCTGGACGCTCGTCATCATCTTCGGTCTGGTGATCCCCGTCTGCACGTACATCTGGAAGCCGGAGCTTCTCGCTCTGGCGCTGATCCTCGACGCAGCTCTGATCGCGGTCAGTGCTGTTGCCTACATCGTCCCGATGGAAGCTCCGAAGAACGTGCTCAACATCAAGGTGATTATGGTCATCTATGGTGCGCTGTTCCTCGGTCTCGTCATCGGCACGCTGCCGACGTTCGCACAGATTGTCCGGTTCAACTTCTGGGACCGCGTGGTCCCCGGAGGTTTTACCAGCGTCTATGCAGCGGATCCGAGCGTGAAGATCGAAGAAGTTTCCATTGATGCGGACAGCATTCTCACCGTGACGAAGCCCACGCCGCTGCCGGCTGGCTATCTGGTACAGGTTCGATACTTGGATGTGACGGGTAACCCTCACTTCGAAGTCATCGAAAAGGGCGCTTCTCTGAAGCTCCCCGCCGGTACCAAGGACGCCTCTGCCCGGTTGATGCGCGGAGCCATCGTGACGGAATGGGTGAAGGCCACGATCAAATAGTCACCAGACTGTACGATCCGAAGCCCCGCCCGCGCCGCCGCCGCGAAGGAGAGACTGTAAGACGCAGACGGGTTTACCCGCTCTGCGTCTTTTTTTGCATACGAAGATATCCGGAAACAGAGGACTGCTTCCCACGTCACGCTCAGGTGCCGGCACCCTCCGGTTCTTCGGCTTCCGCCGGTTCGGACTCTACAGGCGGCACACGCTCACCTGTTCCTGACGGCCGTTTCGTGCGGTCACCGGAATCACCGGACGCCGGACGTTCGTCCGTCGTAGCATCTCGCTCCGCGGGCCGCTCTGAAGATCCGGGTGTGCGATCGTCATCAGCATCGGTTCCCTCCGGAGCCTTGCGGGGTTCGTCACTGCCGGGAACAGCGCTTCTGTCAGGAGAACCGTCTGTCCTTCTGGATCTCTCACGAGTACCTGAGGACCTGCGTACGGGTTCGTCCCCGCCACTCGTTTCAGGAGACCTCGCAGCTGATCCATCGGGAACACCACGGTCATCGGAAGGACCATCGGCAGGCTCTGAGCCTTCGGGTGATCCAGCGGGTTTGCGGGGGCCTTCTCCATCACTTTCCGGTGCTCCCGGATCGTCACCGGCACCATCGGCCGGACGCGGACCGTCACCGGTACCGTCCGGAGGGCGCGGACCATCGGTGTCGCCTTCGGGTGCTCCGGGGTCATCACCTGTTCCATCGGCCGGGCGCGGACCGTCACCGGTACCGTCCGGAGGACGCGGACCATCAGTGTCGCCTTCGGGTGCTCCGGGGTCGTCCCCTGTTCCGTCGGAAGGACGCGGGGCGTCACCTGTGCCATCGGGAACTTTGGTGCCATCGATGTCACCTTCGGGTGCTCCCGGGTCGTCACCTGTTCCGTCGGGGGTCTTGGTTCCGTCGGTGTCACCTTCTACGGGCTCCGTGGAATCCGTATCGCCTTCTGCAGGCTTCGTGGAATCCGTATCGCCTTCGGTGGGCTTCGTGGAATCCGTATCACCCTCCGTCGCCTTGGTGCTATCGGTCGTACCTTCGGCCACGGGCCTCTTCCGCGACTCGATGTGGAGCGGGCTCGTGTCCGCCCTCATCTCCTGCGCGACGAAATCGGCGAGCGTGATCTTCTTGCCCATTGCAGCCTGCATACCCTGACGGACGAGCTGCGCGTAGAGCTCACGGGGATTCACCTGTTCGTATCTGCCGTCATGATCCGGATCCACCGAGAAAGAACCGTACGGGAGGTTGTCGTATGATCCGTAGTTCATGAATCCGCGGAAGTGTTCGATGATCTGCTGGTCACGCTTGAAGAGAGGGTTCCTCACCGCAAGCATGTAGAAGACCGTACCGAGTCCCTGTCCCGCATCGAGCACGTGCTGGTTCGCCTGATCCACGCCGAGCTCGGCTGCCACACCTGGATTGTTCGGTGCGAAGTAGCTGATCGGATGCATCACGGAAGCAGGGTCGGCATCGGGAGCGGTGGAACCGTTGAAGAATTCGAGACCCTTGCTGGCATTCATTCCGTGAAGGGAAATCTTCT
>CAZDRX010000005.1:51790-66906 GCA_964508225.1 uncultured Candidatus Peribacteria bacterium
GGATCCCAGAATTTCACAGTGGCGAGCGAGCCGTCGCGGCTCATGATGAAGTGATTCGAGAGATCATCGAGAGTCATGTCCGAGAGGAGTGTGAAGCCCGTCGTCGCCGTGGTCATACGGTCGCGCGTGCGCTCGGAGAGGAACTGCTCCATGAGAAGCGTCCTGCGGCCGATATCCTCAGCGGTGTACTTCTGATGGTCAAACGTGATGCCGAACTGACTGAACGGTCCGCGGGCGACATCCGTCACCTTCTTCGTGAGTCCGCTGATGATCGGCATCCAGACTTCGTTGATCGGATCCTTCTGCTTCAGGAGGAACTTCTGTCCGAAGTAGAGAAGGCCGAGGCCTCCGGCCATGGAACGCATCGTCTTGGACTTCAGCACCTGGAACGCGATAGCGATGAGTGCAATCTTTTCGATGCCGCTCAGATTCGTGAACGTCTGTCCGAGCGTCTCGGCGTTGCGCTGCTTCTCGCGCCGCACGACATCGGTGTATTGGAAGACTTCCTCATGGGAGCGCTGCTGCTGTGTGACGCGGTCGGCCTGACGGTTCGCCATGAGCATCTGGAGCGAGCTCATGTCGTTGGGTTCCACGACACCGAATGCCGGATCGAGCGCACCCTTGAGGAGCGACGGATTGAGACGTGCGGCAAGGTCATCGATTCTTCCGGGGAGATTCTCCCCGCCCATCGCACGGTCGATATCCTGCATGAACTTGGCCTGCAGGCCGTTCGCCATGAGGCTGACAGGCTGGGACGGATCGAGACCCGGAGAGATGGTGTCGAAGGGAAGCTTGTACTCATTGCCATCCGGAAGCGGTACCGTCCTGAGTCCTCCGCGCCAGTAGTGATGCATGAGACTCTGCTGGGCGATGCCGAAGGCAACGCTGCGCGGTTGATCAGCGGGAAGAGGCGGCTTCTCCATCGCGAGCATGTAGCGCACGGACTGGTTGATCGTTGCGGAGTTGTTGAGCATGACCGCCGCGCGCGTGTCGGCGTCGGTTTCGCCCAGTCTGCCATCCGGACCCATCGACACTGCGGGGCCGAACATGGACTGCATGAGAGGATCATTGCTGTCGCGGACAGCCTGCGGCACGAGCGTACTGACGTACTCGAAGTAGAGCCGGGCGCGGTGGAGTTCGTCGAGTGCCTTGAAGAGACCCGCCGGTCCCTCGCTCAAGTTGGCCTCACCGGTGTACGGAATTTTTGCGAGTGTGAAATTGTCCTTATCCCCGAAGAAGTTGACCCACTGTTCCTGGGAAAACAGCACCACGATCTGACGCAGCGTCGGCTTCTCGCCAGCCGTGAAGCGCTCCTCGATGAGCCTCTGGACAGAGGCCGGCATCGTACGGGCGTATTCGGCGATGTTCTTGAGCTGTCCGTCTTTCACGAGTTCGGTGTTTTCGTCACGCATCCAGGCCTCCTGCACGCCGTTCACCCACGAGGAAGAGACGTTCGTGAGGAGATTGATACCCGAACGCGCCCAACGGAGGTGGATGGCATCGCTCACGAAGTTCTTCCCCTTCTCATAGACCTGTCCGGCAAAGGAGTCCGGGCCGGGGCTCGCGACCTTGTCATGACAGAGACGAGCCTCGCGGTCGGAAACTGCAGCGTGCCGGGGGTGGAGGAAGCGTTCGTTCATACGTTCAGGCGGAATGTTTGGAAACAAAAGCGGTGTAGTCATCCTCGATGGACTTCAGGAGTTCGGTCTTCACCTCCGCGAGAGCTTTCTCCGCGCGCACGGCCACACCCGCATCATTCTCGAAGTCTGCGTAAGAGATGACCCAGTCCGCGATGGAACCGAAGTCCTCCTGGTGTGCCATCGTCATCCACTCGGAACGGGCCGAGCCCTCAAGCTGGTCGAGATAGCGCTGCCAGAAGATGCCGATCGCCTTCGTCGTGGACGTCCGCAGGAACTCCGCGTCGTAACTGTGCACGAGCGGGGGGAGCTTCATGCTGGCCTCCGCAACGATGCGGATGATGGACTGGACGAGGCCGTCGGCGTTGAGTGTGGTGGACATAGAGTGCAGGGATTAGTGACCGGAATGAGCAGCAGGAGCATTGCCTCCTTCCATTGCTTTCATGCCGCCCCACGCGGCCATGCCGAGAGGGCCGCCAAGAGCAGTGAAGAGTGCGAAGGTGGCGATATTTTTGCGCTGAGCCCATGTCCAGTTCTTGGCGCTACTCAGGGCTGCAGGAGTGTTTTTGATTGCGGCAACAGCTCCACCTGCAATCGCAGAAAGCGGCATGGCGGCAATGCTGCCGACATTGCGGAGTCCTCTGCGAACTCTGTCCTCACGGTACGCGCGGGCTTCGCTTGAACTAAGGACAGCAGTAATGCGCGGTGCGTACTTATCAGGCGCTTCGCCCGTCAGAAACTGCTCGAGAGTCTCGGCAGAGAGGGCTTTGCGGCTGCCAATCTTCCTACGGTCCTCATCGGGGAGATCATTCCCCATATCATTGAGAATCATCGTCGTGTGCCTTCGCGACATCACTTCCGCGATGCGCTTCATTTCGTTCTGGACGGCGTGCGAACCGGCAGCATTGATTGTCTGCGGAGCACCTCCTTCGTACACCTTCTTGTGCGCAAAGTACGCGGTGACGAGCGTGCGGTAGGGCACCCTCTCCCAATCGCGGTACGGCGCATTGACGTTGAAGGTTTGCGTCGTGGTTGTACCGAAGCCGAAGCCTCTCGTTCTCTGTGCGGTCGTGACTCTGTTTGCGATCGGAACGCCGAGCGTGGTCGCGATCTGCGCGATTGCCCCCCTTCCTTTTCGTTCGATTCCCCTGTTTTCCGGGCCATGATCGATAGCCTCGAAGAGGTCATCGATCAGAACCTGATGCTGGGTGGTGAGCTCGTCATCCAGAAGACTCCTTGTATAGAGGTAGTTGGCGGACTTCTTTGCCTCGGCAGAGGAGAGCCCTTGCCGCTTGAAGTGCTCCTCGAAGATCTTCTGCTGCAGAGAATCGCCGTTCTCTCCTCCTGCAGTCACCTTCTTCAATGAATCCTCATTCTTCTTAATGGAGGCTTCGATATCGGCTACACTCTGGAGCTTTGTCTCGGTGCTGATCAGTTCCGCAACTGCGACATTATTGAAGTCTGCACCGATTGCGGTGCGTGTAACGACTCCGGCATTGGAGACGCGCGTGCTGAGAGCGGTCGATGATGTATACACATCGCCCGTCACTGCAGACTGTGCAAGTCTCCTGAGAATATTGGAGACCTCTTCGTACCGATTGAGCTCTTCAGTCACTTCTTTCAGCTGCGTCTGCAGGCGCGTGGACATATCCCGACGATCCGCCGCCGACACGAACGTGCTCGGTGCAGGAAATCCTCCGTGAAGACAGAACTCACTTGTCCA
Source organism: uncultured Candidatus Peribacteria bacterium (assembly GCA_964508225.1). Taxonomy (GTDB): domain Bacteria; phylum Patescibacteriota; class Gracilibacteria; order Peribacterales; family Peribacteraceae; genus CAZDRX01. The sequence goes on from CAZDRX010000005.1 coordinate 55,151, forward strand.
TGGGGCAGGTGATCCGATTGCGCCGATATCACGGTTCAGCGCCGCTCTTTCATTGAAAATAAGCTCATAGTTTGCTGCTGCGCCTCCAGGCATTGTCGGAATCCGGAAGTTTGTCTTGAGCTCACCGAGCTTTTTCAGCTGCACGGAAAGTTCAAGCTTTGCCCTGTCTTTGTTGAGGTCGGTACGCAGCTTGGTTTCCTCGGTCTGCTGGGTAGCAGCCGCCATCACGTTGCGGTTGGAAGCCGCAAGGTTCAATGCAAGTGCGGCACCTCCGGGATTTTCGCTACCGGTCGTGAGTCTCTCCATGAGCGCCTGCATCTTGGCCTGCTCGGCACGCACATCACCATGCATGTCGAGTAGACGAATCTGAGGCTGCCTGGCACCTACACGTGCGGCTGGCGCATATCCTGCCGCGATAATTTCCGCCTGTACAGCGTTCGCGAGAATCCAGGTGACATAACCCGGTCTTCCGACACAGACGTTGACGATGTCCGTCGGGAGATTGGTTCCGCAACTCACAAACTGTCTCCAGTACGGGAAGTTACCAGTCTGTCCGCGGTGCAGGAGCAGCGTCTGGATCTGCGCAGGGTTGAGCTCGGCGATATAGCGGTTCTGGAGTCCTGCGGGGGCGTCGTCTGTCGTAAGACCCTTGAGCAAGAGATTCATACGAACGGTCAGGTTCGTGTTTGTGGTGGTCGTTCCGGCCTGCAGGACGACGGCAGCGGTATCGGCAATATTCACGGACGGCACAGAGACGAGGTCAAATTGTGCGTTCGTGAGGCGCCTGATGTCGCCCGTCCCGAGCGCATAATTTCTGAGGTTCGGATTCTGAATACCGATTTCCCTGCCCGTAAGACCTGCCATGGCACTCTGCATGTCGGACTGATTTCTGAAGGTGTTGCGACGCCAGAACGGATGATTGGAATCGATTCTGACAACGGTTGCGGCACCGTTGATGGTGACGGGGATTTCCACGACCGATGTGGGCTGTCCGTCGTTCACCGCAATATTCACCGGAGCGCTCGTGATGCCCATCTGGTAGATAATGTCGGACGGAACAGACTCATACACCGCCTGTGCGATGGCCTGCGTCTTTTCGCGCACATTGGCATTGTCGTAATTCAGCTCCGGACGGATCTGCTGGAGGGCGTTATTCAGATTGGCATCGAGCGCTGTCCGGAGATCCGCGCGGCTGATCGACGCACGGGCCTCTTCGACGATGTTGAAGACTCTGTCTTCGATGCGCTGCACGACCGTATTGCGTGGGCCATTGATCTGCGCGATGCGCATTCCAAGAAGACGCTCAACGACCGCGGTCGCTTCCGCATTCGTCACATTCGCACGCACCGACGGCGTTGCGTCGGCGGTGGTATCCGCAGTTCCCAGTGTATGAAGTGAGTGTGAACCGTCGTGCATTTTTGTTTTTGAAATCTCTTTATTGTACCACAAAATCCTTTTCGGCTCAAACGTAAAAGAACGGAACCCTGAGGCGTGTCCGGACTCGATTCGTGACGCGGAGGTTACGCTGCCTTCTTGGCGGCGTCTTTGTCGCCCTTCTTTTCGCCTTCTTTGTCCTCCTTTTTCTCAGCGGACTTTGCCTCTTCGGCAGGCTTCGGTGCGGGTTTCGGCTCTTCTTTCCTCTTCGGGATGAGCTCGGGGCGTAGCTGGCCCACAAGCTGCAGAACTTTGCCTCTCGCGGAACCACCGAGAACGGGTCCGCTGCCGGCTTCCACACGTGAAGCAGCTGTCTTTCCTGCTTCGAAAAGGTTCGTCCATCGGGCGTTTTCCGGGCTCGGTGCACTGTGGTTATGACTCATAGAAATATTATATCACTTTTTCATACTTTATGCAATTTCTCGGAAGAAGCCGCCCACTGGAGAGAATCGAGCTTCTGGACACCCAGAACGATGCCTGCGGCCATGACGCCACCCGCAAGGAACGCAAGAATGATCCGGATGACTCCGATGTCGCCACTCTCCGGCGACAGTATCGTGACCTCCCCAGTGGATGCCTCACTCAGTTCAGCCCTGTACGCAGCCGCGTAACGCCTCACCTGCGGACTGACGCCGATGCGCACCGGTGCAGTTTTTCCCGCCCGTACTGCAGGACTCACCGCCGCACAGTCATTCGGAAGCCCCGGCGTCGGACGTGACGACACACACCACGCACGCGTGCCGAGCGCATAGGAACGCGCATACGGAAGCTTCGGATACTCGACACGCACGATGTGCACTCCGCGCGGATCGGAGAGTGTCACGGTATCTCCGGCATTCTTCAGCGAGAGATGGAGATCCGACAGGGAGACGGTCACGAGTGATCCGGAAGAAACTTCGAGCCCGTACGGCAGACGCTTCTCTCTGCTGCCCGCGTGAACCACGAAGCCGGAAAGACTCAGGGGCACAAGAGACTTTGAGCCTATTTCAAGCCACTCCTGAGACATCAGGCTCCCAGAATCCGTGCGCAATTTCGGATCGGGTGACGCGAAGATTTCGGAAAGAAAGATGCTGGAGAAATCCTCTGCGCTCTCGGGGTACGAGACAGATTTTTCTTCGACAGTCTGGGCTAAAGCCGAAGGCAATATTTCTCCGGCGAGGAGTACCGGAATCAGAGGTGATTCACTGTGCAGAAACTGATCCTTCTTCGCGAAGTCGAGGGCTCGGTCCACCATCCACTCTCCGTTCAGGAGCAGCTGTTCCTGCAGAGAAATCTGCTGGTCGGTGTAGGCGTAGGCGAGGAGCCTTCCCATCGCATCCCAGAGCTCCGTGCCGAATTCAAGATCCATGGATTTTCCCTTGCTGAGGTCAGTGAGGTACGCGAGACGGTCTGAAGAGTTTTGCTCACCGGTCAGGGGTGAAGGAGTGATGCCGAGGAGCTTCACATACACGTGGTTCTCGCCTGCAATCGCTGCGGCATCGGGCTCCAGCTGAACCTCGAGCACCGTCGAACCGATGACGCGCATGACCCTGCCACGCACACGGAGGTTCCGGAGATCCGAGCTCAGGTATTCGCGACCCTCATCGGCGGATTCCCATTCGACGAAAGAGAGCTCGAGACCGGAGGGTGTCACGAGTGTGAGTTTCGTCGGCGTATTCGGGAGCGAGAGTTTCATTTCGGAATCGTAGATACGAAGTACGGAATCGGCATCGACCTGTCCCTTCAGCGCGATCCACTTCGCAGGACTCTCGCCCACCCGCAGTTTCCATCCCGCAAGAGATACTCCGGCTTCTTCCGAGTTTCTGATCTCGACCCACTCATGACCCGTATCCGCACCCTCGGGATTCGGAAGGGCGGCTCCAAGCCGGAGCCGAGATCCATCGTAGAAAGTGCCCGTCGACAGAGTCCCGTCCGGTGCACCGAAGACCTGTACGGTCTGCTCAGCCGTGAGGGTGACACTGCACTGGTTTCTGGCTTGCAGACGGACTGCGTACGTTCCTGCACGTGTGAAGGAATGCGAGGGAGGATTGCAGCTCGTGCTCGTAAATCCGTCACTGAAATCCCAGCTACATGAAGCGGAGGACAGCGTGCCTGCAAGAGCAGCCGCCTGAAAATTCACGGTGACCTTCTCCGTTCCCGAGAGGAGGCCCGACTGCACGACGATCCCGATCTCGAGCGGATCGGTGCACGGCGATGGCGAGGGGGCGGGCACAGCGGAATTCTGCGCGAATGGTGTGGCGATCACCCTCGCTCCTTCATCGAGTCCCGATGAGGAAGCGGCCGTACGCCAATTGTCTTTGGATATTCCGGAGATGAGTGGGTCGATCCGTTCCATGCTCGCCTTCGAGCCCGTGCCGGAAGGGTTGCTGCCCGCAAACGGCACGCCGGAACCGTCGTCGACTTCATCGATGACTCCCCCGTCTTTGTCGCGCAGCCGCAGGAGGAGATTCGTATTCGGGAGCGTGAGATCGGGGGCGAGGAGTGAAGGCTCCGAGAGAAGACGCGACAAGGCAGCCGTCTTGCGTCCAACAATCATGTACTGGCCTGCAGCCAGCATCGTGCCGCTACTGAACCGTGCACCGATGGCATGCTCACCCTTGGAGTTGAGTGACGTGATCGTCCAGCCTGTGAGATCGACGTCTCCTTCATCGGGATTGAAGATCTCCAGCCACTCATCGGAGGTACTCAGATCGGAGCCCGCCCAGAGCACCTCATAGATGACCGGATGTGCAAAAACCCGAAGCGGGAGGGCAAAGAGAACGGCGGCAAGGAGGAGGCGGGACGACTGCATGACGCAAGTACACAGCGGCTGGATCCGCTCCCACAGAGGGTGGAAGGAACGGGAGAGGCCCGGGCGTCGGACTCCCGCTCAGAGGAGCCAAGAAGGCTGTCCTGAGGGAGCGATGAACACCGGAACATTCCGAATCACATTCTGAAGTTTCTGCAATGTTTGTTTTTGGCTTTCGATTGATCAAATCCCTTCCAGAAGCCCGAAAGTGGCACTCGCTCTCATGGAAAAGATCCGTTACACTGTGTACGTAAGACCGCTGATTTCAGCGCAGGATCACACTCTCCACTCCATGCTTTCCGCACGCACATCGCACTCTGGCACTCATCCGATCCTGGTTGGATCGGATTCAGACGCGAACGCGTCTGCCTAAAGCACAGAACGGAGGTCCTGCATGAGGTTTCGCGGCAATCCCCGATTGCCCTCTTCCCCATCCATTATGGACTACTCCATTGTCTTTCTCGCCCTCGTCGGCGGACTGCTCTTAGGTCTCCTCGTCGGCTGGTTCTGGTTCAGTTCCGGCAAGAAGATCAGTGCCTCTCTGCAGGCACAGATCGACCAGAAGGAGCGTGAGCTCAACGACATGAATGTCAAAGTCGTCGAGAGCCGCAGCACCATCAAAACACAGGAGGCTGAAGCCAAGGCTCAGGCCAAGGAAATCCTCTCACAGGCCCGCATCCAGGCGCAGGAGCTCCAGAACAAGCTCGAGCGCGAGGAGGCCCGCATCGAAGAGAAGGAGAAGAACCTCGACAAGAAGGTGAGTGAGGTCGACACACAGCGCAGTCGCCTCGAGAAGCAGGAAGAAGCAAACAAGGAGATGCAGGAGGAACTGAAGGCCTCCACGGTGAAGCACCGCGAGGCGCTCGAGAAGGTGGCAGGTCTGTCCACCGAAGAAGCGAAGAAGAAGCTGAGCAAGGAACTCGAGAGCGAATTCTCCGACTACTTCGGCGGTCAGGTAAAAGAGATGAAGAAGCACGTCGAGGAAGACGTGGAGGCCGTCTCCAAGAATCTTCTCGCCGAAGCCATCCACCGCTACGCCTCGGAAGTCGCCACGGAATCGACGACGACCGTCGTGCAGCTGCCAAGCGACGACGTGAAGGGACGCATCATCGGTAAAGAAGGAAGGAACATCGTCGCGTTTGAAATGGCCACGGGTGTGGACGTGATCATCGACGACACGCCCGGCGCCGTCGTCATCTCCGGGTACGATCTCGTGCGCCGCTACGTCGCCAAGCTCGCACTCGAGAAGCTCGTGGAGGACGGACGCATCCAGCCCGCCCGCATCGAGGAAGTGGTGAACAAGGTAAAGGAGGACGTCGCGAAGATGATGCTCGAGTTCGGCAAGCGCGCGGTGGAAGAACTCGGTATCACGGGCTACCACACCGACCTCCTGAAGATCATCGGACGTCTCCGTTTCCGCACCAGCTACGGACAGAACATCCTCAAGCACTCCGTCGAGATGGCGAACATGGCGCGCATCATGGCCGAAGAAATCGGCGCCGACGCGCAGATCGTCGTCGAAGGCTGTCTCCTCCACGACATCGGCAAAGCACTCGATCACGAAGTCGCCGGCACGCACGTGCAGATCGGTGTCGAGATCGCGAAGCGCTTCAAGGTCCGTCCGGAAGTCGTGCACTGCATCGCGGCTCACCACGAAGATATTCCCATCGCTTCCGCAGAAGCGTTCATCGTCGCAGCCGCCGACGCGATCTCGGGTTCACGCCCGGGTGCACGCCGCGAGAGTATGGAGGCGTACATCAAGCGTCTCACCGAACTCGAGAACACCGCGAAGAGTTTCGAGGGCATCAGCAAAGCGTATGCCATTTCCGCCGGTCGCGAGATCCGCGTCTTCGTGGATGCGGGCAAAGTGAACGACCTGGAACAGCAGCGTCTTGCGAAAGACATCGCGAAGAAGATCGAAGCCGAGCTCACGTATCCGGGTGTCATCAAGGTGAACGTCATCCGCGAACGGAGAGTGGAAGAGACGGCGAAATAGAGCATCGAACCTGAAACCGGACGACTGGTGGAATCACCGGTCGTTTCGGTGTTGACCTTGTGAAAGCCCTCCTCTAGACTTACGCGGCTTTAGACGTTACGATCCCTTCATTAGAAGGCTTCGAAATCGATCTTCCACCACTTTTTTCCCTACTTTTTATGGCAGAACAGAAGAAATTCGACCGCAGCAAGACGCACGTCAACGTCGGTACCATCGGTCACGTCGACCACGGTAAGACGACGCTCACCGCTGCTCTCTCCATCAACTTCTCTCCGGAAGGTGAGAAGAAGGCGTACGACCAGATCGACAACGCGCCTGAAGAGAAGGCTCGTGGTATCACGATCAACACCTCGCACGTCGAGTACGAGTCGGCCAAGCGCCACTACGCTCACGTCGACTGTCCGGGTCACGCCGACTACGTCAAGAACATGATCACGGGTGCCGCCCAGATGGACGCCGCCATTCTCGTGGTCTCCGCCGCTGACGGACCGATGCCCCAGACGCGTGAGCACATCCTGCTCGCCCGCCAGGTGAACGTGCCGTACATCGTCGTGTTCATGAACAAGGTGGACATGGTGAAGGACAAAGAGCTCATTGAGCTCGTCGAAGGCGAAATCCGCGAGCTTCTCACGAAGTACGGCTTCCCCGGCGACAAGACTCCGATCATCAAGGGTTCCGCTCTCAAGGCCGTCGAAGGTGACCCCGAGAACATCGCGAAGCTCAAGGAGCTCCTCGACACGCTCGACTCCTACGTTCCGGATCCGAAGCGCGAAGTCGACAAGCCGTTCCTCATGTCGGTCGAAGACGTGTTCTCCATCAAGGGCCGCGGCACGGTTGCCACGGGTCGCATCGAGACCGGCAAGATCAACATCAACGACGAAATCGAAATCGTCGGTATCAAGGACACGAAGAAGACGGTCTGTACGGGTGTCGAAATGTTCCACAAGCTTCTCGACTCCGGTATGGCCGGTGACAACGTCGGTCTCCTCCTCCGCGGTATCGAGCGCGAGGACATCGAGCGCGGTCAGGTGCTCGCCAAGCCGGGCTCCATCAAGCCGCACACGGAGTTCGAGTCTGAGGTGTATATCCTCACAAAGGACGAAGGTGGACGCCACACTCCTTTCTTCAAGGGTTACAAGCCCCAGTTCTACATGCGCACAACGGACGTGACGGGTTCCGTCGAACTCCCGGCCGGTGTCGAAATGGTCATGCCGGGCGATAACCTCAAGTTCGTCGTTGCTCTCGGCGCTCCGGTCGCCATCGACGTCGGTACACGCTTCGCTATCCGCGAAGGTGGCCGTACGGTCGGATCCGGTGTCGTCACGAAGGTCATCAAGTAATTTGAAAGGGTTGAGGAGGGGCCCGGAAACGGGTCCTCCTCTTCTCCTCCACACTCTCTCGTTTTCGCTCTTTCCCACCTCCTCCCATGACTGCTGTCAAAAAGACTGACGCCGCGAAGAAGAAGGCCCCGGCCAAGAAGGTTGCTGAAGCCCCGAAGAAGGCTCCGGCTGCCAAGGCTCCCCAGCAGAAGGAGGTGAAGAAAGCACAGTCCGCGCAGCAGTCGCTGCCTCTTTCGTCGAAGGAGAAAGATGCCGCCCCCAAGCTCAAGGGCATCCGCATCCGCCTCTCCGCGTTCGACCACACGGTCATCGACGAGACGGCGCTCAAGATCATCGACACGGCCACCCGCACAGGCGCCGTCGTTCACGGTCCGATCCCGCTCCCGACCAAGATCCGCAAGTTCACGGTGAACCGCTCGACGTTCGTCCACAAGGACGCGCGCGACCAGTTCGAGATGCGCATCCACCGCCGTCTCATCGACCTCACGGACACGACCTTCAAGACCGTGGACGCCCTCCAGAACCTGAGCCTCCCGTCGGGCGTGGATATCGAGATCCGCATGGGGTAATCCGCTTCAAAAAGCATCTTGGAAAGAGGGCCGAAGAGGCCCTTTTTCATGCCCTGCGGGGGCCATCTTCCGAAAAGTGTGTTTTTCTGCTATACTTAGAGGATTATGGCCATTTCAAACGCACACAAACATACGGCGGCAATCGTGCAGTGGTACGTGTGTGAATACCCGTCACGGATCGTCCGAGGGTACGCTGCGTACGCGAGAGCGTTCATGGAGATCATTCCCCTGCCGTTCCTCCTGCTCACGCTCATCAAGCCGTGGAAGAACATCCGGGAGCGGAAAATGGAACACGGTTTCAACCTGCAGCTGTGGTTCGAACGGCTCATCTTCAACATCTTCTCGCGCACGGTGGGCGCCGTTGTCCGCATCCTTACGATGGTGCTGGGCGTCGTGCTGCACATCGTGCTCTTCACCGTAAGCCTCCTGTACCTCGTCCTCTGGATCACCTTCCCCGCCATCACGATCACCGCGCTCATATTGCTCTTCCGACTGCTCTAGAATGGAATTCACGAGCTTCCGTATCGGCGACACCGAAGCAGCCATTGCGCTGCGTGTGCGCAGGATTGTCTTCGGACTCCCCGGACTCGTGGTAACCGTCGTGCTCCTGTCGCCGCTCTTCGCGCAGGATGTGATCCACAGGACGCCGGTACCGCTCATCACGGGGCTCTTCATCGTGGCGGGATGGGCGTGGATCGTGTCCCGTCTCATCAAGCGCTTCTCCCAGAACGCACACCGCGAACCGAGTGCGAACCTCGCGGACCTGCTCTCGTACCACATGGTGCAGCATCTCGGCACCAAAGCCGACGTGACTCCGACGAGTATGCTCGAAGCCGCAACCGAGAGTGAGCGCGGCATGTTCGTGCTCCAGCTCATCGGCGTCGACAGAACAGAGCTCCTCCGCGCATGGCGTGAGCACCCGCAGAACGTGGATCTCGGCACCTGCCTGCAGTGGGGCATCGACGCAAAGGCGGAACTGAAGACCGTCACGCTCGACTCCACAGCGACCATCTTCGCCTACTTCAAGAACGTTCCCGGTTTGCAGGAAGTGCTGAACAAGCAGGACATCTCACTGGACGACCTCCGGCCGATCCTGCGCGCCGAGGCGTACCACGACGGCTGGGAAAGCCGTCACACACATCCCTTCAGTCCGGAAGCGCTCGTGCGCACACTCGGTGCCATCGGCAAAGGCTGGGTGGTGGGCTACAACACGGAACTGGAACGCCTGACGAATAATATTTCGCAACACGCTTTCTCCCTGTCCCACGACACCGTCATCCACGAGCCGGAACTCGAATCTGTCTTCGAGTGGATGGCCAAGGGCGCACAGAAGAACGTGCTCCTCATCGGAAAACCGGGCAGCGGCCGCAGAACCTTCACGAAGAATCTTGCCGCGAGACTCCGCGAGCACGAGCTTCAGCGCGGCATCAGCTTCACCGACGTGCTGAAGCTGAGCGCCTCCGAACTCCTCTCGGGCACCGCACGGGGTGATGCCGAACTGCTCACCGCACTCAAGAAGGCGGTCGAGAGCGGCTCATTCATCCTCATCATCGAAGACCTGTCACTCCTCCTCGAGGGCTCCGATGCACGGCTCAAGGAGGTGCTCCTCATGCTCCTCGAGGCCAAGAACCTGCGCACGATCGGCCTCATGGACACCGCGGACTACCATGCACGGATGAAGAGCGACCCCGCACTGGACGCGCTCTTCGCGAAGATCTCCCTCACCGACTCCAGCGATGATGAAACCATGGCCGTGCTGCTTGAGGAGTTCTTCATGCTCCGCAGACGCTTCAAAGTCCGCATCACGTACAAAGCGTTCAAGACCGTCATCGAGCTCTGCAAGCGCTTCCTCGCACGTCAGGCGATGCCGGGCAAAGCGGTCGAAACCCTGCGTGAAGCGATGACGAAGGTCGTCGGCGAACCGAACCCCGTGGTGACCGACGCCGTCATCCGCGACATCGTGTCCATCGAGGCACGGGTGGATGTCCGGCAGCTCACCGAGGGCGAGAAGGTGAAGCTCCTCCAGCTGGAGATGAACCTGCAGAGGCACATTATCGGGCATCAGGAAGCCATCAACGCCATCGTCTCCTCGCTGAAGCGCGCCAAGCTCGACATCGAGAACCGCAAGCGTCCGATGGGCACGTTCCTGTTCCTCGGCACCACGGGTGTCGGAAAAACGGAAACGGCGAAAGCACTCGCGGAAGAGTATTTCGGAACGCAGGAGAGTTTCATCCGCGTGGATATGAACGAGTACGCCGACGAAGCCTCCATGCACTCACTCATCGGCGGCACGACGAAGAACGGCTTCGAGGAAGGATTCCTCACGAAGCGCGTGCAGGACCGCCCGTTCAGCCTCATTCTCCTCGATGAAATCGAGAAGGCCCACATCAGCATCCTCCACCTGTTCCTGCAGGTGCTCGACGAGGGAACGCTCATGGACGGCAGCGGAGTAGCCACCGACTTCAAGAACACGATCATCATCGCGACGAGCAATGCCGGAAGCCACTGGATGGCCGAGCACCCCGCGCCGGCCGATGAAGCAGGGAAAGCCGCCTACAAGCAGGCGCTCATCGACCAGATTCTGGCGGAGCGCGCCTTCTCACCGGAGTTCTTCAACCGCTTCGACGAGGCGATCCTCTTCTATCCGCCGACACCCGAGGAAGTGAAACAGATCGCCATGCTCATGCTCGGCAGTATCATCCGCGACATCGGCGAGAAGCGCGGCATTCAGGTGAAGATCGAGAGCGGCGTGATCGAGCTCCTTGCGGAGCGCGGGTTCAATCCGGAATTCGGCGCACGCGAAATGCGGCGCACCATCACGCAGACGGTGGAGACGTATCTGGCGAATTATCTCCTGCAGCACGAGGTGAAACGCGGTCAGGAGATGCTGGTACGGCGCGCGGATCTGGAGAACCTCTAGCCACTCTGGATTCCCAGAGATCGGTGACACGCTTCGGGACGAGGAAACCGAGACCGACGAGCTGGAGTCCGACCGCGAGGAAGAAGATCGCACCCGGAGTGAGCGGCGTCACGAGCGCGATGAAGCCGATGATCAGGAGGACTGCGCCTGCGAGGATTCGAAGGATTCTCATCATTGAAGGAGTGCTTCCTATTTCCAGCCTTTCACCGCAAGCGCCTCTTTCGCAGCATCCTGCTCGGCTTTCTGCTTCGTGTTGCCGACGCCTTCGGCGATGTTCTCCTCACCGATGAAGACAGCACAGGTGAAGACCTTCTTGTGGTCAGGGCCTGTCTCGCTGATCGCCTGATACGTCGGGGTGATGCCCGTCTTCTCCTGTGCGATCTCCTGCAGCTTGCTCTTCTGATCCTTGTGTTTGCCGTGGGCGATGAGCTGCTTGAGATGCGTGAGGATGAACGTCTCCACGAACGCGCGCGAGGTATCGATGCCCTGATCAAGATAGAGTGCTCCGATGAACGCCTCGACGGCGTTGGCGAGCGTGGATTCCTTCGATCTGCCGCCACTCGCCTCCTCACCGCGGCTCAAGTAGAGGTACTCCCCGATCCGGAGCTCCTTCGCGACTTCGTAGAGGTGATTGCCCTGCACGAGCGCGGCTCTCCAGCTCGTCAGCTCGCCCTCCGCCTTGTCGGTGAGCTGATAGAGGTATTCGGTG
>CAZDRX010000005.1:66916-81046 GCA_964508225.1 uncultured Candidatus Peribacteria bacterium
GAGCTGCAGAACAGCATCCCCGAGGAACTCAAGCCGCTCGTTGTGGCCGTTCTTGGACCGCTCGTGGAGCGCGGAACGGTGCGTGAGCGCCTGATGGAGGAGATCCTTGTCACGGAAGCGGACACCGGCAATCTTCTCGAGGCCGGCAAGGGAAACGGGGTTCGCCATAAACAGAGTCGATTATAGGAGGGAGTTGGATTTTGGAAAGAATGTTCGGGATGACTTACGCCGGCTTGCCACCCTGATGCGCGAGGGCATTCAGGACGCCGTTCACGAATTTGGCACTCTCGGCGGTGCCGTACTCCTTGGCCACTTCGATCGCCTCGTTCATGACGACCGCCGGAGGCACGTCCTGACAGAACAGGAGCTCATAGGCTCCGATGAGAAGAATGCAGCGCGTGATGGAATCCATCCGCTCCCACGGCCACTGCGGCGCATGAACGGCGACGGCTGCCTGAATCTCCTCCATCTTCTCCTGCACGCCCTTCACAAGCTTGGCGCTGAACGCATCATCCACAGCTTTGGCGCCTCCGAGCTCGGCAATATCGCGCTTCAGCGGACTGAGCGCATCGTCCCCGCCACGTGCAAGGGTCTCGAAGACCGCCTGCATAGCGGAAACCCGGGCGAGACGTCGGCGCGAAGGCATAGCGGAGGACGAAGGATCGGAGGATTACGCTTTGATTCTCGTGATCTTCTTCATGGCCTTTCCGCTCTTGTCCTTCTTCTGGGCAGGTCCGGCGTACGGCGACGAGGAGAAGTTCCGGAGACGGACGACTTCCTTGCCGAGGTAGACGGAGTGCCGGCGACGGCCTCGATCCTTACTAAGCCGTTTCTTGGGTGTAGGCTTCTTTGACATAGAGCTGGGGCATTGTCCGTGAAACGAAGACGCTTGTCAACGCTCCTACCTGCGTCTTCCGCTCGTCGCCAGAATGAACCGGAGGACGTAGAGGAAGAGGTTGTAGATATCGAGGTAGAGGCTGATGGCGAGCAGGAACGGCGAATCCATATCCCCGCGCCGGAGGAGCCTCTGGATATCGTAGGAAAGGAAGAGGGAGAACGTAACGATGCCGACCCCCGAGACGATCATCTCGAAGCCGGTCCCGCGGAGTGCGGGGATGAAGAGCTGGAGAATGCCGAAGATGATGAGACCGATGAGCGACTGGAAGAGGAAACGGCCGATGGAGCTGCCGAGATCCTTCGACATCGTGGCGAAGACCGCAGCGGACGCGGTGAGCAGCGCCGTGGAGATGAGTGCATTCAGGAGGATGGAGGCGCCGTTGCCGTACCCGATGAGGACAGAGATGATGACGGGCGCAAGGGTGAGACCTGAGAGGAGCGGAAAAACACAGAAGAGAATGATGTTGGCCGGAGAAGAGCGCGACCATGACGGAGCAGTCCAGATGATGGCGAGCTCCACGACGAAGAGCAGCAAGATCCATCCTGAGGCGATGAGCGGAAGAGCGAGCGTGGCGCCGAGGGCGACTCCTACGACGGTGAGCGCGAGAGCAAGGGCGAGGAGCCAGAGTGCCCGCGAGACGAACGCCTGACCGAGAGCCCGTGTGCCCGAGAACGCCGATGAGGGGGAAAACCGTGGATTCATGGCTCCATCCTATGCAAATCCGGTGCAGGGGCAAGTTGTCCGCAAGGGGGTTTTATGCTACAATGGAGTGATTTATGCGCTTGCAGAAGCGATTGCCGGCAATCCTGGGTTCCGTGGCAGGACTCCTGCTCCCGACTGTGTGCGCCGCGCAGACCAACACGGGATCACTGGCCTTGATCGGCTTCATTCAGGCTCACATCATCGCGCAGGCACTCCTCGCGTTCTGGGGCATCGCATTCGCTGCGATGTTCTACTACGCAGTGCGGATGGTCATCGATGCATACAAGGATCAGGCCTACACCGATGCGACGAACTCCTTCACGCACGCGTTCATCGGATTCGCCATCATCGCGTGCGCAGGAGCATTCGCGAATGCGTTCGGTGTGGGATCCAGCGGAGGACTCAACGCCACCACGGTGACACCCGGTCTCACGCTGTATCCGAGCATCAACAGCGTCGCGACCTTCATCATCGAGATGTCAGGAGGAATCTTCGTCCTCATGATCGTGATCGCGGGCATCCGCATGGTGACGACCCAAGGTGAGCAGGGAGCCTTCGAAAAGGCAAAACACCTCCTCGTCATCAACTGCGCCGGTGTCGCGCTCATGCTGATCTCGACCGCGATCATCGCGGGTGTTTCGGCCGGAAGCACCGGCGCGGGCACGATCGTGACGGAGCTCCGGGGTGTCGCGCTCTTCCTCCTCGAACTTCTCGGCTTCGTCAGCGTCATCGCGCTCATCGTGGCAGGCATCTACCTGATCGTCTCCATCGAGGAATCGTACCGTGACAAGGCGAAGAAGGTCGTAATCGGAACGCTCATCACCCTCGTCGTCATCTTCGCCACCTACGGATTGATTGTCACCTTCGCGTCATGAGGCTCTCCTTCCACATCCACAGGCTCGTCCTTGGTGCATTCCTTCTCGCCGTGCCATTCCGCGTCCATGCGAGCGGTTCGGACATCAGCAGCATCTTCCTCGGGATTGTGACGGCATTCGCGCCTCTCTGGATCATCGCGGGCATTCTTGTCCTCGTTGTCGCAGGATTCACGCTCGTGACAGCGAATGATGAAGCGAAGCTCGCGAAGGCGCGCTCCACCATCATCGCGGTCATCATCGGCGGCATCATCACGACGATCATTCTCGCGCTCGGCGTCTCCGGATTCATCGGCATCATGTACAACGGCTTCCCGGGTCTCGTACTCGGGAACTTCGCAGGCTATGCCAGCAATCCGATCTCGATTGAAGCCGCGGGCGTCGGCGAGTGGCTCATGGTGATCTCCGTCATGCTCGGCATGGTGTTCATCATCATCGCGGCTCTGCGCGCCGTCTCGAGTCTCGGCGACGAAGGAAAATACGAGAGCGCACGCAATGCTCTCATTCAGGCCGTCATCGGGTTCATCGTGATCGCAGCCGCGTACGTCTTCCGCACGGTCTTCTACGATGTCCGCGAACCGAGTGCGCTCATTCTGTTCTTCTCAGCCAAAGTGCTGATCGTCCTCGCCGTCATCACGACGATCGCCGTGCTCATCATGATCTACGCCGGATTCCGCATGATCATCAGCTTCGGTGACGAATCGCAGTACGAGGCTGCCAAATCCCTCGCGATCCGCGTCGCGATCGGCATTCTCGTCATCCTGCTCAGCTACGCACTCGTCATCATCGTCGCGAACATCTTCGCCTGATCGTGCGGTAATGCGCGCGTACGTTCGAGAGCCTGCTTCACGCTGCCCGTGTCATGGGTGCGGATGAAGGAGGCTCCGCGGAGCGCGGCGAGCACCGATGCGGCCACGGTGGCCGGAAGACGCTCCGAGGGAGGAAGCCCGGAAGGGCCCGCAAGGAAGGACTTCCTCGAGGGACTGACGAGCACGGGCGCAAGATCGGTGAGCTCGCGGAGACGTGCGAGAATTTCGTACGAGTAGAACGGATCCGAGGAGACGAAGTGCCCGAGACCCGGATCGATGATGATGCGCTCGCGCGCAGTGCCCGCAGCAACCGCGGCGGCGATGCGTGCGGCGAGGAACGTGCGGACAGTGGCGATCACGTCATCGTAGGTGACGCTTCGCACCGTCGTACGGGGTGTCGGGTCTTTGCTGAACATGAGCACGATCCCCGCTCCCGCCTCGGCAACAGTGCGGAACATCTCAGGGTCCCCGCGCCCTGCCGTGACGTCATTGATGATCTCTGCCCCGGCCGCAAGCGCCTCGCGTGCCACCGCAGCTTTCCACGTGTCGACGACAATCCGGCAGTCCGGAAACATCCTGCGGATCGCGGTGACGGCGGGAACGGTGCGCGAGAGCTCGGCGTCGATACTGACATCGGGTGATCCCGGACCTGACGATTCTCCCCCGACCTCAAGGAGACTGGCACCTTCGGCGAGCATCCGGCGTGCAGCCGCGAGCACGTCATCCATCGTCTGCACACGACTGCCTGCATAGAAGGAATCGGGGGTGACATTGAGGACACCGATCACCTCGGGCGCGGCACGGGAAACAGGCTTCATGACCACAGAATCGCGGAGAAGAGCCCCGAAACGCAACCGGAAACATGCTATACTGGATGCATGTGGCCGTTCTCGCGGAAAAAGAAAAAAGAGGAGCCGAAGAGCCGCCGGATCATCCGGAGGGTCATCGTCGGTTTCGTCATCGGAAGTGCGATCAGCTCCATCGTGGGCAGCAAGCTGATGAAGGAGCGCCGCAAGCACCACCTCGGAGAAGACCGCGCTGAATGAGGAGTGCGATCCTACTGCGCGATCGCCCGCTCGACAGCGGCGATGGTTTCCGTGAGCCTGCCTTCGGGATTGCGGATCTGGACGTCGGTCTCGGGAGCAACCGCGAGTTCTTTCTTCATGCTCTCGAGACGGCGTACAAGCTCTTCCTTCGCCATCGGCGCGCGCTTCGTGATGTGTGCCACGAGCTGCTCTTCGCTCTCGGGGAGGATGAAAATCGTCTGAAGAGGATACGTACCGCCCTTCATGAAGAGTGTGTGCTTCCGGATACTTCGGAAGCCCTGCACATCCACTTCGCGGATGACGTGCTTGCCGGCCTCGATCGCCGGAACGATCTCGGAGAGAAGCGTGCCGTACCTCGCACCCTGATGCACCTGCGCCCACTCGAGAAACTTCTCATCCTTGAGCCACGCGGTGAACTCATCTTCGGTAACAAAGTGATACAGGTCATCCCCTTCCCCCTGCCTGCGGCTGCGCGTGGTGGCCGAACGCGGAAAGACGAACTCGGGATGCTTCTCACGGAGCTTCTTCAGGATGACGCTCTTCCCCACTCCCGAGGGGCCGATGATGAGGACAAGTTTTCCGTACGGCGACATGGCCGCATGGTAGACGAAAGAAGTGCCGCGCGTGAATCCGATTCCTTGACAGTCTCGGCAGGTAACCTACGCTTCGCAACCATGCGACGCGTGACGACGACCCCCACCAACCCCGAAGACACCCTGAAGACCGTCTTTGGTCATACGAGTTTCCGGCCGGGACAGAAAGAAGCCGTGAACGCCGCGATGGACGGGAGGAACGTCTTCCTCACCGCACCCACCGGCAGCGGCAAGTCCCTCTGCTACCAGCTTCCCGCAGCGCTGCAGCCGCAAGGGGAGACGACCCTCGTCATCTCGCCGCTCATCGCACTCATGCGCGACCAGATCGGCGCTCTCACGAAACGTGGCGTACCCTGCACCGATCTCCACTCCGAGCGGTCGGACCACGAGAGCCTGCTCGCGGCCATCGCCCAGCGGAAATTCCGGATGGTGTACACCTCGCCCGAACAGACACAGAAAGAGGAAGTGCGGGATGCCATCCGCCGCGGCAACGTGAAGCGCATGGTGGTGGACGAAGCACACTGCCTGAGCCAGTGGGGACACGATTTCCGTCCGGCGTACGCCAAGCTCGGTGCCGTGGCCGAGATGTGCGGGATCGCAAAAGTTTCGGCATTCACGGCCACCGCATCGACCGCCGTGAAGGATGACATCCGCAAGAGCCTGAAGCTGAAGAAAGCCTACGAACAGCACGAGGAGCCGGAACGCCCGAATCTCACGTACGGCGTCACGCATGTCGAGCAACGCATGGAGAAGAAGGAAGCGATCCGGGAGATGATCGAGCGGTACGCATCGGGGAGCCATGACGGGGCGATCGTGTACTGCGGCACGCGCGACGCGACGATCGAGATGTCCGGCTACCTCAACCGGCGGGGTATCTCCGCGGGGTTCTACCACGGCGAGATCGGTGTCCGTGCGCGCAAGCAAGCGGAGCAAGGATTCCTCGAGGACAACCCGCGCGTCCTCGCGGCCACGAACGCATTCGGCATGGGCGTGGACAAGCCGAACATCCGCCTCATCGTGCATGAGCAGGTACCGGCCACCATCCAACACTACCTGCAGGAGACGGGACGGGCCGGACGCGACGGCAAGCCCGCACACTGTCACCTCCTCTACCATCCCGACGACATGCGGCTGCAGGAGTACTTCCTCGAGAAGAATTGTCCGGAAACACTGCTGCCCTTCGGCGTCTTCCGCGTGCTGAAAGAGCTCAAGGGGATGTCACACTTCCAGCAGAACGGATTCTTCCACGTGGATATGTTCAAGTTCTTCCGGCGGTTCGACGTGAAGGATGCGAAGCGTCACTACGAAGTGATCGACCGGACCATCGAGGTGAACGCGTGCCTCGACATTCTGGAACACTGCGGCGCGATCGAACGGGACGGCAGTTTCTTCCGCCTTGTGGAGGATCCGGACACGAAGCCCGCGCTCACGACGCTGGTGCGGAAGGTGACGACGACGCGGCGGGAGGTGAAGACGGCGCTGCTCAAGGATATGACGGATTACCTGCACCAGAAGCGGCCTACACAGGACTATCTCATCAAGCACATGGGATAGACGGTGGCAGGGCGACCCTTGCAGGGATGTCAAAAATACTGTACAATGGTGGGATTTGCTCATTCAAATCCTCCTACACCTAGAACCTGCCAAAACACGCGGGGAGTGAGATGGGATCATCCCTGGGGATGCTCAGAGGATTCCATCTCTCTCCCTGCTCTTTTGGCCCGATGTGAGCGCGAACCTAGCCGTCAAGGATAGGATCCGCGCACATCATCGACCAGAGAGTTCCCTCCAAAATAGAGGGATCCTCACCTACACAAATACAAACAGATACGCATCAGGGTTCTGATGCCGCGGTCCACTGCGCAAGAGGACACACACAAACACATACGACGGAACGGCACCGTCTTAAATCAAGCCGTCAGGTGTAGGGAGCACACTTCTGTCAGCGCCAGGTCGACGCGGACGGGATATGCGCTCAGTTCACCCGTTGAATTGAGTGCCTGACGGGCACTCGGAACGGGATCCTGCAGGGATGACCTCTGGGATTCCACTCCGGGTGCCCGTTTTTATTGTGCCGCGCCTGTTCCACTTGCAACACTCGAAGACACTGGTGGCAGCGGCTTCGGAGCAACCGGCGCTCCCGCGTACCACTGGAACTTAGCCGGATCGATGGACGGGATGAACGTGGCTACCTGAATATTTCCGCATCCCGGACACGCAGGCTGCATCCACGCAGCGTAGAGACCGGGGACGATGTAGGTGGGGTATTCACGATCCGCCGGATACAGGATGTAGACCTGCTGCGCGGCGGCGTAGGTCACGACGAACGGATCTTTGCCGCTCGCTTTGGGGGCAGGAACGACACCGCCTTCGAGCAACCCTTTCTTGATCGCATCGACGGAAGCGGCAGGGTAGGAGGATTTCGGGAGCGCATCCGCCGTGAGGAGCGTGAACGTGCCGCTGAGCGCTCTGCGCGAGAGTCTGCCCACCTGCACCTGCGCGCCGTAGACGGGCTGTCCCATGCTGTCCACGAGCGGAAGACCGGCGAACGCCATCGACCAGACGACGTACGTCTTGGAGCTGCCGTTCTCGGAAGTTTTTTCGATGATGCGCGGAATGCCAAAATTCGCCGTATTGATACCGAACTTGTCTACAAAAAGCTTGGCGATCTGGATCGCCGTATTGTCATCGGCACGTCCTTCGGGGGAAGGACCGAACGATCCGAGTACGCTCACGGTGAGCGAACGCTTCTCGCTGTCGAGCACGAACTCGAGGGTGCGATCGGAGCTGCGCCATTTCTCCAGTACGGGGATGAGTCCGATCTGCTCCCACGGAAGGTGCAGGTTCAATGTCTCAAGGAGATGCTGCACGTGTCCGTCGTCGAGCAGAACGCCCTGATCACGATAGAGGTACTGCATCGCGGGAAGCGCGGGGAGAATGCTGTCCTGCACCACGTACGAGCCGACGGGCAACACCGCGCTCGTGCCGGACGCGTTCTGTGTCTTCACCGTGAAACCGTGCTGCACTTCGCCGAAGGCGCCGGGCTCAAGGAGGAGCCGGTCGGCGATCGGGGTCGGCGGAACGTACCGCTGCGGGACTTCCGGAGGACGCGTGACGACGAGGAAGACATTCGCCCCGACAGACAGCAGGAGGAGGAACAGCACCGCGGACATCGCAAGGCGCTTGTAGAAGTTGAGCCGTTCTTCAGTCTTGAGTTGCATTGCTGACGCGGTAGGGAACGACGTAATCCTTGCGACGCTGATAGAGCGTGATCTGTTCCGCGATCTTGGCCACGAGCCGGTCGGCATTCGGCATGAAGCTCAGTTTGATCTCAGGGCCACTTCCCTCTTTGAGAGCGAAGTGCAGGATGCCGAAATTGAAGAGGTTGAGCCACTGCGTCTGCGCGACGACATCGCCGAGGTTCTCGAGATTGATCGGCGTCGTGGACTTCCGGAAGAGCGACATCTGATCGACAATGACGAGCTTGTCGGTCGTGAGGAAGATGAAGTCGTACTTCCAGTCGATGTACGCCTCGACGAGCCCGAAGAAGACGAAGAAGAACCACGCCCCGACGAAGATGCCGATCATCATGGCGGGAGCCAGCACTCCAAGCTCAAGGAGATACACGCATCCGGCGACGAGGAGCACGGTGACAAGCAGCTCCCACGCGATGTGCCAGAGGAAAGACATCACGTGCGGATGAGCCGTGAAGATCTCGTGTTCGCCGCTCGTGAGAAACCGTTCTTTAATCTTCTTAATGTCGGTTTCCAGTGCGAAGATTCTCATGCGCCTCTACTATACTACAGACCATGTCACATTTCCGACGGATCTTCTCTCTCGGCCTCTTCAGCCTCCTCGCCGTTCCGACGGTGAGCTTCGCGTTCCGTGATGCGGAAGGCTCGGCCTACCGCGATGCGATCGAAGGGCTCGAAAGCCGGAGCGTGGTGGAAGGGTACGGTGACGGCACGTTCCGTCCGCTCGACACCATCAACCGCGCGGAACTCCTGAAGATCCTCATGGAGAGCCGGTTTCCGGGCAGGAGCACGCAGGATCTCCGGTGCTTCAAGGATCTCGAAGTGAAGACACCCCAGTGGTACGCACGCACGACCTGTGCCGCAGCGGAGCTCGGGATCGTGAACGGATACCCCGACAACACCTTCCGTCCGGACCAGCCCGTGAATCTCGTGGAGGCGCTCAAGATGGCGTTCCGGAGTTTCCAGATCGGCGTCCCTCCCGCAGACGGCGGTGCGTGGTACGAACCGTTCCTCACCGTCGCTCGCTCGAAGACCATCCTTCTCCCTCTCCTCCAGAAACCCGGCCACCTCCTCACCCGTGGCGAGATGGCGTCCATCACCTACGCGCTCGTCCTCGAACATGAGGAAGCCGCGCAGCATCCCGAGACAATCGCAGGCATCTGCGGCAACGGCGTCACGGAAGGCACGGAACAGTGTGATGACGGCAACACCGCAGACAGTGACGGCTGCAGTTCCATCTGCATCGTCGTGCCCGAACCCGTGCGAGTCGCGGTTCTCCAGATCGACCAGCAGACGACCGGAAGCCTGCAAACGGTGGCGCGAGGTCAGACCTCGGTACCGCTGCTCAAGTTCACCGCAGTGGCCGGCAGACAGGACGCCATCCTCACGACCGTCACGCTGAAGCCGTCCGTCGGGTCGCTCCTGTACGCACAGCACTACTCACTCGCGATGGACCGCGACGGCGACGGCGTCTACGACAAGACCGTGCAAACCGAGGGCAAACTCACAGGCGGACGGCTCACGTTCGACAGTTTCTTCGGCGGAGGCGTCGCGCTCCCGAAGGGGCTCATCGTCCCGTTCCTCATCCGCGCCGATCTCGTCTCCACGCTCGGACCGGTGAGCCTCGGACTTGAGTTCGCGACCGACGAACCCGACTACATCGAGGCACAGGGCGCGGTGGACAATCTCCAGCTCGAAGGCATCGAAACGAACGGCATCTGCACGGCGCCGAACTGCTTCATCCGCGTGAACACCATCGGTTCGACAGACATCAATGTGCAATCGCGCGGGAATCTCTACGTGACGCAGGACTCCATGTCCGTGCGCAGTCACATTCTGCTTGCGGGCAGCACGACGCCGGAACTGCTCCGTCTCCGCCTGCATGCCGACAGCGAGGCGATCGATCTGAAGACCATCCGGATCGACGGTGTGCCCTCGAGCATCGATGCCCTCTACGTCTACGCACTCGCTCCCGGCCAGAGTATCGGCTCCTCTTCTCCTGTCGCGCAGATCACGCACGGCCAGTGCCCCGAGCAGGCCGCGACACGCTTCTGCGGAAACCTGAGCCTGAAGACGATCGTCGTCTCGCCGTCGGCGGACATCGTGCTCGCATTTGCAGGAAGACTGAAGAACGATCAGGGCGGTGCCGTGAGCGGCGAGATCGCCACCCTCAGTGTCACGGGTGATACGGCAAGCCCGGCGTTCGAGGCGAGAGGCGTGCAGTCACAGACAGAACTGAGCCAGAACGACAGCGACGCGCTCTCGGAAGGAGAGATCTTCATCGGCGCTGTTTCACCGCTCCCGAATACGCAGATCCTCGGCCGCACGAATGATGTCGCACTCGCGACGATCAGCGCGGTGGCACGCGAAGGAGTGGCCACCGACCAACCCGTCCCGAGCGGCATGCAGACCATCGGCTCCTTTCGGATCACGACTCTGCCCCACACGAACACGTTTCAGGGGAGCAATGACGTGGTCATCAACGGCTTCACATTCCACGTCACCGCGCAGAACGTGCAGATCGATCCGCTGAGCGTGAAGCTCGCGCTCAAGGATGATCCCGCGTCCACACTCTCCTGCAGTCCGACGGGGAACACCGGAAGCTTCGACGTCACCTGCACCGGTCTCCACGGCGTGATCGAGGATCGGATTGAGCAGGGCGAGTTCGCCATCTACCAGCTCTCCGCGAATATCACGAACACGCAGATCACGAACGGCACGAGCATTCTTGCCGTCTCACTGCCAACTCTCGGACTGCGCGGACAGACGAACTCGATTGCATGGTCGGACGGAGTGACGAGCTTCACGTGGGTGGATATTCCGGAGACATCCGTCGAGGCCACGGTGTACCGCCAGTGACAGAGGCCCCTGTCGGCGTACAATAAGGGTATGGACATGCACATCGGGCGCAGTCATCACACGGCGTTGCAGATCCTCATCTCGGTCGCAGGAGGCTTCACGGCTTCGTTCCTGACGTTTGCAGTCTCCACATACGTGCAGACGGGCGGTATGCGCGGGCAGCTCGTGGCGGGTGATCCGAATTTGAACCGCCAGTACCCGAGTACGCTCAATGCCTTTCAGGGTGCACTCGACGGATCGAATCCGATGATGTCATCCATGTCCTCGTACGGCTGGTGGCTCATGGTGATTCTCGGCGGCATCGTCGCGTCGTTCATCGCGTTCAAGTTCGTGCGCAGGTACGTCTGATATCCCGAGGCCTTCGAAGATATGAAGGGGGCGGAGCCTTGACAGTTTTGGCAAACATCTTTATACTGCTCTACTCACAAAACGAAAAACTTCTACTCACATACACACCCACCACCCCATGTTCACTCCTCGTCCCCGTCCTGCATCCGGTCCCGATATCGTCGAGTCGATTCCGAAGCTGCTCTTCTACACGTGGTTCAGTCTGTTCACCGCGCTCGCGCTCATGGCGGGATATCTCTCATGGTTCGGTGGCAGCAATACCCTGCTGGCACGGAGTGCAAAACCGACCGTCGCCGCAGGACTGAAGTCCGCCGCATCCGTGTACGACTACATCAAGATCAGGCCACATCAGCGCAGAGCAAAGCCAAAAAAGCCGTTCTTCAGCTTTACGACCGTTGCGGCAAAGCCGTGCGGGCAAGAAGCGCCGCTCCCCTGAGTGCCGCATCCGGAAGTTCGCGCACACGCACTTCGGGGGCACGGACGGACGGGAGGAGCCAGCGCCTCAGCTCTGTGAGAATCTCGGGGAGGTGAGGCTTGAGTGCGCGACCCGCACTGCCGCCGAAGACGATGACGGACGGGTCGATGAGATGGAGTGCATCGGTGATGAGCCACGCGACTTCACGGAACACCTGCGGCTGCATGAATCCGCACACCGCTCCTTCGAGATAATCCTCGGGGCGCTTCGCCGCTTCGCAGCGCCTGCCCATCGCGGTGCCCGAGAGAAACTGCTCGGTGTCTCCGCGTTTGTCATCGGTCGGATACGGAGGCTCACCGGGTTTCAGGAGCAGATGCCCCACTTCTCCGGCGTACCCGCGGCCGCCGCGGAAGATCTTCCCGTCGATCACGATGCCGCCGCCCACCCCCGTGCCGAGCGTGATGCCGAGGACGACGCTGTGGCCTTTGCCAGCCCCAAGAATGGCTTCTGCATACGCAAAACACCGTGCATCGTTCTCGAGAACGACCGGCAGTCCTGTGGCCTGCGCAAGAAATTCTCCCGGCTTCTTTCCCTCTGCGCCGGGGATATTCGGCATCGTGACAATCGTGCCCGTGACGTGGTCGATCAAGCCCGGTACGCCGAGGCCGATGGCGACGGTGTCTTCCCGGATCATCGCCTTCACTTCGGCAAGGAGCGACTCCATCACCGCATCGTATCCGCGCTTCGCGTCCGTCGGGAATGCGCGCATCACAATCTGCTTCAGCTCCGCATCGTAGAGTGCGAGTGCGGTCTTCGTGCCGCCGAGGTCGATACCGAGGACAGAGGAGGCAGACATGGAATCAGGGATGCTTGGACGAGAGTTGTTTGAATTTCTCGGAGTAGAGCAGTGCCGTATCGAGGAAGACCGCATGGCTCCACGTGAGCGGCGACACCGAGAGCGGCGCGCCCGTGAGCGGATTCATCTGCTCGGGGAGAAGTCCCGACGGAGACGCCTTGGAGACTGCCCAGAGCAGATCCTGCATCGGGCGCTTCAGGTCTTCGAGGGTCTTCGCCGTCGCGATTCTCCACTGCGCGAACCAGAGCGTCGTGATGATCCACGGATTGCCGGGGATCTCCTTGGTCGGCGGTGTGACGGACTGGTAGTAGTCGTTCGTGTACCTCGCCATTCCTCCGACGGGCGTCTGCACTCTGAGCTCGCGTTCGAGGCGCTGGATGGTACTCACGACACGCGGATCGTCCGGCGGCAGAATGCCGAACTGCCAGAGGAGACCGATGCTCGCGTCCGGAGTGGAATCGCGTTCGACGGTCTTGCCTCCCTCGCGTTTGATCTTCTTCAGGAAGCATTTCGACTGCTCGTCGTAGAGATGGAAGAGCATCGCCTCGGCCATGCGGTCGCCTGCTTCGCGGAAGCGGTCGGCGTGACGGTAGTGTCCTAGCGAGGCGCAGATGCTGCTCGCAGCCCTGAGTCCCGCGGCGGTGGTCGCCGTCGTGTAGGTGAAGATGCCGCGGTGCTCCTCCCACGGGTCGTAACTCCAGAGCGGAAGCCCTGTCTCCTGTTCCGTATATCGCGCAAGGAAATCAGCTGCTCTCCGAACAAATTTTTGATACATCATGTGGAGGAACTCGAAGTCCTTCGTGGCCTCGAAATGCTTGAGAAGCGCCACGAGCGGCAGGGCGGTTTCGTCTCCCTGAATCGGGAGCACGGACTGCCGTCCTCGGTACCACGGGTGCCACGAGCTTCCGGCGGAACCGTCGGGGTTGTACTTGTGGAGGAGGTAGCCTTCGTTCGTCTGCGCGCGCTCGCAGAACTGGAGGAATCTTCGGACGAGTTCGTGCTCGGACGCTCTCGTGAGCGCCATGGAGACGAACGCGCCGTCACGCGGCCAGACGTACGTGTAGGTATCGCGGTTGAACTGCATGATGTCGTTGTCGTTCGCGGCCACGATGCCGCCGCGGTCGTCGGTCTGGGTGCGCACGGTGAGAAGACTCCGCACGTAGAGATCGTTCACTTCCTTCGGAATCCCCTCTCCGAGCGCCGTGTGCGAGTGTGTCCATCCGCGCCAGTAGTTGCGCGCGGCCTGCTTCACCTGCTCCGGTGTCTCCTCGAGGAGGAAGTGCTGGAGATCGTGGACTTCGCTGATCTTCGTGCCGGCACAGACCCACATGTAGACCCAGCTGCCGCGGTCGGGGCGGGCAAGACAGTCGATCTCGATGGTGGAATCCACGGAACCCTGCTCGATGGGATAGCGGCCGAGCACGCCGTCTTCGGCGTCACGCCAGGTTCCTTCGAGGCCGCGGTAGTTGGCCTTGCCG
>CAZDRX010000006.1:0-54895 GCA_964508225.1 uncultured Candidatus Peribacteria bacterium
AGGAAGATCGCGTGCTTCGGCGAGATCTCGATCCCGCCGGATTTGAATCCGCGCAGTCCCGCTGCATCGATCATCTGCCACGCCGGAGTCCCGCCGACCGCTTTGAAACACGAGCCCGCGGTCTTCAGGTGGGGCTGGGTTTCGATCCGCTTCTTCAGGAGAAACTCGATGTTCGCCTTGATCGCCGCAGGATCACCCGACGGAACGTTCAGTTCGGCCTCGAAAATAATAACGGGTGTGGAATGAACCTTGAACCCGCTCTCGCGATACCGGAATTCACACGCGGCACGCGGCAACGTCTTCCACACACCGTCGATGTACACCGTCGCCTGTGTGACGAATGCGTCGATCCAGACGCCCTTGGGCCCCTGCCCCGCGTTGCCGAAGAGCGCACCCCCGACCGTACCGGGGATTCCCGTGAGCGGTGAGAGATCGAGTCCCTTTTCTGCGAGCTCGTTGATGAGCATGGCGAGGTTCTTCCCTGCACCCACGGTGACCACGTTGCCGCTGATCTTCGGCTCGGAGGACTTCAGCTGGATCACGAGTGCATCGATTATCCCCTCCGCAAAAATCGTGTTGGAGCCGCTGCCAAGCGGAAGAAAAGGAATCTTCTTCTCCGCTGCGAAATGCACCGCCTCTTCCACGTCCTTCCCGGTCACAAGCTCGGCAAAGTACCGCGCGGTTCCTCCGATGCGCATGGTTGTTTTGGGCCGGAGGAGAAACTGCTCCCGGACTTCCATACGGTCAGGGGATTAGCGGGAAATCAGATCGGTGGTCTTCTCCATCGCGTCGAAGAGTTTTTCGGCGAATGCGCTCTTCTTCTGGTTCTTCTGGAGCAGGACGCCGAGGACGGCCACGAGCGCGATGACGCCGAGCACAATGCCGAGATCCTTCATCTCCACCTGAATCCTGAGGAGCATGAGCGTGAGCAGTGCGACCACCGCGAGGAAGACTCCGGCGAGGATGCCGACACCGAACGTGACGAGCACGAGCTTGCCCTTGTCCTCCTGTTTGTCACCAGGCGCACTCGCGAGCGCGGTGAGGAGTGTGCTGTTCACAATCACCGGATCATCCTGATTCGTCTTGAAGAGCATCTGCACCCTGCGCTGGAGAATGAGACTCACGAACGTCTTGAACGGCACGGAGGTCTTGCCTTCGATGATCGCCCTGTTGCCGTTGGTCGTGATCTCGACTTCGACTTCGCTGCTCATGGGGAAAGTGAGGAAGATTAGAGGTCTTTCTCGAGGACACAGACCATGGCTTCGCGCTTCCAGAAGAGGAATGCGCGGCGAACCTCTGTTTCGATCGTGACGACTCTCCAGCCCTCTTTCGCGTGTCCGTTCAGGAAATCTGCGAACCGGATCGGATCCATCTTGCCCGCACCGAGGAGCAGTGTGGCGAGACCTTTCTCCTGGAAAATGACAACTTTGTAGCTCTTCATGGGAAGAAAAAATTAGTTGATAAGATTGTCCTTCTTGAGGGCGTCCTCACTTTTCACTTCACGGAGGAAGATGCATGCGGTTCCGCTGGCAACGAACACGATGCCGCAGGTGACGAGTGCTTTGCCTGCGGTCTCACCGCCGAGGAAATTCTCAAACCAGATAAGCATGATCGTCAGGACGGTCCCCGCGAGGAACGAGAGAACGAGAAGTGCGAGCGCGATGTTGTAGGCAGGTTTCTTCATGGACACATTGTAATCCGATTGTCGCGCTGCGCCAGCGGTCAGAACGTTGTCTGCAGACGCTTCAGCGTCTCGTCCTTCCCGAGGAGCACGGCCACCTCGTAGGCGCCGGGGCTGAACTCGCGGCCGGTGAGAATGGCCCGGAGCGGCCAGAGAATCTGCCCCTTCTTGAATCCGGAGGCAGGCAGGGCGGCTTCGAGCGTGCTCACGATCACGTCGCGGCTCCAGCTCTTTGCATCGATGGTGCCAAGTTCGGCTGTCAGGAAGGACACGATCCTTGGCACGTCGACAGGGGTGATCTTCTGCTTCTCGCTCGCCACGAGTGCCATCGTGGGTGCGGGGGTGGTGTAGAGGAACGCGAGCATCTCGGGCGCCTCAGAGAAGAACGTGATGCGTTCCTGAATGAGTGCGGCACGCTCGGTGAACGACCGGTCATTCGTCGCCGACGGATACACGGCCTCGACGAGAGGACGGATGCGGGAAGCGAACTCTGCTGCCGGAATCCGGCGCACCCACTGGCCCTGTAACCAGTTCAGTTTTTCGAGGTCGAAGATGGCTCCGGACTTCTGCACACGCTCGAGGGTGAACGCCTGTACAAGCTCGCTCAGACTGAAGAGCTCCTGCTCCGTACCCGGATTCCAGCCGAGGAGTGCGAGGAAATTGAGGAGCGCTTCGGGCAGATAGCCTTTCGTGAGGTAATCCTCGGCAGCGACGTCGTTCTGGCGCTTGCTCAGCTTCGTGCGGTCTTTGTTGAGCAGCAGCGGCACGTGTGCGTACTTCGGCGCGGTCCACCCGAATGCCTTGAAGAGGATGAGGTGCTTCGGCAGTGATGAGAGCCATTCCTCGCCGCGGATCACGATGTCCGTCTTCATGAGGTGATCGTCCACGACGTGCGCGAGGTGGTAGGTGGGGAATCCGTCGGACTTGAGGAGCACCTGATCGTCGATGGTGTATCCCTTGAAGGAGAGCACACCATAGATGCCGTCGTCGTACGTCACCGTCTCCTCGTGCGGAACCTTCATACGCACGACGTACTTCTCGCCGGCGGCGATCCTCTTCTCCACGTCATCCTTGGGCAGATCAATACAGGTACGGTCGTACATCGGCGCCTGACGTAACTCCTGTTGCTTCTTGCGCATCGCGTCGAGACGCTCGGAGGTGCAGAAGCAGTGGTACGCGTGTCCGCTCTTGAGGAGTGTCTGAAGATGTTCCTGATAGATGGGGAGGCGCTTCGACTGATGATACGGACCGACGTCGCCCTTCTCGATCACGGCGCCCGACGCATCGAGCATCACACCTTCATCCGGAGGAATACCGGCGAGCGTGAGTGTGCGGATGATGTTTGCCGTGGCACCGGCGACCTCTCTCGCCTGATCCGTATCCTCGATGCGCAGCGTGAACGCGCCTCCGGTCTTCTTGGCTACCAGCCACGCGAAGAGCGCCGTACGCAGCGCGCCGACATGAAGGAAGCCCGTGGGGGAAGGCGCGAACCGCGTTCTCACGGGCTTCAGAATACACCAGAAACGGAATTCTTAGTCGACGACCTTCACACTGAAGGTCACCTTCTCCTTCGGCATGTCGTTGCCGTCGCGTGCGACGTGCGCGATGGAGTTCACGACTTCCAGACCCTTCGTGACGTGGCCGAAGATCGTGTAGTTCGGCGGGAGGGGGTAGTCCTGATCCATGATGAAGAACTGGCTGCCGTTCGTGTTCGGGCCGCGGTTGGCCATCGCGATCGTGCCTGCCTTGTATCCGGCCTTGTATGCCGGCTTGCCGGTGTCGATCTCATCCTCGAACATCTGTCCGAAGATGCTCTGACCGCCCGTGCCGTTGCCGGACGGATCGCCACCCTGAATCATGAACCCGGGGATGACGCGGTGGAACGTGAGGTTGTCATAGTAACCGGACGCAGCGAGACCCATGTAATTCGTGACCGTCTTCGGCGCAAGCTCAGCGTCGAGTTCGACGGTGATATCGCCCTTGCTCGTGGTGAGCGTGACGTGGTGGATGCCGGAGAGCATCTTGCCGTCCCACTTCCATGCGGAGGCGGGGGTTGTGGTGTTATCAGGCATGGCGGTGGTGGGGGAAGGGGTGGAGCCGCACGCGGCGAGAACGGTGAGCGCGAGGGAAAGGGAGGTGAGAGTGAGTGTCTTTCGCATGATGCATGGGGGAAGAAGCAACGGGTCAGGATTGTAGCGACTGGGGATGAAGAGCGTCCAGCACCACGTCGGCGACCGCCGCCGCCGCATCCGAGGGAAAGAACTGCTGTAGATTCTTGCCAAGATCCGCACGGCGCTCGGGCGATGCGAGGAGAAAACCGAGAACGGCGGGAAGTTCGGCGAGACGGTCTTCTGTCACGAGCACGCACGCATCCGCCTGCGCGAGCGCTTCACCGTTTCTCACCTGATGATCGTGCGCCACACCGGCGAGCGGCACCACAACGGCAGGCTTCGCGAGGGCGGCAAGCTCGGAGAGAACGCCCGCACCCGCACGCGTGACGACAATATCCGCGAGCGCGTAGAGATGAGGAAGCTCGTCGGTCACGTACGGACGCGAGAAGTACCGCGCGTGATTCTTGCCCGTCGCCTTGCCCTGACCGGTGATGTGGATCACATCCGCCATCGCGAGGAGCTCATCGAACGACGCGGCGACTTGTCTGTTGATCGTCAGCGATCCCTGACTGCCACCGATGATCATAAGCACCGGACGGTTGCCCGAAAATCCGGTAATGCGGCGTCCGGCATCGCGCGATGCCCCCGCAATGATCGGACGGACGGGATTGCCGGCATAGGCACACTTCAGGCGGAGTGCCTCAGGAAATGCAGCTGATGGAAATCCTGTGCAGATCTTCCGCGCGAAGCGTCCGATGAGACGATCGCTCAAATTCGGCACACTGTCACTCGCGTGGATGATGACCGGAACACCGAGCATCCATGCCGCGATGCAGACGGGTACCGAAACGTAGCCGCCCTTTGAGAACACGAGTGCGGGGCGCAGGCGGAGGAGGAGCAGGAGCGACTCGACGAACGACACGACGGCGAGGACGGGGAAGGTGAGGAGGCGGAGAGAGAGTCCGCGCGGAAATTTGCCGGCGTGCACGACGGTGAAGCCGAGGCGCGCACTTTCGAGGAGGGATTTCTCATCACTCCTGTCCGCAATGACGAAGAACGGACGGATCGTGCGGTCTTTGCGGACAAGTGCATCAGCCACCGCAATGGACGGGGCAAGGTGCCCGCTCGTGCCGCCGCCGGAGAAGAGGATGGTGCGCATGATTTACATCGGGATGAATCTCCGGAGCGCCGAAATGTGTGCGGCGCGGGCGGTCCTGCGGATCGTGGCATCTTCGCCGGTCGAGTGCATGGAGATATTGAGGAGGATACCGACGCCGCAGAGCGTGGTGAGGAGCGACGATCCTCCGTAGCTGATGAACGGGAGCGTCAGTCCCGTGATCGGGAAGAGAGAGAGATTCACAGAGATGTTGAGGAGCGTCTGGAACGCGATGCCCGTCGTGATGCCGGTGGCGACGAGGAGGCCGAAGCGGTCGGGCGCATTGCGCGCGATGCGGAGCCCGCGGTAGACGAAGATGCCGTAGAGGCTCAGCACGATGAGGAGGCGGAGGAAGCCGAGTTCCTCGGCCATGGCAGCGAAGATCGTGTCGGACTGCACCTCGGGAAGGTAGCCGAATTTCTGGATCGATTTGCCGTACCCGACGCCGAAGAGCCCGCCCGAGCCGATGGCGATGAGCGCCTGATACACCTGGAATCCGATGCCCTCGCGGTACGTGAGGTCATCGGGGTGCAGAAGAATGTGAAGGAAGACCGTGAAGCGGTTACGGATGTACTCCTTGTTGAGGATGACGGGGAGCCCGAGAAGACCGGCGGATGCGGCGCCCAGCATCAGATGGAAGATGTTGCCACCGGCGACGAAGAACATCGTCGTGCACATGACGGAGAAGACGAGGAACGATCCGAGATCGGGCTGGATGGCCACGAAGAAGGTGGAGAGACAGAGGAGCACGACGAACGGAATGAAGCCTTCTTTGAAGGTGGCGATGGAGGACTCCTTCTTTTGCAGCCAGACCGCCATGTAGAAGATGAGGGTGAGCTTCAGGAATTCCGATGGCTGCAGCGAGAAGAATCCGATGTGGAGCCAGCTGCGCGCCGTGCCGTACTCGTTGCCGAGTCCCGGAACGTAGAGTGTGAGCAGGAGCACCATGTTCAGGAGGAAGAGCGTGCGTGCGTGCTTCTGCCAGAAGTGGTACGGCACGATGGACGTGAAGCCGAGCCCGATGAGTGCGGCGAGCATGTGCACGAAGCTCCGCCAGAGGTAGAAGGAGTTGCTCGGGACATCCCACGTGCCGCTCTCGACGAAGCGCTGGGTGAGCTGATAACTCTGGTACACGCTCACGCTCGCAATCATGGCGAGCCCGAAGAGGGACAAGCCAAGCGCGACGCCGAGGAGGAGAAAATCTGCCTTCCGGAACATACGAGAGCCCTATCCTACTCCGGCCTTGCTACACTGGGAAAACCGATGACCTTACTGTGCACAACCCTCGCGGCATTCGCTTCCTCACTCCTCGCAAATTTCCTTGCAGAGCGGCTCACGGCGCCCGTAGCCATCATCGGGGATTTTGTGCGGCTACGCCTCATCCACAATCCGTACATCGCCTTCAGTATCGCACTCCCCGCGATGCTCCAGACTGTCCTGATCCTCGGCGCACTCATCGCGGTCGCCGCCGTTGCCCTCCGTGCGAAAGACCGGGAATCCCGCATCGCCTTCGGGCTCATCCTCGGGGGCGCGCTGGCAAACATTCTCGATAGATTCTCGGACGGACTCGTGACGGATTACATCGCTGTCGGCACATTCCCTGTTTTCAACGCCGCAGACATCTGGATCTCCCTCGGCGCCGGACTCCTGATTCTCGACGGACTGCTCGCGAAGAAGCGCCATTGACAGATTTCTCATAAGCAATGCCTATCCTATTCTAGGGGGATGAGGTACACTGCGCGGGTATGCCTACGAAGCCAGAAGCGTCTTCACCGACGACGAGCGGATCGCCCGTGATCAATGCCACGAATTTCGCGGAGACCGCGAAGGCGCTGCGCGCATCCTCGGATGCGGGGCTCGATGTCCGGTATCGCATGCGCGGCGGCAAAGCCCTGCAGGGAACGGTCGACATCGGCGGCTCGAAGAACGCAGCGCTCCCGCTCATGGCCGGAGCCGTCGCTTCCGGCGGAACGACGGTGTTCAACAACGTTCCGTCTCTGCGCGACACGCGGACCATGATCTCGATTCTGAATTTTCTCGGCGCGGTGACGCACACCGACGGCACGACCGTGACCATCGATTCATCCGCACTTGTGAACCGTCCGATTCCGCATGAGCTCGTGAGCAAGCTGCGCGGATGCATCGTCTTCCTCGGACCGCTGCTCGCGCGTTTCGGCGAAGTGGAGATGGCGTATCCGGGAGGTTGTGTCCTCGGCAAACGTCCTGTGGCCGCGCACATCGATGCGTTCGTCCAGATGGGCGCGCAGGATCTCTCGACCGATGAGAAACTCCACCTGAAAGGCGTGCTCAGGCCGTCACACGTCATCCTTCCTGAGTTCTCCGTCACGGCTACCGAGAACGTTGTCCTCGCAGCGTCGCTCGTGGAAGGAGACACGACGATCGAACTTGCCGCCGCCGAACCGCACGTGCAGGACGTCTGCAAATTCGTACAGGCACGGGGAAGGACCGTGGACGGCATCGGTTCCCACACGCTCACGATCCACGGAAAGAAGGATCTCCTCCTGTCCGGCGAGCACACCGTCACCCCCGATTACCTCGAAGCCGGCGTCTTCATTCTCGCAGGCATCGTCACGCGCGGATCTGTGCGCGTGCGCGGCGCTGACCGCTCGCACCTCACATCGTTCCTCGGCGCACTCAAACGGGCGGGCGCGGTGGTGGAGCTCGAAAAGAACGGCGACATCGTGGCGAGAGGCGACCTCTCTGATCTCAAGGCCGTGCGCATCCAGACGAATATCTTCCCCGGATTTCCAACGGACTTGCAGGCGCCGTTCGGCGTGCTGCTCACGCAAGCCCAAGGCGTCAGTCGCATTTTCGAAGTGCTCTTCGACGGCCGTATGGCCTACCTCTACGAGCTCGAGAAGATGGGCGCGACGATCGAGATTCTGAACTCGCACGAAGCCATCGTCATCGGACCTTCGGAGCTCTCCGGCCGCACGGTGGCGAGCAACGATATCCGTGCGGGTGCGGGCATGGTGCTCGCGGGGCTTGTAGCCAAGGGCGAAACCGTGATCACGGACGTCCGCTACATCGAGCGCGGCTACGACCGGCTCGAAGAGAAGCTGAAAGCCCTCGGCGCCGACATTGTGCGCGAGGAGGCATAGCCTGCTACAATCCCCGTCGCCATGATGACGTTCACCGCATCCTCCACCGCAGCCTGCAGCGTCAAAACCGACGAGGCGCAGTTCGATGTCTTCCCCGCAAAAGTGCCGAAGGACACGTGGTGCCTGCTCAGTCACCCCGAGGAGGCTCTGGAGAACAGGAAAGCAGTGAGCTGGCCGGGCGAGTACGACTTCGGCGGCGTCACGGTGCGCGGCATCGGACAGGAGGAAGGCAAGCAGGTCTCGTACACATGCAACACGGGCGGTATCCGCGCCGCATTCGTGGATGCTCCGGTGCTTGCGTGGTCGGACGCGGAGATCGAGAAGCTCGGTGACATCGATGTGCTCGTGGTCGCCGCCGACGATGCGAAGAAGGTGATCGCGCTCGTGGAAGCCGTCGATCCGAGGATCATCATCCTCACGGAGACGAAGGACGGAGATCTCGCGGGTGTCGCGAAGGCCTGCGGCATGGCGTCCATCACGCCCGAGAAGGAATTCAAAGTGAAGCCGGCGTCACTCCCCACGGATTCGCGTCAGGTCGTCGTCCTGAAGTAAATCACCGCCCGATCCTGTATCGTACGGCCACTGTGGTCCTGTAGTTCAAT
This sequence comes from uncultured Candidatus Peribacteria bacterium, assembly GCA_964508225.1. Taxonomy (GTDB): domain Bacteria; phylum Patescibacteriota; class Gracilibacteria; order Peribacterales; family Peribacteraceae; genus CAZDRX01. The sequence continues at coordinate 8,673 of CAZDRX010000006.1, forward strand.
GGATAGAACGACCCTCTCCTAAGGGGTAGATGCAGGTTCGACTCCCGCCGGGACCACCACTCTTCTTCATAACCCCATGGACAATCCGCTGGTTCCCGAACTCTATTGTTCGAATATCAAAGCGTCCCTGGATTTCTACTGCAACACCCTGGGTTTCAAGATCGCCTACGACCGGCCGGAGGCGAAGTTTGCGTTCATCGAACGCGAAGGTGCGCAGCTCATGATCGAGGAACTTACGGAGAAAGATCGGACATGGCTGAGCGGCGCACTGGAAAAGCCGTTCGGACGAGGCATCAATCTTCAGATAATAACGTCGGATATCAATGCCCTCTACGCGTCGCTTCTCACAAAGCGCATCCCGGTCTTCCTCCCGCTCGAAGAGCGGTGGTACCGGAGAGCCACTGACAGTGTGGGAAACCGGCAATTCGTCGTGCAGGATCCGGATGGGTATCTGCTACGATTTTCACAAACAATCGGAGTACGATAACCCCTCCCTCTATGCACCGCGTACGCATCATCCTCATGGCACTGATTCTCCTCTCCGCCTGCGGGACCCCTGTGAAGCCCGTGGAATCGAGACAGGAAGCAGCCCGCGTGAGCGCCTCGGGGGTGTTCGGCACGCTGCTCCAGATGCAGCTTCCGGATGGCTGGCAGGCGGTCGACGAGAGCGAGACGAACGGAACCGTCACGTTCGCACTGCCGTCCGTCATCGGCAACCTGCACGACGCGACGACGGACCGCGACTTCTTCACGATCCGTCCGCTCATGACGGAGGACTGCGCATCGGAAGTCATCGTCGCACAGGCAGGGATGAGTGACGGCGAAGGTGTGAAGAAAGAAGACCGTCCGGTCGAGCTCACGAAAGGCGGCGGCACGTACGGCTACGCGTGGAACGGCTTCAGCGGGATCGCTGGCGGAGCAACCGAACCCGACTCGCGATTCTGGTGCATCGCCTCGGCCAAACTGTGGTCAGATATTGAGATCCGCGCGCAGCGCACCGATGCTGCAACGGTGGAATTCATCGGGAAAACGTTCGTGCCGCTCTGGCTTGAGGCTCAGCACTGAGCATTGCGTATTGCATAAATTGTTTCTTAATATCCTCTAAGTGATCGTCGGGGCTTGTCTCCGCGCGTATACTGTTCCTCCTGTGCGCATCCAGACGATTCTCTCACCGGCTCTCGCTCTCACGCTGCTCTTCGCTCCGGCGCTTGCAGTTGCAGAGGTGGATACCGGCTGTCTGAACACCGCGATCAGTGACCGCTCCAAGACACTCAAAGACGCATACAGGCTCTACTCCGACGACATGGGCAAGGCGGTCGATGCGATCACGAAGGGTGAGCAGGACGCCGTGAAGAACAAGGACGTGAATTACATGGCGAGCGACACGGCACGCGCATTCGCAAACTTTGCCTACTCGATCGGCGACACATGGAACCGTCTCAACGTGACGATTGCGCAGGCGTGGAACAACTACTACGGCCGACGTGCATCCTGCGGCTACGGAGGAACCGCACCGGCAGGCTACGGTGGCGGATCCTACGGAGGGTACGGCTACGGATATGGATACGGAAACAGGTACAACGGATTCCCGGCGCAGTGCACGACACCGGTCCTGCCTTCACCGCGTCCCGGCTGCTACTACGAATGCGCACCCGATGAGAACGGCTGCCAGCGTTGCCATGAAGCGTGCCGCACTCCCGTGAGCTACTCCTCGTGCGGATGCACGTCCCAGTACGATCCTGTGTGCACGCGGTCAGGCAGAAGCTACGACAATGCCTGCATCGCCGTCTGCGTCGGTGAGCAGGTCTGGTACGACGGCTCCTGTCGTTAGAGCCCTTCTGGAAGCCCTTTTCTCGTTATTGCTATAATTTGATTTTGTGTTAAAATAATCTTTGTCTGCTGCCTCGTCGGTAGCGGGCAATGCTCATTGGCACATCACGTCTGTTTGTTTCACGTCAGTCCCGAAAGGGAGAAAGGGAGCTGTATGCTCCGTCTCATGCTGTTCGCGACGCTCTGCGTCGCATCCGTTTCCGCTCACGCGGAAGAACTGTCTCTCCAGGATTTTGTGGCGAAAGTCACCGGTCCTGGATCCGGCGTCCAAGTCACCGAAGAGGGAACGATCGCCCTGCTCTACCGCGCACACCTCCTCTCGGAGAAGCGATGGGTTGAGGGATCGAAACTCACCTTCGAATGGCAGCCGCCGGAAACCGCCAAGGGTGATGACGGCCGTACCTACGGCGATCATCTGTGCGTCCGCATCAGAAGCACCGGAGCGATCCGGAGCAAGCGTTCGTACGAAGCGGCTGACGGCATCGTCATCCGCATCGACTCGACGAACGGGGATGTGTACGTCCAGACCACGCCCGACGGCGGCGAGAACTTCGAGAATCTGAAGAATGGATTCAAGAAGGGCTCAGGCCCCATCAGCGCCGAGTGGCACTCAGTGAGTGTGCTCGACACCGACGGCGGCATTACCGTCTCGCTCGACGGCAAGGTCATCCTCACGGCCGACCTGCCTGAAAAGCACCCCATCACCGATGTGTGGGGTTTCTACAACCGGGAGCCTGTCGGTCCCGGGAAGAAAGTATCGCTGCTACGGAAGATGACCATCGTCTCTCCACCGCAGTAACCCGACTGAGAAAGCCCAATGAGCAAGGAGACCGGCGCGCAGCAATGCGTGTCCGGTCTTTTTTAGATCTGCACCTGTTTTGGAATCGCCCGCACAGACTTGAGATAGAACCAGCCGATGACGAGGAAGGTGGTGGTCGGCGACACCCACTGCGGAATGTGGTGTCCGAATCCGTCGATGAGCATGATGATGCCGAGGAACAGGATGGAGTACATCGCGCCGTTTTTCAGATACAGGTAGTGCTTGATCCTGTCGATATTGCCGATGGTGAGCTGGCGCACGAGGATCGCGCCGAGCCCGTTGCCGAGGAGAATGAGCGGCACGGAGAGCGTAAACGCGAACGCTCCGAGCACCGAGTCGATGCTGAAGGTGGCATCGATGACTTCGAGGTAGAGGATCTTGCTGATATCCGACATGCCGCCCCGCATGAGCTCCTTCTCGGCCTTCTCCGCATTCTCCTTGAACCCGTGCGTGATGAAGAACGCCGTGGAACCGACGACGGCGCCGAACGCCATCATGGGGTCCTGCTGAAGCGCGAACCAGACGACGCCCGCGAGGATGATGGAGACCACGGCGAAGAACCACACACCCTGCCGCGCGAAGAACTGCTCGCCGGGCAGGCCGAAGTTCTTCGGTTCGAGGAAGAGCCAGTGGAAGAAGAGGAAGACGAGGAAGGTACCGCCACCGGTGAGCAGGAGCGGCGCGGAGCGTTCCACGGCTTCCAGAACAGACGGATCGCTGCTGAACGTCGCCAGAAGAGCGTCGACCGGTCCGATGCCGGGGGTTGCAAGCCAGACGATGAGCCACGGCAAACCTCCGCGGATCAGAAACACGGCGATGAGGATGCCCCAGAGGAGGAACCACCTGCGGGCTTTCTCCTGCATCGTACTGAGCACCTCGGCATTGATGATCGCATTGTCGACGCTCGTGATCGTCTCGAAAAGACAGAGGCCTGCAATCGTGAGAAGTGCGGAAAACATGCGATCAGGATTCTACAGGATCCTCCGATTTCTTCGTGACGGTTTTCTTCGCCTTCTTCTTCACGAGAGCGCTGATATGCCGCGAGAGCTCGGAAAGCCACTCGTCCGCGCCTGCGAGCTTCACCATGACGTCCTCCGAGAGCCGGAGTGTCGCACCGCTGATCCTCCACTGCGGGCACACCTTGAGCATCTGCATGATCTCCTCGGCAGTGACTCTGGGCGAGAGGTTCACGACGATGTCGCGCTGTTTGGACGACACGTTGTCCATCTTGATGCGGACGACTCCCGCACGACGGCACGCCATCTTGAGTTTGATGATGTCGAGGAGGCCGAGCGCCTGACGGGGCAGCGGTCCGTACTCCTCGCGCAGATCCTGCTCGAATTCGGCGAGGATCGTCTCATCCTCGGCACCGGCGAGCTTCTGGTACGCACCGATCTTCTCCTGTTCGTCGGGGATGTAGAACGACGGCAGGAGCGCCTCGAAGGGGAGGATGATCTCGATCGTCTGCGGCAGTTCGTCCTCGTCAGATTTGCCGCCGGCCTTGAGTTCCTCGACCGCGCTCTTGAGGAGCCGCAGATAATGACTGACACCGACAGTCTGCATATTGCCGGACTGCGACGCGCCGAGAATTTCACCCGCGCCGCGGATTTCGAGGTCACGCATGGCAATCTGGAAGCCTGAACCGAGTTCGCTCGCTTCGACGATGGCCCTGAGACGCTTCTTGGCATCGTCCTTCAGACGCTGTGAGTGGTAAAGGAAGTACGAGTACGCCTGTACCGTGCCGCGACCGACGCGTCCGCGGAGCTGGTAGAGCTGCGAGAGACCGAATTTCTCGGCCTCGTTCACGATGAGCGTGTTCGCGCGCGGGAGGTCGATGCCGTTCTCGATGATCGTGGAGCTCACGAGCACGAGGTATTTGCCGTTCTTGAAGTCCACGATGCGCTCTTCGAGCACTTCGGGCTTCAGCTGTCCGTGCGTGACGATGAAGCTCGCCTGCGGCACGAGGGCACGGAGTTTCATGGCGAACGCATCGATCGTCTCCACGCGGTTGTGGAGCACGTAGACCTGTCCGCCGCGGGAGGTCTCCTTCAGGATCGCCTCACGCACGAGCGCATCGGAATACTTGCGGACCTCCGTGATGATCGGGAGGCGGCCAGGGGGTGGGGTCGTGATCGTTGTGATGTCACGGAGCTTGTGTAACCCCATATTGAGCGTGCGCGGGATCGGCGTCGCGGTGAGTGTGAGGATGTCCACCGACGCACGCATGGATTTGAGTTTCTCCTTCTGCTTCACGCCGAAGCGCTGCTCTTCATCGATGATGACGAGACCGAGGTTCGAAAATTCGATGTCTTCCTGCAGGAGGCGGTGGGTGCCGACGACGATATCCACTTCGCCCTCACGCATCTTCCGGAGCGTCTCAGCCTGCTCGGCGGGACTGCGGAAGCGTGAGAGCATGTCGATACGGACGTTGAAGCCCTCCATGCGCTTCTGGAGGCTCTTGTAGTGCTGGTCGGCAAGAATGGTGATCGGCGAGAGGAGAGCCACCTGCTTGCCGCCCTGAAACGCCTTGAAGGCCGCGCGCATGGCCACCTCCGTCTTTCCGAATCCGACGTCTCCGCAGACGAGACGGTCCATCGGATGGCCGCTCTCCATATCTTTCTTGATGTCGTCGATCGCCTTCATCTGGCCGGGCGTCTCTGTGTACGGGAACGCCTCGTCGAACTTTTTCTGCACGACGGAGTCGTCCGGATACTGGAAGCCCTTGGCCTTCGCGCGCTGCGCGTAGATCTCGAGGAGTTCCTTCGCGATTTTCTGCGTCTCCTCATTCACTTTCTTCGTGATCTTCTTCCATTCGCTCGACCCGAGGCGTGTGAGGGTCGGCTCATGGCCTTCCTCGTAAACGAACTTGCTCAGCTTGTCGGCCTGGTCGACGGGCACGAAGAGTTTGTCGTTCTCCGCGTACGTGATCTCGAGGTATTCGCGCTCCACCTCGTCAACCACTTTGGCCGTCATCCCGTCGAACCGCCCGATACCGTGCTCCATGTGCACGACGAAGTCCCCGGGCTGCAGCGACGTGATGAAATCGAGCGCGAGGCGCTGGACGGAGCGCTGCTTGGCTTCGCGCTTCAGCGAGAAGATCTCGCGGTCGGTGATGAGCGCACACTTGAGATCGGGGTTCTGGAGCGAGTGCGGCAGGAGTTCATCTTCGCCGGCTTCCACCACGGTGATCGCGCCGGGGCGGCGGTCCGGAGCCTTCAGGAAGTTCATCGATTCTTCCTTGAGTACGCCGCCGAGCTCGTCCGCTCGCTTCGTGACGATGACGATGGTCCAGTCCTGCTGCAGTTTGTCCTTCACGTCATTCACGAAGTCGGGGAGCGTGTAGAACTTGAGAACGGAGAGATACCGGAGATGCACATGGTTATCCTCGGACTCGGGAAAGCTCGTGATCGTGATGCGGTCACAGCGTGCTTCCATCACCACATCCTCCTGATCATCCGTGATGAGGAGTGAGGCGGAAGGAAACTGCTTCGTGAGCGTCTCGGTCTCACTCCACGCAAGCGGCACGATGGTGAGGGAGGGGACTTTCTCGAGCACGCCGTCACTGTCCTGCGTGCGGATTTCTTCGATCTTCTCAAAGGAGAAGCTCACTTTGTACTGAAGGGGCGCGCCGACGGGGAAGATGTCGAGCGTGTCGCCGACGCGGCGGTACTCTCCCGGCTCCAGATGCACATCGTCCGAGTGTTCGTAACCGGCATCGATGAGCAGTGAGAAGAACTGTGTGAAGTCGATCTCCTTGCCCACGTTGAGTGTCACCGAGTCCTCCTGCAGCTCGCGGAAGGACGGGAGTTCCATCTCCCACACCGCACGATCGATCACGGCGATGCCACGGCCTTCCATGAGGCGCACGACCGATGCCACATCGTCGGCAGTGGGCTCGTCGCTGAAGGTGACTCTGAAGGCCTCCTGCCCGAAGAATCCGAGCCAGTGGATGAGGCCTTCGCTGCGTTCGTCGTTCTCTGTGAGGAGGACAGCGGGACGCGGCTTCATCCCGAGCAGGTGCCCCACAATCATCGCCTTGGCGGTCTCATTCGCGAGTCCGGAGATCGTGAGAGCATGCTTACTCCTCAGAAGCTGGCTCAGCTCCTGATGGGTGGTGTCACCGATGCAGACAGATGGGAGCATCGAAAGAGAAAGACGACGTGCGAAACGCCCCCCCCTCCTCACAAACGTTGTGGGGGAGACGCAGGTTTCCCTGCTCGTTTCTTATGACAGAACTATACATTATTCCTCATTCATGCGCAACGGCATGATGAGGTGAAGGTAGTTCATATCCTCCGGCAGGCGGAACACGGCGGGGTGCATCTTGTCCGAGAGCTCGATCATCACCGTGTCGCCATCGATACGGCTCAGGAAATCGATGATGTAGGTGGAGGAGATGGCGATCTTGTTCTCCTTTCCCTCGAGCGCCGACCCGATGCTCGATTCGTCTTTCCCGAGTTGGGTCTGCTTCGTGGTGAGGTGGATGCCGGTTTTTGCGAATTCAAACGTGATGTTGTTACTCTGCTCCTTGGCGAAGTAGTGCATGCGTTTCACGGCGCCGAGGAGATCGCGGACAGAGACCGTGCACGTCGTGTGCTTCTCTTTCGGGAGCACCTGCACGTAGTCGGGGAACTTGCCGTCGATGAGGCGGCTCACCAGTCTGGTGGACCCGATATGCACCTCCACCTGCTGCGCACCGAGATGGATATCCACCTGCTCTTCCTTCTTTTTCTTATCCTCCCCGTCATCCTTGCCGCGATGGAGCGCAATGACGCCCTTCAACTCCTCCAGGAACCGTGCGGGGATAATGCAGGAGATATCACTGTTCACACCCTCCACGCTGAATTTGTATTCAGAGAGGCGGTAACTGTCCGTGCCGACAAAGACGAGTTTTCCCTTCTCCATGCGGACGAAGACGCCAGAGATCACCGGGCGTGACGTCGTCTTCGCACAGGCGAAGGTGACGAGGTGCAACGCCTTCAGGAGTGGTGAAATCGGCAGCGCCAATGTGGTTTCTTTCTGGATACTGGTGATATTCGGGAATCCGTTTGCCGGTTCACCGGAGATCATTGCTTTTGCGCGCTTTGAATGAAGTTTTAACTGTGTTCCTTCACTTGTTTCAAGAACAACTTCATCATCCTGGTTGTACTGCATGAAGTTCAGAATCGCTTTCGCAGGAATAGTGATGGAACCTTCATTTTCAATAGAAACCTCAAAACTTGTCACAATGGATAATTCCAAATTCGTTGCACTGAGTGTGCAGCGCTTTCCCTCCACCTGAATGAGAATATTCTGGAGAATGGGTAACACCTGTTCCGTGCCAATGGCACGACTCACAAGCTGGAGGCCAGAGAGAAGATCGGATGTCTTGCAGGAAAATTTCATACAGGCGGAATTGAAGAGGAAGTCCTTGGGAATAACAAGGAGATCTATTGTCCACAATTTCCTCACTATTGGAAAGAATATAAATATATAAATGTATTAAATCCGTCATAGTCATGGGGTCTTGATAGAAGAGGGAAAATGAAATCTGGTCATCTGGATAACGGGCGATGTACAGAAGTTGTACTCAGGGGTTTCGTTAGGAAAGAAGCCCAAAACAGGGTGTGGATGAACACATTCCAGGTGTGGATGAAGTGTGGATAATCTGTGGAAAGACCAATTTTTTTGCGCAGAAAGACGTCACGGATGATCCCTGCTCTACCGCAAGCCAAAGGGCTCGGGCCTCTGTGGACAAGATGTTGTCCGGGCAGGGTGAACGGTCGCCTGGTTATCCACACCACCTTCCGGAATGTCTCTTTATTTCAACTTGCTGCGGAAGCCGGACCGTGACGCCGGACTGGAGGGGGAGGAGTGGTTTTTCCTGATGTCGAGCTCGCCGGCGCTCTTCGCCTTCACAAAAGAGCCTTCAGGGACGTCCTTTGTCACCATGACCGCGGAGCTGATGAAGCTCGCCCCCCCGATTTTCACCCCCGGGGCGAAGCAGGTGTGGATCCCCGTGCGGCAGCCGGAACCGAGGATGATACCGAGTTTTGTCCGCCCTGTGCCGACGGCCTTTCCGCCGACAACGGACGTGATTTCCCCTTCATCGAGACGCAGGTTCCCCGTCGTCGTACCGGCGCCGAGAGAGATGTTGCTCCCGAGCACGGAGTCCCCGAGGTAGCTGCTGTGCGTCCAGACATCATCGCCGAGGACCGAGCGCGCTACTTCGGTGTTGTAGCCGATGACACAGTTCCGGCCGACGGAGCTTCCGCGGACGAGCGCGTTATTCGCGACGATGCTGCCTTCGCCGATCGTGCACGGCCCCATCACGGAGGCGTGGGCGAAGACTTTCACATTCGGACCGATCACCACCGCGCCTTCGATCACTGCGGTCTTGTGAATCTTCGCACTGCGATGGATTTTCGGCTTGCCCGCCTTCGGCAGGAGCTCCTCCAGAACCGCGAGCAGGTGCCATGGATACTTCACGGGCTGCCAGATCCCCTCATAGGGAACGGCCTCGTACGGGTGGCGCTTCAGGAGTGTATCGAGTGCGATTTCGTAGCCGTCGTCGCGCGAAGGCTTCACCTTCTTCAGGGCATCGAGCAGTTCTACTCCCGATGTGTGTACGTGCGCGACGATATTGACGAGATCCGAAGGCTCGGAGCCCGGTTCGGGTTTTTCCACGATGCCCGTGATCCGCTTGCCGCGAACGGTGAGATAACCGCCGGGGAAATAGGACTGCACCTTCCGCGCGAGGATGAGCCCGCCGGACTTGAGGGTCTTCGTTCCCTTCAGGAGATCCTGATACGCCTTCGGGTCGATGAGATCGTTCGCACTCACGATCGTGACCGGACCGTTGCCAGCATGCGGGAGGGACGACAGGAGCGCCCCGCGCATCCCGAGATCCAGATTTTCCTGTTCCACGATCTTCAGATCCGGGAAGAGGACCTCCGCCTCGGCGCGGTTGTGCTTGCCTGCGACGAGCAGAATATTTTTGATGCCACCCAGACGGAGACGGCGTACCTGCTCCTCGATGAGGGTGGTTCCGGCGACCGGAAAGAAGCTCTTCTCTTCCAGAGGCCAGAAGCGGGTGGATCGGCCGGCGAAGATCAGGATGGCGAGCACAGTGTCAGTATACGGGAAACCGTCCACGAGGTACGGACTGCACATTCTACCACACAAAGACGATGTCGCCTTCCTCATCCGTGCGCAGAACGTCGATTCCGAGGCTCTGTAACCTGCGCAGGATCACCGGATTCGGGTGCCCGTAGGGATTCTTCTTCCCGACCGAGATCACCGCGGTCTTCGGGTGTACCGCGAGCAGGAATCCCGTCGACGAGCTCGTGACGCTCCCATGATGTGCGATCTTCAGAATATCGGCGCGCAGATCGACGCCGGCGGCTAGAAGCGTTTTCTCCACGATGCTCTCCTCATCACCGGTGAAGAGGATGCGCTTGCCGCCTTGTTCAAGGCGCAGGACGATCGAGTCGTTGTTCACATCCTTATTCATGCCGTGCGGTCGCGGCACGGGTGGCCAGAGGACGGTGAGAACGGCGTCGGCGATCCGGATCGTAGAGTCGGCTTCGACGGCGGTGAGTTTCACGCCTCTGAGCAGAGCCCCTGAGAGCAGCGCGTGATAGAGGCCGGAATCGAACGGGGTGCCCGCGGTGATGAGAGTCCTCACGCGGTAGCGCCGCAGCACCTCCGGCAGGCTCACCATGTGGTCGGAATTCGGGTGCGAGAGCAGCACGACGTCGACCGATCGGTCGAAGAACGGCAGGCGGGAACCGAGAGCTTCCAGCGTCGTCCAGTCCGGACCGCCGTCGATGAGCATCCGCGTCCCGTCCGGAAATGTGAGCAGTGCCGAATCACCCTGTCCGACATCAAGGAACACGGCCTGCATCCGTCCGTCAGGAAGAAGTGTGCGCTCTCTTGCGGCGAGAAGCGCCAGCATGACGAAAACACCGGTGAGGATTCTCGCGGGCATAGACATCTGCTTCAGCTTACACCGCTTGCTTGCGACGACGCATGCGGATGCCGGCGGCGGCTCCTGCAGCAGCCAGAACGCCGATCAGACCGAGACCTGTATCCGGAAGGTTGATAGCGCGTTCGATACCACGCGACTCCTGTCCCTGTCCCGTGCGCGAGGTCACGCGAAGGGCGAAGCTGCCGGGTTTGACGCGACTGTACTGCACACTCGTTTCCTGCGGTCCCACCTGCCCGCTCCATGCGTACGCCTGACCGTTCACGGCGGTGTAGAGTCCGTAGTTCTGCGCGTTCGGGGCGCCGTTCCAGCGTGCGACAATGTCGTACGTTCCGTCCTTGCGCGGGGTGGCATTGATATCGAGGAAGTTCGGATCCATGACATTGCCGAGCATCGGGTTCTGACCGTAGCCTCCCTGCTGCTGTGCCTGCGGCGGGGGTCCGCCGAGCATCGGGTTCTGTCCGTACGGAATTGCCGGCTGATCCTGCGGCATCTGCGGCTGACCCTGATCCTGCGGCTGCTCCGGTGTGCCGAAGCCCGGGAACTGCATCGGAGGAGTTGCGGGCGAGGCGTTCGTGCCGTCGCCGGACGGGATCGGCTGGAGAAGTCCGAACGTGTAGTTCCTTCCCGGAACCTGCGGATCGGTTGCGAGCAGGATCGTGCCTGCGCTCACCGTGACATGGTGGATGGCGAGTGCGGTGCCGCCGCTGTCCGTCACGAGGAAGAACGCGGGATCAATCGGTGCATCGATGCTCACATTCTTCGTGAACATCACGAGGACGCCCGTCTGGGAAACCGCACCCACAGCCGTCATGTTCATCGGCTCGGCCGTCGTGGTCGGGTTCACGCCCTGCGGCATCGCGTCGGGCTGACCGGAGGCGGCGAGCGGGTCCAGAACCTGCGGATCCTGAGTCTGCGGAGCGGGAGCAGCAGGTGCTTCCGGTGCCGGCTGGTCCACAGACGTTTCCGTTTCGAATCCTTCACTCTCGTTACCTCCTGCATCTACGGCGAGCACGCCGAGGAAGATTTTCGGTGAGCCAAGCGGCATCTTCGTGAATGTGTGCACCGTTTCGCCGGCGAGCGTGCGCTCGAAGTCATCGTAGTTGCCCTCATTGCCGATGATCGACTCGTGACTGAAGTACACACGGTAGAAGGCGGCACCCAGAACAGGCGTCCACGAGACCGTGAGTTCTCCGTTCTGCACGTTCGCCGAGACATTCTGAACGTTGGCGGGCATCTCCGCCGCGAAGGCGATCTCCGCCGTCAGGGCGGTCATCGCAAGAATGAGAGTGAGTATTTGTTTTGGTGACATCACACCATTCTAGCACTTTTCCGTCTTTTGATCAATCGCCCGCAACCCCTTTCTTCTTCATCAGACTGCTCTTAAAGACCTCCGGACGGTAGGAAGAGGCTCGTTCAAGAGGGCAGGGGAGGTCAGCCTCTGTCACTCCGGGGGGGAGTGTTTGGTCGTACCCGAAGAGGAGGAGGTCGGGACGATGCTCCCGTACGGGCTTCAGAAAGTCCTTTGCATCACCAAGGATGACCGTGATATCGGGAAACGCTTTCTCCAGTGCCGTGACACGCTCGGCATCACTCTCCTGTGGAGCCTTTCCCTTGATACGCGCCACATTCTCGCCGCGCGCGACGATGACGATGACGCTTCCCCGCTTGCGCGCCTCCTCAAGAAGAAAGCGGTGCCCGGGGTGGAGCAGATCGAACGTGCCGAAGACCATGACGCGAGAACGCATGACGTCAGCCTAGAGCGAGAGAGCACCGCAAGGCTAGTGTGCCTGCAGGTCGATGACGTAGAGCTTCTTCTCGTCGAGGACGTACAGACGCGTGTCCTCGGGGTCGACGTACAGATCTTTCAGATGACCCACCTGATCGGAGTCGAGGACGTACTGCTTGAGGTAGAGCGAGTCGCCGAGATCGCCGTCGTTCGTCGTCACCACGACGCGCTTGGTCTCCGGATCGAGGAAGTAGAAGTTGCCGGTCGGGCCCGACTTGAAGACCTTCGAGACACCGTCGAGTGCGCCCGGCGGAAGATTCCGGATGTTGAACGTCTGCTTCTCGCCTCTGAGGAGTTTCGTCACGTCGCGCTCACCTGCCTTGCCTCCCGAAGCCGAGAGGTCACGCAGGATGTAGACAGGCCCCTGGATCGTCATGTCGATGGCACCGGCGAGATCGCCGTTCACGTTGTACTCGGCTGGCGGGCTGTAGCGGCTCGCGAGGCGCTCGTACTTGTAGATCTGCTTGCGCTCGGGGGAGAGGACGTAGAGGTAGCGCAGGTACGTCTCGATGTCTGCGCCGGTGATCCAGCCTGCCGGATCTTCCGTCTTCATCGTCTGCGGCTGACCGTTCACGAGCTCCACCACCGTGTTGCCCGCCATCATGAAGACTTTGCTCTGGAACCGTCCGAACGATGTGGCATCGAGAATGAATTCGTCCGAACCGAGACGGTCGGCATTCTCGACCGTGTTCAGTGACACGCTGTAGAGATCCTGACGGTCGTAGACGAGGAACTCACCGCTCGGTGTGCCGATGAAGCCCTGCGCGAGAACGTCGGACTTCTTTGCGCTCAGGTTCGCCATGACGCGCGGAGGCGTGACGCGGATGACGCGGTTCATCTCTTCGCGCTTGGACTTGATGCGGTCGAGGAGATCGAGTGCTTCGCTCCGGAACAGTCCGCTCTCATTGTTCATCACCTGCTTGGCGCGGTCTTCCGCGCGCTGGAGAATCGCGTTCGCACTGTCCGTGTCACCGGCAAGCTCGCGGTTCTCGGCCGTGGAGAGATCGGAGTTGATCTGTTTCACGAGGCTTTCCAGATCGCCGCGCGTCTGACTGCGGGAGCTGAGCAGCGTGAGCTGCACGAGCATCCAGATGACGAGGAAGAGCGCCGCCGATCCCGCGAGGAGGAAAAGGTGCGCCCTGCGCTTGCGGTCCGGATCGTAGAGATCGGAGAGGAACTGGCGGAACTTCTCCGCGATGTTCACGGACTTCTTCGGCTTGCCGATCGAGAAACGGAATTTCGAGGTGATACCCGACCAGTCGACACCCTGCACCATCGCGGTCACTTTACCGAGGAGCGCGGAGGATGACCTTCGGCCTGTGCTGCGGCTGCGCAGCTCCCTGCGTGGAGATGGGCGCTCGCTGCGCTCTTCACTCGCGGAACCGACGACCGCAATGTGCAGCACGCAGGCAACTTCTTTCTCGGAAGTGAGAGTGGAGATGATCGTCTGTACCGCCGCTTCGCCGCTGCCGTGTACGGATTGCACGAGCTGTGCCGGCGTCATCGACCGGAGCAGTCTCGCCGTGGAGATGATGAAGTGATCGCGCGGCTGCATCGGTCCGCTCACGATGTGCATGAAGGCTGCCGGCGGTTTGCCGCGTGTGAATTCCGTCACCTGCATCGCCGAGCCGTCGCGTACCGAGTATGCCTCGGCGCGTCCCACGTGCGAGACGTGAAGCATGCCTTCCTTGTCCAGAAGCCCCACGATGGCGTGCACATCCCTCACTGCTTCAGAGAGGAGGAAGCCCTTCAGCAAGCCGTTTAACTCCTTGAGCGCGCTCTCCAGACGGTCGTAGCTCTCGCCTTCGCCTTCCAGCACCGCGTGCTGGAGCACACTGATGCACTCCTCACGGAGGTTGTCGCTGCCCTCGGCGCGTCCCTCGCTGTGGAGGAGGAAGAAGACCCGATCACCCTTCTCTTCACCAAGAACAACCGGCACCAGAACGGTGCCCGATGGAGCCTTTGTCTGCCCGGTCCATACCTCTATCTTCATACGGTAGTCGAGGCTACACGGAAGCCCACTTCGTCGCAAGATTTCGGACGGTCCGCGAAGAGTCGCGGAACCATGATTCGTGCACTCGGCAATCACCGTCCGAGGATGCCTCCCTCGCGCACGCGAGGGGAAAATGACATCAAAATCAAAATAGTAAAATAAAAATTCATTGAGAATAAGCCAAAAAAACGGTGTCTCGACAACGATGCCCTTGCGTAAGTCCTCATGAGGGAGTACGATGACGACATGAGAGAACACTCTCTCACGTTTAATTCTTTTCAACACACAGAATGAAGTCAGTTCAAGAGTGGGTGAAGAAGGTGGTGACAAGCGGCCAGCAGCCGCCAGCCAATCAACCGACGCAACCACGAAGTGTCCCGCCTCCGGAGAAGGCCGCCTCACCGCAGGCGCGCCCCCCGAAGGCACCGCAGTCGCAGCAAGTGAAGGTCCATCAGCCCCAGCCAGCCGCACGCACGGATGCACAATCCTCCGGCGGCAAAGGTCTCCGTCTCTATCCGCTCGGCGGATTCGAAGAAGTGGGCCGCAACTGTTTCGTCGTGGATGTCGACGGCGATCTCTACATCATCGACCTCGGTCTCCAGTTCCCCGAGGAAGATATGCCGGGTATCGATTACCTCATTCCCGACATCTCGGGTCTCCGCGGCAAAGAACACCGTATCAAGGCGGTGATCTTCACGCACGGTCACCTCGACCACATCGGCGCTGTGCAGCACCTGCTGCCGCAGCTGCGCTTCCCGCCGTGTTACGGTACCAAGCTCACCATGGCGTTCGTGAAGAAGCGTCTCGATGAGGAGAAGCTCACGAGCAAGGCACGTCTCCACACCGTGGCGTTCGGTACACCGCTCCAGCTCGGACCGGTGAAGATCGAGTTCCTGCGCGTGACGCACTCGATCCCGGACTCCGCCGCGGTCGCCGTGCACACGCCGTACGGTACGGTTGTCCACACCGGCGACTTCAAATTCGACCTGACCCCGATGAACGAGCCGCCGGCCGACTTCCAGCGTCTCGCCGAACTCGGTGACGAAGGTGTGCTCGCGATCATCGCGGACTCGACGAACGCGACGAAGCCGGGCAACGCGCTCTCCGAGAAGGCGATCTCGGCAACGTTGTTCCAGCTCATGCGCGATGCGAAAGGAAGGCTCATCATTTCGACCTTCAGTTCGCTCTTGAATCGCCTCCAGCAGGTGATCGAGCACGCCAAGACCCTCAACCGGAAGGTCTTCGTGTCCGGCAGATCGATGGAGACGAACATCGAGATCGCGCAGCAGCTGGGCTACATCGATGTCCCGCGCGGCATGATCCGCAAGGTCGGCCCCGGCATGGATAAGATCCCCGACCGTGAGGTCGTGATCCTCACGACGGGCAGTCAGGGCGAAGAGCGCGCATCGCTCGCCCGCATGGGTCTCGGCGTCCACCAGCACGTGCGCATGAAGAAGGGTGATACCGTCATCCTCTCCAGTAACCCCATCCTCGGCAACGAGCGCGCGGTCGCCAAAGTCGTGAACAACCTGAATCTCCTTGGAGCCAAGGTGCTCACGAATCAGGAGCTCGCGCTCCACACCACGGGTCACGGTTACCAGAACGACATCATGCTCATGCACCGCCTCGTGCGTGCCAAGCACGTCATTCCGGAGCACGGTGAACCGTACATGCGTTCCGCGCATGGCGACCTCGCCCGCGCGATCGGCTATGCCGACAACCAGATCCATCTCCTGGTGAACGGTGAAATCCTTGAGTTCGACGCCGCAGGCGCCGCACGCAAGTCCAAGCACAAGCTGCCGGCCAACGACATCATCATCGACGGCCACAGTCAGGGCGCCGAGGGCGCGCGCATCATGGACGACCGCAAGATCATGAACGACGCCGGCATCTTCGTCGCCGTCCTCAAGGTCTACGCCGACTCCATGAGACTCGTCTCCGATCCGCTCCTGCTCTCCCGTGGATTCGTCTACGGCACCGAGCAGGTGAGCATCAACAAGGACGCTACGGCGGTGATCCGCAAAGCGTACGAGGAGACACTCGCCCGCGGCGAGAAAGACATGAAGGCGCTCAAGAAGGATGTCACCGGTGCACTCTTCCGCTTCTTCCGTCACAAGCTCGACCGCGAGCCGATGGTCATGCCGATCATCATCGAGGTCTAGCGCTACTCCGATCATTTCCGGAAACAAAAAGAGCGGGTACTCCACCCGCTCTTCTTTTGCATATCCGTTGATTACTGAGCCGAGCTCGCGCTCGAAGACGAAGACGACGTCTCGGAGGAGCTGCTGCTCGAGGAGGACGTAGACGAGCTCATGGAAGACGAGCTGCTGGAGGACGATACTGGGTCCGTGCTGAACGACTTGTTCCTCGTGCCGCGGCGCGGGCCCCTCTCGAAACCGGAGCGGATGGTCTGGATGATGAGGGAGCGGCGGCTCATGTGCTTCACTTTCATGAAGCGGTCGACACCCTGATTGCCCGGGACGGTGGTTCTGGCGAAGGCTGACGGGAGGAACGAGGCGCAGGCCGCGATGACGGCGCCTGCAGCGATGAATTTTTTCATGTCGAAAGAGAGAAGGAAATAATGACACGGGAAGTGTACCAAGAACTTGTCAGAACACCAATTCCGGGGCTTTCCGTTGCTCACGAAGACCTCCTCTGTTTGAATCCTCGTACCCATGCAATTCTCCTCTGTCCTCTTCGATCTCGACGGCACCCTCATCCAAACCACACACCTCTACGAGGAGGCGTGCAGAGCCGGCATGGAGTCGATCGGCATCACGTTCACCTCCGAGGATTTTCGGCATCACTATCCGAAGGGCTACTCCATGCACTCGTGGATCGAGGCGAAAGGAGGAGACGCGTCACGTCTGGAAGAAGTCCGCGTGATGCGCGATCTCGTCTACCACGAACTCCTCGCGACGAAGAGCGAGTACTGCGCCGGTGCGATGGATCTCCTCACATTTCTGAAGGGCCATCCGACGGGCGTCATCACGAATTCATGGAGGTCGTACCTCGATGCGATTCACCGCAAGCTCGCGATCTACGATCATCTCACCGAGATTGTCACCGCGGACGACATGGGTGACCTCTGCAAGCCTCATCCGCACGGGCTCCTCCTCACGGCAGACCGCCTTGGCGCCGATCCGGCAACCTCGGTGTACGTCGGCGATCAGATCTTCGATCTGGAAGCCGCGCGTGCTGCAGGGATGACCGCGTGTCTCATCCGCGGGCCGCACTCACCCGATGGCGCGGAGAAGCATGCCGATCTCGTCGTCGAGTCCCTTTGCGATCTGCAGGAGCAGCTTCAGTGAGCGATGATCCGTTCCACAGCACCGGTCACTTTCCTCCCCTGAAACGGCGTCCAGCCGCACTTGCTCTTCAGAGTCTTTCCGTCGATCACCCATTCCTTTGCGGGATCGATCACTGCGATTCTCGCGAGTGACTTCTCCGCAATCTCCGGCTGATGCAGGCCGAAGATCCGGTTCGGATTCGTGAAGCACACACGGAGAATGTCTGCGTACGAGATTTTTTTCTGCGCGGCTTCCGTGAGCAGGAGCGGGAGCATCGTCTCCACCCCGGGCACACCGCTCGGAGCCGTGAGTGGCTCCGCTACCTTCTTCTCTTCGAGCGTGTGCGGCGCATGATCGGTCGCAATGCAATCCACCGTGCCGTCTTTCAGCCCCGCCCAGAGCGCATCGCAGTCCGTACGTGAACGCAGCGGCGGGTTCATCTTCCCGAGTGCGCCGAGTGAGGCGTAGTCGTCGGTCGTGAGCAGCAGATGGTGCGGCGAGGCCTCACACGTGACGCCGATGCCGTCTTTCTTCGCCTTCCGCACGAGCTCGACACCGAGCGCGGTGGACAGGTGCGCGATGTGGAGTGCGGTGCCGTGTTTCTTCGCAAGAACAAGGGCTTCCTGAATCGACGTCGCCTCGGACTCCGGCGGGCGGTGCAGGGAGTGGAGCGCGATGTCCGTGCCTGCGTGTGCGAGTTTCGCCGCGTCGTTCATCGCGGAGTCCTCGCAGTGCGCGACGAGCGGGATCTTCAGCTCCGCGCACACCTTGAACACCTCATCCACGATGCCACCATCCACCTTCTGGTTGCCTGTCGAGTGATCGAGATAGAGCTTGAGCCCCGCGCAGTGACGCTTCAGGCGCTTCAATTCCATCGAGCTGCCCGTCCAGAGATCCCTGAGAGTCCGCAGATGTGCTTCCTCCGTCACGCCGAAGAAGAACCGGAGGTTCATGCCGTCGGCCTCCTCCGCACGGCGCACTTTGTCCGCGAGCGCCGCGACGGTGACGGTCGGCGGGATCGTGTTCGGCATTTCGCAGACGCATCCGACGCCCCCGGCGAGTGCAGACGCGGATTCGGTCTGGATCGTCGCTTTGTGCGTAAGTCCCGGCTCACGGAAGTGCACGTGACAGTCGATGAGGAGCGGGAAGAGGAGCTTGCCTGTGCAATCCACCACGTCGGCGCCCTTGTGATCCTGAATGACACCGATCGCTTCGATCTCTCCGGTAATCCCGATCATCACATCCGCCTTCTCCCATGAATCCGCACCCACGATCTGTCCGCCTCTGAGGAGTGTTTTGTTCATGGAAACAGGAGAAGCTTGATAGCGCCCATGAGGATAACGATAAGCTGCAGATCTTCAAAGAGCGCAACGCTCACGTACCGCAGCAGCCATTTACCGATCTTCACACTCAGGAGCACGATCGGTGTCGAGATCACGAGCAGGAGAATGACATTCCGCGTGAACGGGATGTTCGGCACGTATGCCGTCACCTTCGCGAGGTTCATGAGGAGCCCGATCACCGCCGAGGTCCCGACGAATACTTCCTTCGACAGTCCCATGGAGAGGAGGGCCGGCATTCTGATGAGTGCAGCGTTGCCGACGAATCCTCCGATGAATCCGTTGACGCCTCCGGAGAGGATCAGCGTTGCCTTCGACGCATCCAGACGGGGTGCGAATTTCCAGAAGCGCATTGCGACGAAACCGATGCACGTGATGCCGAGCAGGACGGCGGGAATACGCGGCGGTACGGTGAACAGGAGCACACCGCCGAGGTAACTCATCGGGATGCCGCTCAGGATGTACCACTTCGCGATGTCCCAACGGACGAACCGCCGGAAGTGCCAGACTTTCGCGATCTGGATCGAGAGCAGGAGTACCGACGCGAAGATGATACTCAGCCGCGGATCGAGGAAGAACGTTCCGAGCACGATGGTGAGGATGCCGAGCCCTCCTCCGCTCACCGTGGAAAATACCCCGCCCACCAGGAGGAGGGCCGAGTAGGCAATTACCGCGGTGAGGCTCATGCTTTGCCGAGAAGCATTGCCAGGAGCGCCATACGCACGGGTACGCCGTTACTCGCCTGACGGAAGTACGCGGCGTTCGGCAGTGCGTCGACGTCCGTGCTGATCTCACCGACGCGCGGGAGCGGATGCATGACGACCACCTTCTTGCCCTTCAGGTGCTTTGCGGTGAGTACGTACTTGAGCTTGAGGCGCTCGTACTCGCTCTTGTCCGCGAAGCGCTCCTGCTGCACGCGCGTCATGTACATCATGTCGGCATCCAGACCTGCGGCGATATCGTCCTTCTCCTCGTACGGAATACCTTTCTCTTTCAGGAAGCTCGTCACCTTCTCGGGCATCGTGAGTTCCGCAGGGGAGATGAGCGTCAGGCGGATGTCGTTATAGAGGCCGAGGAGGTAACAGAGTGAGTGCACGGTGCGTCCGTACCGCAAATCACCGACCATCGCGATGTGAAGGCCGTCGATTTTTCCGCACTCCTCCTTGATTGTGTAGAGATCGAGAAGCGCCTGTGTGGGGTGCTGACCGGGACCGTCACCCGCGTTGATGAACGGTACTTTGGATCCCGCAGCCGCCTTGTCCGCACTGCCCTGCTCGGGGTGACGCATCGCGATGATGTCCGCGTACTGCCCCACCATCTCCATCGTGTCCTCGATCGTTTCGCCTTTGTAGAGCGAACTGAACTGAATGCCTTCGGCAGTGAGCACGTCGCCGCCGAGCCGGATCATCGCGGTCTCGAAGCTCATGCGCGTGCGTGTGCTCGGCTCGTAGAAGAGCGACGCGAGCACTTTGCCCTTCAGGAGGTCGGTCTTTCCTTTCGCTCTCAGCTTCTCCATCTCACCCGCAACGCGAAGAATCTCCTCGGTATCAGCGCGTGTGAGCTGCTTCGTGGAGGTGAGGTGCTTGAAGGGGAGTGGCATTCCGTTGGCAGTGTAGTGGGAGAGCTGCGGGGCGGATATTGACAGTAGTATTATAAGTTTTATAATACTCCCGTCAATGGGTTCTCCAGATGTTGCCACCGGCGATAACGAGCTCGTGCTTCACGTTTCGAAATACCGTTTCGAGGGACGTCAGCTCATCGACCCGGCTCCGGATGTCGCGATTTACAGCCGTACTCAGCGTGAATTCAAACCTGCGCGTGCGGAGACATACCATGTCGGCAAGGACACTCTCGAGCTCATCGGCATTCAGTACGTCGATGGCACCGGCAGTAAAGACCTCACGCTCGACGAACTGCGGCACGAGACCGGCAAGGCCATCCGCATCGTCTTCGACGAAGTGCAGTCCGGCGACTAGGTCTTCGCCTACCCTGATCCGGGGTGCGGCAGTATCCTCTTTCTGATGTCCACGAAACAGATCGCCACCTCCACGCTCTGGCAGATCGGCAGTCAGGCCGCGATGGCGCTCCTGTCCGCGATCTCGGCCAAGTTCGTCGCGATGGGACTCAGTCAGGAACTCGCTGGCAGTTACAACACCGCCTACAGCTACCTCCAGCTCTTCGCGATCCTCGCGGACTTCGGGCTCTACGCCGTGTCCGTGCGTGAGGTGAGTACCGCGACCGACAAGCGCGCCGTGCTCGGTGCGCTCATCACACTCCGGTCCGTCATCGCGACGATCTCACTCGGCACGGCAGTCTTTGTCGCATGGATTGTTCCTGCATGGCAGGGCACGCCGCTTCCGATCGGCATCAGCATCGCTGCGCTTGTGCCGTTCTTCACACTCCTTGCAGGCGTACTGCGCACCACGTTCCAGATTTCGTACGCGATGCACTACGTCTTCATCGCGGAAGTCAGTCAGCGCATTCTCACGACAGGGCTCATGGCCGCTCTCATCGCGGCGGGCATCCGTCAGAGCGAGAGCCTCCTCATCTTCCAGCTCTTCCTCTGGATCGGTTCGGTCGGTGCGCTCCTGCTCCTCCTCTTCTCGGTCGTGTTCTCGATGCGTCTCATACCGCTCCGGTTCGTCTTCGACCGCGCGCTTCTCGCCCGGCTGCTCCGGAGTGCCATGCCTTATGGCGTCGCATTCCTCTGCATCGCGCTCTACCGTCAGTTCGATCTCACGATGATCGCGCTGCTCCGGCCGGACTTCAAACTCCAGAACGCATTCTACGGGTTCGCGGTGCGTATCGCGGAGATGACGTACCTCGTCCCGACGTTCCTCCTCAATTCAACGCTCCCCGTGTTGAGTGAGCGCTCCGCGCGCGGCGAACCCACCTCCACCATGCTCGGGAAAACACTGCTCATCATCCTTGCGATCTGCGGCGCGTCCGCACTCTTCTCCTTCTTCTGGGCCACGCCCATCATGCGTCTTCTCACGACAGACGCGTACCTTGCGCAGGGCGGGGCGCCCGGATCAGACACAGCGCTCAGGCTTCTCTCGGTGCCGATGGTGCTGAACGGCATCGTGCTCTACAGCTTCTACGTGCTCCTCACGAAGAACGCATGGCGATCCCTCGTTCTCTGCATGATCGTCGCGGTGTTCATCTCCATCGGCTGCAACTTCCTCTGGATTCCCGCCGGCGGATTCGTCGCGGCGATCCAGACCACCACCGTCGTGCATCTCTTCCTCGCCGTCACCCTCCTCCCGCTCGCGATGAGAGCGATGCCGCTGCAGTTCCCTGCTGCGTACACATTCCGTCTCACCGTCTTCCTTGTCCTCCTCGGGGTCATCCTCACGCTGACGGCGGGGATGATGGCTACGACACTCTCCGCCGCGATCGGCCTCTTCCTCGGCGCCGTCCTCGTCCTCGCGCTCGGCTTCCTGTGCGGTTTCCACAGGATTCTTGCGTTCGCAAAGGCCTGAGGAAGCCTTTCCGGAGCTCCGCAGCCTGATTGAATCAAAACGTGTTTTGTGCTACAATAGTGAGATGGCTTTCAACACCAATCTCCTCAAATCCAATACCGCGAAGCAGATCGCGGGCGGTCTCGGCGGCATGGCTATCGCGGCCCTCCTCTATCTTGCCGTCGATCAGGCGTCGTATCTGAACATCAAGGGACTTCTCGTCTCCACGAACACGATCTCCGAGAAGGCCGGTCAGGTGAATGTGAATACGACGAACATGGACGAAGACACGAAGCGCCAGCTCGCGAAGAATGCCAACGCGGTCGCGGGTCAGCTTGCCAGCTCTGCAAACGCCTCCTCGCAGATCGCCGAGACGCCGATCGGCAACAACGTCGCCGACCGCAGAGCCAAGCGCATCTTCGCCAACGAAGTCACGCAGGCGTTCGCGAGTGCTCCCACGTACAGCAATGATCCGAACAAGTTCATCCCCGTGGAACAGCGTGTCGCGATCCGCGCCGCGCGCATCGCCAACCTCCCTGCTCCGGACTTCGCTCCGCAGCCGCTCGGTGTCGGTGAAGGCACGTCCGCCCCCGCACTGCAGGCGAGCGCACAGGTCACGATTATCGATACCGGAAGCACACCGCAGACTGCCCAGAAGCACGCCGCTGCGACGACGAATTCCGGAAGTCTCCCGAACTCAGGACTGGGATTGAATCTCCTCGTCCTCCTCTCGCTTGCGTGCGCATTCTTCTCCGTGAAGACCACGCTGCGCGATCGCGTCGTTGCCCTCTTCGCCTAAGGTCACTAGCATAGGTTCCATGGCTCCTGTGTACGTTCTCTTTGCATTGCTGGGCTTGGCACTCGGCAGTTTCGGTAATGTGCTCATTCTGCGTATCCGTACGGCGGAGACGCTCGGCGGACGTTCACATTGCCCGCACTGCATGAAGACCATCGCGTGGTTCGATCTGTTTCCGCTGCTCAGCTTCCTCCTCCTCGGCGGACGATGCCGTCACTGCCGGAAGACGATCTCGCTCCAGTATCCGCTCGTCGAGTGTGCGTCCATGCTCGTGTTTCTCCTCGGGATTGTCCTCACGCCGCTTGATCCTTTCCACGCGCTCGTCACCGCGTTCGCTCTCTACTTCCTGCTGCTCGCGTGCGTGTACGACGGGATGTTCCAGCAGATCCCCGATATCTTCACCATCTGCTTCGCCCTCGTCGTGCTCGCGGACGTCTGGCTTCTCGGCGACATCGGACTCCGCAACGCCGAGCCTCTGTACTCCGCATGGGAAGCGCCGACGTGGATGGGCGCAGCCGGCCGCTACGTGTACCTGCTCCTCATCGGCCCCGCATACTCCTCGCGTATCGAACTCCACACGCTCGGCGCCATGATTCCGTTTGCATGGTTCGGGCTTCAGTGGCTCGTGTCCCGCGGGAAAGCCGTGGGCACGGGAGACATTTTTCTCGGTACCGCCATCGGCTTCTGGCTCGGTGTGCAGGGCTCGGTCGTCATGCTTGTCCTCAGCTACATGGTGGGCGCGGTCGTCACGCTTCTTCTCCTCATCACGAAGACGATCTCGTTGAAGCGCCAGCGCATCCCATTCGGTCCGTTCATGGGGATTGCGACCGTCCTCACGGTGCTTGGTGCCGGTGATCTCTACCTCTCTCTTCTCCGGTAAACACGCGTTCATAAAGAGAGAGGCTTCGCTGCCCTACCGGAAGGGAATCTGCCGACACGGCAGCGAAGCCTCAGATCTAGACCAACGGGATCGCTGCGGTACCCTACGTGAGGGTCGCCCTCCTTTCGGAGAAATCCGTGTGTTGGCCAAGGTATTATGATCCACTTGGATTACTTTGTCAAATACCCCTATTGGCACTCAACCAGCTTTCAGAGAAGCCATGCAGACGCTCTCGTGTATTCTCTCCCCGATGAAAGTCGTCGCACAGAACCGGCGCGCGAGATTCGATTACGAGATCGGTGAAACGGTCGAGGCCGGTCTCATGCTTTCGGGGCAGGAGGTGAAATCCTGCCGTCTCGGACAGATCAGCTTGGCCGGGAGTTACGTCTCGTTTCTCGGCGGACGGCCGCTCCTCAAGCAGGCGAAGATCAGTCCGTACACGTACGCGGGGCCTCTGCCGGACTACGATCCCGCGCACGACCGCGAACTGCTTCTGAACAAAGCCCAGCTTGAGAAGCTGCAGAGCAAGCAGGAGGAGAAGGGCGTCTCTCTCATTCCGCTCGAAGTGCGTGCGGGAAAATTCATCAAGATTCTCATCGGGGTCGCGAAGGGCAGGAAGAAGCTCGACAAACGTCAACGCATCAAAGAACGCGAGACGTCGCGCAGGATCCGTGAAACCGGAGAGGATTAGAGCAAGGCATTCCTGACAGAAATTTGTAATTCTTTTCAAGTGTGTTGCCATCATCAAATGCGGGCGGGTGACGCGCCGCTTCGTTCAACGTATCCTCGCGTATAGCCCCCTATGTCACTCCTCCCTCCCCAGATCCAGAAGGCCATCGAAGAATTTTCCAAACTCCCCGGCATCGGGCCGAAGTCTGCCGAACGCCTCACGTTCCATCTGCTTCGGAGCTCCAAGGCCACGCCCGAGTCTCTCGGCTCCGCGCTGCAGGCACTCAAGAAAGATCTGAAGTACTGCCGTACGTGCCAGATGATCTCGCTTCACGAAGAATGTTCCGTGTGCAGCGACCGTTCACGTGACAAGACGACGATCCTCGTCGTGGAGGAACCACTCGAAGTGATCGCATTCGAGAAGTCCGGATTCAAGGGGCTCTACCACGTGCTCCACGGCGTACTCTCGCCCATCGACGGATTCGGCCCCGAGCAGCTCAAGCTGAAGGAACTCATCGACCGTTGCAATGCCGGTGACGTGAAGGAGGTGATCATCGCCACGAACCTCGACACCGAAGGCGAGGCGACTGCCGCGTACATCCGTCAGAAGATCGCGAAGTCTGTTCCCACAGTGACGCGCCTCGCACACGGGTTACCTATGGGCGCGGATATCGAGTTCGCGGATCAGGTGACGCTGCGGGAGGCTATTGCGGGACGGCGGTCGGCGTAGCGACGCGTACACGGGCCGCGAGTTCGCGGATGTCGTGTGGCCCCGATCCGCAGCAGAGGCCGAGATACTGCACGCCGAGTTCTCCGCCGAGAGAGGTGAGCTTGCTCAGCTGCCCGTCGCTGATTTCGAACAGTTTCCGGAGCCGCTCGAACTCGAGTTCCTGCACATCGCTTCGTTCGTGATTCAGATCGGCGAGCTCGCGGAAGCGCGTGCCAAATTCGTTGTGTGGGATGACGGAGTGGTTCGGATACACGGCAGCGAACGTGCCTCGCTTCGATGAAGCGAGGAGATCGATAATCTGATCGGCGTTGCCGCAGTTCATCCCGACGCACGCCTCGATTCTCCCGTGAGAGATGTCCCGCAGGCGGTCGGCGACTTCGTCGTACGATTTGATCTGCAACGTGTTATTCGGAACGCCGTGCATCGTCGGTTCGAACGAGACGATGATACGACGCATGCCGACATCGGCCGCGGCCTGCACCAAGCCTGCCGCTTCGTCGAAATCATGCACGGCTTCCGCAAGCGCGCCGCCGATCCCTGCGTCGCGGAGCGCTTCCAGCTGAGGCGTGTGGATCCTGCGGGCGATGTGCGGCCGATCGATTCTCACAGCCCACGCAGCGTCGTCCGTGCCACTCGTGTCGAGGAGCGGGGCGATGCTCCCCATCGGTTCGCTGCCGGGGAAGACTTCGTGCGTGAACTGTGCGGCAAGCTGGTTCCAGTTCCGCAATTCTTCGGTGAATCTGCCGCCATTGATTCCTCGCCCAGCTGCACCGAACGTCGGCGTTACGGGCTGCGTCACACCGGCAACGCGGTACGCATCGAGTGCGGATCGGATATGGTCGAAGTGTTGTCCGGAGAAAGCCTCGCGGGTGGAGATGCCGTGCAGATCGTTCAGGAGCGAGCCGAACGGCCCGCTGAGGATTTCCGGTGATGATGTGTTGAGTGACATGGTCAGAAGAGGGGAGTGATGCAAAGAAAATTCGCCGCGGATTCCCCGCGAGTCGGTGACCTGTGCCCTGGTTCATTCTCAGGCAGCAAGCGACCCTCGCGGGGCACGCATCATCATGAGCATCAATGGCGAAGCGAGGGTCTTCATGCGCCGCGTAGTGTGTCTCCAAGCATTTCTTTGTCAAAGTATTTTCTACTCGCATAACTGAAAAACGGCTTCTGTAAGCCAAAACTTCATGCAAAAAAAGAGGTGTGACAGGCACACCTCTTTCCGGTTTCACGTTTATTATCTCAGCTCGTACATGATCGTCACCGTGGAGCTGATCTCCTGCTCGCCTGCCGGGAGCGGTACGGAAGCCTGTTCAGCCATACCGCCGCCGACACCGTACGCGTCCATGGACTTGCCCATCATCGGCACCGGCGGGTAGTAGCCGCCGCCTTCATTGAAGCCAGTGATCTTCACGATGCGCATGCCGAGACTTCCGGCGAGCACTTCCGCCTTCGTCTTGGCTTTCTCGATCGCCTTCGCGCGAGCCTCGGCCGTGAGAGCATCCGGATTGTCGATCTCGAAGCTCACACCGCCGGCCTGATTCGCGCCGGCAGCAGTTGCAGCTGTCAGGACGTCACCGACCTTATCCAGGTCGCGCACCTTCACGCGGAGGGATTGGTTCGCTTCGAAGCCGCGCGGAATCTGCGTGCCGCTACTGTAGTCGTAGACGGGGCTGAGCCAGAAGCTCTGCGTCGCGATGTCCTTGTCTTCGATGCCGGACTTCTTCACGGCTTCGAGGACGGCCGTCATGTTCTTGCGGACGACTTCGATCGCGGCCTTCGCGGTGGGCTGGCGGCCGGTCTGCACGCCGAAGCTCAGCGTTGCAATGTCCGGAGCGCCGGAGACTTTCGCGTCAGCGGTCACGGAGATGATCACGGGCTGGCGGCCGGCGGAGCCGACTTCGATGTTCTTGCCGTGCACGTAGAATGCGCCGCCGATGAGGACGACGATGATGGGGAGCCACAGCGGTGGCCGGATATTGATCGTGTCGGGCATGGGAGAGGGGGGAAGAAAAAGGACGCGGAACGGCGTCGTCTGGAGTGATGACGTTATTCTACCCAGATTCTTTCAGGGTATCCTCCGCTTTGGCCTTGCCAGCCTCATTCGAGCGGAATCGCCTCCTTTCCGTACTTCGCGTACCCTCCGCGCTCAAGCGCAAGAGCAAGCTCCGGACCGCCGCTCTCCACGATCTGTCCGCGGATCATCACATGGACGTGATCCGGTTTGATGTACTGCAGGAGACGCGCGTAGTGCGTGACGATGATGGCGGAGAAGTCCGGACCACGCAGTCCCTCCACGCCCTGACCGACGATCTTCAGTGCGTCGACGTCGAGACCCGAATCCGTCTCATCGAGGAGTGCCAGCCGTGGTTTCAGGATCTTCATCTGCAGTACTTCCGCCTTCTTCTTCTCGCCGCCGGAAAATCCTTTGTTCACCGATCTCTCCGCGAACGCGGGATCCATCCCGAGCTCCGCCATCATCACCTTCAGTTCCGCAGCGAACTTCACGGGAGAGAGTTTGCGGTATGCCGGATCACGCGCCCCGCGTTGCGCCTGCGCCGCCGCGAAGAGAAAGCTCCGGAGGCTCACGCCGGCGATCTCCTTGGGGTACTGGAACGCGAGGAAGAGCCCTGCACGTGCGCGCTCATCTGCGCTCATCGCTATCAGATCCTGTCCGCCGAATGCGACGGAGCCTCCGTCCACCGTGTAGGCCGGATGCCCCATGAGCGTGGACACGAGTGTGGATTTCCCCGAACCGTTCGGCCCCATAATCGCGTGGATCTCTCCCGCCCGTACCGCGAGTGACACGCCGCGCACGATCGGAGTCCGGTTCACGGACACTTCGAGGTCATGGATCTGGAGGAGCCCTTCGGGGCTTTTTTTCGGCATGCGGAGCGGTGGAATACGCTTATACTACGGCGCGTGTACCATTTTTGGAACCACCTTCTCCGGCCTGCCTTCGAGGCTCTCAAGCCGCGTTCGATCCTCGAAATCGGAGCCGCGGAGGGCTCACACTCCGTCCACCTCGCCGGTTATGCGGCAGAGCACGGGGCGACTCTTACCATCGTCGATCCATTCCCTCGTTTCGATTTCGTGGCACTCCGGCGTCGTCACCAGGCTTCCATCACCCTCCTCACACGCAAGAGTCTCGAAGCCATTCCATCGCTCCCGCGTCACGACGTCGTGCTCATCGACGGTGATCACAACTGGTACACCGTCCACGAAGAACTCCGCGCGCTGCTCGCTGTCGCGGGTTCGGCGCAGGCCTTCCCCGTGGTATTCCTGCATGACACCGGCTGGCCGTACGGCGAGCGCGACATGTACTTCTTCCCCGGCGATATTCCGGGGCATGCGCTCCATCCCAAGGCGATCGGCGGCGTCGCGCCCGACAGAAACCTCCTCATTCCTTCCGGCGGTCTCAACACCCGGATGTATCACGCGCTCGCTCAAGGCGGCGAGAGAAACGGCGTGCGGACGGCCATCATGGATTTCCTCCGCGAGACCAAGGGACTGAGCGCCACCATGGTCACGGGATTCCATGGCATTGCCGCCGTGTACCCCGAAGCACTCCCGCGTACCAATGCGGCATTCGGTGCACTTCTCGCCGAGATGCAGGCCACGCCGTTTCTCGGGCGTCACATCGCACTCCTTGAGGAGGATCGTGTGAACCTCATTGCGCGCGTGCAGGAACTCCGTCGCTCGCTCTTCCGCGAGCAGGTCATCCAGGCCGAACTCAGAAACCGCATCTTCAAGCTCCAGCCGGAAATCAAAGGACTCAAGACCGATCTGCGGCGCATCCTCCGTTCGAAGAGCTGGCGGCTCACGCTCCCGATTCGCGCGACGGAGGCCTTCATGAAGGAGCTTCGCACCGCGCGAGGTGCGATGAACGCGCTTCGCAGGGTGTGGGCATCATTCGGTCATCCGTTTCCGGCATTCGTCCGGTGGGTGAGGCATGGAGTCTTCGGAAAGACGTTCCCCGCTTCTCCTTCGGCTGCCGAGGCTTCCGCTCGTCTCGCGAATGATGTGCTCGGAGCGTACGGCGGTGCCCCTTCCGTGAGTGTCATCGTGACAGCGCGCAATAACGGTTCTTTCCTGCACGAGTGCCTCACATCGATTCTCAGCCAGAGTGTCCGTCCGTACGAAGTCCTCTACTGCGATGACGGTTCCACCGACGACAGTCTCGCCATTGCCCGTTCCATTCCCGGTGTGCGCGTCCTCGCGCGAGAGCACGAAGGTGTCGTGAAAGCGCGCAATGCCGCGGTGGCCGAGACCACGGGCAGCCTGCTGCTCCATGTCGATGGCGACGATGCGCTTCTCCCCGATTACATTGCGCAGCAGCTAGCCGTCCTCTCCATGAATCCGGACGCCGTTTTCGCCTATGGCGGCGCCGATCGCTGTGATATGGAGACCACCCGTTTCGCGGGAATCCCATGGAACACCGAGACTCTCTGGCAGCAGAACTATGTGAACACCTCTTCGATCATCCGTCGATCCGCGTTCGAGGCCGTGGGCGGGTGGCAGGAGGGGGTCGGCACGCTCTGGGACTGGCATCTGTGGCTGCGGCTCTCACGGATCGGTCCCGGTGCACTCAGCAAGTCGGTGCTCAAGTACCGCAGACACATCGGCAGCTGGAGCAATGCGGTGGGTCGTCACATGGACGACGTCGAGACGGGCCAGCTCATGGGCCGCGTGCGTCGGTCGGTCGCCAACATCTCCGTGTGCTGCATCTTCGGAGGAAGGGTCCCCGAACTCCTTCCGCTCTGGATGAAGAGTCTTGCGAAGATTATCCGCGCCCACATCGATGTCGCGGGTACACCCGAGCTCGTCGTTCTCGATCACAGTTGCAAGCACGTCGACACGATCCGTGCGCTCGCGGAGAAGACGGGCGTCTTCCGCTCTGTCACCGTCATTCCGTATCCCGAGAAATTCACCTGGAAGAATGAGATGGAGCGCCGCCACAAGGTCGCGATCTTTCTCGCGAAGGCCTACAACCGTCTCCTCGGCATCGCCGATGGCGAGATCCTGTGGTTTCTCGAAGACGATGTCGTCGTTCCTGAGCATGCCTACGACACGCTTCTTCGCGACCTCACCGACGGGACGGATCCTCCGGCAGCTGCGAGCGGCCTCTACCGCAACCGTCACCAGCCCGACTGGATCGCGCATCATGTCGATACCACCGGACGCGTGCTGCCGGTCGATGTCACTGCGGGCAGCCCGATGCCGATCGATCTCGCGGGTACGGGATGCCTCATGGCGCTCAGACCGTTCGTTCCGTATCCATTCACGAGTCATTGGAGAGGCCGTGCCCCCGCGCATGACTGGACGTGGTCCGAGCGTATCCGCCGGAGCGGGAAGAGAATCCTCCTCGATCCGCGTGTCCACTGCCGTCACTACACCGACACCGTTTCCTTCGTCTGATCGCTCCGGAGCTTCCAGACAAGTTCCGGTTCCGGACTGTCCGAGGAGCAGATCTTTTTTCGCTGTCCCGTCACACGCCCTCCGTCGAAGAAGAGCACCCGGTGCACGAGTGAGCACAGCTGGTGAAAATTGTGCGTGACAAGAATGACGGTCTTCCCGCGCTCTTTTAAGCCCAGCAGATACTCGCGGCACTTCTTCTGGAAGTCCGCATCGCCCACGGCCATGATTTCATCGAAGAGGTAGATCTCGGCTTCCACATGGGCTGCCGCCGCGAACGCGAGCCGCAGCCGCATCCCCGTGCTGTAGCACTTGAGCGGCAAGTCGGCGAACTCGCCGATATCCGCGAAGTCGAGGATGCGCTCGGTCATGGCATCGATGTCGCGTGACGAGAGTCCGTGGAGGAGTCCGTTCAGCCGGATGTTTTCGTGTGCCGGACGTTCGGGGTGGAATCCGATGCCGAGTTCGAAGAACGTCGACATTTTCCCGTGCCGCACGACCGATCCGCGGTCGGGCTTCAGCAGTCCCGCCACGAGTTTCAGAAATGTCGTTTTCCCCGACCCGTTCGCACCGTAGAGACCGATCCACTCGCCCCGTCCGATTTTCACTGTCGTGGGCTTCAGCGCTTCCACGCGGATTTCCCGCCCTGTCTTACCGAAACGGAGGATCCGGTCCTGCAGGCGCGTGACGGGGATCGTCCGCTGCACGAACGTTTTCTCGATGCCGGTGCATTCGATGGCGTAGCGGCTCATGGTTAGTATTCCTGCACGAAGGATTCCTGACGACGGAGGAAGACGGTCAGGCCGAAGAGGAAGATGATGCCTGAGAGGATGAGCGCTCCGAGCGTATGACTGAAGGTCGGCACGCCCCAGAGCACGGGGTAGAGCACCACGCGCCGCGCGTCATGCATGATCACCGAGAGCGGTTGTGCGTCGATGAAGAGCCGGAAGACGTCGCCGAGCGAACTCTTGCCTGCGGCGGTGATGAAGGCGACCGCTCCCGAGAATGCGGGGCCACCCGACTGCGCTGGCGGGTACATGATGGGGGTGAGCCAGAAGAGAATCTGCGTGAGCATCGTCCAGAGGTGCGGGATGTCGCGGTACTTCAGGCTGTAGGCCGAGAGCATCATGCCGATCCCGAGCGCGAGCATCGTCATCTCGGCCATGGTGATCACGAGGTACGTCGCGTTCCATGTCCATGCGATGCCGAGCCAGAGACAGAATGATCCGAACACGAGCATGTGTGTCGCGAAGACGATGAGATTCGTCCAGCCGACGGCGAAGATGAGGAGCACGCGGGGAAACGGCAGACGCTGGATGATCGACGACTTCTCGTGGAGCATGGAGATACACGCTGTCGTCGTGACGGCGAAGTGTTCCCAGATGATGATGCCGAGGAAGAGGTAGAGCCGGTAGTACGGGATCTGTCCCTCCACATACGGACCGAAGATCACGAGAATCACGCCGAATTTCACGAGTGGTCCGATGAGGGACCATAGCCATCCGAGGATCGATCCGCGGTACTTCAGCACGAAGTCCGACCATCCGATGGCGAAGATCACCCGGAGGGCGTGGAGAGGCGTGAAACTCCGTTCGGACATGGGTTTATCGTACCACAGCCCTTGCCTCACCGAGCCTCACGTCAGTACCCTTGAGTCCCGTGCCGACTGTCACCTTCATCCTCCCCGACGGCCAGATCAAGCGAGTGGAGACTCCCGCAGGGGAGTCGCTGCTCAAGATCGCACTCGATAGCGGCGTACCGATGGAACATGCCTGCGGCGGCAACGGCTTCTGTACCACGTGCATGTGTGCGGTGCAGGAAGGCATGGACAAGCTCACACCCAGAAACGACCGCGAGGAGAATATGGGCGTCACGGACGATCCGAACAGGCTCGGCTGCCAGGCCAAGGTGGAGGGCGACGTCACGGTGAAGCTCCTCGATCTCTGATCTACTGCTTTGCGCTGAGCGCGGTGATCTTCTCCTTCACTCCTTCGTTGTACGGCTCGATTTTATTGATGCGTCGGTAGACCTCCTCGGCCTTCGTGTTCTCGCCGAGCTGCACGTAGCATTCCGCGAGCAGGTGGAGCAGTTCGGTGTCGCGTGAGAGACGCGTGAGGGCTTTCTCGATGAGCGCGGCTGCATCTTTGAACCTCCGTGCGGCGATGCATGCGCGTCCGAGTGCGGCCGATCGCTCGGGAGTCTGTGGATCGCGATTCAGCGCTTCCTGATAGGCGAAACAGGCATCGACGTACTTGCCCTGCATGTAGTACGCGAGGCCGAGGTTGGCGAAGAACGACACATCGTCACGCTTCGCGACGAGTTCCTTGTAGAGCGCCTCCGCTTTCGCCTCGCGGTTCGTGGTGAGGTAGAGCTTCGCGAGCTCCGCCTGCGTGTCGGTGGACTCGGGGTTGATCGTGAGTGCCTGAATGAGGACATGTTCGGCCTCCGCATAATTCTGCAGTGCGATCTCTTTCTCCGCGGCGCGCATGAGTGACCGCACCTTCTGCAGTTCGATGGCCGATGTGCGCGGATTCCTGCGCGGTTTGTCGACACTGCGTTCCTCCACGAGCGCGGCTCCGCGGTCTTCAACCATCTGGAAACGCATCTTCATGGACCGTACAAGACGGCGCACGGAACGATTCCGGAGCAGCAGGCGTCCGGCGACGAGAGCGACAATGCCGAAGAGGGCTGCGAGGAAGACAACCAGGTATGGCATAGACGGACATAGATGCTATCACCTGAGCCCCCCGATTGCCAGTGCGAATCGCTCAAACAGAAGCCCTCGGTGCGCATTCGTCTCGAGCCTCCGGAGGAGGTCTGCGTACACTTTTGCCGACTGCGCACGGAAGACGGGGTCCGGCTGCTCGCGGAGTGTCAACGCGAGGTGGAGGAGGACGGTTTCAGGCTCCTTCAGCTTGTCGACGCTGCCGATGAGCCACGCGAGCCGGTCCTTCGCCGTCCGCGACTGCCAGAACTGGTTCGCCTGTGCGTGGAGCTGACGGTGTGTGCGCAGGAGTTCGGGGTCATGCAGGAGCCGCACGAGCATGCCGGGCGCTCCCTGCGCAATGTGCATGGCGAAGGCTGCGTCCTCCTCATCGTGCCCCGCGATGAGCGGAGCGAGATCCTTCCGTGCGACAGGGGCGAACCGCAGGAGACGTGCTCGCGAGACGATCGTGGGCAGGACGAGATTCAGGTTGTCCGTCGTGAGGATGAAGACGACCCGTGGCGGCGGTTCCTCTAGGATCTTCAGAAATGCGTTACTCGCTGCCACCTGCATGCGCTCGACGCCGCGTACGATGCACACGCGGTAGCGGCTGCCGCCCGTCTCATGCATGCGGTCGGTGAGCGCGCGGACATCTTCGATGGAGATCGTGTCCGACTTGGCGGCGGGTGCCTTGCTCCGGTGCTGCTGCGGCGTGTTCGAGGATTTGCCGATGACGGCCCAGTCGTCGTTCACGTCTTCGATCCAGAGATCGTCGAGGCAGAGGAAGTCCGCATGGATGAACCGCTCGATCTCCTCCTTCACGCGCGGGCGGAGTTCCGGCGGGACTTCGTCGGAGAGCAGGAGCATGCCGAACCACTGTGCGATCGTGAGCTTTCCGAGATGCGGAGCGCCCGCGAAGAGATATGCGTGCGTCACATTGCCGCTCGCGATGTCCCCGAGCAGCCTGCCGCGTTCCTTCTCATGGCCGACGATGACTTCGGGAATCCGGGGCATGGGAGACCATGGTAACCCCCGTGGCAGGTGCCGGTACAGCGAAAGGCGTTCTTACGCCGCGTCCTTCCCGTGGCACTTCTTGTACTTCTTCCCCGAACCGCACGGACAGGGGTCGTTGCGTCCCACCTGAGCCGATGACGATGCAGGAGCGTGCGCCTGGATTCTCTTCTGCGGAAGCGGGGACGGGTTGCCGAGTGCCTTGAGATCCACACCCGAAGCCGCAAGCTGACCTTCGATCTCGTCGGCGTTCGTCTGGAGGTTCTCCGGATCCTCCGGCACGACCGGCGGAGCCGCGAACTGCGTGAAGTCGATCATGAGGAGCGTGCGCACCGTCGTCTGTGCGATCGTCGTGAGGAGCTTCTGGAACATCCGGAAGCCCTGATCCTGATACTCGATGAGCGGATCGCGCTGCGCGTAGCCCGAGAAGGCGACCTGTTCGCGCAGGTGTGCCATCGCATCGATGTGATCCATCCAGTTCGTGTCGATGGCCTGCAGGACGACAATCTGCTCGGCCTTCGTCGTGAGTTCCTCGCCGAAGTGTTTCGCTTTCCGTTCATAGAACGAGAGCACGAGCGTCGTGAGGAGTTCGAGGACTTCCTCGGGAGTATTGAGCGATTTCACGTCGCCGTCCGTGAGTGCGCGGCTGAGATCAGGGTGGAGCCCCGCGAGTGCGTCGGCCAAGCCCTTCATATTCCAGTTCTCCGGATCGAGGTCATGGATGTGTTCTGTCACCATCGAGGTGATTTCACGCTTCACCGTCTCCGTCACTTCCTCGCGGAGCGAGTTACCCTCCACGGCCTTGCCCGCGATCTTCATGAGGAGCTTCTGGCGGCGCTTGTACATGATCTCACGGTGCTTGTTCATGACGTCGTCGTACTGCACGACGTGGCGGCGGATATCGAAGTTGCGGCCTTCCACCTTCTTCTGCGCGCTTTCGATGGAGCGGCTCACCATCCCGTTCTCCAGCGGCACGTCTTCGGGGACCTGCAGACGCTGCATCATGGACTTGAGACGGTCACCGCCGAAGAGGCGCATGAGGTCGTCTTCCATCGAGACGAAGAACTGGCTCTCACCCGGGTCGCCCTGACGTCCGGCGCGGCCGCGGAGCTGGTTGTCGATTCTGCGCGCTTCGTGACGTTCGGTGCCGAGGATCGTGAGACCGCCCAGTTCTTTCACGCCCAGTCCAAGCTTGATGTCGGTACCGCGACCGGCCATGTTCGTCGCGATGGTGATCGCGCCTTTCTGTCCCGCGTTCGAGACGATCTCGGCCTCTTTCTCATGGTGCTTGGCGTTGAGCACCGTGTGCGGCACGTTCATCTCGGTGAGCAGCAGGCTCATCGCCTCCGACTTCTCGATGGACGTCGTGCCGATGAGCACGGGCTGACCCTTCTCGTGCTTCTCCTTCGCGATCTTGGCGACTGCCCTGAATTTGGCCTGCACAGTGGCGTACACGGCGTCGGGGCGGTCGATGCGGACCTGATGCATGTTCGTCGGGATCGTGTGCACGGGGAGCTTGTAGATCGACTGGAACTCCTCCTCTTCCGTCTTGGCC
Organism: uncultured Candidatus Peribacteria bacterium; assembly: GCA_964508225.1. Lineage (GTDB taxonomy): Bacteria > Patescibacteriota > Gracilibacteria > Peribacterales > Peribacteraceae > CAZDRX01. Next base: position 44,919 of record CAZDRX010000006.1, read on the forward strand.
GTACCGGTCATGCCTCCGAGTTTGTCGAAGAGACGGAAGTAGTTCTGGAACGTGATCGTGGCGAGTGTCTTGCTCTCGCGCTGCACGGCGACACCCTCCTTTGCCTCGATGGCCTGATGCAGTCCGTGACTGTAGCGGCGTCCCGGCATGAGACGTCCCGTGAATTCGTCGACGATGATCACCTCACCGTCCTTCACGACGTAATCGACGTCGCGCTGGTAGATGGCGTGAGCGCGGAGAGCCTGCTCGATATGATGGACTTCCTCGAAGCCCTTGTCGGTGTAGATGTTCTCGACGCCGAGGAGCTGCTCCATCTTCCTGATACCTTCCTCCGTCAGTGTGGCCGCGCGTTGCTTCTCGTCCTTCGCGAAGTCCGTCGTCTCTACGAGATTCTTCACGTACTTGGCGTACAGGTCGTACTTCAGTGTGGATTCCTCCGCCGGCTGGCTGATGATGAGCGGCGTGCGCGCTTCGTCGATCAGGATCGAGTCGACCTCGTCGACGATCGCGTAGTGGAGCCCGCGCTGCACCTGTCGCTCGAGCGTGCTCGTCATGTTGTCACGCAGGTAATCGAAGCCGAATTCGTTGTTCGTGCCGTACGTCACGTCCGCGGCGTAGGCGGCCTGACGCTCTCCATGGTTGAGTCCGTGGACGATGACGCCGACGGAGAGCCCGAGTGCTTTGTAGAGGTGCCCCATCCACATACTGTCGCGCTTCGCGAGGTAGTCGTTCACCGTGACGACGTGGACGCCTTTGCCGGCAAGTGCGTTGAGGTAGACGGGGAGCGTACAGACGAGGGTCTTTCCTTCACCGGTGCGCATCTCGGAGATCGCGCCGCGGTGGAGCACCACACCGCCGATGATCTGCACGTCGAAGGGAACCATGTCCCACTTCACCGCCTGCGAGCCGAGGTTCGCTTCCGTCCCCACGAGGAGCTCGCACGCGCGGATCGCGATCGCGAAGACTTCGGGCAGGAGATCGTTCAGCACTTCCTGCAGCTTCCGGCCCTTTGCGAGCTCAAGCTGGATCGTGGCCCTGAACGCCTCCGTCTTCTTCGGCAGATCGGCGAGCGTCAGACGCTGCACGTCGTCGGATTTCTGGATCGCCCGCACCTCCGACACGATCGGCAGAATGCGCTTGATCTCTTTCTTGCTCGGGTCGCCGAGGAGCTTATTGAGGGAATCGATGATCGTCATGGGTTCCCAGTATAGCCTAGACACCTCTTCCTCGGCAGTCTCCTGTCCTTATGGACAAAGAGGTGTCGTCAAAAAGCGATCTTCTCATCGGAGAGCCTCTTTAAAGCTTTCCTGTGCGTTACGCAGCTGATCCGTTCAGCTTCCCAAGAGCTTCGCGCTCCGCCGCTGCCAGTGTATCGACGTCGCTCGCGTGCGAACGCTCGCTCTGCACATTCATCCGCTCATAGATCATGTTCAGATCCTCGGGTCCCATACCGTACTTCTTCACCACCTGAAACCATGCCGGCACGGCGTGCACCGGGGCGGGCGTGTGTACCCAGCGCAGGTAGTTTGCGGGATCCTGCTCCTTGGCGAGCATCTCAGCGGCGTCACCTCCGTCCAGAGCCACCGTTCCGTGCAGAGCAGACTCTTTCCTGTACAGATCCTTGATGCGTGAAATGAGGAGGCCCGCCACGAACTTCGGATCTTTCGCGAGTCCTTCGTCGGCCATCTTTTCGATCGCGGCGAGGCTGGCCGGATTCCTGTCGCCGATGAGTGCGGCGAGATTCGATTCCGGCATGTGTGCGTTCGCGAGGACTTCGCGGCCTGCCCTCTCCGATGTCTTCGGCGCGAGTGCGAAGAACCCCCACTTGCGTCCGAGACGCAGGTAGTCGGAGACCTCCTGTCTGCTTGTGCGGAGAAGATCCAATTCGTCCCTCTGCATGGAAGCATCGAGCTGCCTCAGGCGTGCTTCATTGCGCGGAGCCGGTGTGAGTTCGGGAGAGTGTGTCATGCTGCTTTGCGTTGGAGAGGGGCACTGCTTCCGGCAGTTCTAAACATTCTATCACCAAACTCCTTCCAAGTCACGGGAGCGCTGCGTGCTGCGGTTTGCGCCTCGTTGAACGCCTGCAGAACGGGCACATTCTCGCCCGCTGCATTCTGCATCACGTAATCGGCGGGGAGCGATCCGATGTAATCCTGCACGACGCTTTCCGTGTATGTCTGAAGCGCATTCACATCAACCAGTTCCACCGGATTACCATCCACACCATCGATCGTGATCGGTTCGCCATTCACGAGCTTGTCGATATTGGCGCGTGCGAGTCCGCGGATCGCGTCGATGCGGAGTCCGGTCTCGACAGCGGTGCGCGTGGCCTCGTACTCCGGATTCTTGCCGATCTTCACTTCGATCACGAGACGGGAGTTTGTCGGCAGACTCAGCGTGCCGCCGTTTTCGGCGAAGTAGGCTTCCGCTGCCTGACGCGCCGCCGGATCGGTCGATTCCATATTCCCTGCGTGCATGACGAATGTGTTCAATGCATCCTCACTCGCCTTCGGGAATTTACCAAAATCATCCGCGGCCTTGATGATGCCGGACGTCGCGGCTCTTGCGGCGCTCTTCGGATCGAGTGCGCGGGAGATCGTGGCAAGACCGTTGATGTCCACGGTGTACGTCGCGTGCACTTTTCCTTCCGGATCGATCTGAAGCTCCGGAGACACGCTCGCGGCGAGCATGCCGAGGTTCGACGTGATCGCGAAATCGCTGCCTTCCCACTGCATCGTGCTCTCGAGTGACGTGAGATACGCCTGCCGTGTCTCCTCCGGGATGTCCTTCATCTGTGCGATGCGGTCCTGCATCGCGACGCGCATGGACTTGGCCTGATCGCGCAGACCCTTCACTTCCGGCGACTGCTTCAGGAAGGCCTTCACAGCTTCATCGCCCCTCTGCTTCACCTGCTTGTCATCCAAGCCCTCCGCTTTTGCTTTCGCTCTCGCGGCGTCCTCGACCGGTTTCGTCAGGCCGTTGATTTCCCGGTGGATCTGTTCGATGCGCGCCATCGTCGCCATCACTTCCGGATTGTTCTTGAAGAGCGGCGAAGCCTTCAGGTTACTCACGGTTGCGAGACAGTCGACGAGTGCGACGGCAGCGGCCACGCGGTCGGCTGCGGGTGCATTCTGATCCGCGATGATGTCGAGCTTCGTGGCGTAATCGGCATACTGCTTGTCGCTGCGTCCCATCGAATCCGAGTGATCGAGCACGGCGTTGCGGATCGTGACGTAGCCCTCCCGTCCGAAGATCTGTTCGTACGCCTCGCGCTTGGATTCCACACGGAGCGTGCTCTCGAGCGGGTGGTCCTTCGAACTGTCGAAGACACCATCCCCCGGCGTTTTGCCGACCAGTGTGCGCTTGGTGTAGCCCATATCGTGGTCGAATGTCGCCTGCATCGCGAGCACGCGCATCGCGGGCGTGAAGCCCATCTGGCCGTAGAGGCTGTTCAGCATCTCCGAGTTTCCACGGAGCACGTGGAGTGTGCCATGGCTGGAACCCACCAGCGTCATGTGGTCCATGATGTTCTGGTGGCTGAGGTTGATGGCGTTGTCTGCGACGAGGTTGAGAAGCTGCTGCGGCGTCGCCTTGAAGTCGGGGCTTGCACGGAAGTCCTGCACATAGCGTGCGGAGAATTCGAGGATCTTCCAGCGTTCGGCATCGGGGAGTGACGCGTCGCCGGCCTTGGCCTCGATACCTTCGAGGAGCGTTGCGGTCTCGAGGAGAATCGTGCGGTCGACGGAATCGAGCTGCGGATTGGCTGCGAGCACCTGCTCCACCTGCGCGCGCGTGAAAGTGGCATTCGGGTCGTTCGCGAGAGCACTCATGGCTTCCACCACGGGAGCGAGCCGCGTACTCACTTCCGGATTCGTTCCGAGATGGACGGCGTCCTGTGCATCGAATTCGCCATTCGGTGTCACAGGACGACCTCCTTCGATTGTCTGATCGGGACTGAGGAGCCACTCCATGTACTGATCCATACTCGCGAGCGGCTGCTCGCCGCGGGCGATGCGTGCCTCGTTCTCCTTCTGCATCCCTGCCTCATGGAGGCTGCGGTCGAGCGCCTGCTTCGCCTCCATGTCGATGCCCGGCATGAGCTTGTTTAAATCCCGGATCGCGGAGCCGATGTACTTTCCTTCCAGACCGATGCTGCCGTTTTCGATCGCGGCCACCACCTGCTCGAACTTCGCGCAGTTCGCGACGACGTCGGCTTCGCTCAGTTCCTTGCCACCCTGTGCCTTCAGAAGCGCGTTGTAGCGTGCGACAGCTTCCGTGCGCGTCGCCGGATCGGCCACAGACTTCGCGAGTGCGACGCGGTCACTGACAAGTGTGAGCGCTGCTTCCTGCACGACTTCCGGACCTGCGCCCGTGCGGTTGCGTGCGCCGATGAGACCGATTTCACCACTCTCCGTCACCTGATAGATGTCTGCGGGTGTCGCCTCCGTCTTTTGGTACACGTCTGCGGGTGCCTCCTCCGTCTTCTGATGGATGTCCGCAGCTCCTGCATCTGTCGTCGAGATGGGTGTTTCCGATGGTGTCTCCGCTGACGTCGTCTCCACACCGGCCGTCTCCGGACGCACATTGAAGGTGTGACCTTCGTGATCGGTGACGACCAGATACTCGCCTGCATTCGTCACGGAAGGGTAGCCCTGCGCTTTCACCGCTGCCTCCGCCTGTGCGAGGCCTGCCGTGCCTTCGGCCGTGAAGTCGCCGAGGAATGCGCCGCCACTCGACGGAACTCTCGTCGGCTTGAAGCCGCGTGCGACCGTGAGGAGGAACGCCGCACAGGGGCCGAGCTTGGTGTCGATCTGCGCGAGCACTGCCTCGACTCCTTTCTCTTTCACGAATTCATCCGAGAGCTCGTCGAGCGTTTCATTGAACCATGTCTTGATGAACGAAGACTTCTCGGCGCCGACGCGAGCAGCGTCATCTCCCACCTGCGAGAGGTACGACATGACACGGTTCGCCATCGGGCTGCGTGTTGCAAGACCCTGCACCCACCTGCTGTTCTGCGCGAGCACGCTCAGGCGAGACGCCACCACGGTACCGAGACCGAGTGTCGCATACGTCGTGACGAAGCTGAACGCGAATTCCTGCGCGTAGGGACTCGCCACGTCTTTGATGAATTCCATCGGCACCTTCTTTCCGGTGACCGGATCGAGCACTTCCTGACCTTCGAGGTATGCGCCCAGCCGCGAGCGGTTGCTGTATGCGAGTCTGCCGCTTCTCACGTCTGCATCGAGAAGTTGCCTGCCTGCCCGCACGCCTTCCGCTCCGAGCTCGGCTCCGATGATGCCGCCTGCTGCGCCTGCCGCTGCGATTGCCCAGAGAGGGGTCGCGGCTCCGCAGGTGGCGATGACCGTGACGACCACGGCGGTGGCGACGACGATGGCGGCAAGGATCTTCGGGAATTCCGTCGAGAACCACCGTGCCCACGTGTCGGCATCGAACTTCGACTTGTCCATGATCGTCTCGAAAATATCGAGAACTTTTCCGCTCTGGAGGAGATCGGCGAATTGCTGGAGTGAAGCGATGCGCGCATCGATCTCCTTCTCCACGCCGCCGAGCGCCACGCCGAGATTCGCGTCCTTGAGCGCGCGGAGTTCCGACAGCGCCTGATTCACGTTCATGGCGGTATTCGGGTTGCGCAGGAGCTGGAGCATCGGCTCGGCTTCGCCGCGTGCGAAGTCCACCATCCCCTGACGCTTCGTGCCTTCGCTGCCTGCACTCATGAGCTTCTGCAGATGCGACATGGACTCGCCGATGGCGCTTGCCGCCTGCGTTGTCTGGCTGATCGCCGGGCTCTGGTCGATGGCACGGAGAATGTCGCGTCCGTCCTCTTCGCGTCTGCGCACCAGATCCGATACGGAGTCCGCTTCGGTCTGTGTCGGATCTTTCACGTCGGCGGTCGTGAGTTGGTCACCGCTGATCTGTGCGTATTCCAGATCGGACGCACGGATCATGTCCGCGGTCATCACTTTTCTGATGGCTCTGGAGCCGCGACCGGAACCTTCGGTTTCGGGAGTGCGCAGCATGATGTTGCTCGGCTCGCGTTTGAGGACGAGCGTCATGCCCTGCGGTGCGGGCTTGTTCAGAATTTCCCACGCATCGGTGGCGACCGTCATGCCTTCGTAGGTTCTGCCGGATGCCGTCGTGATGGTGATGAGACGCTTGTTGTACGGCGTGCCGTCGAGATTCCGGAGCGCGGCCGCCGGCTTCAGCACGTAATCCGATACCCGGAAGGCGCGCTGCCTGCCGATCTGTTCACGCGCGATCGCCGCGCGCGGATCCGTGCCCATGTCGATCGGCTGGCCGTTTGCATCGAGGACATTGCCTTCATTCGTGGAGGTGCCGATGTCTTTCGCGTCCAGCAGGGAAGCGTTGAAGTCCGTGCCGGTGTATCTGTAGGACGGAGTGCCTCCACGACCGCTCCCCGTTGATGTGAAGGAGAGCGCCGTGATGTTTTTCAGGATCACGGGCTTCGCTCCGCGCGGAAGACTGTCGATGCGCTGCTTGGCTGCGGGCGTGAGTGCGACACTCTTCTTCGCCCCTGCGGCGTCGATGATGTCCACGTAGGAAAATCCTTTGAAGTAGCTGGACTTGTCCTCACCTCTTGCATCCCGCACAGTCCGCCCGCTGAAGTAGCGGTCGCCGGCGGTGACCTGACTGAAGCGGGTCACGGTGCGCGCGTGCACCTGATCCACGACGTCGGCTGCTGCCGCACTCTCTCTTGCCTCCTCCACGGCGGTATCGACCGGCCTGCCGTTTCTCTGTCCCGTGAGCGTCTGTTCAAACGGCGTGAGCGTTACATTCTTCTTTGCATTCGCCGCGTCCAGTGCGAGGTTCGGGTCGAGAGTCTCGAGCGTCGATCCGTACTGTTCCTGTACGCGCATGAGCGTCCGGTCCGCATCCGCCGTGCGTCCGTTTTCCCGTGCACCTGCGACATTCTGCCGGACGAGCGCAAGATCAAGTGTCGTCACACGGGTGCCGATGCCCTGCATTTTTTCCTGGATGAGGCGGATATCCCCTTGCAGTCTCTCCACGATCGCCACGTTGCGTGCGATCTGTTCGTCATCCGCACTCTCGCTCGTCCGCCTTGCGAGACCTTCGATGTCCTGCGCGAGGGTGTACTTCTTGTCACTCAGTTCCTGCTCGGCGGTCTTGAGCTCATCGATGCCCGCTTCGCGCGCCGCACGGATCGTGTCTTCCGGACCCGGCGTGCCGATGAGGAATGCGTTCGGCGAAGCCGCGAGCACGCCGCGTGCAAGCTGGTAGACGACGTCTTTCCCGGATGGGACCTGCTGATTCGGGAAGAGCGTCTTCATGAGTTCCGGCGGCAGAGCCTCGAAGAGACTCATGCGTGACTGCACGAGACGGATGTCTGCCTCGGTGTAGTGAGTCGCGGCGTCCGTTGCGAGCTGTGCGCATTCGGCCTTCGCCGTCTCGTCGGCTGGCTGCAGGACGGACTCGAACAACTCGCTGATCGGACGTGGAACGGGTTTCTCCGACGATGCTTCGTTGTTCTCAGGCGCGGTACCGGCCACCTCCAGTGTCGCCGTGAGCTGCTCGACGCGCTGTGCGAACGCATCGGTCTGCGCGGCTGCATTTCCTGCGTCGATGGTCTGCAGAAGATTCAGGAGCCCCTGCTCCGTCTGCTTGCAGGAGTTTTCCAGTGTCTGCCATGCGGGGTTTCGCTGGTCACGCAGCACGTCGGCCTTTCGTTGGAGATCGCGGATTTTTCCCTGCAGATCATTCGTCTTGTTCAGGTACGTCTCGCCGAGTTCTTCCGGCGTACGGTCAGCCTGACCGAGGTCCACCTTGCGGTCTTCCTTGCGGTCGAGCGAGTCGATACGCCGCTGTTCGGCGTCGACGCCGGCCTGTTCGGGACCGTTCGGACTCATGCGGCGTCGAGAAGGGATTCGGCACTGGCGGTTTCAGCGTTGCGTTCCACATGTTCGCCGCTCTGCGTGAGATAGCGGCCTGCCTGACGGAAGAACGTGTCGAGTTGTTTCGTCACAGATTCGCCCTCTCCCTTGGCCGCCGCGCTCTTGACGGTGTCACTCACCATCGTCTGCACGACGCCCGCCTCCGTCCGGAGGAGAGTGGACAGTGCATCGCGCTGCTGCGTGCCTGCTGCCTCTGCAAAAGTCCGTGCCCGCGCCTTCTGTTCGGGGCTCAGCAACGCCGATCGGTCGATCAGCTGCAGGAGTGGCGCAGCCTCAGAAACCTCGGGAGATTGATCGGTGTTTGTGTGAGCCATAAATCATGATATTGTAGCAGTTTTTTCGTCTTTTCACAATGATCGGCCTGAGGCCTTGGCCGGTGAGAGCCCTGCAGAGTCGATAGTTGATTGAATACTATTATTATGTTATAATAGTAATGTATTTCACCCACACACATATGATGAATCTTTTCACGGAGAACCGTTTCTGCTTCCGCAATGAACAGTCCGACAATGTCCGGGCAGGCGATCCGCAGTGGTCATTCGGCGATCTCCCTTTCAGCTCGAAATTTCAGTTCGCCGATGGCATCCGTGACGACAGAACCCAGTACACGAAGGATGGTGTGCGTGATGCATCCGTACGCATCGATTCCCGCACTGTCGGCATGGTTTCACCGCATGAGACCACACCGGTCAAAAATGCCGTGATTCCGACGGTGGAGGAAGTGCGCGCCCGCTACACCGCCATCATGGAGGAGCCGAACTACCATCTTCCGATGCCAGCAACTCTCGCCCTTGCGTTCGAGCGTGAGACGCTCGCGGACGTGGAACGCGCCCGCATTGCCAGGGAGAACGGTGGTGTCCCGTACGGTCCGACGAAGAATCCTTCGGATACACTGCGTGAGTACATCGATTGGAACGATGTGCCGGCCGGTTCCTTCTTCTGCTTTCATCAGAAGCCGGAGTCCCGCGATTCCGTCTATCTTCTCGTCGGATCCAAATACGTGATGCGGATCTGTGATTTCGGACAGTGGGTACAGGGCTTCAAGGGTTACAGCATCACCAACACGTCGAAGAAAATCACCGATGTCGTGGACAATCCTTCCAGAATGAAGAACTTGAAGGTACTCGTTCTCTCGGCAGAGACGCCGGAGGAATTCGAGCGCGTGCTCACCACGGGCAAGAATCGCCCCGACGCCTCACCGCGCTCCGAGGCAAACGATGCCTACCACGACGAACTCCGCGCCAAGAATGCAGCGTTCTGGAAAGGCGTCGAAGAGCGTACGCAGGCTTCCTAAAGCAGAATCGCCGGACGCGTGTTCGTGAAGAACCGCAGGTACGCCTGCCACTTTGCGTAGTAGCGGATCACGTCCATCTCGTGGTCGAACAGGGAGCGGCTCCTTTCGCCGAGCAGCAGCATGTACACGAAGTGCAGAATGCTCAGAACGGCAAACCACACGCCGTAGACCATGAACGGAAGCAGGATCACCGGCACCCAGAGGCAGCGGAAGATGAAGAAACGCGAGATCTTCTCCTGATAGGCAATCTCGACGATCACGGCTTCCGTGATTTTCTTCTTGCGGTTGAACATAGAGGAGGTGGGAAACCCCTTCATGCTAGAGCCGACCGTATCGTTCGCCAAGATCAGATCCCGCGTCCGTACCACGGCAGGAGCGGCGGCTCTCCGTACGTGAGCGTTTCGAGAAGTGCCGGGAGAATGTCCGTCAGCGGCTTCACGCCCTCCGTCATCGTCACGGGGAGGGACTTCGCGTGTTCGGGAATCAGCTCCCCGATGAAGTCGGCGGTGTCGCGGATATCCTTCTTCACGTCCTCGAAGGTCACGAGCACGGGTTCCGGAATGTCCTTCGCGAGTGCTCCGAATCCGCGGACAAACAGGAGCTCCTTCTTCGTCGAGTGCAGCCAGAGTACGTCGGCCTCCTGATGTATCCGCGCATGCCAGAGATCGGAGAGGTGCACGCCCGCCACCGGGATCTTCAGGCTCCACGCGAGAGCGTTGGCGAGGCTTAAGCCC
>CAZDRX010000006.1:54905-68679 GCA_964508225.1 uncultured Candidatus Peribacteria bacterium
CTCATGAAGCCGCCGGGTCCGTTCGCAGCCGCGATCCGCGCGAGATCCTCCATCCGTACACCCGCTGAAGCGAGCATCGCGGTGATCGCCGGGAGCGTCTCGGCTTCCTTCGCGTGATCATCGATGGAGGAGCTGGCCACGGTACTGCCGCCCTGCACGAGGGCCACGCACTTCTTATGACTGGCGAAATCGAGGAAGAGAGTCGTCATGGGTGTACACGGGAGGGTATCATGAACGTCCGATCATGAAGCAGCTCTCCGTCATCGTCCCCACCTACCGGCGTAGCGAGATTCTCGCCGAGTGCCTCAGGCGTCTCGAGGCGCAGACCGTCGTGTCCGACATTGAGGTGATCGTGGTGAGTGACGGTGTTGATGAGAAGACCGCTGCACTTTTTGCGAAGAATGCTTGGCGTGTCTCCGTGAAGTTTTTCGAGATCGCAAAGAGCCAGCAAGGCAGTGCGCGCAACGAGGGATTACGGCATGCAGAAGGGCGCAGCGTCCTCTTCATCGGTGACGATATTTTCCTCGCACCCGATGCGTGCGAGCTGCACCTCGGTGCACTCAGGGCAAACCGCTCCGCTGTTCTCGGGTTCACCACGTGGGATCCGGATGCAGGCATCACGCCGGTCATGAAATGGCTCGAGACGTCCGGGTGGCAGTTCGGATACCCGGCGATTGCACTGTTCGCGCACAAGTTTCTTCCCGCAGATCTCCAGCACCGGTACACCTACACGTCCCACATCAGCCTGCCGCTTGCCATTGCGAAGAAACACCCGTTCCGCACGGACGTGCACCTCTACGGCTGGGAGGATATCGAGTGGGGGATGCGTCTCAAGGCCGACGGTGTACAGGTGTATTACGAGCCGCACGCGAAGGCGCTTCATCACCACCACATCGAACTTCCGGATTCTCTCCGCCGTATGGAGACACTCGGGAAGTCCGCGGTCGAGATCAAAAAGCTGGTTCCGGGATTCGATCGCGTTCCGAAGGGGTGGAAGCTCCTCATCTACAGAATCACTGCGCTGCTGCCTACCATGGCCGGAAAGCATAGACACGCTTTCCTGCAAGCGATCCGCTAGGTCGTGACGCCGTCAGACGCACGCGTCATGATTTCGCAGAGCCAGAGCAGAGCGACGATCTGCACCCCTGCGATGATGACGGGGACATTCGTGATGCTGTCACGGAACACCTGCGTGAGAATTTCATGGTGGAATGCCACCGTCATATTCAGAAAGAAGAGCACCGAAATCACACCGTATGCGACGGCGTTCCTCCGTTTCTGCAGACCCCAGGGCAGCGCGAGAGCGATGAAGGGAAACAGGTAGCGCTCGTGCATGTCTGTCCCTGTGAGGAAGACGGCGAGTGCGACGAAACCCGCTGCGAAAAACACCCACAGTGCGTTTTCGACGTGAGACAGGTCACCGCGCAGTTTTGTCCGGAGACCGAGAAGGACAGAACAGTACAGAGCTCCGGTGAGCATCATGCCGATCTGCGCCGCACTGATGCCGAGGAAGAACCCTGATGTGCTCGGGAGATCCCACGCGGTGTTCTTCAGCAGCAGCCACCAGAGATTGTAGGCATTCCACGACGTCCGTGAGATATGCATCACGTGCATGATGTTGAAGGTCTGCAGTACGAGCGGCAATTTCCCCTGGAGGAAGAACGGCAGGAGCACGGTTCCGGACGTGAGTGCGCTCGTGGCTGCCATCCACAGCATTGTCCGCAGATTCCAGGGAGTCAGAAAGACGATGAGCGGTGCAAACAGCAATGCCTGAGGCTTCGTGAGGACAGCGAGCGTGAAGAGAGCGGCTCCCATGCCACGCCGTCCCCAGATCATCATCACGAGGGTCGCGAATACGAAGAAGGTGTACAGGGAATCCGTCTGTCCCCACACGGCCGAGTCGTGCACGACCGCAGGCTGCAATGCGTACACTGCCGCTGCGAGCAGACCTTTCCGAACCTGTTTCCATCGCGCGAAGAGAACGAAGAGCATGACGCTCGTGGCGAGATCCGCTCCCATGGCCGGGATTTTTGCGAAGACTCCGTGCGCCGGCTCGATCACCCGATAGTCAGGACCGTACGTCCATTGGTACAGAAGACCCGCACTCCGGAAGAAGAGAAGACTCACGGGCGGGTATGTCGGAAGAGTCCCGCTCGTCGTCTGACGCTCATACGATTCCACGAGTCCGAATTTCACACTGCTCTCCATCCAACTCCGGTAGGTTGCCGTGTCACCGTTTCCTTCACCCGGGGCGAGAGAGAGGCGCACGGCTGCACCTGCGATCAGGATCGCAATGAGCATGCCGCATGTCGCCAGTTTTCCGTGTGTGTATTTTGGGAGATGCAATCTCGTTATTTTAGCAGAAATAAGCCGTCTCCTCAAGAAGAGAGGACTACATTCTGATGGAGTCAGTGCAGATCCTGATGAATATCAAAGATATACTATGCAATATAAAACTATTTATGTACATTGCCCAAAACTGTCATTCCATGATACGATAAGGAGACAGAACCTACTTTCAGATAGACACTGCCTCTGATACAGAGACGGTGGCTTTCCCGCTTCCCTTTTTCCCCTTCATCCCATGCGCGCATCGTTTATTGCCGCCATCAACCAGCTCTGCGCAGAGCGTAACGTGAAAGCCGATGCCGTCCTCGAGGCCGTCCGTCAGGCGATCGCGACCGCGTACCGCAAGGACTTCGGAAACAAGGAACAGGAAATCCGCATCGTGCTCCGCGAGGATCAGGACATGCCGACCGTGCTCCTCATCAAGGAGGTCGTCGATGATGTCCTCAACGAGAACTTCGAGATCAGTCTCAAAGATGCGCAGCGGATCAAGCCCGACGCCGAAGTGGGTGACGAGATCGAGATCGATGTCACACCTGTCGGCTACGGCCGTATCGCCGCGCAGGCCGCGAAGCAGGTCATCATCCAGAAGCTGCAGGAGTCCGAGAAACAGAGTCTCTTCGAGATGTTCAAGGACCGCGAGAACGAGCTCCTCACCGCCAACGTCACGAAGGTGGAGCCGAACTGGGTCACGCTTGAGATCGAAGGTATGACGGTCAGTCTCCCGTGGAAGGAACAGATTCCGGGTGAGCACTACTACACGGGCAAGCGTATCCGCGTGTACCTGGACAAAGTCGAGCTCACCGGCAAGGGCCCCCAGCTCCGTATCTCCCGCACGCATTCGAACCTCGTGAAGAAGCTTCTTGAGCTTGAGATCCCGGAGATCCGCAACGGCGACGTGCTCATCATGGCCATCGCGCGCGATGCCGGTATGCGCAGCAAAGTCGCGGTGAAGAGCAACGATCCGCGCATCGATCCCATCGGCGCCTGCGTCGGTCAGAAGGGTGTGCGCATCCAGGCCGTCATGGAGGAAATCAACGGCGAGCGCGTCGACATGATTGAGTGGTCGGAAGATCCGATCAAACTCATCTCCACTGCACTCCAGCCTGCTTCTATCTCCGCCGTCATCATCGTGAACGGTGAGCAGCACGAGGATGAGGAAGGCCGCCTCGTGAAGAAGCGCGCCGCCGTCTTCGTGGAAGAGGCGCAGCGCCCCATGGCCATCGGTAAGAAGGGTCAGAACATCCGTCTCGCCACCCAGCTCTCCGGCTTCGAGCTCGATATGTACAACTACGAGGAACTCCCCGCCTTCAAGGCCAAGCTCGCCGAACTCAAGGGCGAGGAGGTGCAGGTCGCGATCCTGAACCAGCCCGCCGAGGGTGAGGCAGCTCCGGAGGCTGCAGCCGAGGAGCCGAAGGAAGAGGCTAAGGAGGAGAAGCCCGCCAAGAAGGAGAAGGAGCCGAAGGAAGAGAAGAAGGCGGAGTAGGGCACTCTCATGACATCCAAAAAAGCGGACCCCCCTCGGGCCCGCTTTTTTCTTTCCTCCCGGCGCGGGTTATGAAGCGAACGCTGCGTCGATCATGACGGAGACGCTCGCTTTCAGGTCGACTCTGGCTTTCTCGATACAGGCGGCGACGGTGCTCTGGTCAGCCGATGCCTTGCAGACCTTCTTCGCCATGAGCACGACGGCGTTGATGGAACGCTTCATCATCTCCGTCAGACGGGTCGTCATCTTCTGTTCGATCTTCGCCTTCACCTCTGCGTTCGTCTTCACAGAGCCTGATCCGGAGTGGCGGAAGTCGTACATGTTCATCTTGGCATTCAGCGACATCGCCTGGCCGAAGTGGTTGCCGTTGTCATTTCTTTGTTCGTTGCCATGCACGCCGAGGCCGAACGCGAGTCCGAGACCTGCGGCGGAAGCGGGGGAGGCGGCGAGCAGCATGCCGGAAACGGCAGCAGCGACGCCGAGGCGATAGAGAGTATTCATACAGAATGTGGGAATGGAATAAAAAGCATGTCGGTGGATCCGGAGATGAAGACGGCTCATACCGTCAACTCTTACCTGCTCTACTCTGCGATGCATGGAGGCGGTATGGTGAAGGCATGAAATTTCCGGATATCCGCCTGCTGGTGCTCGATACCGAAACGACGGGCTTCGTGCCCAAGGTGCACCGCGTCATGGAGTACGCGTCGGCGTTGATCGAGGACGGCAAGCTCACACACGAATTCGAGCAGCTTCTTGAGCTCCCCGCCGGAGCGGAGATTCCGGAGGCCGTGCAGGTGCTGACGCGCATTTACCCCGAAGATCTCACGGGTAAGCCGACGTTCACGGACATCCTCCCGAAGATCGAAGCGATGCTCACGCCGGACACGGTGATCGTGGGACAGAACGTGAAGTTCGACCTCGGCATGCTCAGAGGCGAAGGTCTCGATCTCACGGAGCGGCCGTGGATCGACACGGCGATGCTCGCATCGATCGTCTTCCCCGAGCTTCACAGCTACTCCCTCGGGTACGTGAGCAAGGCGCTCAAGCTCGATCACACGCCGCCGCACAGAGCCCTCGGGGACGTGCGTGCCACGGTGCAGTTCCTCGGCAAGTGCTGGGAGCGGCTCCGTGAACTCCCGCCGGAGGACGTCGCGGCGATCCGGGACCTCGCTGCCCGCGGTCCGGAGGGATACATGCGCCTTTTCTCGACACTCGAGAGCACGAAGAAGGTACGGCCTTCATGGCTGAAGACCCCCGCCACCCGTGTACACACTACGACGGGCGTCTCCATCGATCCTCCGGAGGCCGGTACGGTGCAGCTCGTCGAGGAACCCGTGGATCACACATTCATCTCGTCGGTGCTCGCCGGACTGAAGGGCGCTTCGTGGTGTGCGGTCAAAAACATCGAGGCGGCGGTCGGCCGTCATGCGGAGATCGGCGATCTCACCGTGCTCTATCCGCCGGAGTTTCTCGTTTCGGGCGTCTCCAGAAAGGAGTTTCTCGCGCAGAAGGAATTCACTCCGGATGAGCTGACGCTCGCGATCAAGTTCGCGCTCTACCCGTGCACCGTGCGTTCGGAGCTTCCGCTTCACGGCGAGGAGTACGCGGTCTTCGCGGGCAAGCTTGCGGCCGCATCCGATTCCCCCGAGTACCGCGCGCTCCAGAAGAAAGCCGAAGCGGGCCCGACGGCACTCAGTCATCAGCACCTTCTCACGATCAGTGCTGATCCCGATCATCCGCTTCCGAAGGACATCTCCCTCATCGTCGATGATGCCTCGATGCTCGAGGACACCGCGACGAATGCGTTCGCGTGGACGTGCCACATCCCGAGCCTCCGCGCATCGTCGCAGGGCAATGCCGTGCTCACGAAGTGCGTCGACCTGATCGAACTCTTCGCCGAGCGCGTACGTGCCGATACGGATCTCCGGTATCTGGCTCCGTCCGATCTCGAATCCAAGGATTGCTCGGAACTGAAGAACACGCTCGCCGGAGCACTCACGGAAGACATGCCGCCGCAGGCGAAGCGTGCGCTCAGTGAGCTCCAGAATATCCTCGACGCACAGAACCTCGCCGGACGCTTCGCGTGGATCGAGACGATGAAAGACGGCAGCAAGACGATCAAATCCGTCCCCGAGGACATCGCCCAGCTCCTCGCAGGCAGGCTCTACTCAAGTGTGAAGACGACACTCCTCATCCCGCCCGGCAGCGCCGAGTCTCTCGCCACCATTCTGTCTCCGCGTTCCCCGCGCGCTCTTCGTGCATCGTCACTTCCGCCGCCGGTATTCACCCTCTCGATGCCCGTCGGCGTGTCGCTGGAATCCGTGCTCCTGCAGCCGAAGGGCAAGACGATCGTCATCGTGCCGAGCAAGCGCACGATCGAAGACATCTTTACGCGTCACACCGAACGCCTGGAGGAAGAGGGCGTGACACTCCTCTGTCAGGGATTCAGCGGAGGAGCCAGCCGCATGCAGGCGGAATTCAGCATCGCGAAGGCTCCGGCGGTCATGCTCATGACGCCGTGGATGTACGAGGGGCTCGATCTCGAACCCGACATGGTGGATGCGCTCTATCTCCAGTCTCTCCCGTTCGACCACCCCGCACATGCTGTGGTGAGCCGCCGCGCACTGCGCTTCCGCGACGGCTTCTCGGATTATTCGCTCCCGCGTCTGCAGCACAGGCTCTTCCGCCTCTTCCGCACGTTCTCGCGTCATGCGAAGAAGGGTTCCGTGTTCCAAATTCTCGATGACCGGCTCCGTACCAAGGACTACGGCAAGCGCACGGCGAAGTATCTCGAGACATTCTTCGCTCCGGCGAATGCACTCTCACCCGTGTCTTCAGGTGAAATCCTAAAGAAGAAAGCTGCCGATCAAATGCCCCTTCTTTAAAGAAAATTCGTAGAGAACGCGGCGAAGGCAAGCTCCGCTTGCCTGGAGCCGCCACCTTGCCGGAAGGATGGTTCACGGAAGGAAACCCGGAGGGTTGCCTTCCGTTCCTATTCACCCCGTCCGAACAGGACGACGAAGAATGTGCGCCAGAGCACCCAGAAATCCATCATTACCGACCAGTCCTCGATGTACCGGAGGTCGAGATTCACCTCGTCGTCGAACTTGAGATCCGATCGCCCCGAGATCTGTGCGAGCCCCGTGATACCGGGACGCACGGTGAAGACTCTGCGAGCACGCGTGTCGTAGCGTGCGACTTCCGAGGGCAGGTGCGGGCGGGGGCCGACAAGCGACAACTGTCCGGCGATGACATTGAGGAGCTGTGGCAGCTCGTCCAAGCTGAAGCGACGCAGCACTTTGCCGAGCGGGGTCACACGCGGATCGTTCTTGATCTTGAAGAGCGGGCCGTCACAGCGGTGATTGAGCTCCTCAAGCTCCTGCTTTCTGGCATCGGCGTCGCGGCACATCGTGCGGAATTTCAGGATCGCAATCTCACGTCTGCCGCCTTTCCCCGTGCGCCGGCTCACGTAGAGGATCGGCAACCCTGATGTGATGAGGACGAGGAGTGCGGTGAGAAGAAGTAGAGGGGAGAGGATGATCGTGAGGAGCGTACCCAGGACGAGATCGATGACGCGTTTCGTCACTCTGCCCCAGCCGTCGAGCGGGGTGGGCTGGAACCGGAGCATCGGGGTCAGACCGATCGTGTCGATGCGCAGCAGGTGGGGGACATCCGCAAACACGGGAGGCACGTAGGCATAGCCGATCTGACGGCTCCGGCATGCATCGATGAGCTCGGCGGTCGCGCTGCTCGTCGGATTCGCATCCGTATGGAGCACGAGATCGATCGGGGTCTCTGCATGGCACTTCATCACGTCCTGCGCTGTCGGCACGTGGCCTTCGTACGCGTAGCGCACGTCCTTCTTCAGGTCGTGCACCACGATGGCCGAGAGCGGTACCGCACCGCACGAGAGGACGCGGCGCCTGCCGATGCCGTGCTTCAGGAGCCGCCGCTGGAACAAGATGAGCGCCGAGCGGCCGAGCAGCGAGAAGAGTGTGAGCAGTACCGTGGCGATGCCGAGGAGCGCGCGTGAGAAGAAGAGCTGTTTCTGGATGAGGAAGAACCACGCCACGATGAGCGCCGTCCAGAGGAGTGATGCCACAATGATGAGCCGGATTTCCTTCCACACGCCGAGTGTGGTCTTGAGCGCGTAGAGACGGAGGGATGCGGAGATGAGCAGATAGCCGAACACCGCGGGGATCACGAAGCTCTGCACGTAGTACTCGAGCGGCGGGAGATTCCCGGGGAGGAGCAGGAGCTGCACGTTCGGGATCAGGTCCACGTTCGATTCACGCAGACGGTACGCGAGCAGGAGTGCCGCGGTGCACGCGAGCGCGTCCAAGGGGATCCGGACGATGCCGAAGATGATCTCCGATCGCTTCACACGCCGCAGTGTACCCGAAACAAGACCGATTGTGAGGTTCAGGGCTTCCTGCCAACAAAAAAGACCGGTTACCCGATCTCCTTTGTTCCTGCTCTTTGTACGCCGGATTCTGTCTGGCCCCGCGCAAAGCGCGAGTTAGATGATCATCTCTCTAGCCGGTCGGTTGCCCGAGCGGTCGAGCGGAGGGGTGATCGGTCTCACGGAACCATGAGAGATCCCTTTCACCCAATTCCTCCTTGCAGCACCGAGAGTTTGCCAAGCCACTTGCGTGACTCCTCGGTTCCCGAGGCGTTTCACTCCCAGTTTCCCGGGATCGTCTCTGTGGCACTAGTCCTCACGCGCCTTTACCTGATATATGACGCGCGGATGGGCGTTACCCACTCAGCGTTCCATTGCTGTCCGGACGTTCCTCTCACCGTTTGACGGGCGAGCGATCATCGAAAGAGCAGGAATCCTTATTGTACCATATTCTTCCCGCTCCAGATATACTGCGCCGCACAGTGCTCTTTTCATCGTCTTTAGATTCTTCGCCGCTTTAGCTCAGCTGGTAGAGCAACGCACTTGTAATGCGTGGGTCGTCGGTTCGATTCCGACAAGCGGCTCCATTTTCTCTTCAGCTGGTAGAGCAACTCACTCGTAAGCGTAGAGTCGTCCGGTTCTTCACCGACCAAGCGGCTCCACACTTCTTACTCCTGACACTTCCCGCACAGTCCGTAGAACTCGAGCGCGTGGCGCTGCACCTTGAACCGGCTCTGCGCGGTCAGCTTCTCTTCCACGGCGTCGAGGTCGTGATCGAGCACGACGTTCTCGATCTTCTTGCACGCGGTGCAGATGAGATGGTGCTTGTGTTCCTCGGGCGTGAGTTCGTAGCGTTTGTTGCGTTCATCGAACTGCATCGCGCGGATCACACGCTTCGCCTCGAGGAACTTGAGCTCGCGGTAGACCGTCGTCTTGTTGATACTCTTTTTCTGCTTCTGCAGATCCGTGAGGATCGCGACCGCCGTCATCGGGGTCGCCGCGTCCGCGAAGACACGGAGAATGCTGCGCCTCGCCACGGTCATCCGTTCGCCGGACGTCCGGAGTGCCTCGATCATGAGTTCTGCGGTCGGCATACTCTCATTGTATTTGAATCCAGAGGCCGATCAACGGATTTACTGCAACTTAGTTGCAATTATGGGGGAATTGCTCTATTCTGCGCGTACGGTGACAGGGCCGGCTCACTTTAGGAGTCGCCACTCTGCCACTTAGTTCCCCCCATTTTTATGCCGCAAGGCACAATCAAGAAGAAGACGGACAAAGGGTTCGGCTTCATCGCAACGGCCGACGGTGCCGACGTTTTTTTCCACATGTCAGCGTGCAACGGCGCGTTCGACTCCCTCAGTGAGGGCCAGACGGTGTCCTTTGACACCGAAGATTCCCCGAAGGGAATCCGCGCGATGAATGTCGTAGCAGTTGGATAGTCTCCCACTCTCGAATTTTCTTCCGTTAACCATGTCAACTGCTGCTCTCTATTCGCTTCTGAGCGTCGTAGGAATCAGCCTTCTGTCACTGGTTGGTATCACGCTCCTCCTCACGGGGGAGCGTTTTACGAAAAAAATCATGATCTACCTCGTCAGTTTTTCGACGGGCGCGCTCTTCGGCGACGTCTTCCTGCACATCCTCCCCGAGATTTCCGAGGGGCAGGGGCTCCTGCTCTGGCAGTCCGGCCTCATCCTCGCCGGCATCCTGTCCTCGTTCTGCATCGAGAAATTCATCCACTGGAATCACTGCCATCACATGCCGTCCGAGGATCACTACCATCCCGTCGGCACGATGACGCTCATCGCGGACGGACTCCACAATATGGTGGATGGCGTGCTCATCGCGGGCAGTTTCCTCGTGGATATCCGTCTCGGTGTCGCCACGACCGTCGCGGTCGCGCTCCATGAGCTTCCGCAGGAGATCGGCGATTACGCGCTCCTGATCTACAGCGGTTACACACGGAAGAAGGCACTCTTCCTCAATTTTCTCTCGGGACTCACAGCGGTTCTCGGAGCAATCCTCACCCTTTTCGCCGCAGGTGCGCTGGAGAATTTCGTCGGGATTGTCCTCCCTCTTGCTGCGGGTAACCTGCTCTACATCGCGGGCTCCGATCTCATTCCCGAGCTCCACAAGCACACCAAAATGCGGCAGGGCGTTCTGCAGCTTGCGGGGATCGTCCTCGGTGTCGTCATGATGTACGCGATTCTCCTCGTCGAGTAGTTCGGAGTTCAGAGGAGCTTCTCCCGTCCCTTCGCTTCGAGGGGGATCTTCAGTGAGAACGTCGTTCCCTTGCCCTCACCGCTCACGAAGGTGAGATCGGCGCCGATACTCTCCGCAGCCACATGTGAGATGTAGAGGCCGAGTCCGTTGCCGTCCGTGTCCGTGGTGCGCGCGTTCGTGGCACGGAAGAGCTTGCGACCGATGTCCTTCTGCTGCGCTTCGGGGATGCCGATGCCTGAGTCCTTCACGGTGAGCGTCGCGGTGTTTTCCTTGCCGCTCATCAGCCCGATTCGCACCGTGGCGGCTTCGGGGCTGTATTTGATCGCATTGCTCACGAGGTTTTCCAGGATGAGCACAAGGAGCCCCTTGTCCGAGCGCGCCCCCACGATGTCCTTCGGAGGATCGAACGTGAGCGTGATCTTCTTCTGCTTCAGCTCAAGATCGAATGACGCGATCACCGTCTTCACCACGTCGGAGAGATCGATGGTCTCGGGGCTGAGTTGGAAACGGCCGAGCTCGATGCGTGAGACATTGAGGAGCGCGTTCACGAGGTGCACCATGCGAGCGTTGCTCGAGGCGACCTGCTCGATGTACTCCTTCTGATCCGCGGTGAGCGGACCGGCATCCTGCGAGATGAGCATCTCGAGGTACCAGCGCATGGCCGAGAGAGGAGTACGCAGCTGATGACTGACGAGCGAGATGAATTCCGACTTCATGTGGTCGATGCGGCGCTCTTCCGCGATGTCACGGATGACGAGCACGGCGCCGTACGACTTCTTTCCCCGCAGAATGGGGGTCGCACGGATCTGGAGAGGCGTCTGCTTGCCGTCCTTGGACATGAGTGTGAATTGCGGATCGGGATGCGGCGCGAATCGGGTCTTGGTCGTGAGCACGACACGCACCGGATGCGCGTCGGCGTTCACTTCCTTGCCTTCCTTCGTGAGAATCTTCAGGACGGAGACGGCCGATTTCCCGACGCCGCTCTCTTCACCTGTGAGCGCTGCAGCCATCGGGTTCATGTACGTGATCACCCCACGGTCATCCGTCACGATGAGGCCGTCGTCCATACTCTGAAGCACCGCCTGATCTTCCGCGTGTTCCTTGCGGAGATCTTCCGTGCGCTGTTTCACGATGTCCTCGAGGTGCTCGTACGCTCCGCGGAGTCTCTGCGAGAGGTCGTCGGCTGCAGAGTCCACCGTCTCAAGTTCATTGCCCGTCGTGATGGTCTTGCTGAAGCGCCAGTGGCGTGACTCGAGGCCGTCGAGTTTGTGTGTGAGTTCCTCGAGCGGGCCCACAATCCGGCGTGCGAGGACGAACGTGGAGAGCGACAGGAGGAGCACGACCACGAGTCCCATGGCTGCGATCTCGAAGGCGAGGGTCGCGACCGGCAGGGTCACTTCGTACTGGTCGATCTTGGCGATCACCGCCCAACCGAGCGACGGCACCGCGCGGTACGCCTCGAGCACGGGGATACCGGCGTAGTCGTTCACGGACGCCACTCCCTGATCACCCGTGAACGCATCGTTCACGACGACTGCTGATCCGAGAATGGGCACGGCACGCGATGCACCCTCATCGAAACGCAGGACGATATTGTCGTAGCGGGTGGTGTCCGAGAGGAGCACCTCGGCTGTGGCCCCTGCATACTCCGCGTGGAGTACGCGGCTTGCGAGACTTGTCGCATCGAAGACGGCAATGAGTGTCCCTGCGCGGATACCGTTCCGGATCTGGGGCGAGGCGATCACGTACTGTGTCCAGCCGTCCTCCGTCACAATCGGGCGGAAGACCGTGCCTTCAATCCCGAGGAACTGGTGCAGAAGTTCCGGGTTCAGTGCACCGCCGATTCCTGCGAGTGCGGTCACGCCGTCCTCCGAGATATTCAGGAGCTCCTTGAAGCCCACGAGATCCGTGAGCATGGCGATACTGCGCGGCGAGAGATCGTGGCTGAGGAGAGAGAGCTGCTCGCGCTGTCTCGATACTGTCGTCTCGAGGAGCGTGGCCTTCTCCTGCGCGATGGACTGGAGCTGGGACCGCACACGTCCGGTGATTTCGTTGCGCGAGAGAACGAATGCCGCCACGGAAACGATGATGACCGTGATCACAAGGAGGGTCAGCGTCTCGAGAAACAGCGCCGTGCGCAGCGACGAACGCTGAGTGGAACGCCGGTTCTGTGGGGACATGGTCGGAGCGGCCATAATCCTCTTATTCTAGCACAAAAACCGCTTTTTTTCCATCGCGTGATGATCAAAAAAACCCTCCCGCGCGGGGGAGGGTTCAGGGCTCTCTGGAGAGGTAATTAGCGCGTCACGGAGATCGTCGCGCTGTTCTCGGCACCCGGTGCGGAGACCGTGATGCGGCCGTTGCTGAGTTTCATGATCGAATAGTTCGTGCCCGTGGCGGTCGCGGACTGCGGATCGTTCGGGATCGAAACGACGTAGGAACCCGTGAGCATGTTGAGACTCACCTCATCACAGTCGATGTTCACGCCGCTCTTGCAGATCTTGCGGTTCGTCGTCGTGATCGTGGACGGGATGTTACCGTTGTTGTCGAGCGCGTACTGGTACGCGGCATCGAGGATGGTCTTCACGTCCGACCTGCGCTGTGCGTTGCGTGCATCAGCGAGCTGCTTGGTCGGGTTGATGGCGATGATCACGACCGCAGCGAGGATCGCGATGATACCGATGACGAGGAGCAGCTCAATGAGCGTGAATCCGCGTCGGAGCGTGTGAATGGACATAGAGATTGAAGAGAAGGGAAGTCATGGAGAAACTCCATGTTGCAGGAGTTCAGTGTACCAGCGGCGTCTGTTGTCGAGCGTTGATTTTCGGCTTCAATATGTCGTACTTACAAAAACCCCCTCCGGTGAGGGAGAGGGTTTGAGCTTGGGCTACGAAAGAAGAGACTAGCGCGTGACCGAGATGGTCGCGTTCTGCTCTGCGGACGGTGCCTTCACCGTGACGCGGTTGCCGTTCTTGAAGATCGTGTACTTCGTGGAGGTGACCGTAGCAGCCTGCGGGTCGTTCGGGAGAGCGACGACGTAGGAACCCGTGAGCACGTTCAGGTTGATGAGAGCCGTGCAGTCCACGTTGACTCCGCTCTTACAGATTTCGGTCTCCGTCGTGGTGATGGTCGTCGGGAGGTTACCGTTGTTGTCGATGGAGTACTGGTAGACAGCGTTGAGCACCGTGTTCACGTCAGCGCGGCGCTGGGCGTTGCGGGCGTCACCAAGCTGCTTGGTCGGGTTGATGGCGACGATCACGATCGCAGCGAGGATCGCGATGATACCGATGACGAGGAGCAGCTCAATGAGCGTGAAT
>CAZDRX010000006.1:68779-78699 GCA_964508225.1 uncultured Candidatus Peribacteria bacterium
CCTCGCTTGAGCGAAGAAAGGGACATAAGAATTAATTGGGAAAGGAAAGAAAAAACCTAAGATTCCCATTGTACTGTGGCCAATCGAACACCGAAACATACTCGCAAAAAACGCAAGACATTTTGAAAACCCTCAGCACGGGAGCGTGACGTCTGACTGCGTGCAGACATCCGATGCACAGACGTACCACGTGTAGGCATTCCCGATACATGCGGGTACCGGACAGCTTCCGCAGCCGCCGGCATCACTCTGGTCATCGGGGAAAAGCGTGGCTGTTCCGTTGAACGTTCTTGTGTACACCCGTGGCTTCACCGTGCGGACGATCGTCGACAGTGTGAAGGTGAACCATACATTTCCGCCCGCGACGTTTTTGAACAGAGCGGAGGAAATCGTGACGTTGGGACTGAGGAGGGCGGAGGTTGCCGATTTCTGCACGAGGACGAGCCCGGAACCCACATGTGCGAGCATCGTCGGGAACTCGTCGTTCGCCGCCATCTGGAGCACGAGTACCGATCCCGTCAGATTCGCGGACGGTGAGATGACCGTCTCGGCTCTGCGCGCGGTCTTGCCGATTGTGGAGACAAGCTGGGTGCCGGCCTCTTCGAGCGCCGAGATGGAACGCTGGAGGACGCGCGCATCCTGCGTCGAGATGAAGACAGCGGTGATGGTGGTCGCGATGATCGAGAGAATGCCGAGAAACAGCAAGACCTCAAGCAAGGTGGTACCGGAGCGGAGAGAGCGGTGCATCATTGGCAGAGTGTGAAGACGGAGACTTCCTGCCAGGAGTACACCTTCGTCTGCGGCAGAATCTGGCTGACGGCGATCTCGAGACGGCGGAGCGCATCCCCCGAGGTCCCCTCCGTGCAGATCGCACGGTTGTTGTTGCCGATGCCGCCGACGGCGAGCACTTCGCACTGATGTGACCCGAGGGTGCGGTACTCATTCCCTGCGTACGACGGCGACTGGCGGAGTTTCAGAAGTGCATACTCCGCACAGGCCTGTGCTGCTGCGAGCGCTTCGCTGGATTGCTGTACCGAGAAGCTCACCTGCGCGCTCGAAATGCCGAGCAGGAGCAGGGAGGAGAGGATCGCCGATGCGATCGCCCCGATGATGAGGATCGTGATGAGCAGGATGTACCCTGACCGCTTGCGCGTGCCGACGGGGGAAGAGTGGCGCATCATCCGGGAGAGAACACCATGAGGCTGGAAGCGGAGACACTGAAGAGCCTGTCCGTCTGCCAGTCGTAGAAGACGTCCATCATCGTCGCATTCGTATCGTAGGTCTCCACAACCGGTGCTGCGGACTGCGCGAATTGCACCATGTCCAGCACTTTGATCTCCGCGTTGTTCGCATCACCGGAGACAAACGCATACTTGCTGCCGAAGATGGTGGCGAGACCGAGCACGTCACCGCCGATCTCGAGCGTCCATGGTCCCGGCGGCGGACTCGGCACGGGGGAAGCGCCCACGTCGTAGAGCGTCAGTTCGTCGATGGTGCTTCCGTTGACGCGACCCACGAGCGCGGAGGTCCCTGAGAGGGCGATGCTCTGCGCATCCTGCACGTCTGTCATATCGATACCGGTTCCGGGTGCGAACGTGAGATTCTCCGGATCGAAGATGTCCACCACCTGCAGCTCTGCCGTGTTGTACGCCGTTGCGGCGTACGCGTAGCCGTCCTGCAGTGCGAGTGCGAGCACGCTGCCGCTCATGCCGAGTGCGCCATTCTGCACCATGGGTCCGGTCTCACTCATCTCGATGGCGTAGAACTGCTTGTTCGGCGGATCATCGAGCGTGCCCACGAACACATTGCTGCCGTAGACCGCGACCGATCTTGCCTTGCCCGTTCCCGGGAGATCGAAACTGTTCACGAGATTGCCCACAGTGAGCGTCGTCGGATCCGTGATGTCGTAGACCTGCAGCTCCTGTGTCGGGTGATCGGTCGCGAGGTAGAGACGCGTGCCTGCCGCGGCCACGCCGTAGGCCGATGCGCCGAGATCGAAGGATGACGACACCTGCACGGGACTCGCCGGATTCGACACATCGTACACATACAGGCCTTTTCCACCGGAGACTTGCGTGCCCGTCACATACGCGTACGTACCGTTCACCGTCACCTTCTGGAAGTCCGGCGTCCCGCTCTGGCTCAGGTTTGCGATGCGCGTCATCGCCGCCCAGTTACCCACGGTCGCGACTTTCCGCCAGTTCGTGAGATACGTCGTCATGAGGATGGATCCCGATCGCGCTTTGCCGAAATTCCACGTCACCGTGGAGACGGCCTGCATCCAGTCGGTCGCCGACTGCGTGACGGTGACGGATCCCGTGTAGCCGTTGATCCGGAGAGCTGTTCCCGACCACCCCCATCCGCTGCTGTCGAGGGTCACGCCGTGCGTGCCTGTCGTCACCGAATCGAAGCTTGTATTGCGCATCTGGCGGACACCTTCGAGCTGCTGCTCGGCGATGAAGGTCGCACGTACGCGGTCACCCGCGGCAATGGTCGACTGTTCGCCGACGAGGAGAGAGAGACCGATCCCGGCCAGAAAGATGCCGAAGATACCGATGGCGATGATGGCCTCGAGGAGCAGGCTTCCGCTGCGCACTCCTGTTTTCGGAAGCGACGAGAGTGACACTGGCGTCACTCTCGTGCTCCGTATGCTTGCCTTGGATGTTCTTCGCTTCGCCGTCATACGACGGCATCAATCATCCTCCTATTCGCTCTCGGACACCATCTTGATCAGCGACTGGCTGCAACCAAATTTGCGTGAGCTGTCGAGATAGAAGCGGAACAGGTTCTTCATCTGACGGAAGAGAGCCGGATGATCTTCGAACCGATTGAAGCCCTGGTCGTCGATGGCGTCGAGAATCTGCGCACAGCTGCAGCCGTGTGTGTCATTGAGCGTGAACTGGCTCACCTGCCTGCGCGGACCCGAGCGGAACACCGGAATCTTGTTCGTGTTGCCACGAGGCTGTGTGAGAGCGAGGCGCTCGAACGACATGTATTCGGTCGGGACGGACTCGGGAAGCGTCGTGTTGAACGGGCACCAGTCGGCATCGTTCAGGACACCGTCATTGTCTGCATCACCGTTGCCGGGAACAGACGAGGAGCTGGAGCTTGAGGAGTTCGCACTCGAGGAGCTGGAACTGGACGAGCCCGTGCAGGACGGGGAGCCGGCGGGACGGTCGATGGAGAGCACGGTCACGGCATCCTGATACTTCGGATGGTCCATGTCGCTCCATTCCACGAGGTACGCCACTTCGTTCGCGCCCACATTCATCTTGCCGCTGGTATCCACGATCGTGCCGAGGAACCGCTTCATCTGGCCGCCGCTCTTCAGGCTTGCGAGACCGGATGCCGTCTGCCCCCTGCGCAACACTTTCATATGAGGATCATTGGAGCCGGCCTGTGTCGTGCGGTTGAACAGCCAGGAATAGCGTCCGTTGAAGGAGACGAGAATCTGGCTTCCGGAAGCGACATTCCTGAAGACCGAGAGCTCACCGCCACGGACAGACTTGTAGCCGTAGAGCTGCTGCCACGAAGCGCCGTTGTTGAACGAAATCTGACCACGGACGCTCACGCGCGGACCGCGTTCTCCGTACGTACTCTCCGATCCGGCGATGCGGACCGTGATGTCTGCCTTGCCCTTGAGCGTGAGTACGCCGCCCGCGGAGAGCGTGTACGGCACACCGCAGGTGTCCGTCACCGTCGCAGTCGAGGAGGACGAGGACGATGAACTGGAGGAAGAACTGGAGGAACTGCCCCCCGTCGGTTTCACGTCCGTCCAGTAGAGAATGACACCGTCATCCTCCGTGGTGACGCGCGTGAAGTAGAGCATGCTCTTCGCCGTCTTTCCTGCGATGAATTCATCGCCGCCGGAGTTGTCGTTGACGATGCCGTCCGTCGGATTCTCGGAGGCGTTCTGCTCCACCTCGTTCACGATGGAACTGATCCACGCGTGACGGAAGCGTGCCTTGATGTTCGCGATTTCCTTGCCGCTGCTGTTGGCATGGGAACCGTGTTCGATGATACGAACCCAGCCGTTGCCGCGTTCGATCGCGATGCCCTTCACATCTTCTTTGATGCCACCGTCGATGATGACATTGCCGTCTTTGTCCTTGAGCGGAATCCACTGGTTCTTGCGGAATGCGAGAGCGTTCGGACCCACGTAGACGCGGTTCTTCAGATCACCCGCACCCGTGTTCTCGAGGCGGCGGAAGCTGAAGCGGACGCGCGGCCTCTCCTTCGTCGTGCAGGTGGCGGCCTTCTCGGTGAAGGTCGCGAGGATCACGACGTCCTGGAAGTCCGACGAGCTCTGGTTGAGCGTGCCGAGTTCCACGAGGAAGATCACATCCTTCGGGCCGATCTGGATCTTGCCCTGATTGTCGATGTAGTCCTTGAGGAAGGCTTCGAGAGCCTGCTGGTTGCTGAAGGCGGAGTACTGCGGCACCGCGTCACCGTTCTTCAGAATATAGGTGTGACCGTCCGCTGTGTCCGAGCGGTAGGTCTTGTTGAACAGCCATGAGTAGCGGCCGTTGAACCGGAGGACGAGCTTGGAGCCGTCCGGAAGGTTCTCCAGTGTCTGCTGGTCGTTGCCGTTCACGGCGCGGCCGCCGTAGAGATCGGTCCACTCCGTGCCGCCGTCTGCGGAGGCGGAGACACGGACATCGACCTTCGGGCCGTTCGTGCCGTACGTGATGGCGGAACCGAGGACTTTCAGCTTCACGTCGTTCGTGCCGGCGCTCATGATCTTGCCGCCGTGACTTTCAAGCCTGAAGCGCACGTCGCACGGAATCGTGCCGCCGCCGCTGTCGGTGCCGTCATCGTCATCCTCTCCGTCCGTGTCATCGGCGTCGCCGTTGTCACGGTCGTCCTGATCTTCCGTCGCGTCTTCATCGTCATTCACTTCGCCGCCGGTACCGCCGCTTGTCGAACCGCCGGTGTCACCCGACGTTCCGCCGGACGTGGTTCCTGAGGTCGTGCCGGACGTATCACCCGAGGTGTCGCCGGAGGTATCTCCGGACGTGGTTCCCGACGTGTCACCCGACGTTCCGCCGGACGTATCGCCGGATGTCGTACCACTCGTCGTGCCGGAAGTCTCTCCGGAGGTGGTGCCTGATGTGGTTCCGGAAGTTTCCCCCGACGTCGTGCCCGATGTGGTGCCACTCGTCGTCCCCGATGTGGTGCCGGCTCCGCTGCATCCGCCCGTCTGTACCGGGCTGACTGTGAGAACGCCGTTTGCATCGATGCTGATCGTGCGGTGACCGTCTGCGACGGTGGAGTAGATACAGACCGTGCCCGTTGCGTTCGGAAGACCGTCGACGCGGGAGAAGGTCACTTCATCCAGACCGTCGGTGTCGATGCTCGCAGGGAGCGGGAAATCCACGTCCTTGTCCGAGTCGCGCTCGGCGTAGCTCGGGCCGGCGTAGAGCGTGCCGTCCGGGAAGTACACACCCCAGACCGAGTCGAATTTTCCGGTCTGCGAAAGTGCCTGTGCGGCGTGTGTCGCCTGCACGAGGTGTTCCGTGGCCGTATCGAGGTCAGCGTAGACCTGATACTGACGGTACATCGGGATCGTGATTCCGGCGGTGGCGGCCATGAGGCCGATCGCCATGAGAACCTCGATCGCGGTAAAACCACGGTGCCTGAACGGCAGTGTGGACTTGGAGTCCGCTTTCTTGGAGCGGCGCGTCTGGACGGTACGCATAGAAAGGAAGGGGAAAAAGGTTGGTGTTACCGACCTACGGATCCGACGATCGAATAGATAGGAACAATGATAGCAAAGGCGATGGTGCCGACGAGCCCTCCGAGGAAGATGAGGAGCATCGGCTCGAGCACGACGGGGAGACGCTGAGCGGCGTCTTCGGCTTTCTTCTCGTAAATATCGGCGATTCGCATGAGCATCTCTGCGATGCGACCGGACCGTTCCCCCGTGATAATCAGCTGTTGCACGGAAGCAGGAATCAGTTTCTTGCTTTCTTTGATGAGTTCGAAGGCTGATCCGAACGACTGTCCGACTTCGATTTCACTCGCGAGACGGAAGTAGAAACGCCGGTAGTAGACGGTGTCCGTCACCTCAGCCATCGACTTGATGGATTCGACGAGCGGCACACCGGCACGGAGCAGCGATCCGAGGATCACGCCGAAGCGCGCGATGGTCGCGGCCTTCGCCATGGTGCCGATGCCGGGAATCTTGAAGATGAATTGCTGGGTGGGACCACGGAGACTCGTGAAACGGCAGATGAGATAGATCATGAAGACGAGTGTCAGACCGAGCGGGACTGCCACCATGCCGTGCATCTTCATGAAGTCCGCGACCCAGATGATGATGCGGGTCACGAGCGGAAGCTTGGCGTTGAGCGAGAGAAGTACGCCCACGAGCTGCGGGAGCACGAACCATGCGAGACCGAGCGTGATGCCTCCGGTGAGCACGATGACGATGGACGGATAGATCATGGCCATCTTCACCTTGCCGCGGAGTGAGCGGTCCTTCTCCTGCTGGATCGCGAGGTACTCCATGTTCTTGCTGAGCGATCCGGATTCCTCGCCGATACGGATGAGTGCGAGTGCGTACGAGGAGAAGAACGTCTGGTTATCCATGGCCATCCAGAGCGGGATGCCGCTCTCCACTTCGTCGATGATGCGCGCGACGAGCTTCTTCATCGGCTTGATGCGGAGCTCCATCTGGATCGTCTTGAGCGCGTCCACGACAGAGAGTCCGGAGTTGAGGAGAATCGCGAGGTTCTCGATGAACGTCAGCTTCTCCTTGCCGAGACCGAAGTTATTCAGACTGTCGAGCACTTTCTGGAGCCCCGATTTATTGGCGCCACCGAGCTTGGCGGTGAGCAGCGATGCGTCTGGCTTCTTTCCTTCCTTTCCCTTGGGAGCGAGGATCGATGCTGCCGCGGGTTTCACGGGTTCCTCTTTCTTCTCTTCTGTCTTCACGGGTTCGGGCTTGGACTCTGCTTTCGGCGCTTCCTTCCTCTCCTCTTTCTGTGCGACCGGTGTCACGGGGGTCACGTTCTTCGGCTCTGCCGCCTCCTTTTTCTTCCCGCCGAACATCCCGCCGAGGAATGACTTTTTCGGCTTCGGCTCTGCCTTCACGGCTTCGGCGTGCGGCGCCACTTTTGGCATGACGGCGGCCTTCTCATGTGTGACATGAGCGGGTGCGTGCGCAGGATTCAGAATCCCGAAGGATTTCGGGCCCGCGTTACTTGGCCTTTGATGGTTTGGTTTTGGGTTCATTCTTTTTGATGAAGTAGATCTCCTCCGGCGGTGCTGCGATGCGGAGCAGCTCTTCGACGGTGGTCAGTCCGGCTTTGGCTTTGTCGAGACCGTCCTCGAAGAGGAACATGAATCCGCCTTTCCTCGCCTCGAGCAGGATCTCGGTACTGTTTCTTTTGCCGATGATCAGCTCCTCGAGGTCCTTGTTGATTTCGAGAAGTTCGTAGATGCCGACGCGTCCGCGGTAGCCGGTGTTGCCGCAGCCTTCGCAGCCCTTGCCGCGGTAGAGGTGCACGGGCTCGTTGCCGAGGAAGTAATGCTCGGCGCCTTTGAAGAGCGCGCGTGCTTCGTCGGCTTTGATGGTGAAGCTGAAACGGCAACTCGGACACACCTTGCGTGCAAGACGCTGTGCCACGATCACTTCCAGTGTGGAAGCCAGCAGGAAGGGCTCCACGCCCATTTCGATGAGACGCGGGATGGCGGTGGCGGAGTCGTTGGCGTGCAGGGTCGAGAACAGGAGGTGACCTGTGAGCGCGGCGTTCACGGAGATCGTCGCGGTCTCGGCGTCGCGGATCTCACCGACGAGCACGATGTCCGGGTCCTGACGGACGAGCGACCGGAGGCCTTTCGCGAAGTCGAGACCGGTCGCGTGATTCACCTGAATATGGTTGATGCCGGGAATCTTGTACTCCACCGGATCCTCGATCGTGGAAATGTTCACGTCGGGACGGTTGCGCATCTTGATGAGTCCGTAGAGTGTGGTGGATTTGCCCGAGCCCGTCGGACCCGTGGTGATGATCATACCGAACGGCTTGTTGGCGGCGTGCTCGAGAATCGTGCGGTAGCGCTCGGAGAATCCGAGGTCGGAGAGTGTGAGATTCCTCACGTATTCCGAGAGGAGACGCATCACGACTTTCTCGCCGTCGACGATCGGAATGATCGAGACGCGGACGTCCATGGTGCCGGCGCGCGACTTGTAACGGATGGCTCCGTCCTGCGCTGCGTAGTGCTCGTCGATTCTGAGGTTCGCTTCGATTTTGATGCGGTTCACGATGCCTTCGTAGAAGGCCTTCGGCAGACGTCCCGCCTCGTGCATCACGCCGTCCACGCGGAAGCGGACGATGACGTCCGTCTCCTGCGGCTCGAAGTGGATGTCGGATGCCTTGAGCCCCATCGCGTCCGAGAAGATTTCCTCGAGGATTTCCGGCGCGACTTTCTTCTGCTTCTCGATGATCGACTGGAAGCGGGTCGCGAGCGGCTTCCGGTACATCGCGAACGACGTGTTGATCGATCCTTTCGGCGAGTAGGCGAAGGTCACTTTGCCTGTGAATTTCTTCGCGGCTGTCGTTTTGTCCTTGCCCCAGAAACTCTTCTTCTGCTTTGCGGCTGCGGCACCGGTCAGGACGTACTTCGGCTGGCCGACGTTCGCTTTCACGGCTTCCTCAAGCCCTTCCTGTCCTGGGTCGGAGGTCGCCACCATGATCTCTTTGTCCGGTGTGTACGCCACGGCGACGGCGCTCCACGTGCGGGAGAATTCCTCGGGGAGCACGCTGATGACGTCACGGGCCGGCGGTTTCGCGATGACGTCGTAGAAGGCGAGTTTGTAGTATTCGCTGAGTGCGTTCTCGAGCAGCTCCGACGTGAGCAGACGTCTCTCGAAGAGAATCGTCTTCAGTTCCACGCGGCGTGTGTCAGCCTCGTGCAGCACGTCTTTCAGCTCCGCTTCGTCCAGATAGTTCTGGGCCATGAGGATCTTGCCGAGCTGTTCGTTGGTGATCTGCATAAGATTTAGAGGGATGATTTGACCTTCGCGACGATGTCCGCGATGGGCGTATTGGATTTCACGAAGTAGTCCACGGCGCCGAGCGCCTTGGCTTTCACGCGGTCTTCGTCCTGACCGAGGTTACTCAGCACGATCACCGGAATTTTCAGTTTCTGGTTCTTGATTTCCTCGAGCACGCCGAATCCGTCCATCACCGGCATGATGAGATCGAGGAGCACCATCGCGTACTTGGCATTCTTCAGTTCCGTAAGGGCGTCCTGACCGTTCGTCACGACTTTCGTGGCGTAGCCCTGATTCTTCAGCTTCATCTCGAGGGCATGCGAGAGCGGACGCTCGTCCTCGACGATGAGGATGAGCTTTCCGCCGCCGACCTCTTTCGCCTCACTCGGAGCCTTGTCAGGCCCCGCTTCCGGCGGTGAAGATTTGGGTGTCATAAATCTCTCTATTGTAGCACAAAAACCGGTCGTTCACAATGTGGGGTTTTGCAGGTACACTTGCGGCGTCCGCCTCCATGAAAACCCCCCTCCCGAAACGCCGCGCGTTGCTGTCTGTTTCCGACAAGGACGGGATCGTCGAATTCGCCCGGAAACTGCACAGTACGGGGTTTGAGATCATTTCCACGGGAGGAACCCAGAAAGCCCTCGAGGATGCGGGGGTCCCCGTGACGCACATCGAGAGTGTCACCGAGTTCCCCGAGTGCTTCGGCGGACGCGTGAAGACCATGCACCCGCTCATCATGGGTGGCGTCCTCTTCAAGCGTGGCGACCGCTCGCACGTTGCCGAGGCTGCGAAGCTCGGCATCACGCAGATCGATGTCGTCGTTGTGAATCTCTATCCGTTCAAGGCGACGATCCAGAAACTCGGCTTCAACGCCGATCACGGGGACGCTCTTACCGATGCGGCCATCGGGCAGATCGATATC
>CAZDRX010000007.1:0-34236 GCA_964508225.1 uncultured Candidatus Peribacteria bacterium
TGAACTGGAACGTGCCGCTCGTGAGGAGCTTGAGGGTGCTCGTGGAACCGCCGAAGCGGAGGTCGACCGTCGTGGTGCCGTCACCGTCGTCCACTTCCTGGAAGGATTCGGTGTTCACGATGAGTGTCGGGTTCCAGGTGGAGACGGCGGAGACCGAACCGGGCGTGAAGAGGGACGAGAGAACTGTCACCATAAGCACAATTCGCGCGACGGTCACACGCAGAGACATCAGAGCCGTCGAAGGATTTTTTTGTGGATGCAAATCATGTAATTATAGCAGAAAAAAGCCATAAAAGACGGGGGTTCAATTTGATAAATCCTCTAAATAGTTTGGAACTTCAGAATGTTAATTTGTTATTACAACATATTTTCTTCTCGTGTTTCACAATATAATATTCAATTGTGCAAATTCCGAGCCGGAAAAGCCCTTCCTGATGCGACAGGTGACCGGATGGAGTAGTATCACGTACCGGATGGAAATCCGGATCCACATGCCTCGGCCACTCCTCCTGCTCACGGTCATCGCGGTGGGGGTGCTTTTCGCCACGGGCGTCCTGTCCGTGAATCTCTCGGGCTGGTCATCCGGTTCGGCAAAAGACGACACGGGGATTGGCGGCGGAGCCCAGACCGCAGCCCTCATCCACGATGCCGTGCAGGACATCGACCGTCAGCGCGTGACGCAGGCCGTACTCGGGAAACAGGAGGAAATTCTGCGCTACCAGCTCCAGATTCTCGAGGCCGAAGCGCTCAGCGAACAGTCACCGGAGAAGATCAAGAAGCTGAGCGAGACGCGCGCCGTCCTCATCGGAATCATCAAACAACGGACGAATTCCGAGAAGCTCCTCCGGCTCTCTCTTGAACAGCTCTGGGATGCGGAAGGTTCGTCGTACAGTCTGAGGCGCCTCGAGATCGGTACGGAGCTCGACTGGCCGGTGGAGCCGAAGCTCGGCATTTCGGCGTTCTTTGAAGACGCGTCGTACGTCGAACGCTTCGGAGTCGCTCACCACGCCGTCGACATTCCGGTTCCGCAGGGAAGTGTGATCCGCGCACCGGCAGACGGCACGGTGCTCAAGGTCGCGATGAACGGCCTCGGCTACAGCTATATCGTCCTCCTGCACACAGGCGATCTGCAGACGATCTACGGACACGTCAGTGATGCCGTCGTGAAGGAAGGCGACTCCGTCACCTTCGGTCAGGTCATCGGACACTCCGGAGGACAGCCCGGTTCCATCGGCGCGGGTCTGCTCACGACCGGTCCTCACCTGCACTTCGCGGTACGCATGAACGGCACGCTCGTCGATCCGATGCAGTATCTCCCGAAACTCGCAGGTGTTGCGCTGGAGCCGACGGACTAAATCGCCGCAAGCGACTCGACCGCGAACGTGTCCGTCATGCCCGCGATGTAATCTTTCACGGCTTCGTGGAGCGCTGCGTCCGTCCGTTTCTGCAGTTCCTTCACCTTCGCAGGAGGCTTCGCCATGTACGCCGCAAAGAGCTTCGTGATCGTCTTTGCACCGCTCTCGGCCTGACGGAGCACGGCAGGACTTTTGTAGAGCCGCTGCCAGAGAAACTCGCGGTGTTCGGCGAGCATCGTGTCCATGCCGGCAGAGAACGTCACGACGAGCTGCTTGGCGCGGTAGACATCATCGAGTGTCCGGATGCGTGCGGATGTGAGCGTCTTCCCTGTCTGCATGTAGAGATCCGTGACGAGGAGATCCACGATGGCACCGCGGAGTTCCGTGCTGCGCTCGAGGGCTTTGCCGTGCGCGAGACGGCCAAGCGCGGTGGACGCGACGTCGGCGACCGTGAAGAGTCCGGCGCGCAGACCGTCGTCGGTATCGTGCCCGGTGTACGCGATTTCGTCGGCGAGGTTCACGACCTGCGCCTCGAGCGAGGGTGAGCGGGGCAGGAGGACATCGGGGTGATCGTGCGGCGTGCGGTGTTTGAGAAGACCCTCAAGAATCTCAAGGCTCACGTTGAGCCCGGGATAGAGCGTCGTGCGTGACTCGAGGAGACGGACGACTCTGAGCGACTGCTCGTTGTGCTCGAAGTGATGCCCGAACGCCTTCAGGCAGTCATTCATCGCTGATTCACCCGCGTGCCCGAACGGCGTGTGGCCGAGATCGTGCGCGAGCGCGATGGATTCCGCGAGATCTTCATTGAGCCCCATCGTACGAGCGATGTCGCGGCTGATCTGCGCGACCTCCAGCGTGTGCGTGATGCGCGTGCGGTAGTGGTCGCCATGACCGGAGACGAAGACCTGCGTCTTATGCTTGAGGCGACGGAACGCCTGCGTGTGCAGAATGCGATCGCGGTCGCGCTGGAACGGAAACCGTGTCGTGTCCTCGGTCTCGGGATACACACGGCCGAGCCCACCACGGACGGGCACGGCGTACGGCTCGAGGAGAGGGCCGGTGAGTGCTTCGCGCTCAGCGAGGGATCGCATGGGAACAGAGTATACAAGAAGAGCCCGCGGAGCGGACAAAAACACATATCAAGACGACCGTTGGCGCACCCTTTGCTCGTCCCTGGAATACCAGGTGGGTGACCGCATCCCCGCGCCACAGCGCGGAGTGATTAGGCCTCCCTTAGTGAGCAATCAGAGAAAAAGCGTTCGGGTGTCCTGACGTGTCGTCGAGACACGCGGAACGTACGCTCAGAGAAGTGTCACTGCCAAGCAATTCACCTTGCCGTTTTTCACGAGTTCCCTGTCGCCTCCACGATACGTGAAGTACCGCTCAGGATGGCAGCGGGTGCAGTCAGAGAGCCGTTCCCTGTGATTCTGCGGAACACCGATCGCCGTCAATTCTGCGTCGAGCGCGGCACGGAGATCGATGGACTTTCCGGCGAAAAAATTTCGTAATTCCGGCACTTCTTTCTCCGGATCCGTGAAGTCCGCGCATGCCGTGCAGAGCGAGGGCCCGAGTCCGACGAAGGTGTCTGCAGGATCGATGCCCCACTCGGACTGGAGCAGCGCGTACGCCGACGTCATGATGCGCGTCTGCACTCCTCTCCATCCCGCATGCACGAGGCCGGTGATTTTTTTCTCCGGAACGACGATCACGGCATTCTGACAATCTGCGAAACGGATCGTGAGTGTGAGATCCGCGGCATCGGTGAAGAGTGCGTCGGCGTTCAGTGTCCTCGATGATGGCTCGCGCACCACAACTGCACGGTTCCCGTGTTCCTGCCGGAGTGAGGCGATGCGTTCCGTGTTCAGGGCACGCGCAAGATCGGCATCGGAGCCGATGTCATCTTTCCGCGTCAGAAAGCGGAGATCGATGAGTCCATCGAACGGACGAAGTAGCGGGAAAGGGGAGCGGATCATCCTCTAGATCTTACCCTTCAGGAGCGCGGGGATCCTGCGAATCACATCGCGGGTCGTGTACGCATATCCCATGTCCGCGAGGAGCTGATCTCCGGCACTCTTGATCACCGTGCTCGCGAGCACACACGCGTCGGCGTGATCCATCCCCTGTGCGATGAGTCCCGCGGTGAGTCCTGCAAGCGCATCTCCCGTGCCGCCGACCGTGAGACCCGCGTTGCCACCTTCGACCGTCCGGAGACTGCCGTCTTCTGTGACAATCGTATCCGTCTGCGATTTGAGGAGCATCGTGCATGCGTGTTTCTTCGCAACTGCAGGGAGTGCCTCACGCGTGAGTCCCATCCGCTCGAGTTCGCCGAGGTGCGGGGTAACAACGTTATGACGACCGAAAAGATACTTCAGCGTGCCTTCCTGCAACGCGGAAGCATCCGCGACGCAGGTGCAGGGAATGGCTTCCAGAAGCTCCAGAATCGCCGCGACGCCGGAGGGAGTGCGACTTAAGCCCGGACCGATCACCGCCGCGTCGATGGTCGCGAGAAATTCGACGATGTGCGTGCGATCAGCGCTGCTCAGTTCGTCGGACTTGGCGGAACCGAACGTGAACACCTGAAAATTCAGCGATGTGGATTTCGCCGCTTCTTCATGGCAGACGGGGACGAAGACATAGACGAGATCGACTCCCGAGGCTTCCGCCGCAAGCGCGGAGAAGAGCGGAGCACCGTGCTGATGGCGGCTGCCGCCGATGACCGCAACAGTTCCGTTCTCGCCTTTGTGTGATCCTGCCTGACGCATGAGGAAAGTGTACTCCGGGTTTACGCTGTCGTGCGCAAGAAATATCGGTCGTGAGCGGACGCCACTTCCGCACCGATGCGACTCCGGAACATGTCTTCATGGAACTGGCGGGCGTGCTCGCGGATCGCCGTACGATCGAAAGGAGTAGCCCTGAAACGGCTCACCGCTGCGGTGAATGCATCGATCGTCTGTTCCGGCACGAGGATGCCGGTGCTGCCGTCTCGCACGACGTCGGCGAGACCTCCCTGCACGAGGCCGACCACCGGAACGCCGGACGCCTGCGCCTCCATCGGGACGATGCCCGCATCCTCGATCTGGGGAAAGAGGAGTGCCTCAGCTCCCGCATACAGAGCCGGAAGTTTCTCATCCGGAACAAAACCAAGAAACTCGACGGTAGGGCCCGCCATGACTTTGAGTCGCTCAAATTCCGAACCCGTCCCGCCGATCTTCAGACGCAGGCCGAGACGGTTCGCAAGTGTGATGAGGAGATCGAACCGCTTGTAGGGCACGAGCCGTCCGAGGGCGAGGAAGTACGATCCTGTTCCGTGGAGCGGTGTATCGAAGAAACGCGCACTGACCGGCGGAGAAATCACGGTGCTGTCGCGGCCATAGATGCGGCGGATTCTCCTCTGGGTCTCAGTCGAATTCGCGATGAAAGAGTCGACCCTCCGCGCCGTCGTCAGATCCCAACGACGGAGGAGCTTCAGCTGCTTCTTCACCCACTTCGTGAGCGGCCAGCGGATGCGGAAATCCTTGAGATACTCCGCTTCCATCTCCCATGCGTACCGCATCGGGGTATGGCAGTAACACACGTGCACGGAAGACGCGGGAGGAATGATGCCTTTGCCGACCGCATGCGACGAACTGAGCACGATGTCGTACCCCTGCAGATCGATGCTCTCGATGGCGCGCGGCATCCACGGAAGAAGCCACTGGTGCTTCCCGAGGAGACGATAGATCCGCTGCAGGAGAGGATGCGGGCGCAGATCCGTCTTCGCGAGAGGACCGAGACGCTCGGGGCAGGCCACGGTGGTGAAGACCGGCGCGGACGGCCAGAGGGATGCGAGACTGGAGACGACATGTTCCGCGCCTCCGTACGTCGGGAGCCAATCGGCGACAATGGCCAGTTTTTTCACGAAATCACTATGACACAGACTGTGGCCTTGGAACAGTTCCTAAGCTGGGCTCTGAGCCGTAAACTGTGAGCCCATGCCGCTCAAAAAACCGGTCCGGCTGCCGCGCAGTCTCAATCGGACGGCGAGTCCTTCCACGCGGCGCTTCGCGATGAAACACTGCCGCGTGGAAAACCGCCGCGCACGGAGACGGAAAGAAATCTTCGTCCGGCTCGGACGGAGAGCCGCCAAGTTCTGGTCCGTGATCATCTCGGAATTCCGCATCTGGATGCTCATCGCAGCGAGCGGGGTCCTGACCGTCATTCTCGGCATCCTGCTGCTCTCGCCGTTCTTCGATGTGCGATCGATGCACATCCGCAGGCAGGACGCCCGCATCGATCCGGAGGAGATCCAGCAGACGCTCTCGCCGCTCTTCAAGCAACGGCTCGTGCTCGTGACACGCAATCAGGTCGCGGCGATGCTCGAGGCCGAGTATCCGGACATCCAGCGGGTCGAGATCAACAAGGAATATCCTTCGACGCTCAGCGTGACCGTGTATCTCGACCCCGTCGTGGCAAGGGTGAAGCTCGATGATTCCGGCGTACCGGACACGGGATCGGGGGCAACCGCCGGCTCGGGAGCGGGTCTCCACACCTACCTCACACGGACGGGTCTCTTCGTGGCTTCGCCGATCACGCTCACCTCCGCGCCGCTTCCCACCCTCACCTTCACGGACTGGAACATCCGTCCGCAGAACCGCCAGCAGGTGCTCGAACCCCATTTCCTGCAGGAGATCTTCCTCGCGCGTGACACGCTGCGGCGCGATTTCGGCCTCACGACGACCGGAATCCTCGTCTACCTGCGCGCACAGGAGTTCCACATCCGCACAAATAAAACGACCCTTTGGTTTGATCTCCAGAGCCCTCTCACCGTACAATTCCAGCGCTTCAGAGAGCTCCTCAAGACGGTCTCTCTCGATCAGGTCAAGGAGTACGCCGACCTGCGTATCGCCGACAAGATCATCTACAAGTGAACTCCCCGCTTTCTCCCTTATGTTGAGCTCCATCGCAT
This sequence comes from uncultured Candidatus Peribacteria bacterium, assembly GCA_964508225.1. Classification (GTDB taxonomy): domain Bacteria; phylum Patescibacteriota; class Gracilibacteria; order Peribacterales; family Peribacteraceae; genus CAZDRX01. The sequence continues at coordinate 6,301 of CAZDRX010000007.1, forward strand.
CGGCACTGCTGCTCGGCATTATCCCCGCGCACGGGACGACGATACCCGAGCAGCCGCTGCCGGGGATCGAGGTACTGGCGATTTCCGCGCCTCCGCAGGAATTCACACACTTCGAAGTACCGAAGCTCTCCGCTTCCGGCGCGATCCTCGTCGACGGCCTGAGCGGTCAGGAAATTTTCTCCGTGAATCCGGATCTCCGCAGACCCATGGCAAGCCTCACGAAGATCATGACGGCACTCCTCGTCCTCGAGAATCACCGTCTCAATGAAGTGGTGACGGTCGCGCCGATCGCGGAGAACATCGGCGGGAGCACGGTGGGGCTCAAACCCGGCGACCGCTTCTCCGTGGCACACCTCGTGGAAGCGCTCCTTCTCCCGTCCGCGAACGATGCCGCGTACGCACTCGCGATCTTCGACCGACGCAGTGTGGGATCCTTCGTGAAGACGATGAACGAACGTGCAGCCGCACTCGGACTCAAGAACACACACTTTGCGAATCCGGCCGGTCTCGACAGTCCGATGCAATTTTCCAGCCCCCGTGATCTCGCATGGCTCACCATGGCCGCGCTGAAGAATTCCTACTTCCGCCAGACGGTCGGCACGCGCACGGCAGAGATCGCTTCGAGCGAAGGCAAGACGTTCGGTCTCCTCAATACGAACGAACTCCTGAAATCGAACGACGGCGTGTACGGCGTGAAGACCGGCACCACGGACCGGGCGGGGGAATGTCTCATCGTCCTCTTCCGTGAAAACGACCGTCCGTACCTCCTCGTCCTACTCGGGTCGAAGGAACGGTATACTGACAGCCAGCGCATCATCGAGGCAGTCCGCAAGGGCGCCTAGGATTACGCACGCTCCACCGTATGCGACCAGCGTCCTCCCCCGTCCACTCCTGGCTCCGTCTTCGTGTCCGCCTTCTCTGCGGGTTCTGCTTTGCCGTCTCGCTGTTCATGCCACCGTACGTCTCGGATTCGGCATCGGCTCCTCCGCCGGACGTCGACATGGACAGTCATGGCTACATGCTCGCCGAGGAAGGCTTCCTCATGAAGACGTCGTCTCTCACGGAACAGGGAACGCGCAGCGCGTACAGCGAGGGCATCATTCACACGGTCGAGTCAGGTGAGAGTATCGCCAGCATCGCGAAAGCGGCATTCCTCAAGCCGGAGACGATCCGCTGGGCGAACGGCCTCAAGGAAAACGCGCAGGTGAAGACGGGCGACAAACTCCTGCTCCTCCCCGTCGACGGCATCGTGCACACCGTGAAGCGCGGACAGAATCTCCAGACGATCGCGGATCTCTACAACGTACCTTCCACCGTGATCTCCCGTCAGAACAAGATCAAGGGCGGCTATCTGCTCGCAGGTCAGGAGCTCATCGTGCCCGACGGAAAACCGATCGTGGAAGCCGCTCCGAAGCCACCGAAGGCCATCGCGACCAAACCCATCCCCGGCACGCCCACCGTGCCTTCGACGGGCAAGCCGCTGCCGCCCGAAATTCGGAATGCCACGATCACTCCGACCTACGGTGTCTTCCAGGTACCGTGCGACTGTTTCTACACGCAGTACTTCGGCGTGAAGCATTTCGGTGTGGATATGCAGCACAAAGGAGGGTCACCGATCTTCGCAGCCGAGGGCGGCACGGTCATCCGCGCGGACTACGGCTGGAGCGGCGGCTACGGCAACGTCATCGAGATCGACCACGGCAATGGTGTCGTCACACTCTATGCACACAACAAGGAGCTCTACGTGAAGAAGGGTGACCGCGTGGAGCGCGGACAGGTGATCTCATTCATGGGTAACACGGGGCGTGTCCACGGCCCGACCGGTATCCACCTCCATCTTGAAATCCGCGTGAATGGTGTGAAGAAGAATCCGATGATGTATCTGCAGCAATAGGTATGTCACTTTCTTTGGCGCAAAGAAAGTAACCAAAGAAACATATGCGCTTCAGAACTCGCGCGACTGCAGTCGCGCTTCGGACATGAAGCGCAATCTCTGTTGTGAGACTTTCAGGCGCTTGTCGCCTTGCGGAGCTCCGTCGCGGTTTCCCGTGAGCGCAGCGTCGCACGCGCGCATGTTTGAGGCCCGATGCCGGGGGCGAGGGCCGAGTTCGCGCGTGCAGCGAAGCGAACGGAAGAAACCGCAGGAGCTCCGCACCAGCGACGATTTTTTGGCCACTTTTTTCTAAAAAAAGTGGCGAGAGAAGCAGTCAAAGAAGTTATGGACCAACAATCCACGTCGTCTTCTCGTCGAAAAGATACTGTGCGGGATAGAGACTCACATCTTCGTTCGACTCCTGCATCTTCTTAAGCAACGTGAGCTTCTTCTCTCCTGTAATGAGGAAGAGCCGCTTCTTCGCATACAGCAGAGCCGGAAACGTCACGCTGATTCTGTCCTTCACCGCGAAACACTCCGTCTGGGTGTGCAGTACCGTCTCCGGTCCGAATGCCTCGGGCGGCACGGGCGGAAAGAGGGAAGTGATGTGACCGTCCTCGCCCATGCCAAGAATCACGAGATCCGGATGACCGAGATCCTTCACGGTCTTCGCATAATCGGCGACGCAATGCCCGAGCACGAGCTCGGTGCGCGGAGCGAGAAGCACGGCATTCTTCGCTTCGCGCGTGAGGAGTGTGGATCGCACCATGTGCTGATTGCTGTCTGTGTGCGTCGCGGGGACGTACCGTTCGTCGGTGAGAAAAAACTTCACGCGCGCCCACGGCAGGTGCTGATCGGTGGCGAGCATCGCATAGACAGGCTTGGGGGTGCCGCCACCGCAAAGCCCGACCGTTGCGGAGCCGTGATCAGCCACCGCCTCGGCAATCGTGGCCGTGATCCAGGCAACAGCCATCCGGACGAACTCCTCGGTGGTATCCGCTCTCACGATATCCATAGGCGTTTAGAACCAGTTATAACCGAATTTGGCGATGAAGGCGTCGGCTTCCGCGGGACCGGTCGATCCCGATGCGTAGACCGCGAGCGGCGTTTTCTTGTCATCGAGATACTTCTGGAGCGGATCGATGATCTGCCAGCACGCACGGACTTCTTCGGGTTCGAGGAACCACTGTTGCGAGCCGTTGATCGCTTCGAGGAGGAGGAGACTGTGCTCCACGAGACAGTCCCCCATGCACACGAGCGGGTCTTCCATCACGAGCGGACGGAAGCGGGGCTCACTGCCGCCGAGCTTCGTCTGGAGTGTCAGCTTCATGCCCGCCTCGCCCTGCAAAATGATGTCGAGACGGTTTCTGTGTGTCTCTTTGCCGATGAGCGCGGGGGATTCCTGAAACTCGATGGAAATGCGCGTCTCCTTGGTCTTCATGCGCTTGCCGGAGCGCAGAAAGATCGGCACGCCTTCCCAGCGGCTGCTGCGCGTCATGATGCGCATGGCGGCGTACGTGGCGGCGCGCGTCCCTTTCTTCACGCCCTCTTCATCCTTGTACGCAGGCACTTTCTTCCCCGCAACTTCTCCCGCACCGTACTGACCCTGCACGATGACATCGGTGAAATCCGCCGCAGGCGGAAGGTAGAATTTCCGGATCGCATCGAGGCGTGTGGGCTTCATATCATTCGGATCACTGACGAGGCGCATCGTGAGGAGCGCGGCAATCTGGATGAGATGACTCTGGAACATGTCTCGCAGCGTCCCGACGGCATCGAAGTATCCGCCTCTGCCCTCAAGCCCCGACGATTCGGCCGCGGTGATCTGCACGTGCGAGATGAGCGTGTTCTTGAGGAGGCGCTCGATCACCGGATTTGCATGGCGCAGGTAGTAGACGTTGCGCACCGCTTCCTTGCCGAGGTAGTGATCCAGAATATAAATCTCCTCGGGTTTGAAGCAGGAGAGGAGTTTGCTATTCACATCTTCGAACGTCTTCCCGTCGCTTCCCACCGGCTTCTCCACGATGCAGCGGAAGTCGATCTTCCTGTCGTGGACTCCGCCCGCGCAGATATTATCGATCGTCGCACCGAACACGCTCGGAGGAATGGAGAGATAGGCGAGCCGCACGAGATTCTTCGTCTTGCCTTCGAGCGATGAGAGCCTCTTTGCAAGCACTTTGAAATCAGCGACGCTGTCATACTGGCCGGCAACATAGGAAATGTGATCCAGAAGCCCCGAAAGCACTTTCTCATTCACCTCCAGAACATGCTCGCGGACAGACGACGCCACGAGGTCGCGGAAGTCTTCTTCCGTCATCACCGTGCGCGCGTATCCGAGAATGGCGTACTGTTCGGGCAGACGTTTCTTGAGCGCGAGAAAGTAGAGCGCGGGGAAAATCTTGATCCGCGCGAGGTGACCTGAAGCGCCGAAGAGGACGAGCGAGAATGGACGGTTGGCGGCGAGCATGCGTAGAGTGAGTATAGACCTTATGGATCAACTGCTAAAACTTCTTCAGGAGCTGGGAATCCCCTTCACACGCTATGACCACAAAGCGGTCTTCACGTGCGAGGAATCCGAGGGGCTTCCGGAACCCATCCCCGGCGCACACACGAAGCAGCTGCTCCTGAAGGCAAAGGGGAAAGAGATCTATGTCCTCGCGATCGTGATGCACGACAAGCGGGTGGATACCAAAGCGCTCGCGAAAGAACTGGAAGGAAAGAGTTTCAGCTTCGCCTCACCCGAAGCGATGATGGCACTCATGAAACTCACGCCCGGCTCCGTGACGCCGTTCGGTCTCCTGCATGACCACGCAAAGAACATTCAAGTCATCTTCGATGAAGATGCGTGGAACACGGGGCTGTTCCGGTTCCATCCGATGATCAACACCGCAACCCTCACGATCGACCGTGCAGGCTTTGAGAAGTTTCTGAAGCACACGGGGCACAGCTTCACGGTGCGCAGGATCCCGCAGAGAACCGAGCCACTTGAAACCGCAAAAGAGTCAGTCTAGACTTCCAGCCGACATCACCGCCTATCCAGAGAGACGCGCATGGGAACTGGCCCGCTACGACGCGTCCCCCAACCTCCGAAGACTCGGCACGGTGGGAATACCAGCCTCCACGCGGAGGGACGATAGTGAATCGGAAGAACACGATCACTTCTCCACGCACGGACGGGGTGTCTTCTATTTCTTCCCTTCATTCCATGTCCTCCTTATTCACATCGGAATCGGTGACCGAGGGTCACCCAGACAAGCTCTGCGATCAGATCTCTGACGCCGTGCTCGACTACGCGCTCACCAAGGACCCGCACTCACGCGTGGCCTGCGAGTGTCTCGCGACCACCGGTCTCGTCGTCATCGCCGGCGAGATCAAGACGAATACCTACATCCCGATGGCCGAGGTCGCCAGAAAGACGATCGAGGAGATCGGTTACAACGACGGCGTCTTCGGCTTCGATCACAAGGCATGCGCCGTCATGGTGTGTGTCGGTGAGCAGAGTCAGGACATCTCGCAGGGCGTCACGGAAGGCGAGGGTCTGCACAAAGAGCAGGGTGCCGGAGACCAGGGTCTCATGTTCGGTTTCGCGTGCGACGAGACACCGGAACTCATGCCGCTGCCGATCAGCCTCTCCCACAAACTCACGAAGAAGCTCTCGGACGTGCGCAAGAGCAATGGTCTCACGTACCTCCGTCCGGACGGCAAGAGTCAGGTGACGATCGAGTACAACGACGACGGCACGGTGAAGGGTGTCCAGACGGTCGTCATCTCCACGCAGCACTCCGACGACGTCTCGCACGAGCAGATCTGCGCTGACGTGAAGAAGCACATCATCGAGCCCGTCTGCGGCAGCTACCTCACGAAGGATACGATCTACCACATCAACCCGACGGGGCGCTTCGTCATCGGTGGCCCGCCGGGCGACTGCGGACTCACCGGGCGCAAGATCATCGTGGACACGTACGGCGGATACAGCCGTCACGGAGGAGGCGCCTTCTCGGGTAAAGACCCGAGCAAAGTCGACCGCAGTGCCGCGTACGCCGCACGCTGGGTGGCCAAGCACGTCGTGAAGGCCGGCCTCGCCAAGAAGTGCGAAGTACAGGTGGCCTACGCCATCGGTGTGGCCGCTCCGGTCTCCATGCGCGTGGATACGTTCGGTACCGGCAAGCTGAGCGACCGAGCCCTTGAGAAAGCCGTGAACGCAGTCTTCGATCTCAGGCCTGCCGCCATCATCAAGGATCTGGATCTCCTGAAGCCCCAGTACCGTCAGGTGGCCGCGTACGGCCACATGGGACGCGAGGATCTGAACGTGAAGTGGGAGAAGTGCGATCGCGTCGATGCACTGCTCAAGGCCGCACAGTAGATCGATTTTTCCGCATCCAGAAGGGCTCCGGAGATCGGAGCCCTTTTTCGTGTTGTCTTCCATCAGGTTCGTACTACGCTGTGTCTAATGCATGAAAATGAAAACGGGCCGGCCGCATGGAACAACGTGGAGAGCGCGGTGCGGGACGGATGCCTGAAGACATGCGAACTGGGACCAAGTATCAGCGGACTCAGCCATGGTCCGGACGGCGGAGCTCAGGTCCACGTGACGACATGCCGCGCGCACTGCGAAGCGGCTCTTTGTCATCGTCTGGCGACCTCACCTGCCGATCATCCCCTGAAGGTGGCACTTGCAAAGGCGGGAGAACCATTCGTCACCACCGCGCACTTCGACGAAGGAGCCGAACCGTTTCCGAAAGCGGCGACACCCACCACCTGATTTTTTCTCATCCCTCTGCGCTCGGAGGAATCACCTATTGTCTTTTGTTGTGCGCCGAAAAAACCGGCGTAGCGTTGTCTCATGGAAAGCGTGTCACGCGCAGGCGACGTCCATGAGCAAAGTGACGTCGAGCTTGTCCATACCCTGCAGGTTCATCACGGCGACCATTCCTCCGAGGAAAATGAGGCGATGCGGGAGCTCATGTATCCCTGAAGCCGGAAATCGACGCCGTGCTCCGTCACAGCAGTGTCGGCTGGCATGACATGGACGAAGTGGAGCAGATCGTCTTCATCCAGGTGTTGCAGAAGATCGACCAGCTGAAAGATCCGGAAGCATTCCATGGATGGGTGAAGATGATCGCACACAGGATGGCGATCAACTTCAAGATCCGCGGACGCGGCAAGCAGGACATCAACATGAGTGCGATGGGCAGTGATGAAAGCAGGCCGTGGCAACCCGAGGACAACCCTGAAGACCGCCCGCTGCAGCGTGTTCTGGACGGTGAACAGGAACGAAGACTCATCGCATCCCTTGAACAGATGAAGCCGACAGACCGGCTCCGACTCCGGCAGTTTTATCTCCAGAACATGTCACTGCAGAACATCATCGACGAGGCAGGAGGCGCGACGAAGCTGCCTGTCGGCACGGTGAAAAGGCAGCTCCACACCGCAAGAAAACGGCTCCTCGACCTTATGGGACATGAGATGGCGAACTAAAGCTGTGTGATCCGCGACCCCGGATAGTAGTACTGGAGAATCTGCTCCGCACTGCTGCCTTCGTTTGCCTGACCCTCGGCGCCGCAACCCGACATGCCCACCCCGTGACCGCGCAGGATCATGCCCTTGCACCACGGATCGGGTTTGGACTGGAAGATCTCGGATGCGGGGAAGGTCTTCCAGCCGGCCTCGGCGGGGCTGCGTGTGCGCCCGTCATCGGAGCTGAAGTACGCGGGCTTGAAGAGTGACCCCTGATACTTGAGCACCTGTCCGGCCGTAGACTGTACCGCCTTCACCCACCGCGGATTCGCGGCTTCCGTGGAGACTCCGGCGTACGCCTGAAACGTCGCGGGATCATCGGAGCCGTCGTACGGCATGCCGGGGAATTTCCGGTTGCTGCCACTCATGTAGTACGCCGCGTACGTCCGTCCTGCGATGGCAAATGCGCGCTGCTTCTCGTACGGTTCGGTGTCGGGCTCCTCGCTGATACCGGCCATGTACTTCTCGAGAGGCAGCTCGTTGATGAGCGTGAGCACTCCGTTCACAACGCGGCACTCGAGCGTGCCATGGTAGGAACGCGACGTGTCTTTGATGCCTTCGACATTCAGAATGCCCGACACGCCCGATTGGAAACGCAGCGCCTCGCCAGATGCAACCCGTTCACCGTTCCGGTTTGCCTCGCACATGCCGTTACGCAGAAGGAGCGAGAATGCCGTGCCTCCGGTGACAGGGAGCCCGGCCACCGTTCCCTTGTCCGCGAAGCGGATGATGGGGCTTGTGTTTGCGGAGAGCCGGATACGGATGGGGGAACTGTTGGATGAAGAAAACGGTGTGGAAGGCTCAGGCGCTGCAGAGGAGGATGTCTGCGACGAACGCGATTGCGGACGTACTTTGGAAACGACCGTCGTCGTTCTGCGCGCCGCCTTGGGCTTCACGATCTGCATCGTCTGCGCAGTGAACGGACTGACGAAGTCTCCCGTTCGTGCGCGGCGACCGTACACGGAGAGGGTGAAGTGGATCCCCGCGATGTCCATGGAGTAATTGCCCGGATCCATCGGCGCCTGCACGACGAGCTGGAGACTCACGGACTCGTACGCCGGAAGATCGGACGGAAGGAGCACGCCCTTGGTCACGGCAATCCAGTTGCGGCCGTCATCAACGTAGAGCGTGATATCCGGATCCGAGATGCGCACATCCGCAACACGCTTGCCCTCGTACGCGCCACCGCGGCCTGCGGTGTACAGGAAGCTGAGGCGCTGCTTGCCGCCCGGATTGATGGAGACTGTCGTGCGTCCGGTGAACGCAATGCCCTCCTGAACGCCCGGAGGCGGCGCGGATGGCGGAGGCGTGCCTTGGGTACCCGGCATCGGCGGGAATGTGACCGATGCGTCCAGTGCCCCATCCTGCACATGCTTCACGATCTGCGAGAATGCTCCGGTGAGGTAGTACCCGGGACAGAGCGTGGAGAGGAGATCCTTGTGCCGGACGATGGGCGTGTCGAATTTCTTGCCGTGAAAATTGATCGGAGACTTCGGATCGATCTTGTACGTGCTCGCGAGATCGGCGAGAAGCCACTGGAGACTCTTCGCCTGCGCCTGCGACGGCTGCTCCATCTCGAAGTTGCCGAGGAGCACGATGCCGATGGTGCCGGTGTTGTTGCAGTACGCGTGTCCGCCGACGACGTACTTGCCGCCCTGCCTGCCCTCGTAGATCTGTCCGCGTTCGTCCACGATGTAGTGGTACCCGATATCGCCCCAGCCCTTCGTGACCGCGTGATACTTGTAGACCGCACGGACACGCTCGACCGCCGGACGCGGGTCATCCTTCACGAGGAGTGCCGAGTGATGCACGGTGAGCAGACGGACGGATTTCGAGTACTGGAGCGGCCAAAGATACGCTTTGCCCTGCGGATCCTTCGCCACCGTCGAGGCATACTTGAACTCGTCGGGATTGTCCTTCTGCGCCTGCATGCAGTCCTTCACGCGCTGGTCGACCTGTCCCGTGCCTCCGCCGTTATCGCCTTTCGCGGCATCGGTATCAGGCTTCACGTCATCGGAAGGCGAGGAGCCGGCGTAGAGATAACTGCTGTCCGCGCCCCACTCGGTGCGGGAGAGCACCGTCGTGGACATCGCACCTCCCGTCGCGGCCACCCGCGGCTTCGCGGGCTCATGCGAAACGGTGATCTCGTGGAGATCGGCACTGTCGCGGATACCATCGACCTCGATCGCTGTCGTGCCCTCGGGCACCATGATGAGTTCGGACTCTTCTCCCGGACCCGCGTCCCCGTCGCTCTCGACCGTCTGCCAATCCGACCAGACGTCTGTCTGCGTGCGGTAACGGAACGCCGCACTCTGCAGCTTCACACTGAACGCATCCACGGGCGCGTCGAACATGCGCATCACCGTCTGCGGCTGTGCGGCGTACGCGGGAACAGCGGGAGCCGATCCGACGGTGACCGATGTGATGAGGAGAGCGATGATAAAACGGCGCATCTGCATGGGGACATATTGTAACCAACCCCCGAAACCCTGAGCGGGGATTGGAGTTGACGGAGAGAGCGTTGAACGCCTGATCACGAGTTCTTAATGTCTGCTGAGGAGCGCCTCGTACGCAGTCGTCATCCGTGCGAGACCGAAACAATTGCGAGCGGTCTTCTCAGCGGCTTCGGAGAGCCGTTTCCGGACGGCGGGGTCACGAAGCTTCCGGATCGCTGCAGCAAGACTCTCTGCGGATCCGGCTTCGACACACAGCGCATCCTGGCCATCCGTGAGTGAAGAAGCGATGCCGCACTCGTCGGTGACGATGGTAGGGATGCCTCTCGCCATCGCTTCTGCCGCGGTGAGGCCGAAGGGATCGTGATCGGCCGATGCGAGAACGAAGACGTCGAGCGACGCGTAGAACAGATTCAGATCGGGCACAGAACTCTGGAGCGTGATCCGCGGGATGCCGATGCGCGCCGTGTCTTCGGCGATCAGGGAACGGAGGAAACCTTCCTGCGGACCTTTGCCGACGATTCTGAGTGTGGCTTCGGGAAGCCCCGCCACGGCTGCAATGAGAACATCGAGACCCTTCTCGGGGCTGAGACGCGCGACACTCCCGACCATGAGCGTCGCCGCTGCGGCACGTTCGACGTTCGGAGTCTCCGGCATCGGAATACCGTTCGGGATGGCGATGATGCGCGTGGAATCGAAACCGAGATCGAGGTATTTCTGCCGGCTCAACTCCGAGACACACACGATGGTCGCATGCTTCGCCGCCGCCTTGAGGGACGAGAGCCACGGACTGCCCGTGAGCCAGCGGCCGACGCGGTCATGTTCGATCCAGACAACGTTCACCCCGCGCGAGGAGAGCCAATCCGTCAGGAGAATCTTCTCACTCAGACTCAGCATGCAGACGGCGTCGGGGAGTTCCGGCAACGATTCGTATGCCGCTTTCAGTTTCTGAAACATCGCACTGCGTCTCCAGAGAAAGCACACGGCACCGAACTTCGTGACCGGAGGTGCGCCGATCTCGAACGGCGTCACAGGAAATCCTGATGCAGCGAACGTCTGGCGGAGTACGGGACAGCTGCCGAGGAAGGAAACCGTGTGGCCCCGCTCGCGGAGTCCCGCGGCAAGCCACATCGTCTGGTTCTCGGCGCCGCCGTGGGCGCTCTCGAGCGGGAATCGGGTGAAGTGAATGCGCATGATGCGAAGAGGAGTGTACACTCGGCAATCCATGGCAAAACACTTTCGCTGCTACGAGCACAACCCGCCGCCGGATCCTCTGCAGGTGACAAACCGAAAGGCCTTCGGCCGGTTGCCGAAGTACGTGCAGGAGACGATGCGCCAGTTTCACGGAAATATCGAAGCGATGACGACCGCCATCGAGAGCCGCATCTCGCACCTGTCGGCATCCGTGCGGAGGAGAGTCCTCATCGATGTCTTCGCATCGTGCGGCGTGAAACTCATCCTCCCGAAGGTTGCATCCACTCGCGAAGAACCTCCAGCACCGCCGCTTCCACCAGATCCGACCGGTGCGACGTGCACAGCACCGCCTCCGCCCCCGCCGCCCGAGCTTCCGCAGAATTTTGCTGATTCTCCGCAGAGCTCACCAGCGCGACACGGCAAGAGGGAAATGCGTCCTTGAGACACCGGATAATGGCGGGACCGTTGTCTGCGGGAATGTAGTAGTCGACGAACGCACAGGTGATATCGGAACGCTCCGCGATGACATCGTATGCCTCCGCACAGGTCATGGCCGTGACGATCTCGCCCGGCCAGTGCGCGATCTTCAGAAAATGCCGGAGCATGAGAATCTTCTCCCGTGAATCGTCGGCGATGAGAAAGGTCTGCATACGAAAAACGATAGGCTTTCCACGGAGACACTTCAACGGCAATCGCACGGAAGTCTACGTGTCCTAGCGACGACGTTGGGATCTCTCCTTTCCTTCCTCAATCAGGCGTTGCTGTTCATCTGTCAGCTTGATATTGATGAGCCCGTCACGCTTCAGTCCTTCGACAAGAATACCTTCGAAAATCACCTGAACAGGGCCATCCGGCTTCAGTGCCCGACCGAATGTCTGATCTGCACGCTCAGTGACCTGAAGTGTCAGTTCGTTGATCGCCTGATCATGTGCGGAGCCTCCGGCCGGGACCGCCGTCTTGCCATCCGGTGCGTCTAGAGGGATGACATCGCCCACGTCATGTCCAAGCCACCTCTTCGCAGCGGCATCTGGGGTTTGATCGTCCGGAGAAGGGTGTTCAGCTGTCATAGAAATACATTATATAATATTATACTATATTGTCAAATGCTCAGCCGTGCGCGGTGATCTTCTCCTGACCGTTCATGTACGGCCGGAGGACCTCCGGGATCGTCACGGAACCGTCCTTGTTCTGGTAGATCTCGAGGATCGGGATGAGGATGCGCGGGGATGCGATACACGTGTTGTTGAGCGAGTGGCAGAATTTCTTCGTGCCGTCGGCATCCTTGTACTTGATCGCAAGGCGGCGCGTCTGGAAATCCCCGAGGTACGAGCACGAGTGCGTCTCGCCGTAACTGTTCCTGCTCGGCATCCACGTCTCGATGTCCTGCATGACGATCTTGCCGCGACCCATGTCACCCGTGCAGACATCCATGATGCGGTACGGCAGCTTGAGCGCATTCAGAACATCTTCCGCATTCGTGCGGATTTCCTCGAAGAGCGCGAGCGTCTTCTTCTCGTCGGCCTCGCAAAGTACCACCTGCTCCACCTTGTCGAACTGATGGATGCGGTAGAGCCCCTGCGTGTCTTTGCCGTAGGTTCCGGCTTCGCGGCGGAAGCAATTCGAAACACCGCAGTATTTCTTCGGGAGCTCGGCCGCTTCCAGCGTCTCGTCGCTGTGGAAGCCCATGACGGATACTTCGGATGTGCCGATCAGATACAAGTCATCGCCTTCCACGTCGCCGGTGGCGCCGCCTTTGCGGACACCGACCGTGTAGATCTGCTCTTCGGAACCGGGAAAGAATCCGGTGCCCATGAGATAGTGCGCCTGCACCATGAGCGGTGGCATGACGACCGTCCAACCCTTCTTCACGAGTGAGTCTGTGGTGTACTTGAGCACCGCCATGTGGAGACGCGCGCCGTCACCGGTGAGGAAGTAGCTGCGTGCGCCCGCCACCTTCACACCGCGCTCGATATCGAAGAGCTTGAGTTCTTTCGCGAGCGTCACGTGATCCTTCGGCGTGAAATCGAACGTCGGGATCTTCCCGACCTTGCGGTTCTCCACGTTCTCCTTGTCGTCTTTGCCGACGGGAACTGTCGCAAGCGGAATCGACGGAAGCTGAAGCTGCATCGTGTTCCACTCGGCTTCGAGCGGCGCGAGCGCGGCTTCGGCGGACTTCAGTGTATCGGCGAGCTTCTTCATGTCCGCGATGACCTTCTCTTTCTCTGCCTTGTCCTTGATCGTCGGCACGCTCTTGCTCACCGCATTTCTCTCCGCCTGCATCTTCTGCACCTCGGCCATCTTGGCGCGCCGCTCTTCATCGATCTTCAGGAACGCCTTCACATCGAGCTTGATGTTCTTGTGTCTGCACGTCGTCTGATAGAGGTCCGGATTTTTCCGGACGAGATCCAAATCAACCATATGAATATCGTACCACGAGCCAAATTCTTGACAGAGTGAAAATTTGCGTTGAAACTGTCGCACTCTATGGAAACCTTCCAAGCCTCCATTCCCGTCAAGCAGCGCATGGACGTCGTCGATGCGCTCGACGAACACAACGTGCGCGCGGAAATCACCGATCAAGGTGAAGGCAATAGGTGCCTCATCCGAGTCGCTGGCCCCCTGAAGGATGCACGCACCACTGTCCGGGCCGTTCTCGCCACACACAAGCTGCGCCTGCTGAATGACGAGGAGTAAACAACCGGAACATGACCACCCCCGAGCAAGAAAGCGGCATGCCCGATGACGCAGAGCTGACCGCTCCCCCTGAAGGAGCGCCGGAGACGGTGGAAGAGACCGATCCGTTTTTCGCGTGGCTGCGCGCGAACGCCGAGTTCGCCGAATCGCGACCGGACACCGGTGTGCTCGCGCTCTATCTCTCGACTGTCACGGCGCAGAGTGACCGCAGAGCCGTGCTCGCGGATCGGACGCGCTACCTCACGATGATCAGCACCATGCGCGAGGAGAGCCGAGTGCAGGACACCCTCGAGCAAGCGATTCCCGCCTCCATCACCGCGCTTCTCACGCGATTCCAGCACAAACTTCTGCAGACACTCTGGCCGCGGGAAGGCGAACTCGTTCCGTACGCGGACATCCACCGCGCGTGCTCCCGGACGAAAAAGGTTGGCGGAGGAAACGAAGTGCTCCTCGGCCCGATGAAGGATTTCCGCAGACGGATCCGCAATCTCGGCATTGGCGTCATCTTCTCGGTGGAAGGAAAGGGATACCTCTTCCTCTCGAACCATCACACCGGTCTGTCCTCGCGAGCACTCTGGAGCCTCTTCCGTGCGGGACATGGCGGCCAGTCCGCGGCCGTGATGGCACCGCTCCTGAAAGGGCGGCCGGAAGTCGTGCCGAATGGCGAAATTCTGGCATCCATGGGGCCGCTGCGCGACGCGAAGGGGCACACGCAGTCTCGGGCACTCGGGCAACTCATCACGAAACAGGTCAGCAAACTGAACGAGAGCAGCGTCGAACACTTCGAATTCGTCGTGCAACCCGATCGTCAGGTGGGGTACCGCTCATACACGAGCGAGGAGATCCCTGCGGAGTGGATTCATTTGATGCACGGGATGAAGCTCTGGACACGCGAAGCCGACGTCTTCATCCACCTGCTTTCGCGCGGTGACGAGCTCGTCACTGTCGAGGAGCTCATTGCCGTCAGCCGCCACGACACGCCCGTCCCTGATCATGCGTTCAGGAGATTCATGCAGAATGTGAAGGCGAAAGCGGAGAAAGCAGGCTGTGCCATGACGCCGGAATATGAAATCACGACGACCGGAAAGCCACTGAAAGGATTTCGTTTCCGTCCGCCGGAGGGAAGTCACGGATACGCCGTGCACCTCAGCGCATCCGACCGGGCATGGCAGATGAACAGCGATCCGGAGCTGGACGATGCCTACAAGCTGACCCGGGAAGACGAGGTGCAGGCTTTTCACGAGATCGAACAGGCGCGCAAAGGCATGCTCCACGTCTGTAAAGCCATTGCGTCGGATGCGGGAGAGCATTGGGGGGAAATGGGGAAACCTCTCGGACTGGCACTGAGTGCGATCTCTTTCGAGACACATCAGGATTTCTGGGCACACATCAAGATGTACGGCACGGGAAAACTCCTGCACCTTCTGAAAACGGTCGATCAGATACTCATGGAACAGGGTATGGAGCCAAGGCAGGCACAGAAGCTCTCATTCCAGAGACACGCGTTGAAGAGTTACATGGACTCATACGCCGTGAGGCAGAACCGCCTCCTCGAGTCGATGAAGCGATGGGCATACAGGGAGGCGAACGGATTTGCGCGAAGAAAGCGCGTACCGGAAGACCGGTTCCCGGATTACCAGTCGTGCGCGCTCATGGGTGTCACGAAGGCCATCGACCGCTTCGATCATCGACGCGGAACGAGGCTCAGTACATACGCGACATGGCGGATCAAATCCGAACTCGGGAAAGAGTGGGAAAGGGTGGACAGCGGCCCGCGCTCGGTGAGTCTCGACCAGAGCTTCGACTCGAGCGAACGAAAGTCCGATTCGCTCGCCACACGGGTGGAAGATACGCGTGAACAGACACCGGGAGACCACCATGAAACACACCGCACCGAGCTCGCGTCTATTTTCGGCGCAGCGAAGGGTATCGATGCCGTCGCTCTCCAGATTTTCGAACGCGTGCGTGGTATCAGCATCAATCCCGAAACCGGCGTCGTCCAATACGCACAGAGGGAGCCGGGCCGTGTCGTCCTGAAAGACATCGCCGCGGAATTCGGCGTCTCGACCGTCACGGTCAGAAACAAGGTCGATCAGGTGATGAAGCACCTGCGACGGGCAGCAAAGGGGCTCGGGATGGCGGAAAGAAACGACGATGCCGACGAATGAGCGTGTGCAGAAAAAGGACGCGCAGCCCCCGACCCTTTCCCTGAGGACACGGATGGCGTATACTCCCGCGACTCGTGGACAACAGACCGTTCAAACTCACGGCTCCCTACACCCCGAAAGGCGACCAGCCTGCGGCTATTGAACAGCTCGTGAAAGGACTGAAGCGAGGTGAGCGCCACCAGACGCTGCTCGGTGCCACCGGTACCGGCAAGACGTTCACGATGGCGAACATGGTGCAGGAGCTCCAGCGCCCGACCCTCGTGCTCGCGCACAACAAGACACTCGCCGCCCAGCTCTGCAGCGAGTTCCAGCAGTTCTTTCCGGACAACGCGGTGAGCTACTTCGTCTCGTACTACGACTACTACCAGCCCGAGGCGTACCTCCCGACCACCGACACCTACATCGAGAAAGACGCGTCCATCAACGAGGAGATCGCGAAGTTCCGTCACGCCGCAACGTACAACCTCCTCACCCGCAGGGACGTGCTCATCGTCTCGTCGGTGTCGTGCATCTACGGCCTCGGTGACGTGAAGGACTACGAATCGCTCGCGCTCAAGATCACCCGCGGCATGCCGTTCCAGCGCCAGCGCTTCCTCCGTCTCCTCACCGACATCCAGTACACGCGCAGCGGCATGAACTTCAAGCAGGGCATGTTCCACGTGCTCGGCGACACCGTGGAAGTGTTCCCGCCGAGCGGCGACACGGTGATCCGTATCGAGATGCCCTTCGATGAGATCGAGACGATTCAGGAGGTGGACAGCTTCACGGGTGAGCTCATCGCGGAGCTGCAGGAGGCCACGATCTTTCCCGCCGCCCACAACGTGACGACGAAGGAGAAGATCGACGGCGCCATCGACCGGATCAAGACCGACGTGACCGCGCAGGAGAAGATGTTCATGGACGCGAAGGAATTCGCGAAGGCCGAGCGCATCCGCACCCGCACCGAGTACGACCTCGAGATGCTGAAGGAGACGGGCTACACGACCGGCATCGAGAACTACGTGAGGTACCTCGGCAACCGCGAACCGGGCAGCCCGCCCGAGACGCTCATCGACTACTTTCCGGATGATTTCCTCCTCTTCGTCGACGAGTCGCACATCTCGCTCCCGCAGATCGGCGGCATGTACGAAGGCAACCTCCAGCGCAAGAAGACGCTCATCGATTACGGCTTCCGTCTGCCGAGCGCGATGGACAACCGTCCGCTCAAGTTCACGGAGTTCGAGGAGCGCGTGAATCAGGCCGTGTACGTCTCGGCCACGCCCGGACCGTACGAGTACAAGCACACGGACAAGAAGAACATCGTGGAACAGATCATCCGCCCGACGGGTCTCCTCGATCCGATCGTGACGATCCAGCCGAAGAAGAACCAGATCGACCACATCACGCGCGAAGTGAATGCGACGATCAAACGCGGCGAGCGCGTGCTCATCACGGCGCTCACGAAGAAGAGCGCAGAGGACCTCGCCACGTACTACCAGAACGCCGACTACAACGTGCGCTACCTCCACAGCGACATCGAGACGATGGAACGCGTGGAGATCCTCCGCCAGCTGCGCTCCGGCGAGATCGACATCCTCGTGGGTATCAACCTGCTGCGCGAAGGTCTCGACCTTCCGGAAGTGAGCTTCATCGCGATCCTCGACGCCGACCAGCAGGGCTTCCTCCGTTCCCGCGACGCGCTCATCCAGACGATCGGCCGCGCCGCGCGCAACATCAGCGGCCACGTCATCCTCTACGCCGACAAGATCACGCCGGCGATCCAGGGCGCCATGGACGAGACGAACCGCCGCCGCGCGATCCAGGAGGCGTACAACATCAAGCACGGCATCACCCCGCAGACGATCATCAAGGCGATCAAGGACATCGCGGAGGAGCACAGCAAACAGAAGCTGAGCCGCAAGAAGTACGATCACCAGAAGATCCCGAAGGACGAGAAGAAACGACTCGTGGAGGAACTCAAGTCACAGATGGAAATCGCCTCGGAGAACATGGAGTACGAGAAAGCCGCCGACCTCCGTGACGAGATCGAGCTGCTGAAACGCGAGCTCTGAACCGTCGTTACTTCGTGAGGCTTCCGAGATCCACCACCGCTTCGCGGTACCCTTCCGGCGTGCCCGTGTCGTAGCGCTTGCCCTCGAACTCGTATCCGTAGATATCGATGGACTTGAGCTGTGCCTTGAGTGCGTCGATGAGACGCACCTCGCGGTCGTGGTGACTGCCCTCGACCTTCTTGAGCTCAGCGATCGTCGAACGGGGGATCAGGTACTTGCCGACGATGCCGAGCGTGCTCGGGGCATCCTCGGGCTTCGGCTTCTCCACGAGCCCCTGTACTTTGCGCAGCCGGCTCTTGTGCGTGGTTGGCGCGATGTCGACGATGCCGTACTTGCTGACCATTTTTCTTTCCACATCCTGCAGACACAGGATGGCCGCTTCCTTCTTGTTCGGGACATCCTTCCACGCCTTGAAGAGCTGCTCGAGACCGTTCTCCTCACCTGTGATGAGATCGTCGCCGAAGAGGATGGCAATGGTGTCACTGTCCACCCACTCCTCGGCCTGCAGGATCGCGTGACCGTCGCCCTTCATGTCCTCCTGATACGCGACGTGGAAGCGAACCTCGTTGTACTTCACGAGCTCCTCAAGCATGTGCGACTTGTTGCGGCGCTTGAGCTCATGCTCCAGCTCGGGCTGCGCGTAGAAGAACTGCGGGATCGCCTCCTTGCCGCGGCTGATGACGAAGCAGATGTCGCGGATGCCGATGCTCATGCACTCGTCCACGAGCAGCGCGATGATGGGCTTGCTGCCGATCGGCAGGAGCTCCTTCGGCACGACCTTCGTCCACGGCAGGAACCGCGTGCCGAATCCGGCGACGGGGAGAATGGCTTGGGTGATCTTCATGACGGAGGAAGCATACCTCATCCCGCGCCGAAGAGCAGGCGCTGGAGCGCCATACTGTCAGGCAGGAGAACGATGTGGACGAAGAGCCAGAGGGCAGATGCCAGACGTGCAGGCCAGACGGCAACCGGCCACCTCCGTGCGATGGCGTATCCCACGATGAGGAGCGGCGGATCCGTGATGAGCCGATTGCCCCAGAATTCCACGCCCTGAAACCACGTCTCGATGCGTGCGCCCGCAATTCCCGTCTCCAGATAGTGCTCGATGGTCTCCCACGCGTACGCAAGACAGAGGACGCCGGTGTAGTCGAAGTAGCGGGAGCGAACCGTGTGATCGCGTCCGAGATAACGCGCGAGTTCGAGACGGTTCCGCTTGCGTACGGCCGCACCCACCGAGATGCCGGAGAGCACGTGCTCCACGCTCCAGAGATCGAAGAACGCCACCGTCTTGAGGCCGAAGATGTACGTAAGCCACTCCATAGAGGGGTCTCCTAGAGACCAAGGATATCCCGAGTATATCGGCGCTGGAGCAGCCGCGTCACGCGGCCGGGGTGACCGCGCGCGATCTTCGAGGTGCCGAGGCGGATGACCGGGATGATGCCGGCGAGAGAACGGGTGAGAAAGACTTCGTCCGCACGACGGAGGTCGCGCAGTGTCGGTACCGCGAAGCGCACGGGAACGTGCAGACGATGTGCGAGCGCGAGGACTGACGCACGCGTGATGCCCTGAAGCATCCCCCCACCCGCGGTGACAAGCGTGCCGCGCTTCACGAAGAAGAGATTGGAGATGGAAGCTTCGGGGATCGTGCCATCCGCATTCTTCAGCAGTGTTTCGCCGAATCCGGAAGAAAGCGCTCGCTGATACGCCGTCCACTCGCGATGATACGGCAGCGCCTTCGCAGAGGGCTCCGCCCGCGTGAGGCGGGTGACCGACACGGCAATCCCGCGGGCAGGTGAGAGATCGAGGATCAGCGGACGGGTTTCGATGACCGCGTCGCGCGCGGTCACGACAAGCTTCACTCTGAGGAGAGCATCGCCACTCTCCTTCAGTGCATGCAGCAACCAACGCTTCAGGCGCGCATCGGATACAGGCAACGTGAGACCTGTCGCTTCCGCGGAGCGCTGTAGTCTCCGGAGGTGTCGCGCAAGGAGCGGAATCCGTCCGCCGACGGCACGCATCGTCTCGAAGACACCGGACGTGTGCCGGGCGGCAGGGTCGAGTGCCTGCAGACGCGCATCGTCTTTCCGTTCCTGCCCGTTGATCCATGCACGCCGCACGGGGAGCGAGAGGATGCGCTCGGCCTTCCGCTCGGTCTCGGCAAACTCCTCCTGCTCCGATGAATCGGCGACGATGCCGCCGCCGACTCCGAGCGAGAGCTGCGTGCCGTCTTTCACGATCGTGCGGATGAGGATGGTCGAGTCGAGCCTGCCGGATGCGCTCAGCATGACCGCCGATCCGCAGTAGAGGCCACGGCGGGATTGTTCGAGACGATCGATCTCCTCGATGGCGGAACTCTTGGGACACCCGGTAACGGAACCGCCGGGAGAGAGGGAGAGGAGCGCATCGAGCGGATGCACCGAGGCCTTGAGCGTGCCTTCGATCGCAGAGTAGGTGTGCCACACCGACGGATTTTTCTGGAGCAGGCGGTGACCGCGGACGCGCACGGTGCCGGATTCGGCAATTTTGCCGATGTCATTCCTGAGGAGATCGGTGATCATATTCAGCTCCGCCTGCTCCTTGGGGCTGCGGAGCAGCTCCGAGACAAGACGGCGATCCTCGGCCGGCGTTCTCCCGCGCGGGCGCGTGCCCTTCACGGGGTACGTCGTGATCTGCCCGTCCTCGACCAAAACGAAACGCTCAGGGGATGCGGAGATCACGGAGGACGATCCGTGCTCGAGGTACACCGCGGCCGATGCGGGATTCCACTGAAGAAGCTGTGCGAAGAGAACCCGCGGATGATTGCGGGAGAGCGCGAGCAGCGGGTACGTGAGATTGAGCTGATAGAAGTCCCCTTCACGGATGCCATGCATCACCTGACGGAAAGCAGCGGCGTACCCGGCGCGGGTGGTACTCCGCTTCCAGCCGACCGGCATCAGCACCTCCTCTGCAGGAGGACGGGCATGGATCATGCGGACTGCACGACGGAACGCGGCATCGCCGACGGCGAAGAGACGCTTGCCGTCGAAGAGGAGTGCGGAGTCGTAAGAATGGAAACACACCTCCGGCACCGACGACACCTTCGGATGACGTGAGCCCACTCCCTGCGCTCGCAGCCCGAGGTCGTAACTCATCCATCCGATGAGGCCGCCGATGAAAGGAAGATCTGTCCTGCCGCGGAATCTACGGAGTGATTTCTTGGCTTTCTGCAGGGCTCTTTCGTCATCTCCGACGAAGGTCTTCACTGGATTCCATGCGAGGATCTTCCAGTGTCCGCTCGTGAAGTATGCAACCGATTTCTCCGCAGGTGAGAGTTTGCGGAAGAAGTGTGCGGGGTCGAAGCCGGTGAGCCGGAGGCGCTTCACGGTCACCATGTTCCGCGGAGAAAATTCTTCATGAGGCGGTCACCGCTCTGTGTGAGAAAGGACTCGGGGTGGAACTGCACACCGAACACCGGCAGTGACTCGTGACGGATCGCCATGATCACCTCGGGATTCTGCTGCGCACCTGTCCATGCAAGCAGCTCGAAGTGTGCGGGCACTCTGGAAAGCGCAAGCGAGTGATACCTGCCGACACGGAGCGGATTCGGCACGCCGGTGAAGATGCTCTCTCCGGTGTGACGCACGAGACTCGTCTTGCCGTGCATGATGTCGGGGGCGTGCGTCACCGATCCACGCTTCCCGAAGACAACGCCGAGGCACTGATGGCCAAGACAGACGCCGAGGAGCGGCACCGAAGCACTGAAGCTCCTGATGATCTCCAGCGATGCTGTAGCGTCCTCAGGACGGTGCGGACCCGGCGAAAGAACGATGCGATCTGCTTTGAGCCCGCGCACATGCGCAGTCGTCGCCTCTGCTGCCGGAACCACCGTGCACTCTGCGCCCAGAGACTCGATCTGCTGGTGCAGATTCCATGTGAACGAGTCGCGATTGTCGATGAGAACGACCTTCATGCACGGGGAGTGTCGGTGAAGTTTCACGCCACCGCAAGGACGCTCGGATAAAAATTCCCGCAGGATTTTCTTGACGGATGAAAAGGGACGCGCGCAGAATCGCGACAGATGTCACTCTCCATTTGCCACCTCTGGGTCTCCAAGACGTGCCGCGTCATCGGGACAGAGGGTGTTGTGCAGTAGAGAAAAGAGTATCCACAACCTTCACCCTCCCCGTCCCGCACGGAGAGGGCGTTTCGCCGTTACGATCCTTCACACCACCGCCGATGAAGAAGCGATCCGACGCCTGCAGTCGTTCCATGCTTATTCCATGTCTCTTATGGAAAGAGACGAAGCATGTCCGCGATCCGCAGGATTCAGCACAGGAGAAAAGTCCATGTCCCACTACTGGAAGAACGTGAGCACATTGAGCATCGACGAAATCCTCGAGGAACTCCGCGACATCGCAGAGCTTGAGGAGAAGAAGACACTCCGTGGCGACCTTGCCAAGCGCAAGGCTCAGCTCCGGGCTCGGCTCAAGAAAGCACGCAAAACTCACGCTTGACCACTGCGCTGATCGACCACGCGCGCGCACTTCAAAGGGGTTCCGGACGCGGAACCCCTTTGATTGCATCAAGACTCCAGACGTCGCAACGCTTCTTTCCTCTCCGCTTCAGAGCGGCTGATCCGGCAGAGTCTGCACCTCCACGGCGGCGGACGGAAGAGGCCGGATGATCTGCTGTTTCAGCTTCTCGATCATGGAAGACGCCTGTGCCGCTTCGTCCGATGTCATGTCGCGACGTGCGGAATCTTTACCCTCCTTGGCACCCTCGTAACCGTTTGCTTCCGCAATGGAAAACCATGCGTAGGCCGTGAGCGCGCTCTTCACGGTGCCCTCGCCGTTCAGATGCATCACACCGAGGTTGTACTGGGCACCCACGTCATCCTGCAATGCCGCAGCTGTGAACCAGCGCAGCGCCTCCTGGTGATCCTCTTCGACGCCCTGTGCGCGGATATAGGCAAGTCCGGCGTTGTACTGCGCATCGCGGTTACCCTGCTTCGCGGCATCGAGGAAGAGCTTCATGCCGGCTTTCGGATCCGCAGTCACTCCGCCCTCGCCCTTCATGAGGAAGAATCCGAGCATGAGCTCGGCTTCGGGATTCCGCGCATCCGAGGCCTTCTTCAGGAGCGCCATCCCTTTCTCCTGATCCTGCACCACGCTCACTCCCTGCAGATACTTCACAGCGTTTGCGTAGTCCACGCGACCTGCAGCGGAGCTGCCGGTGCACGCAGCGAGAAGGAGGAGGAGTCCGATGACGGGGGAGAGCATTTGCATAGGCTCGCCAAGATACAGGCACTCCTCCCCCGTCTGGCAAGGACTTACTCGTTAATACGGATGATCTTCACCTTCTCCTCCTTGGGGACGAGGATCTTCAGGATGCACTCCTTATTGAAGGTCGCCTTCACTTTGCGCGGATCCACGGAGCAGGGGAGAGTCACCTTGCGCTCGAAGTCACCCCAGAAACATTCCTTGATGTAGTACTGATCATCCGGAATCGTGTCCGTCTGCTTGCGGCTGCCGCGGATCGTGATCGTGTTCTCGTTGATATCGATATCGAGATCAGCGAGACGCACGCCGGCGATCGGCGCCTTGAGAATGTAGTAATTCTCGTACTCGAAAATATCGAGTGCAACCTGACCGACACCGGTGGCCTTCTGGATCTGGCGGACGGGTGCAGCTGTCTCCACCGGATGCTTCTCCACTTCCTTGGCCTTGAGCTTGCCGAGCAGTGATGCGGCATCCGCACCGACTGAGGAAGAGAAAATGCCGTGGAACGGGGAAGGGATCATTTCAAGGTATCTTAGTTAGATTGCATGGGGCTGCGCAAAAAGACCGTCTGGCAAAAGTCCGACATTATGACCGGACGAATGATGTCACTCGAGACTTGCGGAGACTCCTCGGAGCTGTACAATCGCCTCCGCACTCCGTACAAGATTCTGGTACGGGTTTCTCTCCGCTCCCCCATGTCCGCCTCCCTCAGCAACAACATCCGCCGCCTCCGCTTCGAGCGCGGGATGACACAGGAAGAATTGGCTCTCCGTGTGGGTGTGAGCAGGCAGACCGTCATGTCCATCGAGCGCGGTGCCACGAACCCATCCGTCCTTCTCGCGTTCAAGATCTCCATGGCGCTGCAGGCTCCGGTCACGGAAGTCTTCCAGGTGGAAGGAGGCCTCGTACCGGTGTGAACATTCACGCAATCTGATCTGAGACCCTCGCGGGTCTCTTTTTTTGTCTCCGCGATCCTAGCGGCAGCTGCGGATGTCTTCGATCATGAGCTGCACGGACTCTTTTCCATTCCATGCATTCATCCCGACGCGGCACGCGACATCGACACGCTCGCTCCCGAGTTTTCCGGCATGCGCACCGAGTCCGAACCCGATCGCTTTGATCTGACCGATGCGGCACTGCAGATGTGAGGCGTCACTACCCACCGCACGCAGATCCGCAATCGTCTGCGCTTTGAGCAGGAACACCGGCTCGTCGTTGCCCGCACCGAACGGTTCGAGCGATGAGAGTCCGCGCACGAAGTTCGCGTTCACCTCCGACGGCGGAAGTTCGGCATCGATGGTGAGCACCGGCGTGAGGGACTCCGCATCGATCCCGCGCTCGGCGAGGGCTGCCGAGAGCGCATCACGCAGACGGACGGCATCCGCCGCGAGGAACGTGCAGCCTGCGGCCTGCGCGTGTCCGCCGTACGTGAGCAGAAACGGCCGCACGGACGGATGTTCGAGGCACTCGAGGACATCGAGTCCTTCAGGGCTGCGGATGGAACCGACGGCATTCTCGCCGAGGATGGCAGCGACAAGGCTCGGGCGTCCCGTGCGTTCCGTGAAGCGGCTCGCAAGCAGCCCCGCCGTGCCGGGCGTGACATTCTGGCTCGTGACGACGATGAACGCGTGATGCTCCTTCGCCTCCTTCGAGAGGAGATGATCGAGCTCGTCGACGAACGATCGGCGGTCACCATTGAGCTTGTGGAGTTCCGCAAGCGACTCGCCTCCTTCCAGAATCGCTCTGAGCGCGATGTCGGGGTGCGCCATGCGTCCCGCGGCGTTGATGCGCGGCACGATGCGGAACGCGACGTCTCCGGCCGTGAGCGGCCCCGTACCACGCACCTCCTCGATGAAATCTTTGAGCGGAGAGGACGGAAGCTTCGAGAGGAATTTCAGTCCGTGGATGACGAGCGTACGGTTCTCGCCCGTGAGCGGGACTAAGTCCCCGACGGTACCGATGGTCGCAAGCGCGATATCGAGATCGATGCCCTCCCACGGCTGACAGCCCTCGAGTGCGCGGACGAGCATGAACGCGACACCGGAGCCGGCGAGATGCGCGTTCGGGAACGCCGACGGTACCTGCGGATGGATGACCGCCAGCGCATCCGGACGGCCTCCCTGAGGGCGATGGTGATCGGTGATGATCACGTCCATCCCGAGCGACTTCGCGTGCGCGATCTCCGCGTGCGCGGCGATGCCCGTGTCGACGGTGATGAGAAGCTGTGCGCCCTTCTTCTGCAGTGCATCAATACTCATCTTCTTCATGCCGTATCCCTCGAGCGCGCGATGCGGAAGATGCACGAGCGGCTCGATACCGTGGCGACGGAAGAACCGGAGGAGCTGCGCGGAAGCAGTGACGCCGTCGGCATCGTAGTCACCGAAGATCGCGATCTTCTCGCCCTTCTCCATCGCGCGTCGGATACGATCCACCGCTGTCTTCATCTCCGGAAACAGGAACGGATCCGAGAGCCGCGCGGCAGGATCGTCGTCGATGCCGCGTTCGCTCCTGAGCGTCTGAGCGATGTCCTGTGTCACGCCTTCGCGCCTGAGCACCCACTTCTTGCCGGTGAGGGAGAGCTTCTCCTGCATCAGGGGCACTCTAAGACGATCCGGCCGGATCGGAAATGAAAAAGAGGGACTTCCGGTGACGAACCGGTGCGCTGCATCTCTACAGCTCCACCTCTTTGTACGTTCCGAGGTGCGCGAGAACTTCCGCATCGATCTCCTTGAGCCTTGCGGGGCTGCGGGCTTCAATGCAGATGCTCAGACACGGGGACGTATTGCTGTAGCGGATGCCCGCCCACGCCCCGTCCCCGAAATCGATGCGGGCACCGTCGAGTGTGACCACGGGGTACTTCTTCCTGAAGAACTCTGTGGCTTTGGCGACGACTTCCGCCTTGAGGTGGTCCGGACAGTGCGGACGGCGCTCGGGTGAGGGGAAAACAGCGGGGAATTCACCGACAAGCGCGCTCACCGGCTTCTTCCGGTGCGCGAGGATCGCAAGGACGCGGAGTGTAGCGACAAGAGCATCGTCGAATCCGTAGTAGTCTTCGCCGCAGAAAAAGTGTCCGCTCTGCTCGCCGCCGAGGAGAGAACTGTGCTCGCGCATCGCGTGCTCCACGAATGAGTGTCCGACTTTGCACATCACGGGCCTGCCTCCCCACTTCTTCACCTCGGTCTCGAGGAGGCCGGAATTGCTCACCGTGAAGATGACCGGCGCGCCCTCGTGACGGGAGAGATGATCCTGCGCGAGGAGAAGGAGTGTCTGGTCAGCGGTGACGATGTTGCCCTTCTCATCCACGAGACCCATGCGGTCGCCGTCACCGTCGTAGCCGATGCCGAGATCCGCTTTGAGTTCTCTCACCTTCTCCTGCAGTTCTCTGAGCGTCGAATGCTTGCTTGGATCGGCGGGGTGATTCGGGAATTCGCCATCGGGCTCCGTGTACATCTCCGTCACCTTCGCGCCGCTTCTCCGGAGCACTTCGCAGTACACCGGACCGGCGACACCGTTGCCCGCATCCACGACGACGTGCTTTCCTTCGCCGACGCCGCGGAAGACGGTCGCGAGTTCCTCGACGTACATCGTCACGGCATCGAAGTCCGACGCTGTGCCCTGTTTCTGCGCTTCCTTGAGCCACGCGCCGCTCTCGATCCCTTTCCGTAACTCCTGCAGATCCTCACCGCTGTACGCCTCCGCAGACCGGAGCTGGAGCTTGATGCCGTTGTCCTCCTTCGGGTTATGACTCGCGGTGATCTGGACCCCCGCATCGAACGCGGCATTGCAGATCGTGAAGTAATTCACGGGACTCGGCGTCTGTCCGATTCTCTGCACCGTGCATCCGGCGAGGAGCAAACCTTCGATGAGTTTCGCCTCAAATCCCGGGCTGTGCGTCCGTGCATCGCGTCCAACGGCGACGGTCGGCGACGGATGCTCTTTGCCGTACTTCTGCATGAGGACGAAGCCGAACGCCTGCCCGATCTTCAGGCACGCATCGTCGGTGAGCTGGGTACCCGCCTTCCCGCGGATGTCGTACGCTCGGAAAATGTGTGGATCGATCATGCGCGCTCAGTATAACGCAAGGACGTGCTTACGCCGCTCGGGGATCGTCGTCTGTCGGATGGGGTAATTTGATGGTCACAGGGTCATCATCGGATCCATCGGCCTGTGGCAGATAGAGCCGTGTCGGGTCTCTAGGATCAACCCGCAACTCCGTGATCTCAATGCCGCTGTCACTGACAGGGGGTCGGAGCTGATCATGCGTGACGCCTGCGGTCTCATCGACGATCACGACGCCTTCTTCACCGAGCATGAACACGCGGCCGAGATCATCACGGACTTCCGTCACTTCCTGATCATCGTCACGCAGCAAAGCATCGACGCCTCCCGGCGGGAGATCATCGGGGTCGATGAGCGGATCGAGTACGGTGTCTTCGTCATCGTCCGGCACGCTGCCTGCCGGCGGGAGAGATTCGTTTGGGGGCATGGCGTGACCGTAGCACTCCACTCCTCCGGTTGTCGAAGTGATGGGGAAGGAAAGCACGTTCAGCCTTCTCCAAAGCCATGGAAGGAGTGATAGTTAAACACATGATATTATGGTATAATATATGAAAATGAAACCACTCACCGTCGCGTACTTCACCATGGAGATCGGCCTCGATGCCGCAATTCCGACGTATGCCGGAGGCCTTGGCATGCTCGCGGCAGATCTCATGCTCTCCGCGGCAG
>CAZDRX010000007.1:34246-71327 GCA_964508225.1 uncultured Candidatus Peribacteria bacterium
GGTGCCCGCCGCGTGCATCACGATGCGATGGCAGCACGGCTACATGAAGCAGACGATCCGCGCGGACGGCACGCAGGCCTACAGCGAGGTGAACTGGGATCCGAAGAAGCATCTCCGCCTCCTCGACCAGAAAGTGAAGATCCGGCTCGACGGGCGCGAGGTGACGATCGGCGCATGGGCACTCTCGCTCAAGCGCGATACACACGAAGTTCCCGTGATCTTCCTCGATACCGATGTCCCCGAGAACTCCGCGGAGGATCGCGCGATCACCGCGCACCTCTACGGCGGCGACGGTTTCATGCGGCTGCGTCAGGAGGCGGTGCTCGGCATCGGCGGTGTCAGGATGCTGCGCGCACTCGGCTACGCAGACATCGGCACGTTCCACATGAACGAAGGTCACGCGGCGTTCCTCACGCTCGAGCTTCTGCGTGAGCGCGGATTCAATGATGACGACGTCCGCGCTTCCTGCGCCTTCACGACCCACACACCGGTGGCCGCAGGCCATGACGTGTTCCCGTACGACATGGCGTGGAAAGTGCTCGGTGACAACCTCCCGTGGCACATCAAGAAGCTCGCGGGTGACGACGCACTCTCGATGACGAAGCTCGCGATGCATCTCTCACGGAAAAGTTTCGCGGTCTCCAAAGTGCACGGCATGGTGAGCAACCGCATGTTCCCAGGTGAGAATATCGACTTCATCACAAACGGCGTGCATCTGCCGCGGTGGACGAGTCCGGAGATGCAGGCGCTCTTCGACAAGCACATCCCCGGCTGGAGAGAGAAACCGGAACTCCTGACGCTACACTGCCGCGCGATTCCGGATGAGGAGCTCCGCAGCGCGCACCGCAGTGCCAAGCAACGCCTCATCGACGAAGTGAACAAGCACGCTCCTGTGAAATTCGACGTCGATACGCTCACGATTGCCGGTGCGCGCAGAGTGGTGTCGTACAAGCGTCCGGAACTCCTCTACACGAACCTCGAGCGCCTCAAGGAGGTCTGTGCAGGCAAGGTGCAGATCATCCACGCCGGCAACGCGCACCCCGCTGACCCGTTCGGACAGGAGGTGATCCAGCGCATGATCGAGCGCTCACGCACGTTGAAGGACTCGGTGCGGATCGTGTACCTCCCGAACTACAACCCCGAGCTGGCCGAGCTGCTCGTCTCGGGCGCCGACGTCTGGCTGAATACGCCGACGCGTCTGCACGAAGCGTCCGGCACCTCAGGCATGAAGGCAGCGGTGAACGGCACGATCAACTTCTCGACACTCGACGGCTGGTGGATCGAAGCGTTCGAGAAAGATCCGGAATCCGGCTGGCGCATCGGTCCGCTCTCCTCGGCACTCGGCTCGGAGGACACGCGCGCGCTCGACGCCGAAGACCTCTACACGGAGCTCCAGTACGAGATCATCCCGGAGCACGCCTATCCCGATGGTGTCCGCTGGGCGCGCCGGATGAAGCGCAGTATCGGGCTCGCCGGATTCTTCAACACACACCGGTGCATTCAGGAATACATGACCAAAGCGTGGAACCCCGAGACGTAGAGAGATCACCAGCGCGCTCCGCCGATCTGGTCATGATTCAGCCGGAAGAAATCTCTGCCGACATTGCCGAGCGGGCCGTGCGTCTGATGGCTCTTCGAGGAAGCGAGGCGGAGTGCATCGCCCACCCCCGGACGGTACTGGCCGGTGAAGATATCCGGAAACATACGGGCACGTCCTTGCTTGAGCATTTCGGGGAGATCGGGAACGGTCTTCGTGAGATGCTCCACGACGAAGGGGAACGGATCGAGATCGACATGGTGATCACCCTGATCGATCCAGAAGGCACGGCCGCCCATGATCTTCACCGTCGGCGTGCCCTGACTGATCGTCTCGCTGATCCAGTACCGGACGCTCTTCGAGTCGAGCCGTGTGTACACGGGAATCTGCGCGATGTCGCCGAGGTGCGGTTCGCACTCGACGTGATTGCCGATGCACGACAGTGTTTCCGCGGCGCGGGTGAGGAGATCCGATTCGATGTCCACGATCTTGAGGAGAATCTCGGACGCGCCGCTCCGGAGCGCTGCGATCGCGGCACCGACACTGAGCACGCCCGTTCCCGCGCCGAGGTCGGCAGAGGCGAACGACCCGTCTTCATTGAGCGGGACATCCGTGAACGCAATCTCCTTCACGAGCGCCGCCGTCGCATTCGTGTCGGCAAGGCAGGAGATCGCGCATCGCTCCCGTTTCGAATCAGTGCTGTTCTTCACGCGTTCGAGTGAGTACCAGAACGGATCGTTCTCGCTACGCTGGTCTCCTGAGACGACCGCGAAATGTCTGCTATATTCCTTCACGAGGGCGAGTACCGTCTCGTCGGCGCGGTGGGCCTGCGCATCCGGCATCCGGCGTCTGTCGGCGAGGAGCCGCACGCATTCGGAGACCTTCGGAGGAGTGGAAAGTGTCATAGAGTCGCCCATTCTAGGGATGTGAGGCTGGATTGTCACCGGGGAGGGTATTTGCTATGCTTATCCGGCTGCCTTAGAGTGCAGCACCGCGTCTGATCCTTGTGACACCGTTTTAGTGACAAGCAGAAACTGAACCACACGTGTGGAGCCGTAGATCAGCTGGCCTAGCTCCGCGAAGCGGAGCGTCGAGAGAAAAGGCGCTGCGCGATCTACGAAGAATTGTTCCTTCATCCAAATCGTGGAGCCGTAGCTCAGCTGGTTAGAGCGCTTCCCTGTCACGGAAGAGGTCGCGGGTTCGAGTCCCGTTGGCTCCGCCATTATCAAACAACAGAAGTTATCTTTTTGCTGTTCCCTGTCACGGAAGAGGTCGCGGGTCCCTTGTCCCGTTGGCTCCGCCATTATCAAACAACAGAAGTTATCTTTTTGGCGTTCCCTCATTCCTACTCTTAGACCGCCCTCCTCCCCGCGGCAAAGAGGGCGACCGCCGATCTGCTCACGACAAAAACGGAGGACGTCTCTCGACGTACCTCCGTGGGGGAAATCTCTTTAGAGATCGAAGTCGCTCGCGTGCATCGATGCCTTGTTCGTCGTGTTCGTCTCGAGGCGATAGACGATCTCGGCGAGTTCTCCGCGTGTGAGCGGCTGGCCGAGGCGCGTAATGCTCGTCGGGATCGCGTTCGCGGACGAGAGTGCGTTCACGTACGACACGTACCAGCGCGCATCGCTCACGTCACCCTGCGTGACATTGATGCGGAGCACGCGTGTGACGATCTTGGCGGCCTCGACGAAGTTCACCGCACGTGTGGGACGGAAGAAACCGTCGGGGTACCCGCGGATGAGATCCGTGGCCTTCGCATTGCAGATATCGAGGGCGTACCCGTCGTCCTTGGGAACATCGTTGAAGAGCATCTCTCCCGGCTTCATCGGCTGAAGACAGGAATTGTCGCGTGAGGCCATGAAGAACTCGCTCGTCATCATCTGGACGAGGACGTTCCTGCGGAGACGCTGGTCGGGGTGATACATGCCGTCGGAGTATTCGCCCTTGAGCATGTTGTGGCTCCGAAGGTACTCGATGGCCGTGTAATACGGACTGGATGTGGGGACATCCGTGAAGGGTTTCACGGAGAAGGTGGTGACACCCTGTGCGAACGCCACGTCGGCGGTCATCCAGAGGAGAAAGAGCGCGACGGGAAATGCTGCGACGGTGAAGCGTTTCATGTTTTCCATACAGAGAAGGGGGAAGTGCAGCTATGACGTGCGAGATGGCTTTCTCTTACGGAGAATCGGAGGGATCTTGCATCCGCGTACGGCTTACGCCGCCGGCTGTCGCACGCGCAAGGCACGCAGTGTGGCTGCCGCCATTTCGGTCACGACACCCTGGCTGCGGAATTGCTCGGCAAGATGAATGCGCTCGATCACAAAACCGCCGTTGCCGACGTTGTACGCCAGACTGCCGGCATCCTGCTGTCCGACGCGCGCCAACACCTGCGAACCGTCGGGAATGGTGACGATCTCCTGTTCGCCGTGCACCCTGCCCGCATTGCCCTCGTGTTCCAGATTCTCTGTGGATCCTTTGACCGCACTGAGGAAGGACGCAAGGACGGTCTGGAATAGCTGCATCGACTGTTTGGTGTCTCCCGCCTCCGCGGCACGGAGCCACGCTCCGACCTCGGTACGCAGCTGCGACGACGGAAGATCGTGCATCGCAGCTTCGATCTCCAGCATGCTCTGCGCGCGGCCAGCATCGTCGATGACCTTGAGCAGATCTGTGATGGAGATCAGCAAACGGTTGTAGCGTGGACTGTGGTACTGCTCGATCTCTTCGGTGATGTGCGTACGGCGCTGCGGGCTCAGTTTGCTGAGAAGCTTCAGCGTGAGGGTCTCGGCGACGGCGGGACTTTCGGCATCGAAGTCGATCACGTTGAGCCGCTGGTCTTTCAGTTCGTAGATCATGTGTCCGGTGATGATCTCGTCCGGCGTTTCGCTGTCCGCAGCAAGCCAGTCGGCACGCCGTGCCGCGGGATCGTCCTGCTCAGCGTCTCCTCCACGCGCAAGCCACTTGAAGTACGCCGCGCGGCCGACATCGGTGTCTGTTGCATCGCGTTCGTGCACCATGCCGATGATGTGCCGTTGCCGGAGGAGCGCGAGCATCTCCGGTTCTTCGAGGGGATCATCGTATCCGCGGCGTTCGTTGGTGAGGACTTCCGGCATGTCTCTCCGGATCAGCCACCGGATATTTCCTGTCGGAGAATCCGGCTTGCCCGCACCATGCGAGAGCAGTGTTCTGACAGTCTGCTGTGTCCTGCGCACGTGCCGGAGAATGGACGCGGAAGGCAGATCGTACTCTGCCCCTTCGTATCCCTGCTCCTTGCCCTGTTGAAGAAGATCGGTGAGTTCGGCCTGCACGCGCCGAGGCAGACTGCCGTCGAGCGGAATGCGTTCCGGCGTGATGTCTCCGGCGGCGGCACGGCGGTTCGCACGGACAATCTCGGCGAACGCGAGCTGGCTCATGTCACGGATCATGCCGGGGATCACTTCGGGATTGCGGTTGTCCGGCCGCGACGCAGCGGCACCGAGGATGTACATCCCGCCTTCGTCCCCGAATGTCGTCTCGACTCTGTGCGTGACGGGGTGATACTGCACCGCACCGTTTTCATCGAGCTTACAACCCCAGCTCTGCAGTTTTTCCGCGTCATTCTGGTATCCGATGAGCGCATAGATCATCGGCACATCGTCGATGCGGAGATGCTCGACGCCGCCGTCCGGACTCTGCGTTTCGACGAGGAGATAGATTCCTTCGCGCTTCTCCGGATCGCGGTAGTGCACTTCCCAATGACGCACATCGGGGACAATCCATCCGCGGAGACGTGCGGCCTCGTACCGGTCGCGGATCTTCGGGATGTCACCGGCGACTTTCGTGAGATTGCTCGGGTGACGGAACACAGGACCTTCCAGCGTACCGGCGGTGCCAAGCACGACGCGGTCGGGTTCGGCGAGTGCACGGCGGCCAAGATGGGTGAGGATACGCGGATGGACGGGGATGCCCTGCTCCTGCATCTCGAGGAATTCGGCGATCATCTCCATCGCACTGTTGCCGAGTCCGACGACCACCGGGCTTTTCCCGCGGAACGATTCACGCACTTTCTCCGGGAGCGGCTCCTGCCAGCGCTTCATCGTCGCACCGACGGCGCGCGCGTTCGTCGTCATGGGAGCATCCGGTGCATCGATATCTTTCGGCTGCGCATTACCGGTGGCGATGCACACGGTGTCGTACGGCAGCTCCGCGGAGGCTCCGTCTTTCTGGACTGTCACGAGGTACTGGTGACTGAGACGGTCGAACCGCACGCCGGTGACGAGCCCTTCGCGGTAACGGGAGCGACCGAGGTCACTGCCGATGTTATCGAGAAAATCACGGATTTCTCCGCCCGTGCGGTCACCGGTGGAAGAAAGCTCCGCACCGAAGACCCTCACCGTCGCGAACGTGTTGTGTCCGCGTAGTGCGACACGGTCATGATTCCAGATACCGCGCTTGGGCAGCTCGCGCTTCGTGCGGCCGATGACCGTGGTGTGCTGGTAACCCATTTCACTGCGAAGGCGCGCACTGAGCACCGCGGCAGGACCGTCCCCGATGATCGCCATGGAAATCTGCGCCGTCTGCTGGTCGACCTGCGGGATACCGAGCGGGAACGATGTCTTCGGCCACGTCAGACTGTCGGACGCGTTCGACTGCGGCCGTGAGGGCATCTGGGCAAGGAGATCACCGATGAGAGCGCGCGTGCGGCTGAGAACACTGGCGGGAATGCGCTTCTCTTCCGCAAGCAATCTCGAACCATATTCTTCGAACTCGCCCGTCGCCATCATGTGCCGGACGGCGGCCAGATCCTCCGGATTCCCTGCGAGTGACGTGACGAACTGGCGCACGCGGTCCTCATCGGACAGCTTCTTCACTTCTCCGACGGTCTGCTCACGCAGGTACGGATCCGCAGAACTGTGAAGCCGCCCGACGAGATCTGCCGGAACGGCGATGCCCGATGCATCGCGCGGAAAAGAATCCTGCCCGACGAGTGCCAGTTCCTGTGTGCTCTCCAATGCCGGCATGATGGTCTATCAAAGAACATTCCATAAAATTAGGCAAGTCTCTGGGAGCTTTGCACTTTTTTCAGCCCTTCTGTAAGCCAAAAAATGCCATCGCCATTCCGGAGAACAGGCCTGCGCTAGAACACCCTCGTGAAGTCATGCCACGCGAGCGTCACGACAGGGTCGAGCACTGGCGCGAGCGCCGTGCGGGCTCTCTGCATCGCCTTGAGGAGGCGGTCGACTTCGGATTCCTGATCCTGCTGCGCCTTGAGCGATTCGAGAGCGGAAGCGAGACCAAGAGCGGTGAAGTCACGGGAGACGGAGTACGCAGTGAGTCTCTGTGTTTCCTTGAACGACGCAGCAATATTGCCCTTCGCCTGCTGGACGGCAAGCTGACGCTTGAGGAGCACCGCATCGAGCGATGCGACCTGCGACTTCGTGGCGCGCAGCGACGTCGGCGGAGCCGTGACCACCGTGAAGGCGAGCACCGAGGCGACGATGACGTTGCTCATGACGGCGAAGAGTCCGCCGATGATCACCCACTGGTAGCGGCGGAAGCGGAGCGCGTTGTACTTCTCCACGACGCTGAAACGCAGTTTCGTCTCAGCGCGGATATCCATCCCCGGCACGAATACGAGCGAGTTGAGTTTGCCGACCACGTCGGGCGCGGGCTGCCAGCGCTGGAGAAGGAGATCCTTCGCCGTGACGAGATCCTGCGTGATCTGTTCCTTGCGCCGGTTCATCACCTGCGCGATGCGCTCGTCGGAGAGACCGGTGAGGAGCGACAGGATAATGAGGTGCTGCGCTTCCTTGGGGAGTGACCACAGCGCGTCATGCATCGTGGCGACGGACTTCTTCTCCGTATCGGTGAGCCAGACCAAGCTGCCGAGGTACGTGGTCTCGATGTCGGCGGCGGCGATATCGCGACTCCGGAGTGCGGCGTCCGCGGTCTCGATGAGCACCTTGAGGCTCAAGGTACCGAACCAGACGAGGGACATCGCGCGGGACAGCACGTCGAGGTAGATCTCCTCGAGCACCGTGCGCGCGACTTCGGAGGAACCGGTGCGGTGATAGAGGTACCCGTAGAACACTTCCTTCGTGGCATCGAGGAAGTCGAGGTAGTCTTTCGCACCTTTCTTGATGATCGCGAGATCGAGCGCTTTGTGTTCAGGTGACGGTATGGCCGCCGGAGACAGCACGACGGGAAGCGGCGCTGCGGGAGCCTGCGGTTCTGCGCCGGTGGCTGGAGTCAGAAGGTCGCTCATGATCCGATGCCGAAGTAATCCTGAAGACTGCCGATGAGACGTGTGAAGAAGCTCCTGCTGCGCACCGCAGTCTGGAGATCGGAGAGGTAATCGCCGGCGCAGCGCAGCGCGTCCTGCATGGTGTCATCACAGGCGGTGTCACTGTCATCCCCCGTACCGACGCGTCCGATCTGCTCGCGCAGCTCGCTGTAGCGCTCATCGAAGTCCGTGCGTCCGTCCTTGCGGAGGATGGCACGCAGATCCGCCGTACGCACATCACCCTGCAGGAACTTGAGCAGTTCGACACGCTGGGCGATCTCCGTGCCGCGCTCGAAGGCGGGCTTCGCTTCGGCGGGCGCTGCTGCGGAGAGGCCGTCGACGAAGGCTGCGACGTCGGTCGTCGTGGCGATGTCGCTGCGTCCGGATTCCTTGATGAGGCGCGATGCATTGGCGGCAGCGTGGCTTGCACTGAGCTCGAGCGATGCGATCTCGGCGGTCGAGAAAATCTTCTCGCGGTCGAGGAAGGCGAGGAGACGGTTCACGGCAGCCACGACACGGTCGGTGTCCTGACGCGTGACGCTCCTGCTCACGGTATCGATCGTGCTGAAGTACGACTCGAGTTCGTCGGGGGAAATCCCGTACTCCTGCTCGAAGACAGGGAGCGCGTCGCGGAGTGCGTTCACCTGAGCGCGGATCGTCTCGAGGGAGACGGGGACGTTGCTCGTGGCGAACGACTCGGCGGCCTCCTTGAGGCCTTTGAGTGTGGCGAAGACTTCGATGGGGCGGGTCGCATCGAGACCCTTCTCGTAGTTAGCGGGCACCTTCGCGGCAAAGTCGATTCCCTGACGCTTCATGCGTGAGAGGTCGATCGTCACCTGTGCCTTGAGCTGCCCGCGGCGGATGACATCCACAGCGCGCTTGAGTTCATCGATGGCGACGGGCACCTGCACGTCCACGAGGCGGGTCTTCTTGAGTTCTTTCTCTTCCACGACTTCCGTACTGATCGGCGTCGCGATGAACTGCTTCAGGAGATCCGTGTAGCGCGTACGCTCGGCAGTCTTGGCTTCCTCCAGTTTGGCGACGAGATTGGCGGCCCATACGCGCTCCGTCTGCGTGAGGCGGCGTCCGTTACTCAGCTTCTTCAGGATCGTTTCGAGCTGGAGACCTTCCTCACGGGTCAGATACTGCTTGTAGTCTTCACCGGCGGGGGACTGGATGAACGCGAGACCCTGCGTGGCCTGCGAGATGATGATGGGCGGGAGTGTGGGGGTCGTGGGAGGCGTGGTCGGAGGGCGTCCGTCCGTGCCCGTGGAAGCACTGCTGCTGCTGCCATTCGGATCCGGTGCGGCGGAGTGCGATGTGCCGCTTTCGTTCCTGCAGCTTCCGGTGCAACCGTCACCCGAGATACCGTTGCCGTCATCGCACTGTTCGCCACGATTCTCCTGCACGACACTGTCGCCGCAGAATTCGATCTGGCAGTACTTGTTGCATCCGTCTCCGGCGAACTTGTTGCCGTCATCGCACTGTTCACTGAAATCGATGACCGCGTTACCGCAGGCTTCGGTCGTGCATGCAGATGAGCATCCATCGCCGCTCCGGAGGTTACTGTCATCACAGGCCTCTGGATCTTCCACGACACCGTCGCCGCACACGGTGTCGGCGGCCTGCGTCGGGAAAACAACACGCAAAACTCCCGCCGTCATCACGAGTGCCAGAAGCACGGTGAGTGTCGCAGGTGCGTACCGTTTGATGGAAATGTGTGTGGGGTTCATGAAATCCGAATATTGTACCACAATTCACCTGTTTCTCACAGACTCTGAATGTGACAAATACTAATGAATAGTATGTAATATTTATTCAGTAGAAATCCGCTCCCAGATCGAGAAGATGCTCGATCACAACGCCGTCCGCGACAGAAATGACATCGATCCGGCCTGCGCCTTCGTAGTGATGAAGATTCACCCAGCGCGCGATCGCGTGCCGGAGCGCTCTGCGTTTTCGGTAGTTCACCGCCGTGCGGATCGGATACGCAGGATCAAATCCGGTCCGCGATTTCACCTCGATGAACACGATCATCGCGCGGGACGGATCCTTCGCGATGATGTCGATCTCATATCGTCCAAAGCGGGTATTCCGCTCAAGGATGCGGTATCCGATCCCGCGCAGGTAGTCCGCGGCGATGGCTTCCCCCTCAGCTCCGGTGATGGCAGTTGTGATCTTCACGGCGGCAATCACACCACAATCCGGAAGGAGTGTCCTGCACTTTGAGTTGCAAAAGGTGTACTTTCGTACACCATAGGTTCCGCATCCTCTTCTCATCCGATTCCCACCGTCTCCTATGCTCACCCGTCTCACGACCTTCACGACGTTCGGTATCCATGCACTTCCCGTCGACTGCGAAGTCGGTGTCATTCCGACCGCCGGAGAACCCAAATTCCAGATCGTCGGCCTCGGCGACGCCGCGGTACAGGAGAGCCGCCAACGCGTGATGATGGCGCTCAAGTCGTCGGGGTACCGCATCCCGATGGGCAGAGTGACGAACGTGAACCTCGCCCCCGCGCACCTGAAGAAAACCGGATCGAAGTTCGATCTCCCGATCGCCGTCGGCATCCTCGCGAGCAATGGTGTGGTGGAGATTCTGGAAGATATTCTCAAGGGAACGGCGTTCCTCGGCGAGCTCTCGTTCGACGGACAGCTCCGGCATACGTCGGGCGTGCTCGCGTGCGCACTCGCATGCCGTGAGCGCGGGATCGCAAGGATCGTCGTGCCGTTCGAGAACGGGCCTGAAGCCGCACTCGTCCCGGGTCTCACGGTGATTGCGACCGAGACACTGCGCGATTGCGTCGCGTATCTCTCCGGACAGAAAGAACCGCCGGTAATTCTGCCGCCCGCGTGCACGACCGTGGATGATCCGACGACGGTGGATTTCGCGGACGTTAGAGGTCAGGCGATGGCGAAACGCGCGCTCGAAATCGCGGCGGCAGGCGGCCACAACGTGCTGCTCTCCGGCGCTCCCGGATCAGGAAAAACACTCCTCGCGAGTGCGCTCCGCGGCATTCTCCCGCCCCTCTCCCTCGACGAAGCTCTCGAAATCACGGGCATTTACTCGGTGGCGAATCTTCTGCCCGCATCCATGCCGCTCGTGAGTGAGCGACCCATCCGCACCGTCCATCACACCGCAAGCGGGGTCGCCATCGTCGGCGGCGGCCAGCATCCGATGCCGGGCGAGATCTCCCTCGCGCACCGCGGCGTCCTCTTCCTCGATGAGCTCGCGGAATTTCCGCCGCCCGTGCTCGAGGTGCTCCGGCAGCCGCTGGAAGACCGTCGCATCACCATCAACCGCGCGCAGGGCACCGTGACCTTTCCCGCAGACTTCATTCTCGTCGCCGCCATGAACCCGCCGAAGTACAGCGCCGGTACGGCGGAGCGTATGAAGAAGAGAATTTCAGCGCCGCTCCTTGACCGCATTGACCTCACGATCGACGTGCAGCCCGTGGAAATCAGCGACCTGCAGAAGAAGGCCGACCCGAAGGCCGAGAAAAGTGCGGTGATCCGCAGCCGCGTCATCGCGGCGCGCGAGCGTCAGCGTATGCGCTTCACAGGGCTCGGTATCCGTACGAACAAGGAGATGAGTGTGCGCGATCTGGAATCGCTCTGTCCGCTGGATACGGCGTGCGAAGTACTGCTGAAGCAGGCCGCCGAGCGACTCGGATTCTCGGCGCGGAGTTATCACCGCATCATCAAAGTCGCGCGCACCATCGCGGATCTCGCGGACTCGGACGTGATCAAACTGCAGCACGTTGCGGAGGCTCTTCAATATCGTCAGTCTGTGGGTGTGTGAAGTGCTCTTCGCGGCACTCTATTACCACGGATGCAGCGGCAGCTTCCAGTAAAGAATATCGCTGCTTGTACGCATTCGAAGCACGTCTGGGAAGATGAGGATGACCGTGCATGATCTCCGTGACGGCGCTCCAGTTGGTTTTCCCTGCATACTGACTCCCGTTGGGCCACAGCGTGCTCTTGGCTACGCGCACCAGCTCGGACTCCTCATCGGAGGTCCACTCCTTCGCTCCGCCCGGAAGACCATGAATCGCATTTCTCGAACGGGTTCCCTTGGATCTACCCTCACTCGTTGCGTTGCTGGCAAGAGAACTTCGCCACGAACGAAGCCGAAGATCCTCTGCTTGCTGAGGCGACAGAACAGCGCGCACAGCTTCGCTCGTTGCCGTACGGAGAATTTGCGCTGTGCCGTAGTGATATCCGCGCAACTCCTCCGCCGCAAAGAGTTCCGCGATGTCCGTCTGATTGAAGCCGAGTGCCACAAGATCCCTTATCCGTCCTGCGAAATTCTGTGCGATGTACTCCGCAACTTCATGCGCCTTTCGAATCGCGTTGTAGGCCTCGCGCGTGAATCCTTTCCCATCCGCACTTCTGATGTTGCTTTCATTCATAATTGGATTATAGAACATTAATCGATTTTCGCAATTCTCAGCTTTGCTCTACAATCCGCGGTGATGCACTACGCCGACCGCCTGACCGAGAAAATCAAAGAGACTTCCGCCGTCTGCGTGGGTCTTGATCCCGTGATCGAAAAACTCCCCGAAGGAGTGACGAAGGATCTCGCGGGTATGGAGGCTTTCTGCAACGGCATCACGGATGCAGTGAAAGACACGGCCTCGACGGTGAAGGTGAACCTCGCATTCTTCGAGCGCCACGGATGGCAGGGGATGAAGACATTCTTCGAGGTGTGCACGTACGCAAAGAAGCAAGGACTTCTCGTGATCGCCGACGGCAAACGGAACGACATCGGCTCGACGTGCGAAGCGTACGCGGATGCCTACCTCGGCAAAGACAGTCCGATCGATGCACTCACCGTCACGCCCTACCTCGGCTCGGACGGCATCAAGCCCTTCCTGAAGCGCTGCAGCGAGAACGGCAAAGGGATCTACGTCCTCGTGAAAACGAGCAATGAGAGCTCAGGCGAACTGCAGGATCTGCCGGTCGGCGATGAGTCTCTGCACGAGCACGTGGCACAGCTCGTGGAGAGCTGGGCGACGGAGATCCTCGGCGTGTCGAATCTCTCGTCCCTCGGTGCGGTGGTCGGCGCCACGTATCCGGAGGAGATGAAGTACCTGCGCACACTCATGCCGCACGTGCCGTTCCTCATCCCGGGATACGGCGCGCAGGGCGGCACCGCAGCAGACGTCGCCCGCGGATTCCTGAAAGACGGCACGGGTGCCGTCGTGAATTCCTCTCGCGGGATCCTGTACGCCTCGGCAGGCAAAGATTGGGCTGCGGCTGCGGAAAAAGCAGCCAAAACCATGTCGATCGAGTTGGGGAAGGCGCTTGCGTAAATTATATAAATATAGTATAATGTGTGTATTACTTCTTCATACCAATACCTATGAAGTTTCATCTTCTTTCCGCGCAGGAGCGCGAGAAGTTCATGGTCCTCGCGACCCTCTGGACGTCGTTCGCCGGCGCATTCCTCGTCGTCGCCTCGGCGAACTTCCAGTAAGCACACGACTGATCACTGGCACCCGCATCACACGGTGCGGGTGCTTTTTTTCGTGACTACTGAAGCCGCGTTCCCCGGACGATGGGTTCTCCTGCATGTTCGATCCAGCGGAAGTGCCCCGAGTTGTCCGTCCACTCGACAGCTCCGAGAGCTTCCGGAGAGCCGGGGGTATTCAGTGAGACTTCGACGAGCGCATTCTCCGTGCTCTGCACCGTGACGTCGGCTTTGAGATCCAGCACGAGCGCTGACCCCTGCGGGAAAGCACCGACACTCGCCGCAAGGGTGGGGCAGGAGATCGTCATCGCCTGCATGTTCAACGTGCATGAGACAGAGACTCCTCCCGTGTGCTGAACAAGCTGAGGGTTGGAGAGGCTGACCTGACCGTTCAGGGTGAGCGAAAATGTGAGTGCGGAGAGTGCGAGCGCTTTGCCGCTCACCACCGCACCCGTGAAGGCGAACGAGCCGAGCACGGTGCCTGTCGCGGTCTTGATCACCGCCGTGGCCGGAGAGAGCCGTGTGACATCCAGAATGCGTCCGAAGGCGGTCTGGTGCTTGGGGAACGGCCCCGCAAGCGGGAGATTCGTGACCTGATTCGTCTGGTCTCCGGTGATCGTCACCGAGTAGGTGCGGACGTGCACGAGCTCCTCACTGAATCCGGCATTCTGATCGGAACGGATGACGGCGCGGAGGATGACCGGTACATCCGTGTCTGCGGGAATGCGGAAGCGATCCTCGATATTCGGACGCGCCTGAAACGTGAGCTTGTAATCGACGGTGTCGGTCGTGATCTTCTGCTTCAGGGTGGCGACGACTCTGCCGTCCGTCGTGACAACCTCGAGACGGTCGATCGACCTCGCTTCACTGAAGAGCTTCACGTCGGCGATGGAGACGGCAGCCGCTTCGCCCGGACTGCGGATCACGCCGTACGCGATGGCATCCGAGGCCTGACCCGTGACGAGGAAGTGAGACATGACGGGCACGGTAAAGGACGTCGAAGACGATGAGGCGGAAGACGACACCGAGGAGACGCTCGATGACACGCTGCTCGCGACGGACGAGGAAGACGAGGACGATGACGAGGTGGTGTACTCGCCGTTTTCCGCAAGACGGAGACGTGAAAGCTGCCCTTCGGATTCCGCGAGGAAAGCGGCGGCAAGGCGCGCGGAGAATGCGCGCGTGAGCGGTGTGTCGAAGGTGATACGGACAGGGAGATCCGTGCCGCGCGCGGCGGATGCGCGATAGTACGGCTCACCCCAATCCATGCCGCCGACATTGACCACTTCATAGCCGTAGAGCATCGTGAGCATCTTCAGAGCTTCGTCGTACTGCACCGTGCGTCCGGGATGGAAGAGCCCGTCGGGATTGCCCTTCACGATGCCTGCATCTTTCGCGGCACAGACGTAGGGGGCAAACCACGCCGTCGCGGGAACATCCGAGAAACAGCCGACCCCGTTCACGGCAACCGGCTGACGATCCTGTGGCGTGGATGCGATGGCGATCTTCAGGAATTCGGCACGGTTCACGAGGCGTGTGGGGCCGAATTTTCTCTCTCCGTAGCCGTTGATCGCTCCCGCTCTCGTGAGCATGTTGATACCGGCAAGTTCGGGGGAATTCGGCATGACGTCGTCGTAGAAATCTCCCGGCTGGATGGAGACCGCGAGGGCTGTGAGCGGAATGAGGAGAGCTGAGGAAAGGGCGATGCGTTTAATCATGCAGTCATGGTCGTCCGTCAGGGCACTCCATGGCAAGGGCAAGCTCTTCAGGAAGCGCCGGAGAACGATTGAACGAAAACGTGTTTTCTGGTAGAATAGTAACGAAATACCAATATCCCTCTCATGACAACGAATCCTCCCGGGAACTCCGGCAATCAGGGAACGCCGCTGTGGTCGATCCCCACGATTCCGTCGACGGTCGAGCTCTACGATCTCCTCATGAAGGACATCGAGCCCGAGCTCACCAGCCGGTCGATCGCGACCCTCACGACGAAGTACCGGAAGGAAACCCGCGAGGAAGCCGCGAAGCGCGCTGAGCGCTACGCGAAGGCGTTTCAGGAATATGACCGACGGCTCGAGAAGTACATCGGTGATCTCAATGCCGCGATCCGCAAATTCGGCAAAGAAGCTGCTTCCTCGATGGAAGCACTCGAAAGTGCGATGACCTCGGTCGACGTCGACGCAGCAGACTCCGCTTCCCACTCCTGATCATGAATCCACACTTCCCGACATCGGCACACCTGCGCGAAGCGCGCCTCCTTGGCAGGCTCTGGGGCATCAATCGCCAGCAGGACGACGCCGAGAGGCAGCGGATGCAGCAGAACAAAGAACAGCTCCAGCAATATTTCGAGACGGGCGGCGTGCCGAATGCCGCGAACCAGCGCATGAACACGACTGGCGAACGTCTCGGCAAGACCCGCGGCCAGATGCTCAAAGAGCTGTCGCAGCAGTTCGTCTACCTCACGAGACTCATCGACACGATGCGCGCGTACTTCAAGCGTGACTCGCAGTCACAGCGGAACAACGTCCGCGGCGCGATGGCCATCAGCCCGCGCTACGGCGGCGGCATGGGTCCTCTCGGATTCGAACGTCGTCTGGAAGCACAGGGCGCAGCCGGCCGCATGCAAATGCAGTTCGGGAATCTCCAGCAGCTGGAAATGCAGCGTGATCAGATCAAGTTCCGGATGGCACAGCTCTACGCAGAGAATCAGGCAGGACTTCCCGACTACGTCACCGATAGCGGTACGGGGCTTCAGACAGGCACTCCCGACATCCAGTCACCCCGCTTCCTCGCCCCGGGCATGGAAGTTGCGCAGGGCGTACAGCTCGGCGGCGGTGCGCCGTTCCAGCAGGAGCGGAATGCTGCGGCGGAGGTACGTGGGCGTGGCGTGGAGGAGGAGAAGATGATCGACGGACTGCCGGCAGAGCTGCAGGAACCGGTGGCACGTCTCTATGAACTCACTCCGGAAGAAAGCCGTGCAGGACTCTTCGCACTGGCCGGCACGCTCGGCGCCGAAAGTCCGGACGTGCTCCGGAAATTCTTCACCGTATGCTTCTCACCCGAGGGCACACTGCTCAGCGAAGCCGATGTGAAGATCGAGGAAGGCGATGCCGACGGCGAAAAGGCACTCGCACTCCTGAAGAACATGTCCTCCGAAGAGCGGCAGGCGGCAGAAGGTCTCCTCGCACAGGCGAAGCTCCTCGGTGCAAAAGATGCCCCGAAGACATTCGCCGAA
This sequence comes from uncultured Candidatus Peribacteria bacterium, assembly GCA_964508225.1. GTDB lineage: Bacteria > Patescibacteriota > Gracilibacteria > Peribacterales > Peribacteraceae > CAZDRX01. Next base: position 50,757 of record CAZDRX010000007.1, read on the forward strand.
CTCGACGAGAGCACCCGGACGAGAATTCTGAAGTACGCCAAGCGCTGGAACGAAGCGAGTGATCCTCCGGACAGTCCTGACCGCGAAATCGCGGAAGGCATGCTCTATCTCGACGGCGTGGATGTGGAAGCGAGCGTGAAAGGAAAGACTCTCGAAGAGAAGAATATCAAGATGCTCGACCGGACAGGCCGGATCTTCGGTCTCCTGGCAGGACTCATCAAGCTCGCCCACGGTTTCAAGCGCAAGTTCGGTGAAACTGCACGCGGATCCGACAAGCCCGAGGAACTGAAGAAGCCTGAGGAGATGACCGCAGCAGAGCGGGCGGCCGAAATCACCGACAACAACAAGAAGATCGCCGATCTCAAGGAGAAGCAGGACAAGACGCTGCCGACCGAAATCGCTCGTCTCAAGCAGGAAATCGACAACACGAAGGCTGACGATACTGAAGCCATCACCAAGCTCAAGATGAACCTGAAGGCAGCAGAAGATGAACTCGCGGCGATTCCGGACAGGATCAAGAAGCTTGAGGAGCGGAATACGGCACTCGTCGCAGCCGTCACGGAGAGCGAAGTGCCGGAGTCCGAGCGTTTCGCACTCGGAAAGTGCCGCGAGAAAATCGTGGATCTCGGCTCGAAGTACGGTGTCTCCCTCTCGATCGTTGTCGATAAAAGTGTCGACTACGACCGTTCACTTGTCGTACTCGAGAAGATGGAGCAGAAACTTGCCACGCTCGATGAGACACAGCTGCAGATGCTCAAGGATGCGAAGCCCGCAGAAGGCGGCACGGCCGCATTCACCATGGAAGGCGTGAGTCTCATGCTCGTGAGCGATGACGAGGAAGCGAAGACGTTCGCACAAGAGCTCTTCAAAGACATTCTGGAGAATACGGAGAGCATCGACGCAGACCCGCGCGTCCGTTTCGCCGGAGAGAAGGAAAAGTTCAAGGCAGCATTCGAGAAAGACCTGGAGAAGTACATGTCCGAGCTCTCCACGAACCCCATCATGCAGGGGATCGCGAACCGTCTGGGAGTGGACATCACGTCGCCGGACTTCAAGGCCATGCTCCGGAGGGAGATGCCGAAGGTGAAGGTTCTGCTGAACACCTTCATCGATGCGACGAATATCGAACCCGGCGCGGACGGCACGTACCGTCTCACGATGAATCTCAAGATGATCTCCGGCGCTGCAGAAACAGCATTCGGCAAGAAAGACGGTGAGATAACGATGGGGAAGATGATGGATGAGTTGACGAAGATCTTCCCCATGAAGCCGCTCGAGGGTGATGCCGGAATGATCGTCTCTGAATTCCTGCCGCTGGAAGAGCTCATGGGCACAGATTTCGTGAAAGGCCTGATGAAGCCGCTCGAAGAAAAGAGGGAGATTCCGGACGAACCGATCGCCTAACAGGATGTCGTTGGTGCCCAGGAGAGGACTTGAACCTCTATACCCTTGCGGGTGCCAGCTCCTAAGGCTGGTGCGTCTGCCATTTCGCCACCTGGGCTTCCTCGCCAAGTATAGGTGATGTCGGCGTCTTACGACGTCCGGGAGTCTCCTAGGCGTTTACGGAACGTGAACTCGATATCGTTGAGCCTGCGCGCGAGCTCGACTTCGAGAGACCGCATCTTCTGGCGAAGCTCGGCATCGGCCTGCGCTTTGCGTGAGTACATGGCGGTCTCGAGATCTGCCGCTTTCTGGCGTGCCTCGCGCTCGAGCGCTCCCTGCTGTTCCTTGTGTTCGTCTTCGAGTTTTTTCTTCTTCGGACGGATGCTCGCATCCAGAGCGGCCTTCTGGCGCTGCGCTTCAAGCGGTGTCCGGGCTACGGCCTGCTGCCGTTTCAGCTCACCCTCGAAAGAGGACATTCTGGAACGGAACCGTGCCTCTTCCTGATACAGGCGACCGCGGAGCTCGGTGTCTCCGAGAAATCGCTTCGAACGGGTGTCCCGCTCGATGTCCTCTTTCTTCATGGCACAGTGGCGCTCCGCGTCCTCGACATTGCGGCGGTACTCCCGTTCAGCTTTGGTGCGCTCCTTGTCAGCTTCGGCTTTGAGCGCATTTTCACGGGCCTCGATCTCCTGCTTGAGGCGGGCGTTCTCATGGAGCTCATCCATGTACTTCTGCTGGATCTTGCGTTTCTCGTTGCGAGCTTTCTGTCCTGCGAGAATGAAGGCGGCCTGCTTCTCGCGACGGAGCTTGTCCTCGACGATCTCCTGATCCTGACGCTTCTTGAAGATGCGGAAGCCTTTCTTCTTCGCCTTCTCTCCCGCCTGTTTTCCGAGCGCTTCATTCATCGCCGAACGGTCTTTCTTGAGTTCATCCACCTTCGCCTGTTTGAGCGCTTCTTTCCTCGCCGCTTCACGTTCCGACCGAAGGCGGCCTGCATCAGCGGCACGCTGGATATCATCGCCGCGCCCCGCGGGTTTCGGGGGGAGAGGATCGGACGCGGGAGTCGGCACATCAAGACGCGGTTCCTGCGAATCCTGCAGAAAAATCGGATGGTCCGCCGGTGGCAACGGTTCGTCAGCCATAATCCACTTATTATAGCAGAAAACCGCGCTTTAGCCCATGTCCTGCTGCTCACGCAAATACCCGTTGCCGCCGTCCGAGACAGGATCATCTTCGGAAGCGATGAAGAATCCGAGGGGATCTGCCGTCGCCGGAACCGGAGCGATATCGGGGTACCGAACCACACGTTCGAAGACATGACGCTGTCGCTCAAACGCATCCGCGGCCGTGCCGTCCTCGAGCGGCGCGTAGATCGCAAACACACGCTGAATTGTCTCCATGCGGGCGTTCCTCGTGAACATCAGAACGCGGTTCGCCGCGATGAGGGACGCACAGTCCATGAGCTCGCCTTTGTCTGTGTATGCGACAAGGGAACGCTGGAGCGGAAAATCCCCGCGCGGCTTCGTCACGAAGTTGAACTGCGTCGGCGTCGGATCGATCGAGACCAGAATTTCATTGTCCCCCGCATGCCGCGCACGCTTGCCGCGCAATACGGCGATGGAACGGTCGTCCGTGTGTAGCTGGTATTCCGTGATATTGAGACGGGTCGAAAGACGGTCTGTCATCTCCTCAAATGCCCGCCGGATATCTTCGATCCGTTCCTCGACACATTCCACCCACCGGCTCTGATACACCCCCAGCTTCTGCTCGTGCTTCTCCCGTTCCATCGCAGCTCGGGCAAGAAGCGGCGGCCGGAGAATCCCGATGGAAACGCCTTCTTCGTACACACAGCTGTTGTAGGCCTCAGCGAAAGAACCGTCAAAGAAATGACGGCCTGTCCCTACGCCGTGAGCTTGATCTCCAGCTCTTTCAGCTGTGCCTCGGACACCGGTGCAGGTGCGCCGAGGAGGAGATCTTTCGCTTTCTGATCCTTGGGGAACGGCGTCACCTCACGGATATTCGGCTCACCGGCCATGAGCATCACGACGCGGTCGATGCCGTACGCGAATCCGCCGTGCGGGGGTGCGCCGTACGCAAAGGCCTCCAGCATGTGACCGAAACGCTTCTGTTGATCCTCGGGGTTGATGCCGAGCATCTCGAAGACTTCCTGCTGGAGTACCGGATCATGAATACGGATGGAGCCCGAACCAAGTTCGTATCCGTCGAGAATCAAGTCGTAGCAGACGGCGTGTACTTTGGTCGGATCGTCTTTACGCTTCTCCCACTCGTCCATGTTGGGGCTCGTGAACGGGTGGTGGCTGAACGTGAGTGAGCCGTCGTCGTTCTCCTCGAACATCGGGAAGTTTTTCACCCAGAAGAGCGAGTGGACGGATTCATCGATGAGCTTGAAGCGCCTGGCGGCCTCGCTGCGCACACGGTTGAGCGCGGCACAGACAATCTTGTATTTGTCGGCACCGAAGAAGAGCGCGTCCCCGCTACCTGCTCCCGTCGCCTTCTGCAGGTCTGCGAGGAAGCCGTCCTTGAAGAACTTCAGAAGAGGGGAACTCGGACCCTCGGGCTTGAAGAGGATGTACGCGAGACCCTTGGCCTTCAGTTCCTTCACGAGCTCCGTCCATGTGTCGATCTCGCTACGGGAGAGTTCCGCGCCGCCCGGAATACGGATCGCGCGCACGGTGCCGCCCTTGATCTTGAGTGCCTCTTCAAACACTTTGAATCCGCAGCCGTCACAGAGTGAGGAGACATCCGTGATCGGGAGATCGTAACGCAGGTCCGGCTTGTCGGAGCCGTAACGATCCATCACTTCCTTCCACGTGTACTTGGGGACCGCGCCGCCCTTGATCTTCTTCGCGCTGCACTCCCTGATGATCTCGAGGATGGAACCTTCGATGATCTGCTGCACGTCCTCCTGATTGCCGAAGCTCATCTCGAAGTCGAGCTGGAGAAACTCCGGCTGACGGTCGCCTCGGAGGTCCTCATCGCGGAAACAGCGTGCGATCTGGAAGTAACGGTCGAGACCGCCCACCATGCAGAGCTGCTTGAGCTGCTGCGGGCTCTGCGGGAGCACGAAGAAGTTACCCGGATACACGCGGGACGGAACGATGTACTCGCGCGCTCCCTCGGGCGTGCCCTTGATGAGACACGGCGTGTCGATCTCCAGACAGCCTTCCTTCGTGAAGTAGCTGCGGATGATCTGAAAGACTTTGGAGCGGAGTTCGATGTTTTTCCGGAGGCGCGTCCTGCGCATGTCGAGGTAGCGGTACTGCAGGCGCAGTTCTTCGTTCGTCTCGATGGCATCGTCGATCTCGAACGGCGGCGTCTTGGCCTTGTTGAGGACGACGAGTTCGCTCGCCTCAAGTTCGATCTGACCGGTCGGCATCTTGGGGTTCTCGGTTCCCTCGGCGCGCTTCACGACGTTGCCCGTGATCTTGAGCACCCACTCAGGACGGACGGCCTCGGCAGCAGCGAAGACTTCCTTGTTCTTCTCGGGATGGATGACGATCTGGGTCAGCCCGTATCGGTCGCGGAGATCGAGGAAAATCAGACCCCCGTGATCACGGCGTGTGTGCACCCAACCGCAGAGCGTGGCCGTCTTTCCGGCCTCCTTGGCCGTGAGTTCGCCGCAGGTGTGGGTCCGTAACATCGGTGCCAAGCTTACGGCTTCCCGCCGAAAGCTTAAAGCCTATTTGAAGAGCCTGCCGAGCTCGTTCTTGAATTCCTCGACGTCCTTGAATTCGCGGTGGACGGAAGCGAAGCGGATGTACGCGACTTTATCGAGCTTGCTGAGCGCGGTCATGACGTCCTTGCCGATCGTCGTCGAGTCGACTTCTTCCTTGTTCTTGCCCCACTTCTCCTCGAGATCCGAGAGCATCTTGTCGATCTGCTTCTGGGTAACCGGACGCTTCGTGCACGCGAGCCAGATACCACGCTCCAGCTTGGAGCGGCTGTAGGGCTCACGGGTGTCGTCGCGCTTCACGACGATGAGGGACGCAAGCTCCTGACGCTCGAACGTGGTGAAGCGATACTCACACTTCGCGCACTCGCGGCGGCGCCGGATGGCACGGCCTTCCTCCGTGAGACGTGAGTCGATCACGGCGGTGTCGTCGTTCTTGCAACGGGGGCAGCGCATGGCGAAATCCTAGCGCATGCGGAGATGGCGCGCATGGGCATTAGATGTGCTGTTCCGGCAGCTCAGGGCGTCTCATGAGCACGCTCTGACCGAGGTTTCCCTGCGCATCACGGGCTGTGGGGTCGTACTCGACCCTGAAATCCCCCTGCTCCGCGGTTACGGAAGCACGGGCGCCGCGGTCGAAGACGAAGATCCGGCCATTAGACCGGACAATGAGAATACTGGCGCGTGAGACCGTGGTCTCATTTCTCGGGAAGGGCAGTGTCACGGGAATGGACATCGGTTCCGGAAGCTGCGCGTTGAAGATTTTCGACATCTTGAGGTCGCGTCCGAGAATCACGGCCTGTCCTTCGCCGACGACGGCGGTGCCGACGCGACCGATGACGAGACGCGTGCTTTCCCCTTCGGGAATCAGTTCCGCCGTGAGAGTGCTGTTCGTCAGCGTGACCGGCCTCTGCGCATCGAAGCTGAGAGGACCGGCATGCTCGTCCATCGCGGCATTCACGACGTTCTTGCCGAGAGGGAAGGAAAGCCGGAGGAGTGGGAGCGCGTCCTCGCAGAGCGCCACCTTCGTACCGACAGCGGGAAGCAGCTCATTGAGCGTCTTGTAGATGAAGCGAAGAACGGACGGGAGGTCGTCGCCTCCGCGTGGTTCGAGATCGATCGTGCCTGTCTCGCGTCCTCTCTGGAGATCGCTCTCGAGTCTGCGGTACTCGGTGTACGCGAGATTGCGGAACGCATCCTGCAGATCTTCCGTCTGGCGGAGCACCCGCGACTCTCCGTCCTGACGATCAAGCAGTGCATGAGCGGCTCTCGCCGTGTCATCGCGGATGGGCGAGACCGCGCGGAAGCTCCCGAGAATGTCGCGGGCGATCTCGTCGGCACCGCTGGACTCGACGCTTCTGCTGCCTTCTGCAACGGACATAGAGGTCTTGGGAAGTGGGTATGTGTGTCAGTTCTCTTCTATATTATTATAACATATTTTTACTTATATAACAATATTCCCGGCGCGGAGGACCGTCACAGTTTCACCGAGAATCTGCACGACGGTGGACGGTGGAGCGGGCGGCAGCGTCCCGCTGTCGAGGATGAGATCCGGGTGCGTTCCCGCATCCCCGAACTGCGCTCGGAGATCCGCAAGCGAGTAGGGATTCTCCGCTCCGTGAAGATTTGCGGATGTCGTGGCAATCGGCTTCCCGAATCTGCGCGCGAGCTCGGCAGCGAGCGGGTGCGACGAGACACGGACCCCGATGAGTGGATCGTTGCCGCCTCCTGACGCGGTGATGTGGAGAGGGGAAGTGCCCTTCTTCGGAAGTACGAGTGTGAGCGGGCCGGGGAGGTATTTCTCCGCAAGGGAAAGGGCTCGCGGGGAGTACTCCACGTACGCTGATGACGCTTCGGCGGACGAAAACAGTGCGCTCACGGGCTGATCTGCCGGTCGCTTCTTCGTCCTGAAGAGCTTCCCCACTGCTTCCGGATTCGTGAGATCACAGGCGATGCCGTAACACGTCTCGGTGGCATGGATCACCGTACCGCCGCGCGCGAGGATATCGAGTGCGGCTTCCATGCCTTCGGATGCGCGGAGGATCTGCATGCAATCAGGCGATGGTGGCGTACTTCTTCACCGCTTCTTCGATGCGCTTCTCGAGGATGGGGGAGAAGGTGATGGTGAGGCCGACGGGGACCGTCTGTTCACCGATCCGGAGCTGCACCTTCTCTCTGCCCGGGAATGTCTCGAAGATCGCCTTCACTTCGAGAAGCAATTGGCGCGGAGCCCGCGCGGGAAGCGCGATCGTGTGAATCGAAATGGACGAAGCGGGAGTCTCTGCCGGCGAAGCGGTATCAAGGCCGAGCTTCTCCATCGGGCCTGCCGTATCCATGCCCTTGCTGATCCAGCTTGCGAGCGGCCCGAGGATTTCTCCGCTGGCGGGAGTCGCGCCTTCCGCCGGAGCGATGCGCTGCACCGTCACTTCGCCCTCTTCCGTCACCACCTCCACCACTTCCTCCTCTTCATGCCTGCGGAGTCCTCGCCACGAATCCGCCTCCTCCTGATTGAACATACCGCTCTCCTTGGCACGCTGCACCATGGTCTCGAGAGACGCACACTTCATGGCCTCGGCCTTGAGCTGGGGCTGTCCCATGCGCATGTCGAGCGTGCCCGCGATGACGAGGATGGAATCCTGCTTCTCCACCTGATCCTTGAACTGCGCGTAGACCTTGGGGAAGAGCATCACCTCGATGCGGCCAGTCGGATCTTCGATGGTCATGATCGCCATGGAGTCGCCTTTCTTCGTATGGAGAATCTTCACGGATTCCACGATGCCCGCCACCGTCACCTTGTGTCCGATGTCATCGGGTTTGAAGGAGTCGATGAGGCGCGCCTTCTTGCCGATGTACTTCTTCAAGCCAGCGAGCGGATGACTGGAGACATAGAGCCCGAGGGTCTCCTTCTCCCACATGAGCTTCTGGTACTGGGTCGCCGGATCCCGCGGCTCAAACTCGATGGAGGAGCCTGCGGAGCCCGCACCAAGCGTCTGGAACATGTCGGTCTGTGAGGCGCCGGCATCACCGGCGGTCTTGCTGAACTCGGCGATCTTGTCGTACTGACCCACGAAGGTGCCACGCTCGCCGAGAGAATCGAGCGCACCGGATTTGGCGAGCGACTCCAGAAGCTTCTTGTTGAGGAGCTTGCTCGGAACGCGCGAAGCGAAGCTCTCCACCGACGCGAACTTCCCGTCCTTCTCGCGCAGATCGATGATCTGACGGATGGAGCTCTCGCCCACGCCCTTCACGCCGAGGAGTCCGAAGCGGATATTGCCCTCGGGCAGCGCGGTGAAGTGCGCGAGGGATTCGTTTAAGTCCGGCGGGAGCACTTTGAGACCCATCGCGCGCGCTTCTTCGATTTCAATGGAAATGCGATCGGTATCGCCGTCCTCGCTTGAGAGAAGCGCGGCCATGAACTCCGTCGGATAGCGGGCTTTCAGATACGCGGTCTCGTACGCGATGCGCGCGTAGCACGCTCCATGGGATTTGTTGAAACCGTAGCCTGCAAAGGGCGTGATCACATCGTCGAAGATCAGGGCAGCGAGCTTCTCCGGATACTTGCGGGCAACGGCGCCTTTGATGAACTTCTCACGCTGCGCATCGAGCTCTTTTTTGATTTTCTTGCCGATCGCACGGCGCAGCAAGTCGGCTTCGCCGAGGCTGAAGCCCGCGAAGACCTTGGCCATCTCGAGAATCTGCTCCTGATAGATACCGACCCCGTACGTGGGTTTCAGGATGGGCTCCATGTCCTTGTGAAGATACGTCACCTCCTTCTCGCCATGCTTGCATTTGATGTAGTCGGGGATCTTGTCCATCGGACCCGGGCGGTACAGAGACACCATGGCCGTGATGTCGTCGATCGTCGTGGGCTTGAGCTGCTTCAGGTATCTGCGCATGCCCGCGGACTCAAGCTGGAACACGCCCGTCGTCTCGCCTCGCGCGAGGAGCTCAAACGTCTTCTTGTCGTTCGTCGGAATGCGGGAGATATCGATCTTCACGTTGTGGGTGCGCTCAATGATGAGGAGCGCGGTCTGGATGATGGTGAGGTTTTTGAGGCCGAGGAAGTCCATCTTGAGAAGCCCGAGCGACTCGAGCGGCTTGGCATCGAACTGCGTGATGATGGTGTTCTCGTCCTTGGGAGCCCTCTGGAGGGCGGTGTACTTCACCGCAGGCTCGGGCGTGATGACCACACCGCATGCGTGCACGGAGACGTGACGCGCCTTGCCTTCCAGCTTGAGTGCGATCTCGATGATTTTTTTGTAGGTCTCGTTGGAAGCGATCGCGTCTTTGAGCTCGTCCGTCGCGAGGGCCTCATCCAGTGTCGTTCCCGGCCGATCCGAGATGACCTTGGCGAGTGCGTTCATCTCCGCGAAGGACACGCCGTACGCGCGTCCGACGTCTTTCACGGCGGCCCTGGCGGCGAGCGTCCCGAACGTGCAGATCTGGATGACGCGGTCAGCGCCGTACTTCTCGCGCACGTACTCGAGCACTTCGTCACGACGCGTGTCGGCGAAGTCGATATCAATATCAGGCATCGAGATGCGCTCCGGATTGAGGAACCGCTCGAAGAGGAGGCCGTGCTCCAGCGGATCGAGCGTGGTGACATCAAGCACGTAACTGACGATGGAACCCGCGGCCGATCCGCGGCCGGGACCGACGGTGATACCCCGTTTCTTCGCTTCGCCCACGAAGTCGGCGACGATGAGGAAGTAGCCGGAGAAGCCCATGTTCTTGATGACCTCGAGCTCGTACTCCAGACGTTCGCGGATGCCTTTCTCTTTTGCGGGATCAGCCTTGATCGCATCACCGTAGCGTCGCTCGAGACCCGTCTCACACTGGGCCTTGAGCAGCGATTCCTCCGTCTGTCCCTTCTCGACCGGAAACTTGGGGATCCGGTACTGCCCGAAGCCGATCTTCACGTTGCAGCGATCTGCGATGACGCGTGTGTTCGTGATCGCCTCGGGCGCGTGCGCGAAGGCAGCCACCATCTCGTCGGCGGGACGCATGGAGAAGTTTGAATCGCGCATCGTGAACCGTCCGGCATCGCCGACATTCGCGTTCTTCTGGATGCAGAGGAGCACGTCATGGGCTTCCGCGTCCTCGACACGGCAGTAGTGGCTGTTGCAGGTGGCGACGACGGGGACATTCAGTTCTTTCGCATAGCGGATGAGCGCCGCATTCACCTCGGACTGCCCCGGCACGTTCGGGAGATCCATGAGTTCGTAGTAGAGATTCTCGGCTCCGAAGAAGGAACGGTACTGCTCCGTGAGCATCTTCACGCGCTCGAAGTCTTCCGCGAGCGCGGCCTGCGGGATGGCACCGCCGATCGGCCCCGTGAGCGCGATGATGCCTTTGCCGTACTGCTTCAGAAGCTCGGCATCGACTCTGGGCTTGTAGTACATGCCTTCGAGCGCCGCTTTCGTCGCGAGCTCGAGGAGATTCAGGTATCCCTCATCCGTCTCCGCGAGGAGCACGAGCGGATACCTCCGCGTATCGGCGGAGCTCTCCTTGTCATGGCGTGTGCGCGCGGCAACGTACGTCTCGAGTCCGAGGAGACCCTTGAGACCTTCTTCCTTGCACGCCTTGTAGAACTGAATAAGCCCGTACGTGTACCCCTTGTCCGCGAGACCGACGGCATCCGCACCGAGTTCCTTGGCACGCTGCACGACCTCATCCGGAGTCGGCAGACCCTCGAGGAGCGAGAACGTGGAGTGACAGTGAAGGTGGACGAAGTCGGCGGGTTTCATCGTCCTCACCGTACCATTGATGTCACGGGCAACCAACGGTCTTCCCGCCTCAAGGGCTCACAGAAGCCGAGCTCTGCATCTCTTCTGTGCATCCGGGGAAGAGCTCAGGCTGCATCGAGTTGTACTTCCCCATTTCCGACGAGTAGTCACGGTTGCAGTACTTGTCGAAGTCGCTCCAATCCGCCTGGATACTTGGATCACAGAAACAGCGCTTCTGCGTATCATCATCCATGTAGTCACCGGACACGTACGGATGGCAGTACGGATTGTAAATGCGCTTGGCGACCGTATCGAGGGTCTCCTGACAGTGACCGTCGACGCAGGAACGTGCGAGGAAGTAGACGAGCTGCGGGATGTAGCCGTCCTCCTGCGTCTGCGGATTCGACTGCCCGCCGTTGCCGGGGAGGAATTCCGTGACGACGTACACGAGTGAATTCACCGCGTCCTGCAGCGGTTTGGATGCCTCGCTCATGCTCTCGACCGCATCGCGCGTGTTCGCCTCAAGATACGCCATCTCCTGTTCGATATTCGCACCGATGTACCGGAGGCTGTTCTCGGAATCGATCTTCCGGTCCATGACGCTGAGGTAGCTGTCGAGTTTCTGGTTCACGAACGCCTTCGGAAGCGGCCGGCTCACACCGGCATCCGTGCGACGGTCGATGAAGGAACGGATGAGATTGAATGACGCGGGCACCGTGCGGAAGTAATCGATGACGGGCATGAAGAGAAGGCCTGTGGGAAGGGTTTCCGCAGGCGTGGCCGGACCGAACGTGATGACGCCGTTCGTGTCCTTATTTCCTTTATCCGGATCGAAGTACTCCGGATACGCGAGGAGGAGCTCCTCCCATTCCTGTGCACTGGAAGAAGCGGGGTCGGGAAGAAGCGGCTTCAGACATCCTGAGACCTTCTCGTGCGGCGCGGGAGGCTGTGCACCGGGGAGCTGCGTGACCGGATTGCCCGAAATCTGGGCGAAGAACTGGTTCATATTGAAGAGCGCCATACTCACGGTGTCGTAGAGATTGCGCGCGAAGGTATCGGTCCTCGTGATGAAGTCGCGGTGTGCGGCAGCTTCCTGATCGAATGGAGGCTGAATGTTCGCCAGCACGTCGGCATCGCAGCCGAAACTCTTCACGTCGAACGCGGGCGAACCGATCACCGCAGGCTGTCCCGGTGCCGTAGGGATATAGGCGATCGCATGCGGGCCGTAGTCACTCGTGAAGGCGCAGACCGGCAACGTGGAGCCGGAGTCGTACACAGGCTCGGTGAGCGAGGAATCCTCGAAGGGATAGTGATACTTCAACCGCTGGTCTTTGTAGGCCGGGTTGGCACCTCCGAAGAGGAAAGAGCTGTAGGCGTCGGCGAGGAAGTCGTACACGTCGCGCAGCGATTTGTTCGTCCCGAGTTTGCAGTTCTGTACGGCAGTGTCCATCGCCTCCAGCACCTCGTTCATCTTCTCCTGCAGGAGCCTCCGGTCGTACTCGTAGCAGACGGTACGCCCGCGAAGCGACTCGGACTCCGCCTCAAGCGTGATCACCGCAGTCTGCGCCCTCCGCACCATCGCGAAGTTATCCTGAATGTCAGCGATGACCGTGGCGTTGTCACACGCCGCCGCCGGTGCAATGCCGTCCGCGGTACTCATGCCTAGGTCCGCACGGTTGAGTACTTCCTGCACCCACGGCGAGAGCGCCGTTTGGGCATGCGCCTGCAGAGGAAGCGCGAGAAGGCCGATGAGGATCAGGAGGCGGCGCACGATTTAAGGAGCTGTGGAGGATTTGAATTGTCCGGTCCACGGACAGGCGGTCTTCGTGAGAGGGGCGTTCTTGAGTTCGAGCAGCAGGCTCGCCGTCTGCTGGATGAAATTCGCGAGCTTCGCGAAGACTTTCCGCTGGAGCTCGACGGACTGGTCGATGGATGCCTTCTGTCCCGCGAGACCCGCGGCAAGATTCTGAAGTCCCTGACGGTACTGCACGGCCTGCTCCTCATCACCGCCCTGCTGTGCATTCATCGAGTACAGATTGAGCGGGAGGGCGGCGTTGTAATTGTCGTTGTAACGGCAGAATCCGGCGAGCGCCTGCGGCGGGTTGCCGTTCGCCGAGCAGTACTGCCGCTCGAAATCGCGGACGAGGAACGGCCCGAGGTACTCCGGCACCGGATACGGCGAGCTCTCCACGAGTTCCGTGTAGAGACCGAGCTGCGGATCGGAGCGGATGCAGGCGAGATACGGTGATGTCGCCTCGTTGATGACTGCGGGGTTCCTGTTCGGCACGAGCGTGTGCCCGGTCATGGACTGCAGGAGGCAGAACCCGATGTAACACGCGTGCGACTCGATGTCGTCCTGATAGATCACCTTCTTCTCGGGCGAGCAGATGGAGCCCGTGTTCGTGAGTGTGAGATTCGGATTGAGCTGGGTGCGGTCGGTCGGATCCGTGAGGTTGGGATCGTTCTCGAAGAGTCTCCGGAAATCGGGACAGATGCGCGGTCCGGACTTCGTGATGAACACTTTGTCGTCGCACTTCACGAGCGTGATCTTGTCCGGAGAGTTGGGGCCCGGACAGTTCTCGCTGGGCTCGGGGACAGGGCGGCAGAGATACCCCTGACGGCCCACAAGGCGGCTGCAGAGAGGTGAATCGATCCCCGGACCGCTCGGAGGAGTCGTGCCCGTGTATTCGAACGGATACGCCAGCGTTCCGCTGCCGGTCACCGCGATCTCGGGGTAATCCTCCGCCTCCTCGAACTCGAAGCGCGGAAAGTGCGTGGGATAGACAAATTTGATGCCGAGATCGTCCTTGCGGATCCACACCGCCACGTTCTTCGTCTGGAGTTTGGGCACCGAGAAGACACCGGACATCCGTGGATTCCCCGTGATATTCAGACGATTGGCGAGCTGCTGCAGATCGTTACGGATCGTATCCTGCACACCGCTGAAACGCGGATCTGCTTCCCGCTGTTCACGGTACAGGCCGTGGCGGAAACGGATGATCGCCTTATCGAGGTCCTCTTTACTGAGTCCCCCCAGATCACCGTCGAGCGTCTGGAGTTCACTGTCCGCTGAGCCGTCCCATGGAATGACCGCGGCTCCCGTGCCCGACCACACACGCCGGAGGACTAGCGCCGTCGATGCCATGTCCACGGCATGTCCGGGTTCATCGGCGATGGATGTCTCCGCACCACCGGCGATGCTGAGGAGATCGGTGCCGAGGCTGGCGATTTCACGCTCGGCGTTGATGAGCGTCTCGATGTCACGGAGGAGCCCCATGCATGACCCTGCCGAGTCTTCTCCTCCCTGCGCAAAACTGTAGGGGCGGCTGTCGATCACCGACTGCTTGCCCTGACAGAGGCCGCTGTCATCGGGCGCCCAGAGCTTCGTCAGGATCGCGGCGTCGATGTCGTCTTTCGTCAGCACGATGCCGTTCGTCTGCCAGTGCCGCATCTGATCGATGACGAAATCGACGAGTCCGGGCGGGAGGTCGTCCGCTTTCGTCTCGTTCTCCGTCGCATCGTAGAAGAGATCAAACGTCGAGGACTGCGCGGACACGAGCGCAGGAACGATCAGGAGGAGCAAGCCGGCGGCGGCGCGGAGGTGTCTCATGGTTTCTTCTTGTCGTGGATGGATGTGAGCGCATCCCAGATTTTCGGCATGCAGCTGATGGCGTCCGCGGTGAGATTGAGTTCGTTCCTGAGATCGAGCGATGCGCGCATGTAGCAGGTGAGTTGGCGCGCGACTTCATAGTGCATGTCCGCGGAGCGGAGAGCGTAGAGAGAGCGCTCAAGGGCGGTGCGCGAGCGCTGACGTTCGTTGTTGATGGCGAGATCGTACGGACCGAGACGTGTGGCGATGTCCATCGTCGTGAAGAAGACAGGGCACTGATCGTTGCAAAGAGAATCGGAGGTCTGCGGGCCGACGCACGAGCTGCCGTCTCCAGATATCGTGCAGCCCTGCTCGGTACAGCAGAAATTCCCGGGCGCACGGTCTTTGTTCCTCGAGATCTCGAGGAGAGCGCGATCCTGCAGCTCGACAAGTTTGCACTCGTACTCCCGCTGAAGTTCCGCGACAACGGCGCTGAAGGAGACAAACCTGACAGGGCGTACCACCGGAGGCGCGCCGCTCGAAGGGAAGACACTCCAGCCGGGGAGGTTCGCGGCAAGGAGATTGAGTGAAGGGAGCGAAGGCTCGCCGCTCTGCCCCGCGCCGCATTTCCACTGCGAGGGTGTCCGCAGAATCGTCTCATGTTCCCTGAAGACGCCTCCCATGGCCTGCATGTAGAGTTCCTGTACCTCAGCAATCGTTTCGTACTCCTCGAACATCGTGTGCATGCCGCTGCACACCCTGAGATCGTCATCGGTGTCGTACTGACCACCGAACTGTACGGGCGGTGTTCTCACAAATGCCCCGACCTGCCCCGATCCGGCGAGCACGAAGAGTGCGAGCAGGAGCACGACGAGGAGCCGGTGCGCGGAGAGCTTGCGCATGCAGGCTCTGGTGAAGCCGGTGACAGAAGGGGGAATCTGCACGTTACGGCGTGAGGTATTCGGAACGGGGGTTGTCACACTGGCCGATGAAGCACGGAATCTGATGGAGTTTTCCGAGCATGTTCACCATTTCGCTGATCGCCTTCAGTGCCGCGGTGGGGAATCCCTCAAGCATCCAGTCCATCATGCCGGCCATCTGGAGCATGGAGCGGTACCCCGCGTCATAGCCGACGGCGAGCCTCAGGATCGACTGCTCGGCACGCAGCGTCTGCTCCATCACCGTCCGGCACTGCCGCACGAGATCCGTCACATCCGACTGGAGGCCGGGGCTATCGCTGTCGGCTGCGAGATAGCACTCCGGATAGCGGTCCATCGACTCCAGCGCGCAGCCAAGCGGCTGGATATCGATCTGCCCGCCGTTCTCTGTGAAGGACTGGGCGAGGAGTGTGCAAACATCGATCGACTTGCACCGGTACACGCGGTAACTCTCGACGACGGGCGGTACGAGTTCGGAGGAGAGACGACGCTGCGTCTCGAAGATGCCTCTGCGTGCTGCGTCGGTGAAGCCGCCCGTAAGCACTTCGAATTTGCCGCCGCTGATCTCGCGGCTGCCGAAGAGGTAGGAGCGGTACGTGTCATGCACGGTCACGAGTTCATTCTGAAACCGTTTGGAACACTCGGCGGGACTCCGCACGATCTGCGCGGACGCGGCGACCGGAAAGATCACCAGAGCGATGCCGACGGCTGCGAGAATGCGCTTCATGGTCTGCGGCTGGCGGCGTTCAATGTGAACTGGAGAGGAAGATCGATGTCGGAGAAGATGCGCTTCAGGACATCGCGCGGGGAATTCAGGTACGGATTGTGATCGTCCGCATCCGGCCACGTCATCGTCTCCATCTGATCCGCGATGTTGTTGAAATTGCCGCCGGCCGTCGTCGGCATGAACCACTGCCACGTGGTCTGACGCGTGATCTCGGGCGGCAGGAAGTAACACACGACGTCCTCATGGCACTTCGGCGGGAGAGCAGGGTCCGGGAAATCCTGATTCCTGCGCGCAACTCTGCCGGCCATGTCCTCGGTACGCTGCGGCATCCAGCGTGCGAAGAGTCTGCCGAGACGCTCCTTGAGATCGTTCTCGGTATGGATGATCTTCGCGGGATTTCCGTTCCTCTGTTCGGGATCCGGCGGCTTGACGATACTCGGCTGGAAGCGGCAATACGCACTGCGCATGCTGAGGCGGTTGGGCTGGAGGCCCGGCGGCGGGAACCCGCCGTCATCGATGGATTCACCCAATCTGAGCTGCTCTTCTTCGAAGATCTGGTCATTGATCGGCGTGCCGTCCATGATCTTCCGGACCTCGCGCAGCATGTTCATGGCGGCCGTGAGATCGGGGCCGGCTGGAATGCTGATGGTGGGTTTCTCGGAGAGGTCGGTGTCCGGCATCTGGAACGGATCGAAGACCGTCTCATCCGGGATACCCGGAAGATCGGGGAAGAGATTCGCATCCGGCGGATCGGCGCCGAAGACCGGCGGGGAAGGCAATGCGATCTTCACGGACACAGGGGAGAGCACGGGGATGAAGAGCGCTTCGCGGGAGAACTTCATGTTCGAGAAATCGAAGACCTGATCCGGCGGCTGTGTGTATGCGAGCGTGCGCAGATCATACGGAGGCACGTAGTCCGGATCGCGCGGGTCGCCGGGCAGAACGCTCGGATCGCCCCACCAGTTGTCGAGGAGTGAGTAGATCGGCGTCGAGTACCGCTGATTACTGCAGTAGACCATCTGGCACTCGTCTGTCTGGAGCATGGACCGCTGGAGGAGTCTCCAGATGCGGCGAAGATCCCTGCGCTGCTCCGCGTGCTGCACGGCGAGGATGAAGAGGGCGGTCTGATCCCTGAACCAGTCCGCGAAGTACGTGCGGATCTCCTCCTGTGAGTCGTACATTCTCGTGAGTTCCTTTGCGAGGGCTTCGCGCGTTCTCCGGACGGAATTGAGACGGTCTCGGTACTGTATCAGTTTGTCGATGAGCGGATCGGCCATGCCCGATTTGGACGCACGGCTTTCCGTCTGCGCGGCTTTGTCTTCGCCCTTCTTCCACTGCCTCCACTGGAAGAGGAGACCGTCGATCTCGGAGGCTGATGCAAGCGGCACAAGAACGGGGATGCGCACTTCCTGGATCGGGGACACGAAGATGCGGGTGAACGACCTGAGGACATTTTCGAGATCTTCCGCACCCGCCTTGATCGTCAGTTCGATCGTCCCGTTGCCCGTACTCACCGTGTTCTTCACATACTGGAAAATCGGATCATCATCGGCGATGCCGACGAGGAAACGCGCGGGCATGATGAGGCGTGTCTGGGGATCCGCGACCATCTTCAGAAGCTCACGCTGCTGGATTTCCCAGAACTTGGCGAGCATCCGGTGATCGCTGTCATCGTACTGATCGCTGCGGGCGTTCTTCGGGAGCGTCTTGCTTCCGCGCTGCCGCGTCGTGAGAATCACACCGAGAATCTGGGTGATATCGGAAGGATCCTCGAAATCCTCCTGGAGCTCTTTCAATCTCTCCATGTCAATCATCGAGAGATTCGATTCCGTGTCACTCACCCACGGCTCCGGCGACTGACGCGGCTCCCTCGGTGGTTCGACGACATCGAAGACGGGTGCCTTCACTTCGTCTTTCTGTTTTTCGCCGTTGGGACCCCCGTCCTTCCACTGCGGCTTTTCGGGGTTCTGCTCGTCGTCCGTGAGAATGACGAATTCACACTGTTCATCGTACATACTCGTGACATTGTCCTTGGGATCAAGCTCCTTGAACTGGTTGGCCGGATTCGGATAATCGAGGTGCGCCTGATAGTACTCGTAGCAATCGCCACGGACTTTCCACGTGAACGTCGGCGCCGTGATGGTGAGCGGCGTCTGGCTGGCCTGCTTCGTCTCCGACCAGTCGTTGAACGGGTTGCCGTAGTGACGGTAGAACGACGTCGCTTTTCCGAAGTCATATCCACCGTAGACTTTCAGCGGGATGTGGCCGATGTAGTTGCCGTCGGCATCGAACTGCGCAGTCCAATCCTCGCACTTGATGAGCTCGTTGCCGTACGTGGGCATCCACGGCGTCCGGCATTCCTGTCCGTTGCAGACCTTCGTGTAGTCGGCACTCTCGATAGCCATCGGCCTGCCGTCCGGCTCGGTGGCATCCTGACGCGGAGCAGCGCCGGCGTAGTCGAAGCAGTAACGCTTCGTGGGGCCCTGCGGGACGTACTGGCAGAACGCATTGGGGGCGGGCGGCTGGAACGGACACTTGCAGAAGTTGTCACTCCACGGACGCGGCGCGATCTCCGCCATTTTCCGCCACGTCTTGAAGAGTTTTTCGCACCAGCGCGGCGTGGCCTTGTCCATGCGGATGCACCAGCGGTACGGATTGATGTCGATCGTGCCGTTGCCGGGGACGACACGGACATTGGGGTCCTGATCCACCCCCACATCGTCGTACTTGATATCGAGACCCATCTTCTCGAGATCCGCATCGTGACCGGTCGCGTCATAGATGCCGCAGGCCGAGAGATAGCCGAATGCGCTGTCGGGAAAATTGAAATCCGTCCGCTCATCGAGTCCTGTGAGCGCCTTGCTCATCGCAGGCATCTTGTTCTCGCGTCCGGGGATATCGGGGCTGATGAACGGATACGGCATCTCCCCCCATGCATTCGTGCCCGACACGCCTGCGGATTCCGGTGTCGTGTGCCACCCGCCGCAGGCCACACTCTCGATGTTCTGACGCATCTCATCGAGCCCGAAGCGGAAGTCGTGGTAGGACTCCGGCTCGTTCATTTTCGGGATCATCGGCTCGGCCTGCGCACTCCCTGGGAAGATGAGGAGAGATGAGGCCAGTGTGAGGGTGAGAAGTGATCGTTTCATTGTGTTTCGGATCGCGCGCAAAATCATGGGAAATTGTACTGAACTCCATGCCAATCTGACCATCACGCGAGGCCCGAAAAGTTGCTATGGCAAAACAAAAAAACAATCCATCAATCTGTTCTGTTTGCACGGGTGTTTTCGAGGGTGTACGTTCGTTCACGTCCCATGCCGACGCTCCTCTCTGAGGCGCCTCGGATGAGCACCGGCATCGTGACCTCCTTTACTTCCATTCCCCACTCAGAGATGTTCTCTCTCAATCGGGTCGAAATCATCGGCTACCAGACACAACCTGTCACCCTCCGGAAGACGCCCGGCGGCGCGACTGTCACGGATTTGAATATCGTCGTCCCATATTCGTTCACCTCAGGTAAAGGTGAGACGCTCTCCGGCAAGAGCTTTCACACCGTCACAGTGTGGGGTGCGATGGCCGATATCGCCGGCCAGTACATGAGGGCCGGATCGCAGGTCTTTGTCTCCGGCCGTCTCCAGACAGACAGTTGGGAAGATAATGAGACGAAGGAAAAGAAATCGAAGACGAAGATCGTCGCGATGGATCTGATCCTCCTCGATCCCAAGGACGGACTCCGCGATTCTTCCGATGTCTCTCCGCAAATTCTCAACTATCTCAACCGCGCGGAAGCCATCGGCAACGTGACGCGCGAGCCGGAAATGCGCACGACGACGAGCGGCCAGAGCGTGCTCACGCTCGGTGTCGCGACGAACGAAAAATGGCGTGAGAAAGCCACGGGTGAGCTCAAGGAGCGCACCGAGTTCCACTCCGTCGTCATCTGGGGAGAGCTCGCCAAAGCCGTCCAGCAGAGCATTAAGAAGGGCCAGCGCATCTTCGTCGCCGGTCGCGTGCAGACACGCACGTGGGAAACGAAAGAGGGCGCCAAGCGTGCCACGACCGAGATCATCGCCGACACGGTGACGCTCCTCGGCTGCAAGAGTGCCGATGCCACGAGCTCGATCCGCAGTGATGCCGGCTCCATGGATTCACAGGCCGAGCACGCATCACAGGAGCCTGTGATGGCGAAAGCCGGCGCGATGCCGGAGATCAAGTACGAATCCGAGATCAAGCCGGAAGACTTGCCGTTCTAGTTTCAAAAATTCCTACGATCAGCCCTTGTCCATTGGTGGCAAGGGCTCTTCGTTCTGGAAAGAAGTGGCATAGCTGTTAAAACCGCAGCGTTCCGTCCGGCTCCACGAACCTCATTTCCACCTCCAGCTGCTGCGGAATTTTCGCCTGCACCGTCTCGACGACTCTCACAGCATCCGCGTACGTTCCTTCGCCGGTATTCATGAGGAAGTTCGCGTGCTTCTCGGAGATGCCTACCCCTCCTACCTTCCTGTTTCTCAATCCCTTGT